>NZ_JBWKCI010000003.1:0-702674 GCF_056436565.1 Streptomyces sp. NPDC043726
CCCTTCGTTCTTGCGTTTCCGACTCTATCAGATCTTTCCGATCCGATTTCCTCGGTGCTTTCCAGGTTCTCGCTTTCGCGTTTCCCTTTCCGGCGGTTCTGACTCTATCAGATCCTTTCGGCGTCTGATTCCCAGTCAGTGGGGGTTGTCTTCCCGGCCGTTGCGGGCCCGTTCCGACGAGTGAGACTTTAGCGGATTCCCGGCTCCCGAGCTAATCGGGGGCTGCGTCCTTTCGAACGTGGATTCCTCATTTCGCAAATACGCATGCCAATGGCACGACGGCAGACAGTTCGACTGTCGTCGATTGTTGGTTGGGACTTGCGGAATGGCTGTCCGGGGACCGACCGGAGTCGACGCTCACGTCGGACAACTCGGAGAACAGTACGGACCACGTCGAGTCGTGTCAACTCCCGCCCGAGCGGGACCCTCGGGGCGTACTCTGAGGTCCATGACAACGCGTACGTGCACCCAGCTGTGGTGGGCCGCCTGACGGCGGCCGTACTCACGTATGCACTCAACGGCCGCCGCCCTCGGCGGCCGTTCTCGTTTCTCCCTCCAGAGGGTCGGCCGGCCGGGGACGGCGGTCTCGACCAGGAGGTGGAGAGATGACGCGGGTCTTCAGCGGGGTCAAGCCGACCGGGCATCTGACGCTGGGGAACTACCTCGGCGCCATGCGGCGCTGGGCGGAGGTCGACCAGCACCGGGCCGACGCGCTGTTCTGCATCGTCGATCTGCACGCCCTCACCGTGGAGCACGATCCGGCGCGGGTGCGCAGGCTGAGTCGGCAGGCGGCGACGCTGTTGCTCGCGGCGGGGCTGGATCCGGCGCTGTGCACGGTGTTCGTACAGAGTCATGTGGACGAACACGCGCGGCTGTCGTACGTGCTGGAGTGCGTGGCCACGGACGGCGAGATGCGGCGGATGATCCAGTACAAGGAGAAGGCCGGGCGGGAGCGGGAGCGTGGTGGGAGTGTGCGGCTGTCGCTGCTCACCTATCCGGTGCTGATGGCGGCGGACATCCTGGCGTACGGCAGTGACGAGGTGCCGGTCGGGGACGACCAGGCGCAGCATGTGGAGCTCACGCGGGATCTGGCGGTGCGGTTCAACCAGCGCTACGGGAACACGTTCGTGGTGCCGCGGGCCACGCATCCGGCGGTGGCGGCGCGGGTGATGAACCTGCAGGAGCCGACGTCGAAGATGGGCAAGAGCGATGACGTCGGGCCGGGGATCGTCTATCTGCTGGACGAGCCGGACGTGGTGCGGAAGAAGGTCATGCGGGCGGTCACCGACAGCGGGCGGGAGGTCGTCTACGACCGTGAGGGGCGCCCTGGCCTGGCGAATCTGCTGGAGATCCTCGCGGCGTGCACGGGTGGGAACCCCTCGGACCTGAGCGGTGTATATGAGTCGTACGGCGCACTGAAAAAGGACACCGCGGAGGCCGTCGTGGAGGTTCTCAGGCCCGTGCAGGAGCGGCACAGGGAACTGTGCGCTGATCCTGGCTATGTGGAGGGGGTGCTGCGTGATGGTGCGGAGAGGGCTCGGGCGATGGCCCGGCCGACCGTGGACGCCGCGTATCGGGCGATCGGGCTGCTGCCTGCGGCTTCGGATATCGCCGTGACCGCGTAGGGCTGCCGTTCCGGGCCGCCCTCGTCTCGGTGAGGGCGGCCTGGGGTCGTCAGCTGTTGTTGCCGGAGGCCAGTTCGCGGCTGCGGTCGCGGGCGGCTTCGAGGGCGGCGATGAGGGCGGCCCGTACGCCGTGGTTCTCCAACTCGCGGATGGCGTTGATGGTGGTCCCGGCGGGCGAGGTGACGTTCTCGCGGAGCTTGACGGGGTGCTCGCCGCTGTCGCGGAGCATCGTGGCTGCGCCGATCGCGGACTGGACGATCAGGTCGTGGGCCTTGTCGCGGGGCAGGCCGAGCAGGATGCCGGCGTCGGTCATGGCCTCGACCAGATAGAAGAAGTACGCCGGACCCGAGCCGGAGAGGGCGGTGCAGGCGTCCTGCTGGGACTCGGGGACGCGGAGGGTCTTGCCCACGGCGCCGAAGATCTCCTCGGTGTGGGCGAGGTGGTTCTCGGTGGCGTGGCTGCCGGGAGAGATCACGGACATGGCCTCGTCGACGAGGGCGGGGGTGTTCGTCATGACACGGACGACGGGGGTGCCCGCGGTGAGGCGCTCCTCGAAGAAGGAGGTGGGGATGCCTGCGGCGCCGCTGATGACCAGCCGGTCGGCGGGGACGTGCGGGGCGAGTTCGTCGAGGAGGGTGCCCATGTCCTGCGGCTTGACCGTGAGGATCAGGGTGTCGGCGGTCTTGGCGGCTTCCGGGTTGCTGACCGGGGTGACTCCGTAGCGCCGGTGGAGTTCCTCGGCGCGGTCCTGGCGGCGGGCGGTGACGAGGAGGTCGTCCGGGCCCCAGCCTGCTCGGAGCATTCCGCCGAGCAGGGCTTCGCCGATCTTGCCGGTGCCGAGGACTGCGACTTTCTGAGTCATGGCTGGGGTGCCCTCCGGGGTTGCGTCGTCCGGTGTTCATCCTCCCATCGGGGGCTTGAGTGTGGGTTGGGTGTCCGGTGGGCGGGACGTGGGTGGGGCGTCGGTGGGTGCTGTGGCCGGCTATGCCGTGCGGCGGCGCAGGGTGGCGGCGCCCAGGGTGAGGACGAGGAGCGCGCAGCCGGCCACGATCAGCGCGTCGCGGACGAAGGCGGCCGTCATGTCGGTGTGCTTGAGGACTTCGTTCATGCCGTCGACGGCGTAGGACATGGGGAGGACGTTGGAGATGGCTTCCAGGGCGGGGTGCATCTCGGAGCGCGGGGTGAACAGGCCGCAGAGGAGGAGCTGGGGGAAGATCACGGCCGGCATGAACTGGACCGCCTGGAACTCGGAGGCGGCGAAGGCGGAGACGAAGAGACCGAGTGCGGTGCCGAGGAGTGCGTCGAGGAGGGCGACCAGGAGGAGCAGCCAGGGGCTGCCGGTGACGTCCAGACCGAGGCCCCACAGGGCGAGGGCAGTGGCGAGGACGGACTGGACGATCGCGATGGTGCCGAAGGCGAGGGCGTAGCCGGCGATCAGGTCGCCCTTGCCGAGGGGCATGGCGAGCAGGCGTTCCAGGGTGCCGGAGGTGCGTTCGCGCAGGGTGGCGATGGAGGTGACCAGGAACATCGTGATCAGCGGGAAGATCCCGAGGAGTGATGCGCCGATGTTGTCGAAGGTGCGCGGGTTGCCGTCGAAGACGTAGCGCAGCAGGAAGAGCATCACGCACGGGACGAGGATCATCAGCGCGATGGTGCGCGGGTCGTGGCGGAGCTGGCGCAGGACCCGGGCGGCGGTGGCGGTGGTGCGGGAGAGGTTCAGGGCGCTGGTCGGGGCGGGGGTGACGGTGCCGGTCGTCCCGGGTGTGCGGGTGGTGGTGCTCATCGGGTGGTCTCTTTCTCGCGGGCGGCGGCCGCGACCGCCTCGTCGACCAGGTGCAGGAAGGCCGCTTCGACGGTTTCGGAGTCGGTGCGGGTGCGCAGGGCGTCGGGGGTGTCGTCGGCGAGGATCCGGCCCTCGCGCATGAGGAGGAGGCGGTGGCAGCGCTCGGCCTCGTCCATGACGTGGGAGGAGATGAGGAGGGTGGCGCCGCGTCGGTCGGCGATGTCGTGGAAGAGGTTCCACAGGTCGCGGCGCAGGACGGGGTCGAGGCCGACGGTGGGTTCGTCGAGGACGAGGAGTTCGGGGGTGCCGAGGAGCGCGACGGCGAGGGAGACCCGGCTGCGCTGGCCGCCGGAGAGGTTGCCGGCGAGGGCGTCGGCGTGGCTGGTGAGGTCGACGTCCTCGATGGCGCGGGTGACGTTCTCGTGGCGTTGGTCGGCGGCTCCGTGGCCGGGGGCGAGGATCGCCGCGAAGTATTCGAGGTTCTGGCGGACCGTCAGGTCGTCGTAGACGGAGGGGGCTTGGGTGACGTAGCCGATGAGGGTGCGCAGTTTGGGGTGTCCGGCGGGGCGGCCGAGGACGTCGAGGGTGCCGGTGACCTTGGCCTGGGTGCCGACGATCGAGCGCATGAGGGTCGATTTGCCGCAGCCGGAGGGCCCCAGGAGGCCGGTGATCTGGCCGCGCGGGACGGTGAAGTCGAGGGAGCGCAGGACGGTGCGCGGGCCACGGGCGACGGTGAGGCCTTCGGCGCGGACGGCTGGGGTGTCGCGGTCGGGGGGTGTTCCGGTGGCCGGTGGGTCGGACTTGATATTCATCATGTGCTGATTAACCCTCCGGCGGAGGGGTGCCGTCAAGTGGTGGCGCACGTTGGTCTGGGCGCGTGCAGGCGTGATCGGAGGCGGGTGGTCCGCTTTGTGCGCTCCGTCTTGGTCCGGCCGTCGGCCGGGCCTCGGTGTGTGGCGGGTCGGGGTGCGCGGGCTGTGGGAGTCGGTGCGGGTGTTATGTGCGGGTGGGGACCGGGGACGAGGGGGGCGCCGGGATCGTCGTACGGGTGCAGGGCCACGTCACGTTCCTGCGGCTGCCGAAGCTGTGGGACGCCTTGGAGGCGCTGCCCCGCGACCGTGCGGTGCGGCTGGAGCTGGGTGGGCTGCGGCATCTGGACCACGCGTGTGCCGCGGCCCTGGAGGGGTGGGCCGCGGCGCGCGGTCAGGAGTTGAGGGCGACGATCAGTTCGACGTCGTAGATCTCCTCGACGATGCCGTCCTGGAACGTCGTCAGGAGGCGCGCCCGCTCCTCGGTGAGGAAGGTGGCGCTCGCCTCCTCACCGGCGACCAGGAACATCGAGTGGCTGCCTATGTTGGCGAGATGGGTGTCGACGGGGACGCGGCGGCTCCAGCGGACCACGCGCCGGGTGAAGTCGAAGCGGCCGTCGGGGTCGGAGCCGCGGGCGCTGCTGCCGTTCTTCTCCACGACGGGGTCGACGCCGAAGAAGGTCTCGATGCGCTGGGCCTGGGCGACGATCCACGGGACGTCGAGGGCGTAGGTGTTCCACCACAGGGCGAGCGCGCCGCCGGGGCGCAGGACGCGTTGGGCCTCCGGGATCGACCGCGCCGGGTCGGTCCAGTGCCAGGCCTGGGCGGCGGTGAGGAAGTCGGCGCAGGAGTCGGCGAGGGGGAGGGTGTTGCCGTTGCCCCGGACGATCGGGATACCGGGGTGCGCCCGGCGGAACTGGGCCGCCATGCCGTCGCCGGGTTCCACGGCGATCACCTCGGCGCCGCGGGCGTGCAGCAGGGCGGTGGCGATGCCCGTGCCGGCCCCGACGTCCACGACGCGCGCTCCGGCGAGGGGGCGGCCGGCCAGTTCCTCGACGGTGTCGAAGAGGGCGGGCGGGTAGGAGGGGCGGTTGGCGGCGTACTGGGCCGCGGCCGCGTTGAAGGAGTGGGCGCGGGTGGAGTGGGAGGAGGCAGCCGTCATACGGCCATGGTGGAGGGGGGTGAGCCGTCGGGCGGTGAGTTTGCGTAAGAGGGCGGCTCAGGAGCGGCGGCGCTTCTTCGACGGGTTGCCGGAGCGGCGGGTGGTCCGCTTGGCGTACTGCTCCCGGGCCGTCTCGTACTCCTCGCGGTGGAGCTTCTCGCCGGGGGCCTCGGTGAGGGAGCGGAAGAAGTAGGCGAGGAGGGAGCCGACGAAGCCGATGGCCAGCAGGCCGCGGAGGGAAGCCTGGCGGGCGGGGTCGGGGCGTTTGCCGAAGCCATCCCAGGTGTTGCGGAAGGCGAGGGCGCTGCAGATCGCGAACATCACGATCATCAGCGTCGTGACGAGGCCGCCGACCGCGGCGATCTGGAGGCCCTGGTAGGCGAAGCGCAGGACCAGGCAGGAGATCACCGCGGCGGCGAGCGACCCGACGGCCACGCCGATACGGCGGCCGGTGTACCCGTCGGTGTGGTCGACCCAGCTCGTGCCGAAGAAGCGGATGGGTTCGGGCCGGGGTCCCGTGGTCGGGGCCGTGGCCGGGGCCGGGGCCGGGGTGCCTGTCTCGTCGCTCACCCGTCGATTATGACTCCGCCCGGCCACGGGCCCCGCGGGGGTCAGGCGCAGCGCGGACGGATGTAGCCGTCGGTGCCCGTCTTCACGTAGGCGTCCGAGACGTACTCGCCGTTGGCGATGTTGTCCCAGATGTTGGAGGTGCCGTACGGGCCCGTCACCGTCGTGCCCGGCGACTGACAGTAGATCGCGACCTTGGCGCCGACGGGCAGGGTGCGCACGATGGGGTACTCCGTGCCGGGGCCTCGTCGCACATTGAGCTGGACGCCCGGGGCGACGTCGTAGTACGTGACGGCGCTGGCGGTGGGCGACACCCCCAGCACCATGAGGAACGCCCCGGCGACGGTTCCGCCGAGGAGGAGGGATCTACGGCTGCGCGGTGTCATGTTCGGTGGGGTTCCTTGTCGTCGGTTCAGCCGCAGCGGGAGGCCACGTAGCCGTCACTGCCGGTTTTCACGTACGCGTCCGAGACGAACTCGCCGTTGCTGATGTTGTCCCAGATGTTCGAGGTGCCGTACGGGCCGGTCACGGTCGTACCGGGCATCTGGCAGTAGATCGGGACGCGGGAGCCCTCGGGCAGCACACGCACGATGTCGTAGTTGGTGCCGGGGCCGTTGCGGACGTTCAGCCGGGTGAAACGCCGAGCACCATGAGAAGGGCGCCGACGGCAGCCGCGAGCAGGGCGGCTGCCCGTCTGCGAGAGATCATGCGTGTCCTCTGATCGGCAGAGAGAGTCAGTTCGCGCAGCGCGGGCGGACGTAGCCGTCGCTGCCCGTGTTCACGTAGGCGTCGGACACGAACTCGCTGTCGTCGATGTTGTCCCAGATGTTCGTGGTGCCGTACGGGCCGGTCACGGTCGTGCCCGGGGTCTGGCAGAAGATCGGCACCTTGGCGCCCTCGGGGAGGACGCGGGTGACGGGATAGTTGGTGCCGGGTCCGCGGCGGACGTTCAGGCGGACGCCCGGGGCGACCGAGTAGTAGCGCAGCACGGTCTCCGCGGCCAGGCCTGCGGCTTCCTTCGCGTCCCCGGTCTCCGTCTCGGGCACCTCGTCGATGCGGTCAACAGACATGAGAGTCCTCCCCCGTTGCGTCCCATGGAAGTCATGGGCCCCGTTGATTCCCCCGAATCACGCCAAGAAACACGCGTACGTAATTCGCACACAGAGGCTAGCAAGCCGCCTCTGTCTCGTACGTGTCATCGACTAGGCTCCCTGCGTCGCGCGCGCGGACGAACAGCACGGGGGTGGTCCCATGGCGCCACAGCGGAACGCCGGAGCGGGCGCGGAAGCGGAACTTCCCGAGTACGCCGGTCACTACCGTCTTGAGTCCTGCCTCGGCTCCGGCGGCATGGGAGTCGTACACCTGGCGCGCAGCACCTCCGGGATGAAGCTCGCGGTGAAGGTCATCCATGCCGAGTTCGCCCGGGACCGCGAGTTCAGGGGGCGGTTCCGGCAGGAGATAGCCGCCGCCCGACGCGTCAGCGGCGCCTTCACCGCGTCCGTCGTGGACGCCGACCCGGAGGCCGAACGGCCTTGGATGGCCACGCTGTTCATCCCCGGGCCGACACTCTCCGACCAGGTGAAGCGGAACGGTCCGATGTCCCCGGAGCAGTTGCGCCGGCTGATGGCCGGGCTGGCCGAGGCGCTGCGGGACATCCATCGGGTCGGGGTCGTGCACCGGGACCTGAAGCCGAGCAACGTGCTGCTCGCCGACGACGGGCCGAAGGTCATCGACTTCGGCATTTCTCGGCCAAAGGACAGCGAACTGCGGACCGAGACGGGGAAGTTGATCGGGACGCCGCCGTTCATGGCACCCGAGCAGTTCCGGCGGCCGCGCGAGGTGGGGCCGGCCGCGGACATCTTCGCGCTGGGGTCGGTCATGGTGCACGCGGCGACGGGACGGGGGCCGTTCGACTCGGACAGTCCGTACGTCGTCGCCTACCAAGTCGTCCATGACGAGCCCGACTTGACCGGCGTACCGGAGAATCTCGGGCCGCTGATCCAGCGGTGTCTGGCCAAGGAGCCCGAGGACCGTCCCACGCCGGACGAGTTGATGCGGGAACTGCGGTCGGTGGCGGCCTCGTACGACACACAGGCGTTCATCCCGGCCCAGCGGGCGAGTGACGAGCCGGGACCGCCGCGCCCCCCGGCTGCCGAGAAGCCTGAGGTGCGGCGCTTCGGGAAGTTCCTGGGTCGGCGGGCCGCCCTGGCCGCGGTCGTCGCGGCGCTCATGGTGGGCGGGACGATCACGGCGGTGCATCTGGTCGGCGGCAGTGCCCCGGCCCCGGACGGAGGCGCTGCCCGAAAGGCCTCGGCCCTGTTCCGTCCCTGGGAGACCGAGTCGGTGTCCGGCACGCCGAACGCGCCCCACTGCTCCTACGGCGCCGGCCAGTTGCTCTGTGCGCAGGCAGGCGTGGTGTTCGCCCTCGATCCGCTCGACGGGCGGCTGCTGTGGCGCCACACCGTCCCGGGGGAATGGACCGGGCCGCCGGTCGTCGCCGGTGGCCTCGTGCAGCCGTGGGCGGACATGAGCCGCAGGCTGGAGGCGCTCGACCCGGCCACGGGCACGTCCCGCTGGCGGCAGGACATGCCGGCGTACAGCGGGCTGACGTACGCGGGCGACAGCCTCCTGCTCACCCGTACCGACGGCACGGTCACCGGTGTCGACGGCACGTCGGGTGTCCAGCGGTGGAGCCGCCGGATACCCGGGCACAAGATGCCCTACTTCGTCTCCTATCCCGGGGACCCGCTGGCCTACGCCGTGACCAGGGCAGAGAACGGCACGACCACACAGGTCACGGCGGTTGATCCGGAATCCGGCGAGGTGCGGTGGGAGGCGCGGCTGCGCGGTGCGCTGGAGCCGGTCGGCACGGCCGACGGGTCGGTCTTCTTCACGTCCCTCGGCAAGGTCTACGGCGACGCACAGGCAGTGCTCCGCTACACGCCCGGCACCACGACCTCCCAGCGTGTGAGCTTGCCCGTACCGGTCGAGCAGGCGCATGCCACCGTGCGGGAGAACGTCGTCTACCTGATGGGCGGCGGCGGATCGCTGGTGGCCGTCGACATGGCCGCGGGCAAGCAGCGGTGGAGCCTGGAAACCGGGGTGAGCCGGGGCTCGACCCCGGTGGCCGACGATCGGCACGTGTACGTCTCCGCGCCGGACGGCCGGCTGATCGCCGTGGCCGTCGACGACGGCAGGCTCGCCGGACAAACGTCCCCGCGGCTCGGCACGGGCACGGAGCAGGTCGCGGCCGGACTGCCCGTCCCGGTGGTGGTCGGCGACCGCGTCTACGCCTCCGCCCCCGACGGCACCGTCTTCGCCAAGGACACCCGGGACCCCGCCGCCTGGTGACATGGCGAGGGGCCACCCGGAAGAGCGGGTGGCCCCAGACCGTCGAGGTGCCGGAGGTGTTCAGCCCAGCTTGGTCACGTCGCGCACCGCGCCCTTGTCCGCGCTGGTGGCCATCGCGGCGTAGGCCCGGAGAGCCGCCGAGACCTTGCGTTCGCGGTTCTTGGGGGCGTACACGCCGTTCAACGCCTGCTCGCGGCGGGCGAGTTCCGCGTCGTCGACGAGCAACTCGATCGAGCGGTTCGGGATGTCGATGCGGATCCGGTCGCCGTCCTCGACGAGCGCGATCGTGCCGCCGCCCGCCGCCTCCGGGGAGGCGTGGCCGATGGACAGGCCGGAGGTGCCGCCGGAGAAGCGGCCGTCGGTGACGAGGGCACAGGCCTTCCCGAGGCCGCGGCCCTTGAGGTACGAGGTCGGGTAGAGCATCTCCTGCATGCCGGGACCGCCCTTGGGGCCCTCGTACCGGATGACGACGACGTCGCCCTCCTTCACCTGCTGCGCCAGGATCTTCCGCACGGCCTCTTCCTGCGACTCGCAGACGACCGCCGGTCCCTCGAAGGTCCAGATGGACTCGTCGACACCGGCCGTCTTCACGACGCAGCCGTCGACCGCGAGGTTGCCGCGCAGCACCGCGAGGCCGCCGTCCTTCGAGTACGCGTGCTCCGCGCTGCGGATGCAGCCGCCCTCGGCGTCCTCGTCCAGCGCCTCCCAGCGCTCGGACTGCGAGAAGGCCTCCGCGGACCGGACGCACCCGGGCGCCGCGTGCCACAGCTCCACGGCCTCCGCCGAGGGGGAGCCGCCCCGCACGTCCCACGTCTTCAGCCAGTCCGCCAGTGACGGGCTGTGCACGGCGTGCACGTCCTCGTTCAGCAGCCCCGCGCGGTGGAGTTCGCCCAGCAGGGCGGGGATACCGCCCGCGCGGTGCACGTCCTCCATGTAGTACGTGCGGTCCTTGGCGACGTTCGGGGCCACCTTCGCCAGGCAGGGGACCCGGCGGCTGACCGCGTCGATCTCCTCCAGGCCGAAGGGCACGCCCGCCTCCTGGGCGGCGGCGAGCAGGTGCAGGATCGTGTTGGTGGAGCCGCCCATCGCGATGTCCAGGGCCATGGCGTTCTCGAAGGCCCGGAAGGTGGCGACGTTGCGGGGCAGGACGGTGTCGTCGTCCTGCTCGTAGTAGCGGCGGGTGATGTCCATGACCGTCTGCGCCGCGGCGACGTACAGCTGTTTACGGGCCGTGTGCGTCGCCAGGACCGAGCCGTTGCCGGGCAGGGACAGGCCGATGGCCTCGGTGAGGCAGTTCATCGAGTTGGCGGTGAACATGCCGGAACAGCTGCCGCACGTCGGACAGGCGTTCTCCTCGATACGGAGGATGTCCTCGTCCGAGATCTTGTCGTTCACCGCGTCGGAGATCGCGTCGACCAGGTCGAGCGTACGGACCGTGCCGTCGACCAGCGTCGCGCGGCCGGACTCCATGGGGCCGCCGGAGACGAAGACCGTGGGGATGTTCAGCCGCAGTGCGGCGTTCAGCATGCCCGGGGTGATCTTGTCGCAGTTGGAGATGCAGACCAGGGCGTCGGCGCAGTGGGCCTCGACCATGTACTCGACCGAGTCCGCGATCAGGTCGCGGGACGGGAGGCTGTACAGCATGCCGCCGTGGCCCATCGCGATGCCGTCGTCCACGGCGATCGTGTTGAACTCGCGCGGGATGCCGCCCGCCTCGCGGATCGCCTCGCTGACGATCCGGCCGACCGGCTGCAGATGGGTGTGACCCGGCACGAACTCGGTGAAGGAGTTCGCGACCGCGATGATCGGCTTACGGCCGATGTCCGCACCCGGTACACCGGAGGCGCGCATAAGGGCGCGGGCGCCCGCCATGTTGCGGCCGTGGGTGACTGTGCGGGACCTCAGCTCGGGCATCGTCGCTCGCTCCTTCAGACAGATAGGGCTGCTATCGAGCGTACGCCGCTCGTCCAGGCCCCGGACACGGTGTCCGGAATACGGGACACACGTCTCGCCATGCCGACTGCGGGTCAGGCACCTACGGCCTGGTGAGGTGCCCCTGCACGACGGGGGCCACCCGCGCGACGATCTGCTCGGGATCCGCCGAGGCCAGCGGCTCGATCTTGATGACGTACCGCAGCATGGCGACGCCCACGAGCTGGGCGGCGGCGAGTTCGGCGCGCAGGTCGGCGTCCGGGAGGTCGAGCTGCTCCACGATCCGGCGGAGCAGCTGCGCGGAGATCAGCTTGCGGAAGACGGCGGCCGCGGTCTCGTTGTTCACGGCCGAGCGCACGATCGCCAGCAGCGGCGCCCTGGTCACCGGGTTCTCCCAGAGACCGAGGATCATCCGGGTCAGCCGTTCGCCGACGCCGTCGAGGGGGCCGTCGAGGATGGAGTCGCGGGCCCTGAACGCGGGCGCGAAGGCGACCTCCACGGCCGCCTCGAAGATCTGTTCCTTGGTGCCGAAGTAGTGGTGCACCAGCGCGGAGTCGACGCCGGCCGCCTTGGCGATCCCGCGCACGGAGGTCTTCTCGTATCCCCGCTCGGAGAACTCCTCGCGGGCCACGGCCAGGATCCGGGCACGGGTGTCGGCGGCTTCGCTGCGCGTACGGCGGCCCCGGCCCCTGCGCGGTGCCGCTGCGGTGTCGCTCACGGCCGGGGCACCTTCACCGCGGAGGCCAGATGCAGCCGGGTGAACGCCAGGGCCTCGGCGAGGTCGGCCTCCCGCTCGGCGCTGGACATGGCGCGACGGGTGTTGACCTCGATGACGACATGGCCGTCGAACCCAGTGAGGGCGAGCCGCTCCAGCACCTCGGCGCACGGCTGGTCGCCCCGCCCGGGAACCAGGTGCTCGTCCTTGGCCGATCCCCGCCCGTCCGCGAGGTGCACATGCCCCAGCCGGTCGCCCATACGGTCGATCATATGAAGGGCGTCGGTGCGGGCGGTCGACGTATGGCTGAGATCGATCGTGAAGTGACGGTAGTCGTCCTTCGTGACGTCCCAGTCGGGCGCGTACGCGAGCATCTCGCGGTCCCGGTACCGCCACGGGTACATGTTCTCGACGGCGAACCGCACATCCGTCTCGTTCGCCATGCGCCAGATTCCGGCGACGAAGTCCCGCGCGTACTGGCGCTGCCAGCGGAACGGAGGGTGCACGACGACCGTGCTCGCGCCGAGCTTCTCGGCCGCGGCCTGGGCCCGCTGGAGCTTGGTCCACGGGTCGGTGGACCACACGCGCTGGGTGATGAGCAGGCAGGGGGCGTGCACGGCGAGGATCGGGATCCGGTGGTAGTCGCTGAGCCGGCGCAGCGCCTCGATGTCCTGGCTGACGGGATCGGTCCACACCATGACCTCGACACCGTCGTACCCGAGGCGCGCGGCGATCTCGAAGGCCGTCGCCGTCGACTCCGGATAGACCGAGGCCGTCGACAGAGCGACCTTCGCATCCGGGATGCGCACCACTGGTTCTGCCACGAGGGACAGAGTACGGGGCCTCACCGGACACCGGGGAGCGCGAGCCCGAGCGATGCCGACGGCCCGCGAGAACCGGCCAGTAAGCCCCTGCACACGCGCATACAGGGCATTTGCCTCGCACACACGTGCCCCGGCAGCACCCGAGCCGACGGCTCACGAGGACCCACGGGGTGGCACACCTCACGCACCGAGCACGGCTCCGGGTACCGAGCACGGATCCCGGTGTCGAGCACGGATCCCGGTGTCGAGCACGACTCCCGGTACCGGGCAGCGACTCCAGGCTCAGGGCACAGGTCCGGGCACCCGCCAAGGCGTCACACGGCGGGCATATGGTCCAGCCGCCGGAGGATGACGCCCTCCCGCAGCGCCCAGGGGCAGATCTCCAGCGTCTCCACGCCGAACAGATCCATCGCGCCCTCCGCGACGAGCGCCCCCGCGAGCAGCTGCCCCGCCCGTCCTTCGGACACCCCGGGAAGCTCCGCCCGCTCCGCCGTGGTCATCCCCGAGAGCTGCGGCACCAGGGCCTCCAACGACCCCCGCTTCAGCTCGCGCTGGACGTACAGCCCCTCCGCGGAACGGGCCGCTCCGGCGATACGGGCGAGCTGCTTGAACGTCTTCGACGTGGCCACGACATGATCGGGCCGCCCGAACCGGCTGAACTCCCCCACCGTCCGCGCGATCTGGGCCCGGACGTGCCGACGCAGGGCCCGTATGTCCTCGGCCGCCGGCGGATCGCCCGGCAGCCACCCCGCGGTGAGCCGCCCCGCCCCCAGCGGCAGCGACACCGCCGCGTCCGGCTCCTCGTCGATCCCGTACGCGATCTCCAGCGACCCGCCCCCGATGTCCAGCACCAGCAGCTTCCCCGCCGACCAGCCGAACCAGCGGCGAACGGCCAGAAACGTCAGCCGGGCCTCCTCGGCCCCCGTGAGGACCTGGAGCTCCACGCCGGTCTCGGCCTTCACGCGCGCGAGGACGTCGTCCGCGTTGCTCGCCTCCCGCACCGCGGACGTGGCGAACGGCAGCAGGTCCTCCACGCCCTTGTCCTCGGCGGCCTGCAGCGCCTCCTTCACCACGGAGATCAGCTTGTCGACCCCGTCGGACCCTATGGCCCCGCTCTCGTCGAGCAGCTGGGCAAGGCGCAGGTCCGCCTTGTGCGAGTGTGCCGGCAGCGGGCGCGCGCCGGGGTGCGCATCCACGACCAGCAGATGCACCGTGTTAGATCCCACGTCGAGGACACCGAGTCTCATGTACGGCACGCTACTGCCCGCCGAGCCGGGCACCTCCCCCGGAGCTGTCCCTGCCGAGGTCTCGGGCGACTTACCCTGGACGCGTGCCAAAGACGAAAAAGGCGAAGGACCAGAAGACGGCCAAATCATCCGGCGATTCGTCGAAGGTGAAGCCGTCGAAGAGGGCGCAGCAGGCCGCGGCTGCCGACGAGAAGGGGCTGGACTTCGCCCGCGCATGGGTGGAGTTCCCCGATCCGGCAGACGACGAGCAGATCTTCCGGTGCGATCTGACATGGCTGACCTCTCGTTGGAACTGCATCTTCGGCAGCGGCTGCCAGGGCATCCAAGCAGGCCGCGCGGACGATGGCTGCTGCACTCTGGGCGCCCACTTCTCGGACGAGGACGACGAGAAGCGGGTGGCCGAGCATGTGGCGAGGCTCACGCCGGAGATCTGGCAGCACCACGACGAGGGCCTGGAGCACGGCTGGATCTCGGAGGACGAGGACGGCGACCGCCAGACCCGCCCCTACAACGGCTCGTGCATCTTCCAGAACCGCCCCGGGTTCGCGGGCGGGGCGGGCTGCTCGCTGCACATCCTCGCCCTGAAGGAGGGCCGCGAGCCGCTGGAGACCAAGCCGGACGTCTGCTGGCAGCTGCCGGTCCGGCGGACCTACGACTGGATCGACCGCCCCGACGACACGCGTGTGCTCCAGGTCTCCATCGGCGAGTACGACCGCCGCGGCTGGGGTCCGGGCGGCCATGACCTGCACTGGTGGTGCACGTCGGCGACCTCGGCACACGGCGCCGGCGATCCGGTCTACGTCTCCTACCGCGCGGAGCTGACCGAGCTGATGGGCAAGGCGGGCTACGACCGCCTGGTCGAGCTGTGCGAGGAGCGGCTGGCCTCGCAGCTGCCGTTGCTGGCACCGCATCCCGCGGACCCGGTGGTCTGAGGGCCCGAAGGGCTAGGACGTGGACGGGCTCGGGTCGCCGCTGCCACTGGGCGGCGGCGACGAGCCGGACGGATCCCCCGACTCGGACGGCGGCGGGTCCGGGTCCGACGAAGAGGGCGGCGGATCGCTGGGCGTGGGCTCGGTGGGCGCCGGATCGGTGGGCGTGGGGTCCGGGGACGTCGGCGGCGGGTCGCTGGGCGTGGGCTCGGTGGGTCCGGTCGGCTCCGGATCTGGGCTCCCCGGCCCGGGGTCGGAGGGCACCGGATCGGACGGGCCGGGCGCGGTGCCGTACCCCTCGATACGGACGACGGCACCGGCGGGCGCCACGGCGACCCGCGCGGTCCAGTACCCGGACGGTTCGCGCAGCGGATCGACGTACACCTTGATCGTCAACGACTCGCCCGGGTCGAGGGTTCCCGAGGAGCGGCTCAGGTAGAGCCAGGCGGCACCGGTCGTGGCGGACCACCGCACCGGAGCGTCACCGGTCGCCCGGAGGGTGATGAGCGTGGTGTCCCCAAGGTGGTCCGCCGTGACGTCGAGCTGTCCCGCGCCCGGCTTCCCGGCGCCGGTGACGCTGATGACCTCGACGGTGACATCGGGCCCGCCGTCCTTGGCGTGCCGGCCGCCGGGGCGGGCGCTGGCGTTGCCGGCGTTCTCGTAACCGCCGTCCGTGGCCTCGCCGTCGAGGGCGTCCGGGCCGTGCGCCTCGCTCGCGCTGGCCGAGTGCCCCTCGGCGCCCTCGCCGGTCGGCGTCCCCCGGTAGGCGGCCCACAGGGCGAGCACGGGCGCGGCGACGACGGTGGCGACGACGGTCGTGGTGACGGCCCGCGCGCGGAGGCGGTCCCTGCGGGCGGCCCGGTCCTTGGGGTCCATCGGGAAGCCGCGCCGGTCGAAGCGGGGGGCGGTGCCCCGCGCGCGGGGGACGTGCGCCATGGCGACGTGCAGGGCCGCGCGGGGTGCCTCGAGGACGGGCAGTTCGGCGGGGGTGACGGAGGCGCCGGGCCAGCGGCCGGGCACGGCGCGCTCGGCCGTACGGCGGCAGCGGGGGCAGTCGTCGACGTGGCGGACCAGCTCCCGGCGCAGGGCCGTGCTGAGGACGAGCTGGTGGTCGCCGGTGAGGCGGGCCACGCTCGGGCAGGTGCCGGTCTCGACCACGGCGAGGGCCGCGCGGGTGCGCTCCACCTCGCAGGCGGCGGAGGCGAGGAGTTCGCGCGCGACGGCGAGGTCCATGCCGAGGACGGCGGCGACCTCGTGGGCGGCGAGGTGGTGGCGTACGGCGAGTTCGAGCGCCTCGCGCTGTTCGGGGGTGGTGCCGGCCGCCTCCGGCCAGGCGAGCAGGGCGAGTTGGCGCCTGCGGTCCTCCTGGACCTGCTCGGAGACGGGCGGGACGGGGGGCCTGCGGTGCGCGTCGGTGCGGCCGGCGGCGTGCGTGGCCTGACGTTTCTGCTTGGCCTCGGCCAGCTTGCGCAGGCAGGACCAGCGGGCGAGCGCGTACAGCCAGGCGCGGCGGTCGGCGGCGGACTCCGGGACGCGCTGTCCGCGGCGCTCGGCGAGGGCGAGGACGTCGCCGAGGGCGGCGGTGGCCGCGTCGTGGTCGCACAGCACGGAGAGGCAGTAGGTGAACAGGCCGTCCAGGTACGGCTCGTACCTGGCGGGCGGTCGCTGTGCCAGAGTGCGCGCGGCCCGCCGGTCGCGCGCCTCCCGGTGCGCTCGGTGTGCGCCGGTGGTGCGGGTGGTGGTCTCCGGACTGCTGCTCTTCACCCGTGGACCGTAGGCGGGTCGGGGTGGCGGCTTCTTCCACCTTGAGCACTTTTAATCCGTACGGGTGAAACGATCCCTCAATAGGGGACAGGAGCGCCGGATTCCGTGGCCGGAACGGGGTGGCGGTGGCCGGTTCCGCGTGGTGAACGGGGTGGACGCGGGGGCCGCCCCCGCGGCACGACCGCCCGCGGGCCTCGTCGGACACGGCGACGACGGCGTTGTCAGTGGCGCCCTATACCGTTCCGTCCATGGCTGCCCGTACGAAGACCGCCAAGGAGCGTCCGTCCTACCGCTGCACCGAGTGCGGCTGGCAGACGGCCAAGTGGCTCGGTCGGTGCCCCGAGTGTCAGGCCTGGGGGACGATCGAGGAGTACGGCGCGCCCGCGGTCCGTACGACGGCGCCGGGGCGTGTCACGACGTCCGCGCTGCCGATCGGGCAGGTCGACGGGCGGCGGGCGACCGCCCGCTCCACCGGCGTGCCCGAGCTGGACCGGGTCCTCGGCGGCGGTCTGGTGCCCGGCGCCGTCGTGCTGCTCGCGGGCGAGCCCGGCGTCGGCAAGTCCACGCTGCTGCTGGACGTCGCCGCCAAGTCGGCCAGCGACGAGCACCCCACCCTGTATGTCACCGGCGAGGAGTCGGCGAGCCAGGTGCGGCTGCGCGCCGACCGCATCAAGGCCCTCCACGATCATCTCTATCTCGCCGCCGAGACCGATCTGGCGGCCGTGCTCGGGCACTTGGACGCGGTCAAACCGTCCCTGCTGATCCTCGACTCCGTGCAGACCGTGGCCTCGCCGGAGATCGACGGCGCGCCCGGCGGCATGGCGCAGGTGCGGGAGGTGGCGGGCGCCCTGATCCGGGCCTCCAAGGAGCGCGGGATGTCGACGCTCCTCGTGGGCCATGTCACCAAGGACGGCGCCATCGCGGGCCCCCGCCTGCTGGAGCACCTGGTGGACGTCGTCCTGCACTTCGAGGGCGACCGGCACGCGCGCCTGCGCCTGGTCCGCGGCGTCAAGAACCGCTACGGCGCCACCGACGAGGTCGGCTGCTTCGAACTGCACGACGAGGGCATCACGGGCCTCGCCGACCCAAGCGGACTTTTCCTGACCCGTCGTGACGAACCGGTCCCCGGCACCTGTCTGACGGTCACCCTGGAGGGCCGCCGCCCCCTGGTCGCCGAAGTGCAGGCGCTCACCGTCGACTCGCAGATCCCCTCCCCCCGCCGCACCACCTCGGGCCTGGAGACCTCCCGGGTCTCGATGATGCTCGCCGTCCTGGAACAGCGCGGCAGGATCAGCGCCCTGGGCAAAAGGGACATCTACTCCGCGACGGTCGGCGGAGTGAAGCTCTCCGAGCCCGCCGCCGACCTCGCCATCGCGCTCGCGCTGGCCAGCGCCGCGAGCGACACCCCGCTGCCCAAGAACCTCGTCGCGATCGGCGAGGTGGGCCTCGCGGGCGAGGTCAGACGGGTCACCGGGGTCCAGCGCCGGCTGGCCGAGGCGCACCGTCTCGGCTTCACGCACGCGCTCGTGCCGGGCGATCCGGGCAAGGTCCCGGCCGGGATGAAGGTGCTGGAAGTCGCGGACATAGGGGACGCCCTCAGGGTCCTTCCGCGCTCGCGTCGACGAGAGGCCCCACGGGACGAGGAGGACCGCCGGTAGACTTTGCCCTGGTCTCGCCCGTCCGTACGAACCGAGTGTGCGAAACGGGAGCGCCCCAGAACCTGCGACCGGAGGAGTGCAGTGGCAGCCAACGACCGGGCAGCGGCTCCCGGAAAGTCCGGTGGGAGCGCCGGTACCGATGGCCTGATGCGCGCCTCACTGAGCGCCGTGGCACCCGGCACGGCCCTGCGCGACGGCCTCGAGCGGATCCTCCGCGGCAACACCGGAGGGCTCATCGTGCTGGGCTCCGACAAGACCGTCGAGGCCATGTGCACGGGCGGATTCGTGCTGGACGTCGAGTTCACGGCGACCCGGCTGCGGGAGCTGTGCAAGCTGGACGGCGGCATCGTGCTCTCCTCGGACCTGTCGAAGATCCTGCGCGCGGGCGTGCAGCTGGTGCCGGATCCGACGATCCCCACCGAGGAGACGGGCACCCGGCACCGTACGGCGGACCGGGTCAGCAAGCAGGTGGGGTTCCCGGTCGTCTCCGTCTCGCAGTCGATGCGGCTGATCGCGCTGTACGTCGACGGGCAGCGGCGCGTGCTGGAGGACTCCGCGGCGATCCTGTCCCGCGCGAACCAGGCGCTGGCCACCCTGGAGCGCTACAAGTTGCGGCTCGACGAGGTCGCGGGCACGCTGTCGGCACTGGAGATCGAGGACCTGGTGACGGTCCGGGACGTCTCGGCGGTGGCGCAGCGTCTGGAGATGGTGCGCCGGATCGCCACCGAGATCG
Source organism: Streptomyces sp. NPDC043726 (assembly GCF_056436565.1). Lineage (NCBI taxonomy): Bacteria > Bacillati > Actinomycetota > Actinomycetes > Kitasatosporales > Streptomycetaceae > Streptomyces > Streptomyces sp. NPDC043726. Next base: position 19,100 of record NZ_JBWKCI010000003.1, read on the forward strand.
CCGAGTACGTGGTGGAGCTCGGTACGGACGGGCGGCTGCTCGCGCTGCAGCTGGACGAGTTGATCGCGGGCGTGGAGCCCGAGCGCGAGCTGGTGGTGCGGGACTACGTGCCCGAGCCGACGGCGAAGCGTTCCCGTACGGTCGATGAGGCGCTGTACGAGCTGGACGCGCTGAGCCACGCGGAGCTGCTGGAACTGTCCACGGTGGCCCGGGCGTTGGGTTACACCGGGTCGCCCGAGGCACTGGACTCCGCGGTGTCGCCGCGTGGGTTCCGGCTGCTGGCGAAGGTGCCGCGGCTGCCCGGGGCGATCATCGACCGGCTGGTGGAGCACTTCGGCGGCCTGCAGAAGCTGCTCGCCGCGAGCGTGGACGACCTCCAGACAGTGGACGGCGTCGGCGAGGCCCGCGCGCGGAGCGTGCGCGAGGGGCTGTCGCGGCTGGCGGAGTCGTCGATCCTGGAGCGGTACGTCTAGCCCGCGCAACTCACGGGCGACCGGCCCCCGGCCTGCGCTCAGTCCGCCTGAGCCCAGCACCCCGGCCTGCGCTCAGTCCGCCTGAGCCCAGCACCCCGCGGCCTGCGCTCAGTCCTTCTCCAGCACGAACGACGTCTGCGCCTTCGCGAAGCCCGGAGTCGTGGCTTCCACCAGGTAGGTGCCCGCCACGGCCGAACCCGCCGGAGGTGTGGCGCACTCGGGGGCGCTCGGCTTGCGGTCCCACTTCACCGTGTAGGTGACGCTGCTGTCGGCGGCGACCCGGAAGACCAGACTTCCCGCGGTCCTGGGGCAGTCCGCGGAGGACCAGTAGTCGTCATCGCCGCCGGCCTCAGTGATCGTCAACACCGCGTTCTTCGGGCCGAGATCGACCTTGCAGTCGCCGCCGGAGGAGTTCGTGGCGGTGAGTTCGAGGGTGGGGGTCTCGCCGGGCCCGTACGTGTTGCGCGCGCTGCGCACCGTCAACTTCACGGCACCGGCGGTGCAGTTGGGCAAGGAGGAGCCCGCCGGAAGCGCGTCGCCCGCCCCGACACCCGTACCGGCCGCCGAACCGCCGCCGCCCGCGCTGCCGTCGGAACCCGAACCCGTACCGGAGCCGCCGTCGGAACCGGAGCCGTCGCCCGGCCCGGACCCGGAGCTGTCCCCGGACCCCGACCCTTCGTCGTCCGACTCGTCCCGCCCGCCCGGCGCTTCACTGATCGCGGGACCGGAGCCGGAGGGGCCCGGCGTGATCGTCGAGGGGGCGGGATTCTTGCCGTTGCTTCCATCCGCGCCGTTCTTGTCTCCCCCGCCGCCCGAGGTGACCACCCAGGCGATCAGCAACGCCAACAGGGCGAGCACGGACAGCAGTACGGCCCTCCGTCGCCAGTAGATGGAGGAGGGAAGCGGCCCGACCGGATTGCGCAGAGATCCCACGGCGCAAACTGTACGAGAGATCGGCGCGTTACCTTGCCCCACCCGCCGCCCCGGCCACAACTTTTCCGGATCATCATCCCGGCACGCCGCCCCAACGGGCGCTCCCACCCGCGTTCTTCGTCGGGGCACGCCCCACGGGGGGCCGCCGCCGAGGGACGCCGCCATACCCCCAAGGGGTGGCGGTGCCGCCCTCCGGGGCGTCGCGCATGGCAGGATCGGTAAGGCCATGACTGTGCCCACGAAGCCCCACGTTCACCCGGAGCACGCCGATTCGCCCAAGGGCGAGCCGCTGCACGCTCCTGTCATCGACTGGTTCGACGAGCACGCCCGGGATCTGCCCTGGCGGCGGCCCGAGGCCGGGCCGTGGGGGGTGATGGTCAGCGAGTTCATGCTCCAGCAGACCCCGGTGAACCGCGTCCTGCCCGTCTACGAGCAGTGGCTGACCCGCTGGCCGCGCCCCGCCGACCTGGCCGCCGAGGCGCCCGGCGAGGCCGTCCGTGCCTGGGGCCGGCTCGGCTATCCGCGCCGCGCGCTGCGGCTGCACGGCGCCGCGGTGGCGATAGCTGAACGGCACGGCGGTGACGTACCGACCGATCACGCGCAGCTCCTCGCGCTGCCCGGCATCGGCGAGTACACGGCGGCCGCCGTCGCCTCCTTCGCGTACGGGCAGCGGCACCCGGTGCTCGACACGAACGTCCGCCGGGTCTTCGCCCGCGCGGTCACCGGCGTGCGGTACCCGCCGAACGCCACCACCGCCGCCGAGCGCAGGCTCGCCCGCGCGCTGCTGCCCGAGGACGTGCCGACGGCCGCGCGCTGGGCCGCCGCCTCCATGGAACTGGGCGCGCTGGTGTGCACGGCGAAGAACGAGTCGTGCCACCGCTGTCCGATCGCCGCGCAGTGCGCCTGGCGGCTCGCGGGCAAGCCGGAGCACGAGGGCCCGCCGCGCCGCGGCCAGACCTACGCCGGCACCGACCGCCAGGTCCGCGGCAAGCTGCTCGCCGTACTGCGCGAAGCCCACGCGCCCGTGCCGCAGGCGGCCCTGGACCGCGTGTGGCACGAGCCGGTGCAGCGGGCCCGCGCGCTGGACGGGCTCGTCGCCGACGGGCTGGTGGAGCCGCTGCCCGGCGCTCTGTACCGGTTGCCCGCCGGCTGACCGCCCCGCGTTCTGTATCGGTTGCCCGCCGGCTCACCGCCCGGCAAATCGCCCCGAACCGGAGCGATCCGGTGCCCTCCTTTACCCCTGGCCTACTTCCGTTACACAACCGACGGACAGCCGATTGCCAGCCGCAGGCTGCTTCGGACAGCGCCGTGACAACGCCTCCGTAGCTTCTGTTGCGTGCCCGACGGGGTGGCACGCAACGAAGTTCACGGGGAATCGGAGGCGGTCAACATGGCGCAGGGCGAGGTGCTCGAGTTCGAGGAGTACGTCCGCACCCGGCAGGAGGCGCTGCTGCGCAGTGCCCGCCGGCTGGTCCCGGACCCCGTGGACGCCCAGGACCTCCTCCAGACGGCGCTGGTACGGACGTACGGCCGCTGGGAGACCATAGAGGACAAGCGGCTCGCGGACGCCTACCTGCGCCGCGTCATGATCAACACGCGGACCGAGTGGTGGCGGGCCCGCAAGCTGGAGGAGGTCCCGACCGAGCAGCTCCCGGACGCCTCGGTCGACGACTCCACCGAGCAGCACGCGGACCGCGCCCTGCTGATGGACATCATGCGGGTGCTCGCCCCCAAGCAGCGCAGTGTGGTCGTGCTGCGACACTGGGAGCAGATGTCCACGGAGGAGACGGCCGCCGCCCTCGGCATGTCGGCCGGAACGGTCAAGAGCACGCTGCACCGGGCGCTCGCCCGGCTCCGTGAGGAGCTGGAGAGCCGCGATCTGGACGCACGCGCGCTGGAGCGTGAGGAGCGGGAGCGTTGCGCGGCCTAGCCACTGAGGCCACACGGGCGGCCGGGGCACGGGGGACTTCCCGGGCGGTGATCACGGCGCTGGCCGTGTTCGCCGCCCTCGGCCTTTTCGTGTCCGCCTGCGCCACGGGCGGCACCGGCGCCCGCGACGAGGGCCCGGCGCACGACGAGTCGGCGGCGGGCGCCGCCGTCGTCCCCTCGGCGTCCCCCGCCCCCGCGTCGACCGGCCGTCCCGGGCAGGCGGAGGTGGTCCGGCTGATCAAGTCGGATCCGCGGGTGTCGCAGGAGGTCAAGAGCGACCTCCAGCCGTGCGTCGCGGACGACTACCCCATCGACACCTCCTACGGCGACCTCACCGGCGGATCCTCCGAGGACGTCGTGGTCAACGTCCTGACCTGCGGAGACGGCGTCGGTGTGGGCTCGTACGTGTATCGCGAGCAGAACGGCACGTACGAGAACGTCTTCAAGGCCGAGGAGCCGCCGGTCTACGCGCAGATCGACCGGGGCGATCTGGTGGTGAGCAAGCAGGTGTACGAGAAGGGCGACCCGGTGTCGAGCCCGTCCGGCGAGAACGTGATCACGTACCGCTGGCGCGAGGGCCGCTTCGCCCAGGAGTACTTCTGGCACAACGACTACGGCACGGTCGTCGGCGAGGAACCCTCACCGGTTCCGGAGACCTGAGTGAACCGATCGGACCACCTGGCCCGATCATCTTGTACGACTCACTTGTACGACTCTCTCGCACCACTCTCTTGAACGACAACACCACACGCCCCCCACACGAGGACTGAGAGCACCGGGATGGCAGACCAGACCCACGTTCTGTTCGTCGAGGACGACGACGTCATCCGCGAGGCCACCCAGCTCGCCCTGGAGCGGGACGGTTTCGCGGTCACCGCCATGCCCGACGGACTGTCCGGTCTGGAGGCGTTCCGCGCCGACCGGCCCGACATCGCGCTGCTGGACGTCATGGTCCCGGGTCTCGACGGCGTCAGCCTGTGCCGCCGTATCCGCGACGAGTCGACCGTGCCGGTGATCATGCTGTCGGCGCGCGCCGACTCCATCGACGTGGTGCTGGGCCTGGAGGCGGGCGCCGACGACTACGTGACCAAGCCGTTCGACGGCGCGGTGCTGGTCGCCCGGATCCGGGCGGTGCTGCGGCGCTTCGGACACGCGAGCGGCGGAGTCCAGGCCGAGGAGCCGGGGGCGACGGCGGCCGGCGGGGTGCTGACCTTCGGCGAACTGGAGATCGACACCGAGGGCATGGAGGTGCGCCGGGCCGGCCGGCCGGTGGCGCTCACGCCCACCGAGATGCGGCTGCTGCTGGAGTTCTCCTCAGCGCCGGGCACCGTGCTCTCCCGCGACAAGCTGCTGGAGCGGGTGTGGGACTACGGCTGGGGCGGGGACACCCGGGTCGTCGACGTCCATGTGCAGCGGCTGCGCACCAAGATCGGCCAGGACCGGATCGAGACGGTCCGCGGCTTCGGCTACAAGCTCAAGGCCTGAACGGGGCGGGCATGCGGGGGATCACCTGGCGCCGCGCGGACATCCGCGCGGCCGACATTCGTACCGGGCTGAAGTGGAAGCTCAGCGCGGCCATCGCGCTGGTCGGCGCGCTGGTGGCGGTCGCGCTCAGCCTGGTCGTGCACAACGCGGCGCGGGTCTCGATGCTGGACAACGCCCGCGATCTCGCCGACGAGCGGATCAAGATAGCGCAGCGCAACTACGAGCTGTCCGCGCGGCCGAACTTCCCCAACGTCAAGGTCGACGACCCCGACCTGCCGGCACCCCTGCGGGAGAAGGTGCGGGAGGGGCGGCGGGCGACGTACGTCACCGACTCACCCGGCGGCGGGCCCGACATATGGGCGGCCGTACCGGTGCAGGACGGGCATGTGCTGTCGCTGCACACCGGGTTCACCGACCGCAGCACCGACATCCTCAAGGACCTCGACCAGGCCCTGGTGATCGGTTCCATCGCGGTCGTCCTCGGCGGCAGCGCGATCGGCGTGCTGATCGGCGGTCAGATGTCGCGCCGGCTGCGCAAGGCGGCGGTCGCGGCGGGGCAAGTCGCCAAGGGCGAGCCGGACGTACGGGTGCGGGAGGCGATCGGCGGAGTCGTCCGGGACGAGACCGACGACCTGGCGCGGGCCGTGGACGCCATGGCGGACGCGCTCCAGCAGCGGCTGGAGGCCGAGCGCCGGGTCACCGCCGACATCGCGCACGAGCTGCGCACTCCGGTCACCGGTCTGCTGACCGCGGCCGAGCTGCTGCCGCCGGGGCGGCCGACCGAACTGGTCCTGGACCGGGCGAAGGCGATGCGCACGCTGGTGGAGGACGTCCTGGAGGTGGCCAGGCTCGACAGCGCCTCGGAGCGGGCCGAGCTGCAGGACATCATGCTGGGCGAGTTCATCACCCGGCGGGTGGCGGCGAAGGACCCGGACGTCGAGGTACGGGTGGTGCACGAGTCGGAGGTCACCACCGACCCCCGGCGCCTGGAGCGGGTGCTGTTCAATCTGCTGGCCAACGCCTCCCGGCACGGCAAGCCGCCGATCGAGGTCACCGTCGAGGGCCGGGTCATCCGGGTCCGTGACCACGGCCCCGGTTTCCCCGAGGCGCTCCTCGCGGAGGGCCCGAGCCGCTTCCGCACCGGCAGCAGCGACCGCGCGGGGCGCGGGCACGGCCTGGGGCTGACCATCGCGGCAGGTCAGGCGCGGGTGCTGGGCGCCCGCCTGACCTTCCGCAACATCCGCCCGGCGGGCGCGCCGGAGGGCGTCCCGGCGGAGGGGGCGGTGGCGGTGCTGTGGCTGCCGGAGCACGCGCCGACGAACACCGGCAGCTACCCGATGCTGCCGTAGGAGTCCGGGCCCCTTGGGCTAGAACTCCTTGCCCATGTCCAGCTCCTCGCTCCGCTCCGTCAGCGAGTACCAGTTGCCGTTGTCGTCGCGGAAGATCGCCTCGATGCCGTACGGCCGTTCCTGCGGCTCCTGGATGAACTCGACCCCGCGTGCGGTGAAGGTCGCCCAGTCCGCTCGGCAGTCGTCCGTGCGGAAGGCGCCCGCGCCGATGACGCCCTTGCCGACCAGCGTCTTGAGCGCCTGCGAGGACTCGGGGTCGAGACCGGGTCCGTCCAGGCTCATCAGCGCCAGCTCCACGTCCGGCTGGTCCTTGGCGCCGACGGTCACCCAGCGCATGTCGCCCATCGCGACCTCGCTGCGCACCTCGAAGTCGAGCTTCTCCGTGAAGAAGGCCTTCGTGCGCTGCTGGTCGAAGGTCCACACGGTGGTGATGCCCAGGCCCTTGATCATGGTTCCGCTCTCCTGTCCTGCGGGCTGCTTTCCCGGTCACCGTAGGCAGGGGCGGACCCGGGGCGCTTCTCCGATGTTGCGGAGCTCGTCCGGGGGAAACCGCCGGCCCAGAGCATGGCGTAGCAGCCGGGTATGAGCGAGGCACCGGCGCGGACGTACCTGCTGCGGTACTCGCTCGGGGAGAGCCCGGTCCGCGTCTTGAAGCGGGCCGAGAAGGTGCCGAGGCTGCTGAAGCCGACCAGATGGCAGATCTCCGTGACGGTCAGGTCGGCGCCCCGGAGCATCTCCTTCGCCCGCTCGATCCGGCGGTGCGTCAGGTACTGGCCGGGGGTCTCGCCGTACGACGCCTTGAAGGCCCGTACGAAATGGAAGCGGGAGTACCCGGCGTGCGCGGCCACGGTGTCGAGGTCGAGACCGGGGTCCGCCCAGTCCCGGTCCATCGCGTCCTTGGCCAGCCGCAGCTGCCGGGTCCTGTCCATACGGCCGATGGTGGCACGCGCCACTGACATCGACGCGCACCACCTGCGAGGGCCCGCTGCACAAGGCCGCCGTCGAACCGGATCAGACGGTCTCCGCCACCGGCGCCTTCGGCGCTCCGGCCCCGTCCTCGGGCTTCGGTCCCGCCCCCTTCAGCGGGACCTCCTTCACGAACACCGCCGCGACCAGTGCGATCACCGTCACCGCGGCGCCCAGCAGGAAGGCGGAGTGGGTGCCCGCGGACACCGCGTGCTGGTAGGCCTCGCGAACCGCCTCCGGCAGCTTCGCCAGGCTCGCCGCGTCCAGCTGCGCGGACTGCTCGGTCATCCTGGAGCCGAGCTCCCCGCCCCGCTCGGCCATGACGTCCTGGACCCGGCTGTTGAACAGCGCGCCCATGATCGCGACACCGAAGGAGGAGCCGAGGGTGCGGAAGAGGGTGGTGGAGGAGGACGCGACGCCCATGTCCTTCATCTCCACGCTGTTCTGCGCGACCAGCATGGTGATCTGCATCAGACAGCCCATGCCGAGTCCGACCACGGCCATGTACACGCCGGAGGTCAGCCGCGAGGTCCCGGTGTCCATCGTGGACAGCAGGTACAGGCCGATCACCATGAGGACGCTGCCGGCCACCGGGAAGACGTAGTAGCGGCCGGAGTTGGTGGTCACCCGGCCCGCGACCATCGAGGTCACCAGCATCGCGCCGAGCATCGGCAGGAGCAGCAGCCCGGAGTTGGTGGCGGACGCGCCCTGCACGGACTGCTGGTACAGCGGCAGGAAGAGCGTGGCGCCGAACATCACGAAGCCGACCATGAAGCCGATGACCGACATCAGGGTGAAGTTGCGGCTGCGGAAGATGTGCAGCGGCAGCACCGGCTCGGCGGCCTTGGTCTGCCAGAACACGAACCCGACCAGCGCGGCGACGCCGATGCCGATCAGCTCCATGATCCGCGCGGAGGTCCAGGCGTACTCCGTGCCGCCCCAGGTGGTGACCAGCACGATCGCGGTGATGCCGACGGTCAGCAGCCCGGCGCCGAGGTAGTCGATACGGGCCTCGGACCGCTTCTTCGGCAGGTGCAGCACGGCGCTGATCGCGGCGAGGGCGACGATGCCGAGCGGCAGGTTGATGTAGAAGGCCCAGCGCCAGCCCCAGTGGTCGGTGATGGTGCCGCCGACCAGCGGACCGCCGATCATCGCGAGCGCCATGACGCCGGCCATCATGCCCTGGTACTTGCCGCGCTCCCGGGGCGGGATGAGGTCGCCGATGATCGCCATCACACCGACCATGAGTCCGCCGGCGCCGAGTCCCTGCACCGCGCGGAAGCCGATGAGCTGGCCCATGTCCTGGGCCATGCCGCTGAGCGCGGAGCCGAGCAGGAAGAGCACGATCGAGGACATGAAGACGCCCTTGCGGCCGTACATGTCGCCGAGCTTGCCCCACAGCGGGGTGGAGGCGGCGGTGGCGAGGGTGTAGGCGGTGACCACCCAGGAGAGGTGTTCGAGGCCGCCCAGCTCACCCACGATCGTCGGCATCGCCGTACCGATGATCATGTTGTCGAGCATCGCCAGCATCATCGTGATCATGAGCGCGAGGAGCACGACCCGAACACTCTTGGGCTGTTTCTCCGGTACCGCGTCCAAGGCCTGCGTCTGCGCCATGACTCCCACTCCCCCAGCTACTTACTTGCCGACCGGCTAGTTGTCTACACTGCAGGAAAGTAGAGGCGTAACTAGCCGGGCGTCAAGTAAGTTTTTGGAAAGCGCGAGGGACCACGAGGATGGGCGGCATGGACGGCACCAGGCAGCGGCGCCGCGGGGACACCCGCCAGCGCATCCAGGACGTGGCGCTCGAACTCTTCGCCGAGCAGGGCTACGAGAAGACCTCGCTGCGCGAGATCGCCGAGCGCCTCGAGGTCACCAAGGCGGCGCTCTACTACCACTTCAAGACCAAGGAAGAGATCATCGTCAGCCTCTTCGAGGATCTGACGAAGCCGATCGAGGACCTGGTCGCCTGGGGGCGGGAGCAGCCCCACACCCTGGAGACGAAGCAGGAGATCGTACGGCGCTACGCCGCGGCCCTCGCGGAGGCGGAACCGCTGTTCCGCTTCATGCAGGAGAACCAGGCGACGGTACGGGACCTCAGCATCGGCATGATGTTCAAAAACCGCATGATGGGCATGCGGGAGATCGTCATCGACCCCGGCGCGGACATGGTCGACCAGGTCCGCTGCATCAGCGCGCTGTTCACCATGCACGCCGGGATGTTCGTGCTGAAGGAACTCGAAGGCGACCCCGAGGAGAAGCGCGCAGCTGTCCTGGAGGTCGCCATCGATCTGATCACTCAGGCGCACGGCGGCGCCCGGAAGTCACAGGAGCCTTAGATCGACAGGCCCTTGCCGCGCAGGAAGGACACCGGGTCGATCGCCGTGCCGTAGTTGGCGGTCGTGCGGATCTCGAAGTGCAGGTGCGGGCCGCTGGAGTTGCCGGTGTTGCCGGACAGGGCGATCTTCTGGTTGGTCTTGACGATCTGACCGACCTTCACCTGGATCTTCGACAGGTGGGCGTACTGGGAGTACGTGCCGTTGCCGTGCTTGATCACGACGGCGTTGCCGTAGGCGGGGCCGTCACCGGCGCCGTTGGAGCCGGCCTTGACGACCGTGCCGCCGTGGGCGGCGTAGACCTGGGTGCCGCTGGCGACGGCGAAGTCCTGGCCGCTGTGGGTGGACTGCCACATGGCGCCGTTCGCGGCGAAGCTCGCGGACTTCGTGTACTTCTTCACCGGCTTGACCCAGGAGACGGCCTTGGCCTTCTTCGCGGCCTTGGCGGCCGTGGCGGTCTTGGCGGTGGCGACGGACTTCGCGGCGGCGGGCTCCGCGGCCGAGGCGACTCCGGCCCCCAGCACGACCGTCGCCCCCAGGGCGGCGGCCACTGCGGCGACGCGGGTGCGGAGCAGGGACGTACGGGAAGAACGGACGGAGACGCGCTGGGACATCAGAACCTCGGGGTGTCGGGGACAAGAGAACCACCCGGCGCTCAGGCGGCTGCCGGGCGGTGCCAGTCCTTGGTACCCCCACCGCCCATCAGCTCTCAAACGTGTGATCTACGACCGAAACTAGTACTTAATCCCAAAACCGCAGCCTCCTTGACAGAGCCCCCATCTGGGACGAATACGCCCATCCTGGCGGAGTCGACACCGGAGGACTGGACCAAAAGTCCGTTTTGCCCTGAAGGGCGTTTCAACTATTCCTCCTAGTACGTGACGCACGTCCTGTGCGCCATGTCACCGGTGCCCAAGATCCAGGGACGCCTGAATGTGACCGGCGCTACGCTGACCTGCGTTCATGTGACGACGGGGGAGGAGTGGGCGCCGACATGGAACCCGCGGTCATGGGTGTCCGGCTGGCCTCCTCGCTGGTCGTCCCGCTGGTCAGGAAGCTCTTCGTCACCGAGTCCGCCGGAGCCGCCCTGGTCGACCGGCCGGTCCGGATCTCCGGGTTCGTCTCTTTCAAGGGCGAGAAGCGTGCCCTGGACCGCTCCGACCTGCACAAACTCTCCGCCGAGCTGGTCCGTCAGGCCCTCGGGGGCGGCGAACGGCCCCTCCCCGCCGACGAGGAGCCGGCCGTCGTGCACGCCCTCGCCGACACCCTGTACGCCCTGGGCGACCTCACCATGACCGACGTACAGGCGGTGGACCTCGGGCACGGGTCCCTGGCCGCGAGCCTGCGGAAGGCGGCGGGCCACCCGGACCGGGAGCTGTCCTACGACGCCGGACAGTTCTACGAGCGGCTGCTGGCCACGGCCTGTCTGCACATCGTCCACTTCTTCACCCAGCGCTCCGCCTTCGTCGCCCGCACCCTCGTCGAACAGTCCCGCCGCCAGCGCGAGCTCATCGCCAAGGTCGACGAGCTGATCGCCCGCACCCCGCCCACCGGAGGCACCGACACGGTCTTCGAGCGGCGCTATCTGCGGTACGTCACCACCAGGCACGGCAAGCTCACGATCTACGGCATCGACCTGGCCGACTCCCCCGACCGCTGGCCCCTGGACGCCGCCTATCTCAGCCTCCAGGCCCTCGGCCCGGCCGAGGACGACCGCGCCACCGGCCCCGGCGGGCCGCGCTTCGCCTCCGCCGCCGACGCGCTCCCCGCCGAGCAGGCCATCGCCGAGCACGACCGGGTGCTGCTGCGCGGGGTCGCCGGGTCCGGCAAGACCACGCTCGTGCAGTGGCTGGCGGTCACCGCGGCCCGCGGCGAGCGCGGCGACCGGATCCCCTTCGTGCTGCCGCTGCGCACCCTGGTCCGGCACGGCCTGCCGGCCCCGGACGCCTTCCTGTCCGCCGCCCACGTCCCCTTCCACGCCGGCCAGCCGGACGGCTGGACCGACCGGGTGCTGACCGCCGGACGCGGGCTGCTGCTGGTCGACGGCATCGACGAGATCCCCGAGCGGGAGCGGGAGCGCACCCGGCGCTGGCTGCGCGAGCTGCTCGACGTCTACCCCGGCAACCAGTGGCTGGTCACCTCCCGCCCCTCCGCCGTACGCGAGGACTGGCTCGCCGCCGACGGCTTCACGGAGCTGGCCCTCACCCCGATGAGCCAGGACGACGTGGCCGCGTTCATCGAGCGCTGGCACACCGCGGCCGGGACCGACGCGCCCGACCCGGAGCGCCTGGACGGCTACCGGCGCTCCCTGCTGGACGCCGTGCGCACCAAGCCGGACCTCGGGCGGCTCGCCACCAACCCCCTGATGTGCGGCCTGCTGTGCGCCCTGCACCGGGACCGGCGCGGCTATCTCCCGCACGGGCGCAAGGAGTTGTACGACGCGGCCCTGTCGATGCTGCTCGCGCGGCGGGACGAGGAACGGGACATCCATGTCCCCGGGGGCGTGTTCCTCACGGAGCCGCCGCAGATCCAGCTCCTGCAGCGGCTGGCGTACTGGCTGATCCGCAACAACCAGTCCGAGCTGGACCGCGACCGCGCCGAGCGGATCATCGCCGACGTGCTGCCGTCGCTGCCGGTCGCGGCGGACCAGGGCGACGCCGCACAGATCCTGCGGTATCTGCTGGTCCGCAGCGGTCTGCTGCGCGAACCGGCCGCGGGGACCGTGGAGTTCGCGCACCGCACCTTCCAGGACTACCTGGGCGCCAAGGCCGCCGTGGAGGACGGCGACTTCGGACTGCTGGTGCGCGGGGCGGCGGACGAGCAGTGGGCGGACGTGGTCCGGCTGGCGGTGGCGCACGCGCGGCCGCGGGAACGGGCGGAGCTGCTACGGGACCTGAGCGCGGCGGCGGAGCGGGCCGAGGGCGCGGTCAGTGCGCGCATACGGCTGCTCGCGCTGGCCTCGCTGGAGCACGCCACGGAGCTGGATCCCCGGGTCCGGGAGGAGGTCGAGCGGAACGCGGCCTCGCTCATCCCGCCCCGGACCACGGAGGAGGCCCGCGCCCTGGCCTCGGTCGGCCCGCTCGCCCTGGAGCTGCTGCCCGGCCCCGAGGGGCTCAGCGAGGAGCAGGCGCGGGCGGTCGTGGTCACCGCCTCGCTCATCGGGACGGAGGCGGCGCTGCCGGTGCTGGCCCGGTTCCGGAACCATCCGGGGCTGGACGTGCGCGCCCAGCTCTCCTGGACCTGGTCCCGGTTCGCGACCCGGCGCTACGGCGAGGAGATCGTCGCCCATCTGCCCGAGGAGGGGCTGTTCTTCAGCGCCCGCTCGGCCGACGAGCTGCGCTTTCTGCGCGGGCTCGGCGGCAGGCGTTCCGTGCAGCTGTCCGGCGCGGTCGCACCGGAGGTGATCGGCGCCGGCCTCAACCCCGCCACGACGACCGAGCTGGTCCTGCGCGACAACCACGAACTGCGGGATCTGAGCTGTCTGTCGGAGCTGCGGCTGCTGAGCTATCTGGATGTGAACAGGTGCCCGCGGCTGGAGAGCCTGGCCGCGGTGGCGCCCCTTCCGCTGATCTGGCTCTCCCTGGACCTGCTGCCCGCCGGCCTCGACCTCTCCGCCCTCTCCGGCTCACCGACCCTTGACCAGCTCGACCTCGGGATCCCGCTGAACGGCGACTCCCTCGACGAGGCCCTGCCCCGGGACCTGAGCCTGCGTTATCTGCGCTTCACCAAGCACGCGCTGGAGCGGACCGGCCTGCGCGGACTGCACCGCTTCCCCTCGCTGAAGCGGCTGAGCCTCGCCAGGCTGACCACCGCGCTGTCGCCCGCCGACCGCGAAGAGGTCGCCCGGCTCCCGGAGTTGCGGCATCTGCACATCGACTGGCGGCACAACGGCGGCTGGCCGGGCCCGCCCCTGCCCGGGGTCACCCATCTGCGGCTCAACAACGTCCAGGGCACCGAGGACTTCACGGCCGTCCCCGCCCTGTTCCCCGGCCTGCGCTCGGTCACCGTCGTGCACGCCCCGGACGTCACCGAGATCCCCGAGGACGTCCTCGCCGGCCTCCCGGCGAACCGCGCCTTCGAAAGAATCCGCCGCGTCGTGTGACGCACACCTCTGGCCACCTACCGTTCAGTAACCCTACGGTTTCCCTCGCGCCACCCAGCTCGACGAACATGCACACGACACGCTGGCCGTTCGCGAAGGGACCCCCACACACATGACCACCCGACGCCCCTGGGCGCTCCGCATGGGCACGACCGCCGCCGCAGCCGCCGCTCTCGTCGCCGTCACCGGCCCCGCCCAGGCCGCGCCGACCACCGCCGTGACGACGATCGCGACCGCCGCCGCCACGGCGGACGTCGACTACGACACCTGGCAGAAGGACTGCCGACTCGTCATGGACCAGGCGCTGCCCCAGCTGAAGCAGCGGATCGCGAACACCAAGCCGGGCGAGAAGCAGGCGATCGTGTTCGACATCGACAACACCACGCTGGAGACCGACTTCGGCTTCAGCTACCCCCAGCCGGCGAACCAGCCGGTCCGGGAGGTCGCCCAGTACGCCCAGGAGCACGGCGTCGCCCTGTTCTTCGTGACGGCCCGCCCGGGCATCATCTACTCGGTCACGGACTACAACCTCAAGTACCGCGGCTACAAGGTCGCCGGGCTCTACGTCCGCGGCTTCTTCGACCTGTTCAAGAACGTCGGCGACTACAAGACGGCCCAGCGCGTCGACATCGAGAACAAGGGCTACACGATCATCGCGAACATCGGCAACAGCGCGACCGACCTGTCGGGCGGCCACGCGGAGAAGACGTACAAGCTGCCGGACTACGACGGCCAGCTGTCGTAGATCCGCGCAGGGCATGCGAAAGGGGCCGGTGCTGAGAGCACCGGCCCCTTTCCGCCGAGGCTTACGCCTCCTTGCTCAGGTTCGGTCCGGCACCGCCGGCCGCCTGCTCGATCGGCGGGACGTCGGGCAGCGCCGACTTCTCCTCGCCGCGGAAGGTGAAGGTGGCGGAGTCACCCTCGCCCTCGGTGTCCACGACCACGATGTGACCGGGACGCAGCTCGCCGAAGAGGATCTTCTCCGAGAGCGAGTCCTCGATCTCGCGCTGGATGGTGCGACGCAGCGGACGCGCACCCAGCACCGGGTCGTAACCCTTCTTGGACAGCAGCTCCTTGGCGGACTGGGAGAGCTCGATGCCCATGTCCCGGTCCTTCAGGCGCTCGTCCACCTTGCCGATCATCAGGTCGACGATCGCGAGGATGTCGTCCTGGGTCAGCTGCGGGAAGACGACCACGTCGTCGACGCGGTTGAGGAACTCGGGCCGGAAGTGCTGCTTGAGCTCGTCCGAGACCTTGTTCTTCATGCGCTCGTAGTTGGACTTCGTGTCGCCCTGGGCCGCGAAGCCCAGGTTGAAGCCCTTGGAGATGTCCCGGGTGCCGAGGTTGGTCGTCATGATGATGACCGTGTTCTTGAAGTCCACGACCCGGCCCTGGGAGTCGGTCAGCCGACCGTCCTCCAGGATCTGCAGCAGCGAGTTGAAGATGTCCGGGTGGGCCTTCTCGACCTCGTCGAAGAGGACCACGGAGAACGGCTTGCGGCGGACCTTCTCGGTCAGCTGGCCGCCCTCCTCGTAGCCCACGTAGCCGGGGGGCGAACCGAAGAGCCGGGAGACCGTGTGTTTCTCGCTGAACTCCGACATGTCGAGGGAGATCAGCGCGTCCTCGTCGCCGAAGAGGAACTCGGCGAGCGCCTTGGACAGCTCGGTCTTACCGACACCGGACGGACCGGCGAAGATGAACGAACCACCGGGACGCTTGGGGTCCTTCAGACCGGCGCGCGTACGGCGGATCGCCTTCGAGAGCGCCTTGACGGCGTCCTTCTGGCCGATGACCCGCTTGTGGAGCTCGTCCTCCATGCGCAGCAGGCGCGAGGACTCCTCCTCGGTCAGCTTGAAGACCGGGATGCCGGTGGCGGTCGCGAGGACCTCGGCGATCAGCTCGCCGTCGACCTCCGCGACGACGTCCATGTCGCCGGCCTTCCACTCCTTCTCCCGCTTGGCCTTGGCGGCCAGGAGCTGCTTCTCCTTGTCGCGCAGGGAGGCGGCCTTCTCGAAGTCCTGCGAGTCGATCGCGGACTCCTTGTCCCGGCGGACACCGGCGATCTTCTCGTCGAACTCGCGCAGGTCCGGCGGCGCGGTCATCCGGCGGATGCGCATCCGGGAACCGGCCTCGTCGATCAGGTCGATCGCCTTGTCCGGCAGGAAGCGGTCCGAGATGTACCGGTCGGCCAGGGTGGCGGCCTGGACCAGCGCCTCGTCGGTGATGGAGACGCGGTGGTGCGCCTCGTACCGGTCGCGCAGACCCTTGAGGATCTCGATCGTGTGCGGCAGGGACGGCTCGGCGACCTGGATGGGCTGGAAGCGGCGCTCGAGGGCCGCGTCCTTCTCGAGGTGCTTGCGGTACTCGTCCAGGGTGGTGGCACCGATGGTCTGCAGCTCACCGCGGGCCAGCATCGGCTTCAGGATGGAGGCCGCGTCGATGGCGCCCTCGGCGGCACCCGCACCGACCAGCGTGTGGAGCTCGTCGATGAACAGGATGATGTCGCCGCGGGTGCGGATCTCCTTGAGCACCTTCTTCAGGCGCTCCTCGAAGTCACCGCGGTAGCGGGAGCCGGCGACCAGGGCGCCGAGGTCGAGGGTGTAGAGGTGCTTGTCCTTGAGGGTCTCGGGCACCTCGCCCTTGACGATGGCCTGGGCGAGGCCCTCGACGACGGCGGTCTTGCCGACGCCGGGCTCACCGATCAGGACCGGGTTGTTCTTGGTACGGCGGGACAGCACCTGCATGACCCGCTCGATCTCCTTCTCGCGCCCGATGACCGGGTCGAGCTTGGACTCACGAGCGGCCTGGGTGAGGTTCCGGCCGAACTGGTCGAGGACCAGGGACGTCGAGGGGGTGCCCTCGGCAGGCCCGCCGGCGGTGGCGGTCTCCTTGCCCTGGTAACCGGAGAGCAGCTGGATCACCTGCTGCCGCACCCGGTTCAGATCTGCGCCCAGCTTGACCAGGACCTGGGCGGCGACCCCCTCGCCCTCACGGATCAGGCCGAGCAGGATGTGCTCCGTGCCGATGTAGTTGTGGCCCAGCTGAAGGGCCTCGCGGAGCGACAGCTCCAGGACCTTCTTGGCACGGGGGGTGAAGGGAATGTGCCCGGACGGGGCCTGCTGGCCCTGCCCGATGATCTCCTCCACCTGCTGGCGGACCGCCTCGAGCGAAATCCCGAGGCTCTCAAGGGCCTTGGCGGCGACACCCTCACCCTCGTGGATCAGGCCCAGGAGGATGTGCTCGGTGCCGATGTAGTTGTGGTTGAGCATCCGGGCTTCTTCCTGAGCCAGGACGACAACCCGCCGCGCGCGGTCGGTGAACCTCTCGAACATCGTTAATCGCTCCTCAGAGCGGTCAGGCAGTGGGGGGAACTTCCCCTCCCTGTCCTTCCGCAGCTTAGTCCCGCAAGCGGGGACCGCTCATTCCAACTGCCGACACCGTCGATGGCCTCCTGACCCCGAACGCCGACATCTGCTCCAACCCGATGGTGCGAGACGATGTTCCCGCAGGCCAGGCAGTTACCCGCTTCGCCAGTACGCCGATGGCGAACGTGAGACGCCCTGTCCTGCGTGTCGCCCCCTCCCACTAGGGATGTCTTACCCGCTGTCACTGACAGTCCATGCCGCGCACCCCTGTCGGCTCCGCTACGGGCGAACAACCTCGCGCCTCCCCGCACCCCCGCACGCCCCCTCCGTCGACACTCTTCGCATGCGTAAGAACACACAGCGTAACCCGCGCGTTCTTTCGGCGGTTGCACTTGGCATGGTTGGCACCCTCCCCCCGGTCTCCGGGTTCCCGCTCCCCCGGCGGCCGCTGGATCCGGGTGATCCGAGCGATCAGGTCCGCCGGTGGTACGAGAACGAACTGGGATGGGCGACGGTGCCCGGGGATCCGCCGGGGCTGCGGCTGGGCCTGCGCTTCGACGTCCTGGACGTGCCGGCCGAGGCGGGCCGGGCGGCCCTGCGCCATCTGGCGCCGGCGACGCCGGTGGCCGCCCGGGGCGAGCGGCTGCTGCTGCTGGTGGCCGCGGGCAGCGCGGAGGAGCTGCCGGGGCTGCTGGCCTGGCTGGAGTGGGGCGCGCTGGCCCTCGATCTCACGGCGACCGGCGAGGGCGGCGTCATGGAAGCGCCCGATCCGCACCGGGCAGGCTTCGGGGCGGCGGACGGGCGGCCGCTCCCCCTGGGCCGTACGGGCATGCCGCAGGGGGCCGCCGTATGGCTGCGGCCCCCCGAGCCGGGGTGCGAGGTCGAGGCCTCGCTGCCGACGCTGTCGGCCTTGGGGGGCGGTGGGGGCGCCCCCGATCTCGTACGTCTCGTGGACACGGTGGCCACGCAATGCCACCGGCTGCGGCTGCGCCGCGCGTGCGCTCAGCCGTTGGCCTTCTCGTAGGCCTCACGAATGGACGCGGGAACACGGCCGCGGTCGTTGACCTCGTAACCGTTCTCCTTCGCCCACGCGCGGATCTGGGCGGTGTCCTGGCTGCCGCCGGCAGCGGCACGCGCCTTTCCACGCCCACCCGATGCACGGCCTCCGGTACGACGACCACCCTTCACGTAAGGCTCGAGAAGGCCACGGAGCTTGTCCGCATTGGCGGTCGTGAGATCGATCTCGTACGTCTTGCCGTCCAGCGCGAACGTCACGGTCTCGTCCGCCTCGCCGCCGTCGAGGTCGTCGACAAGAAGGACCTGAACCTTCTGTGCCACCGGATTTCCTTTCATCGATAACTTGAGGGCTGGGGTCTGCGGCGTCCCGCCGTTTCGCCGTCCCCCTGTTATATGCAGTACTGCAGTACGTCGGAAAGCAAACCGCTTTTGCTGGAAAAACACAAACCCCTGGGAGAGACCCACAGCCGTCTCCCGGCCCGGAAACATGCGCGTTTCGGACATAGGGCACTGGGGCGGTCCGATTGGCCGGCGATCACAGATGCAGAAGCATCCGGCTGTTGCCCAAGGTGTTCGGTTTCACTCGTTCGAGACCGAGGAACTCCGCGACGCCCTCGTCATAGGAACGCATCAGCTCGGCGTAGACATCGGTGTCCACGGGTGTCTCGCCGATCTCGACGAAGCCGTGCTTGGCGAAGAAGTCCACTTCGAAGGTCAGGCAGAATACCCGGCGAACACCCAGCCAACGCGCGGTCTGCAGCAACTTCTCCAGCAAGTGGTGACCGACACCCGCGCCCTTCAGTCCCGGCTTCACGGCGAGAGTGCGGACTTCCGCGAGGTCTTCCCACATCACGTGCAGGGCGCCGCAGCCGACGACCTCCGCGTTGTCGTCACGTTCCGCGACCCAGAACTCCTGGATGTCCTCGTAAAGCGTCACCATGGCTTTGTCGAGCAGGATGCCGCCGCGGACGTACGCGTCAAGGAGCCGGCGCACCGCGGGGACATCGCTGGTGCGGGCCCGTCGGACGGTGAGGGCTTTTGCGGTGACTTCGGGGCTCTCTGCCGGGGAGCTCTGTGCGGACATGAGCGGACGCTATCGCTCGTCGGCCTCCGGCGCCGAGCCGGGGTTCTCGGCGGCCGTATCCGAACCGCTATCCCCTTGCGCGGCTTCTTCCGGCCCTTGAACGATGCGCACCGCGTCCCGGAGGGCTGTTCGCTGTTCCTCGCTCATCATGCCGAAGAAGGCGACGAGGGCGGCGGCGGGGTTGTCGCTCTGCGACCAAGCGTCGTTCATCAGGGCGGCGGCGTAAGCGGCCCGAGTGGACACGGCCTCATACCTATAGGCCCGGCCTTCGGCTTCCCGCCGGACCCAGCCCTTCTGATGAAGATTGTCCAAAACGGTCATGACCGTCGTGTACGCGATGGACCGTTCCTGCTGCAGATCTTCGAGGACTTCTCGAACCGTCACCGGGCGGTTCCACTTCCACACCCGCGTCATGACCGCGTCTTCGAGTTCTCCCAATGGGCGAGGCACAGCTCAGCACAATAGTGGGAGATGCCGGGATTGGCCTGGCGGACGTGCGCTTTCAGCGACAAACAGGAACAAAAAGGGCGTACGACTCAAGAATGAGAGTCGTACGCCGGAACAGCGCGACCGGGTCAGCCGTCGCCGCGCGCGGAGCTCTGCCGGGCCCCCTCGACCCGAGCGAGAGCGGCGTCGACGACGGCGTCCTCCTTGGCCTTGTTGGCCCCGCCCTGGGTCTTCACGATCACCCTGATCACACCGATGAAGAACACGGCCATGACGACCGGGGGCACGAGCGCGGAGACGTAGTCCATGGATTCAGGGTAGCGACGGGGCGGTCGGGGAGAGGGGGCGGGGCCGGCAGAGGGGCACGCCGTGGCGCTCAGCCCGCGGCCAGCTGCTGGGGCGGGTGCTCGGGCGGAGGGGCCGGCTTGCGGCGCGGGAAGACCTCGCCCGGCGTCGGGATCGGGCGGCGGGACGGCTGCGGGGCCGCGGGCTCGGGGGCGCCCGGCTTCTCGGCGGGCCGCGTGGCGGGCTTCTTCGCGGGTTTCTGGGCGGGGTTCCGTTCCTCGTCGGCCGCGCGCTCCGCCGAGAGGCCCCCAGGGAGGGCCAGAAGGCGGGTACGGGAGGCCGGGACGGCCGGGGCGACCGATACGGCCCGCCGGCCCGCGCCGCGCGCGAGACGGGCTCTCACGTCCTGTTCGGCCAGCAGCCGGCAGCGGCTCAGCAGGGTGGCGGCGACCGGGTTGCCGCGCAGGGCTCGCAGAGCGGCGAGATCGTCCGCCTCGGGCCGGTACCCGGCGCCGAGTCCTTCCTCCAGGAGGGCGAGATAACCGGCGGCGGTGCCGGGGAGGGCTGCGCGGTACCGGGCGAGGTCGGCCAGCAGGAAGGCGCGCAGCCGGGCGCCCTCGCGCAGCGCTTCGTCCAGCGACTCGGCGAGGCGGAGACACTCCTGGACGTCCTCGGCCGAGGCGGGGTCGGGGTTCAGGGCGAGGGCGAGCGCGCGGCGGAGCACACGCAGCTCCTCCACGCCGAACGCCATGCCGCCGCGGGATCCGTATGGCGTGGGCATGCGCCGACGATACGAGCTAATCAGACAAAATCGACATACGGAGAGGGCGTGGCGCGACGGAGACACCCGGTTGAGCCGCCCGCGAGGTTTCCGGGGGCGGCCTCAGGGGCTCGCGGGCCGGTCACATGCGGGAGACGTTCCGCTCGTACACCAGACGCAGGCCGACCAGCGTCAGCCAGGGCTCGTGCTCGTCGATGACCGACGACTCGCCCAGGACCATCGGCGCGAGGCCGCCCGTCGCGATCACCGTGACCTCGTCGGGGTCGTCCGCCAGCTCCCGCGCCATCCGGCTCACCACGCCGTCCACCTGCCCGGCGAAGCCGTAGACGATCCCGGACTGCATCGCCTCGACCGTGTTCTTCCCGATCACGCTGCGCGGCCGGGCCACCTCGATCTTCCGCAGCTGCGCGCCCTTGACCCCGAGCGCCTCGACCGAGATCTCGATGCCCGGCGCGATCACGCCACCGACGTACTCCCCGCGCGCGCTGACCGCATCGAAGGTCGTCGCCGTGCCGAAGTCCACGACGATCGCCGGACCGCCGTACAGCTCGACCGCCGCGACCGCGTTGATGATGCGGTCCGCGCCGACCTCCTTGGGGTTGTCCGTGAGGATCGGCACGCCCGTCTTCACCCCGGGCTCCACCAGCACCGCCGGCACATCGCCGTAGTACCGCCGCGTCACCTCCCGCAGTTCGTGCAGCACGGACGGCACGGTCGCGCAGATCGCGATCCCGTCGATGCCGTCGCCCAGCTCGTCACCGAGGAGGGGGTGCATCCCCATGAGCCCCTGCAGCAGCACCGCCAGCTCGTCCGCCGTGCGGCGGGCGTCCGTGGAGATGCGCCAGTGCTCGACGATGTCCTCGCCGTCGAAGAGGCCCAGGACGGTATGGGTGTTGCCTACGTCGATCGTCAGCAGCATGGCCGGATCCCGCTCCCTACTCCGCCGCTCGCAGGTCCAGCCCGATGTCCAGGATCGGCGAGGAGTGCGTCAGGGCTCCTACGGCCAGGTAGTCCACGCCCGTGTCCGCGTACGCCTTGGCGTTCTCCAGGGTGAGGCGCCCGGAGGCCTCCAGCGCGGCCCGCCCGTGCACGAGCGCCACCGCCTCCTCGCACTCACCGGGCGTGAAGTTGTCCAGCAGGATCAGGTCCGCGCCGGCGTCCACCACCTCGCGCAGCTGGTGCAGGGTGTCCACCTCGACCTCGATCGGCACCTCGGGGAAGGCATCCCGCACGGCCTTGAAGGCCTGCGCGACACCGCCCGCTGCGACCACATGGTTGTCCTTCACGAGCGCCGCGTCCGACAGCGACATCCGGTGGTTCACGCCGCCGCCGCAGCGGACCGCGAACTTCTCCAGCGAGCGCAGGCCCGGCGTCGTCTTCCGGGTGTCCCGCACGCGTGCCTTCGTGCCCTCCAGCACGTCGGCCCACGCGCGCGTGGCCGTCGCGATGCCCGAGAGCCGGCACAGCAGGTTCAGCGCGCTGCGCTCGGCGGTCAGCAGGTCGCGCGTGCGCGTGGTGACCGACAGCAGCTTCTGCCCGGCCTCCACCCGGTCCCCGTCCTCGACATGGCGCTCGACCTCGAACTCGTCGGTGCAGACCACGGAGAGCACCGCCTCGGCGACCCGCAGACCAGCCACGACGCCCGCCTCGCGCGCGGTGAAGTCGGCGGTTGCCACGGCCTCCTCGGGGATGGTCGCGACCGTCGTCACGTCCACCCCGTGGGCGAGGTCCTCCTGGATGGCGACGTTCGCGATGTCCTCGACCTCCACGGGGTCGAGCCCCGCGTCGGCCAGGAGCGCGGCGAGCGCGGGGTCGAGCCCGCACTCCAGATACGTCTCGTCGGTGTCCGCCCCGCAGGCGCAGCCGTCGCCGCAGCCGTCGTCCTGGACGAGGGGGAGGTCGGGGGTGCTCACGTCTGTCACTGCTCCTGGGGCTGCCGGGTCGGGGGGAAGTCTGCGGTATCGGTGGGGTGCACGGCGAGTGTGCGGTCCGGATTCAGCCGTACGACGATGTGGCGGCGCCAGTCGGTGTCGTCGCGCTCGGGCCGGTCCTCGCGCCAGTGGCAGCCGCGGGTCTCCTCGCGCAGCTCGGCGGCGGCGACCAGGACGCGGGCCACGCACAGGAGGTTGGTGGCCTCCCAGGTGTCGACGCCGGGCTCGGCGGTCTTGCCGTTCTCGTCGAGGGCCTCGCGCGCGTCGGCGTGCAGCCGCTGGAGCTGCTCGGCGGCCCGCGCCAGGGAGTCGGCCGAGCGCAGGACGCCCGCGCCCTCCGTCATGATCCGCTGAATGGCGAACCGGTCCTCGGCCGCGAGCAGCGGGTGCGCGGGCACCTCCGGGTACGGCGCCGGGTGCGGCACGCGCGCGTGGAGGCCGTTCTCCGCGTGGCGCGCGGCGATGTCGGCGGCGATGCGCTCGGCGTAGACCAGGCCCTCCAGGAGGGAGTTGGACGCGAGCCGGTTCGCGCCGTGCACGCCGGTGCACGCGACCTCGCCGCACGCGTACAGGCCGGGGACGGTCGTGCGGCCGTGGGAGTCGGTGCGCACGCCGCCGGAGGCGTAGTGCGCGGCCGGGGCGATCGGGATGGGCTCGTGCACGGGGTCGATGCCGTTGGCCCGGCAGGCGGCGAGGATCGTGGGGAAGCGGTGCTCCCACATCTCGGCGCCGAAGTGCCGGGCGTCGAGGAACATGTGCTCGGCGTCCTGCTCCTGCATGCGGCGCATGATGCCCTTGGCGACGATGTCCCGGGGCGCGAGCTCGGCCAGCTCGTGCTGGCCGACCATGAAGCGCACGCCGTCGGCGTCGACCAGGTGGGCGCCCTCGCCGCGCACGGCCTCGGAGACCAGCGGCTGCTGGCCCTCGGCGTCCGCGCCGAGGAACAGCACGGTGGGGTGGAACTGCACGAACTCCAGGTCGGAGACCTGCGCGCCCGCGCGCAGGGCGAGCGCCACGCCGTCGCCGGTGGACACCGACGGGTTGGTGGTCGCGGAGAAGACCTGGCCCATGCCGCCGGTCGCGAGGACGACCGCGGGGGCGTGCACGGCGCCCACGCCGTCGTGCTGGCCCTCACCCATGACGTGCAGGGTGACGCCCGCGGTACGGCCGTCGGCGTCCGCGAGGAGGTCCAGCACCAGCGCGTTCTCGATGGTGCGCACGCCCCGCGCGCGCACCGCCTCGACCAGCGCGCGGGAGATCTCCGCGCCGGTCGCGTCCCCGCCCGCGTGCGCGATGCGGCGCCGGTGGTGGCCGCCCTCGCGGGTGAGCTCCAGGCCGCCCTCCTCCGACTCGTCGAAGTGGGCGCCCGTCTCGATGAGCCGGCGCACGGCGTCGGGGCCCTCGGTGACGAGGAGCCGCACCGCGTCCTCGTCGCACAGACCGGCGCCCGCGACCAGGGTGTCGGCCAGGTGCTGCTCGGGGGTGTCGCCCTCGCCGAGGGCCGCGGCGATGCCGCCCTGCGCCCAGCGGGTGGAGCCGTCGTCCAGGCGCGCCTTGGTGACGACGACCGTCGTCAGCCCCGCCGCCTCGCAGCGTAGGGCCGCGGTCAGACCGGCGACGCCGGAGCCGACCACGACCACGTCCGCGTCGATGGACCATCCGGGCGCGGGGGCGTGCAGTCGTATGCCTGTGCTGGTCACGAGGCGGCTCCGAGGGTTCCGAAGGTCAGGGGGATGTTGTCGATCAGCCGGGTCGTCCCGACCCGGGCGGCGACCGCGAGGACGGCGTCGCCGGTGAAGTCCTCGCCGATCTCGGTGAAGTCGGACGGGTCGACGAGGGCGAGGTAGTCCAGGACCAGCGGGGGGTTCATGCGGGCCGCCTCGTCCAGGACCAGGCGGGCGGCGGCGCGGACGGCGGCCGGGCCGCCGGGGGCCGCCTTGGCGACGGCGTGCGCGTCGGCGGCGGCGCGGGACTCCCCGAGGGCGCTGAGCGCCTCGGCACGCGCGTGCGTGGCGGGGACTTCGCGGGCACGCGCGCGCAGCGCCTCCTGCGCCGCGTGCCGGTCCTGGCCGGCGAACAGCGCGTGGGACAGCGCGAGCGCCGTGCGCCGGTCGGCGGGCGAGAGGTAGCGGTTGCGGCTGGACAGGGCCAGGCCGTCGTCCTCGCGCACGGTCGGCACGCCGACGATCTCGATGCCGAAGTTCAGATCACGGACCATACGGCGGATCAGGGCCAGCTGCTGGGCGTCCTTCTGCCCGAAGAGCGCCACGTCGGGGCGGGTGAGGTGGAGCAGCTTGGCGACGACGGTGAGCATGCCGTCGAAGTGACCGGGGCGCGTGGCGCCCTCCAGGCGCTCCCCCATGGGGCCCGCGCTGACGCGGACCTGGGGCTCGCCGCCCGGGTAGACCTCGTCCACGGAGGGCGCGAACACGGCGTCCGCGCCCGCCTCCTCGGCGATCTTGAGGTCGGCCTCGAGGGTGCGCGGGTAGCGGTCGAGGTCCTCGCCCGCGCCGAACTGCAGCGGGTTCACGAAGACCGTGGCCACGACCTCGCCGTCCGGTCCGGCGATCTCCCGGGCGGAGCGGATCAGGGTGGCGTGGCCCTCGTGCAGGGCGCCCATGGTCATCACGACGGCACGGCGGCCGGCACGCGCGCGTGCGGACAGTTCGGCGGCGGTGCGCAGCAGGGTGATGGTCATCCCGCGTCTCCCTCGGTGCTGTCGGCGAGCACTCCGAGCAGATCCTCGGCGAGTTCCGGCTTGAGCAGCCCGTGCGCGAGCGCGCGGTCGGCGGTCGCGCGCGCCATCGCCAGGTAGCCGGCGACGGCCTGCGGGGCGTGCTTGCGCAGCTCGGTGACGTGCGCGGCGACCGTGCCCGCGTCCCCGCGCGCGACAGGGCCGGTCAGGGCGGCGTCGCCGGAGCGCAGGGCGTTGTCCAGGGCGGCGCCGAGCAGCGGGCCGAGCATCCGGTCGGGGGCCTCGACACCGGCCGCGCGCAACAGCTCCATGGACTGGGCGACCAGCGTCACCAGGTGGTTGGCGCCCAGGGCGAGGGCCGCGTGGTAGAGCGGGCGCATGTCCTCGGCGATCCACTCCGGTTCGCCGCCCATCTCGATCACGAGGGCCTCGGCGGCGAGGCGCAGTTCGTTGGGGGCGGTGACGCCGAACGAGCAGCCGGCCAGGCGCTGGACGTCCACGGGGGTGCCGGTGAAGGTCATCGCCGGGTGCAGGGCCAGCGGGAGCGCGCCCGCGCGCAGGGCGGGGTCGAGCACCCGGGTGCCGTACCGCCCGGAGGTGTGCACGAGCAGCTGGCCCGGCCGTACGGCGCCGGTCTCGGCGAGGCCGGTGACCAGGCCGGGCAGGGCGTCGTCGGGGACGGTCAGCAGGACCAGGTCGGCGCGCTCGAGGACGTCGGCGGGGGTCACGAGGGGCACGTCGGGGAGGAGTTGCGCGGCCCGTCGCCGGGAGGCGTCGGAGACCCCGGAGACGGCCACCGGGCGGTGCCCGGCGAGCTGGAGGGACGCGGCCAGCGCGGGGCCCACCCGGCCGGCGCCGACGACGCCGACGGTGAGCCGCGCCGGGCGGTCCCTCGGATCTGGCTGTTGGCTTGTACTCACGCGACGGCGGCCTTCCCGTTCCAGTCCGCTCCGGGTACCGGACGATTTCTCGTCATGTTAACGCGATCGGTTGGAGGGGCGTCCGGTTGTCCACAGGCTGTGGGCGCCTTCACGAAATGCGGGTGCCCGCGCGAGGCGGAGCGCGACATCATCCCGGCATGAGTGATGCGGCGGAGCAGGGTGCACGGTCAACGCGAGACATGTCGGACGAGGAACGGCGCACGCGCCTGAGAGAGCGGCGCATCAGCGCCTCAAGGGGCGCACAGCGCCTGCTGGGGCGCGCGGTGGCACAGCGCACGCTCCGGGAGCGCCTAGCGCTGATGGACCGCGCGGCCGACGTGTACGACCTCGACCAGCAGGCCGACATGTACGGCGACGGCGTCGTCGAGGCCCTGGAGGACAAGGTCGCCGGGCTGCTCGGCAAGGAGGCCGCCGCGTTCTTCCCGACCGGCACCATGGCCCAGCAGGTGGCCCTGCGCTGCTGGGCGGGCCGGACCGGGAACCCGGTCGTCGCCCTGCACGCGCTGGCCCATCCCGAGGTCCATGAGCGCAACGCGTTGAGCCAGGTCAGCGGGTTGCGGCCGGTCCGGGTGACGAGCGAGCCGCGGCAGCCGACGGCCGAGGAGGTGCACGGCCTCGACGAGCCGTTCGGCACGCTGATGCTGGAACTGCCGCTCCGGGACGCCGGTTTCGTCCTGCCGTCCTGGGAGGAACTCACCGAGGTCGTGGCGGCGGCACGGGAGCGCGAGGCGGTGGTGCACTTCGACGGCGCGCGCCTGTGGGAGTCCACCGTCCACTTCGGCCGCCCCCTGCCCGAGATCGCCGACCTCGCGGACAGCGTCTACGTCTCGTTCTACAAGTCCCTCGACGGCTACGGCGGCGCGGCCGTCGCCGGGCCCAGGGCGTTCGTCGACGAGCTGAAGGCCTGGCGGCACCGGTACGGCGGCACCGTCTTCCAGCAGTTCCCGACCGCGCTGTCGGCACTGGTCGGCCTCGAGGCGGAGCTGCCCCGGCTGCCCGAGTACGTGCGCCACGCGCGCGTGGTGGCCGACGCGCTGCGCGCGGGGTTCGCGGCGGCGGGCGTCCCCTGGTCCCGCGTCCACCCCGAGGAACCGCACACCAACGAATTCCAGCTCTGGCTGCCGTACGACGCGGATGTCGTCGCCGAGGCGGCCGTCCGGCACGCCGAGGAGACGAAGACGCTGCTGTTCGCCCGCCCCTGGGCCGCCCCGGTACCGGGTCTCGCCGTCACGGAGATCGACGTACGGGCCGCGGGCCTCGAGTGGACGGCCGACGACGTGCGGGCGGCGGTCGCGGAGTTCGCGGCGCGGCTGAACACGCAGGTCAGCGGCTGAAGGGGGCGGCGGCTGAAGGGGGGCGGCGGCTGGGGCTCGGTCCGTGCCGGCTTGAGCAGGTCAGCGGCCGACCCGCCCTCCGCGGCGCAGGATGCCGCGCATGCCGCGCACCGGGCGCCCGGCGAGGACGGCACGGAAGCGGCGGTCCTCGCGCCACTGCCGTACGACCTGGCGGTCGTGGGTGCCCGGCGCGGGCGGGGCGGGCTCGCCGTGCTGCCGGGCGCGGTAGGTGTCGAGCAGGTACTGCTGGGTGATGCTCATGGCGTTCGCCTCTTCGGGACGGGGTGCGGGATCCGCCGGGCTCCGCGGCAGCCCCGGAAGGCCGCGGCTGCCCGGTCCTCCCAGCCTGCGCCGGTCGCGCCCCGGCGTCGCGCCGATTGACGGCGGACGTCAATCGAGGGGGCGTTGTCAGTGGCGGGGTGCACCATGAGGGCATGAGCGTGAGTGTCGACATCGCGGGGCTGCGGCCGGAGAGGGTCGCCGTCGTCCCCTCGCCCCTGGCCGAGCTCGGCATGGCGCTGCACGCGCTGTCCGAACCGGGGCACCATCCCGGCCTGCAGGGCTGGGTGACGAGCGTGACCGCGGGCCTCGATCCGCATCTGGCCGACCGGATGTGCGAGGCCGACTTCCTGTGGCGTACGACCTTCTCGGACCTGTTCCTGGCCTGTGCGGGCATCCCCGGCGGGCCCACTCCTCCCCTCCCGGGGGCCACCCTCGCCGAGGAGCTGGACCTGCTGGACAAGCTGACGGACGAGCAGTTCGTGGACGCCGCCCTGGAGTTCACCTGCGCGCCGCCGTATGCCACCCCGGGCCCCGCCGTGCTCGCCGACGCCGAACTGCGCCGCCGCTCCCTGGAGCTGGCCGCCGCGCGCGGGCCGCAGCAACTGCGCTTCACCAAGCGGCTGCTGGAGGACCCGCCGCGGATCCGGGCCTGGCTGCGGCAGTTCCTGGAGGACTGCGACGAGGCGTTCTTCGCGGACGTCTGGGCGCGCGTACGGCATCAACTCGCCACCGACGCCCGGCACAAGACCGATCTGCTGCGGCACAAAGGGCTCACCGACGCGCTGGCCGCCGTCTCCGCGGCGGTGACGGTCGACGAGGCCGGCGGCCGGCTCGTCATCGACAAGCTGCGCCAGGGCCACACCGTCATCCGTGACCAGAGCCTGCTGCTCATCCCGACGAGCCTCGGCTGGCCGCATCTGATGGTGCTGCACCGGTACGGCTGGCAGCCGCTGCTGCACTATCCGGTCAGCTCGCCCGAGCTCTCCGCGCCGCCGGCCGTCGACCAGCTCGTCCTGCGCATGACCGCGTTGTCCCACCCGGTGCGGATGCAGCTGTGCCGGAACCTCGCCCGCAGCACGTACACCACGAGCGAGCTCGTCCAGATCCACGGCATGACCGCGCCCGAGATATCCCGGCACCTGGGGGTGCTGAAGAAGGCGGGCCTGATCATCACCCGCCGGCGCGGGCGGTACGTCCTGCACCAGCTCGACGTCCCGGCGGTCGCCCGGCTCGGCAGCGACTTCCTGGAGGCGCTGCTGCGGTGAGCGGCCCGGCGCGGCGCCGGTGCGAGGCGCCGCCTACGCCTCGTCGCTCGGCGTTGCCCGGCGCCGACGAGAGGTCTCGTCTACGCCTGCCCGCCGGCCCGTACCAGTCCCGTCTCGTAGGCCAGCACCACCACCTGCACCCGGTCCCGCAGCCCGAGCTTGGTCAGGATGCGCCCGACGTGCGTCTTGACGGTCGCCTCCGACAGCACCAGCCGGGCCGCGATCTCGCCGTTGGACAGCCCCTGGGCGACCAGCACCATGACCTCGCGCTCACGGTCGGTGAGCCGGTCCAGCTCCTTGTGCTGCGGCTCCTTGCCGGTGCTGGGCAGCATCGGCGCGAAACGGTCCAGCAGACGGCGCGTGGTCGAGGGGGCCACCACCGCGTCGCCGCTGTGCACGGCGCGGATGGCGGCGAGCAGTTCGCCCGGCGGCACGTCCTTGAGCATGAAGCCGGACGCGCCCGCCTTCAGCCCGGAGAAGGCGTATTCGTCGAGGTCGAAGGTGGTCAGGATGAGCACCTTCGGCGGGTTGGGGTCCGAGCAGACCCGGCGGGTGGTCTCCACCCCGTCCAGCTTCGGCATGCGCACGTCCATCAGGACCACGTCGACGGCGGTCTCCCGCAGCACCTGCAGGGCCTCGACGCCGTCGCCCGCCTCAGCGACGACCTCCATGTCCGGCTGGGCGGCGAGCACCATCCGGAACCCGGTGCGCAGCAGCACCTGGTCGTCGACGAGCATTACGCGGATCGTCATCGGGTCCTCTTCCGTGTCCGTCTACGGGGCCGTTACAGGTGTCAACGCGGGCCATGGCCCGGCTCAGTGCGCGGGTTTGAGCGGCAGCAGGGCACTGATGCGGAATCCTCCGCCCGGGCGGGGGCCCGCGTCCAGGGTGCCGCCGACCATGCCGACCCGCTCCCGCATGCCGATCAGGCCGTGGCCCTGGCCGTCGACGCCGCCCTCCTCGTACAACTCGTGCGGCGCGCCCTTGCCGTCGTCCTCGACGAGCAGGCCGAGACCGTCGTCGAAGTAGACCAGACGCACGCTCGCGCCCGCGTTCGGGCCCCCGTGCTTGCGCGTGTTGGTGAGCGCCTCCTGCACGATGCGGTACGCGGTGAGCTCGACGCCGCTGGGCAGCGGGCGCGGGGTGCCCTCGACCTTGAAGTCGACGGGGAGTCCCGAGGTGCGGCACTGCTGGATCAGCTCGTCGATCTGCTCGACGTCGGGCTGCGGGACGTACTCCCCGCCCTCCTGGTGCTCGCCGGTGCGCAGTACGCCCAGCAGGCGGCGCATCTCGGCGAGGGCCTGGCGGCCGGTGGAGGAGATCGTCTCCAGGGCCTTCTTCGCCTGGTCGGGGGCGGCGTCGAGGACGTAGGCGGCGCCGTCGGCCTGCACCACCATCACCGACACGTTGTGCGCGACCACGTCGTGCAGCTCGCGCGCGATCCGGGCGCGCTCCGCGGCGACCGCGACCTTGGCCTGCGCCTCGCGCTCCTTCTCGAGCCGGGTCGCGCGCTCCTCCAGCTGCTCGTAGTAGGCGCGCCGGGTGCGTATCGAGTCGCCGAGCACCCAGGCCAGCGCGAAGGGGACCGAGGTGAAGATCATGATGGCGACGTTGCCGAGGGCGCTCGACTCGGTCTCCGGCCAGCGCAGCTGCGCCAGGGGCGCCGCGCACAGGCCGACGGCGAGCGCCAGCCGGGAGGCCCAGCGGGCTCCGGTCGCGGCCACGGTATAGGTGATCACCAGCATGGCGAAGTCGGCCGGCATCGTCTCGACGTCCAGCACCAGCTGCGCCGCGCCGAGGGCGACGGCCAGCAGCAGCATCCGCTCCGGCATGCGCCGGCGCAGCGCGACCACCAGGCTCAGCAGCAGGGCGATCGGGACGGCGGCCACCGGGTAGTCGACGCGCTCCACTTCCTGCTGCACGACCCCGGAGATCACCGTGATCCCGAACAGGAACACGGCCCAGGCACTGTCGACCCATGTCGGGTGCCTGCGGAGGAAGTCATAGAGGCGCTGCACGTAACCCAGCGTAGGGAAGCGTGACGTGTGCAGGGGTCAACCGGAGGACCGATCCGGAGCGGGCGCGCGTACTCCCCAAGGTGGAGGCACCGTTCCCCAGTGCGCTTAGCCTGAGCCCGTGACGCGAGACGCTGGCGAGGAATGGCTGGGGTGGCGGGCGGCGGCTCAGGAGGCGCTGTACGGACCCCGTGGCTTCTACCGCGGGCCCGAGGGCCCGGCCGGACACTTCCGTACGTCCGT
Organism: Streptomyces sp. NPDC043726; assembly: GCF_056436565.1. Taxonomy (NCBI): domain Bacteria; kingdom Bacillati; phylum Actinomycetota; class Actinomycetes; order Kitasatosporales; family Streptomycetaceae; genus Streptomyces; species Streptomyces sp. NPDC043726. Next base: position 50,358 of record NZ_JBWKCI010000003.1, read on the forward strand.
GCACGCCTCGCCCCTCTTCGCCGGGGCCGTGGCCCGGCTGCTGTGCCGGGTCGACGAGGCGCTGGGCCGCCCCGCGACGCTGGACTTCGTCGACATGGCCGCGGGCCGCGGCGAACTGGTCACCGGGGTCCTCGCCGCGCTCCCCGCGGACGTGGCCGCCCGCGCGCGGGGGTACGCCGTCGAACTCGCCGACCGCCCGCCCGGTCTCGATCACCGGATCGAGTGGCTGCCGGAACCGCCGCGCGGGGTCACGGGGCTGCTGTTCGCCAACGAGTGGCTCGACAACGTGCCCCTGGAGGTCGCCGAGGTCGACCCCGAGGGCGTCCCGCGCGTGGTCCTCGTACGGCGCGACGGGACCGAACGCCTCGGCGAACCGGTCACCGCCGCGGACGCCGAGTGGCTCGCGCGCTGGTGGCCGCTCGCGCCGGACGAGGGGCTGCGGGCCGAGATCGGGCGGCCCCGGGACGAGGCGTGGGCGGCCGCGGTCGCGTCCGTCGAACGGGGGCTCGCGGTCGCCGTGGACTACGCGCACGCGAGGGGCGCGCGCCCTCCGTTCGGGACGCTGACCGGCTTCCGGGAGGGGCGTGAGACGGCGCCCGTGCCGGACGGGTCGTGCGACGTCACGGCGCATGTGGCGCTGGACGCCTGTGCGCGGGCGGGTGTGGAGGGGGTCGTGGGGGCCAGTGTGGAGGGGGTTGTGGGGGCGGGCTTGGAGGGGGTTGTGGGGGCGGGTGCGGAAGGCGTCGTGGAGGCGGGTGCGGAAGGTGTCGTGGAGGCGGATGTGGAGGCGTGCGCGCCCGCGCGCGTGCTGCCGAGCGCGCGGCTGATCGCGCAGCGCGACGCCCTGCGCGCCTTGGGCGTCGCGGGCACGCGCCCCCCGCTCGCGCTCGCGACCACCCAACCCGCCGCCTACGTACGCGCCCTCGCGAGCGCCGGCGAGGCCGCCGAGCTCACCGCACCCGGCGGGCTCGGCGACTTCGGGTGGCTCCTCCAGCCCGTGGGGATGCCGGACGCGGCCCTCGCCGGGCCCGGCCCCCTCCGGGAGCTACTTGTCGATGTCCCCGACCACGAAGAACATTGACCCCAGGATCGCCACCATGTCCGCCACGAGGGTGCCCGGCAGCAGCTCCACCAGCGCCTGGATGTTGTTGTACGAGGCCGAGCGGAGCTTGAGCCGGTACGGGGTCTTCTCGCCCTTGCTGACGAGGTAGTAGCCGTTGATGCCGAGCGGGTTCTCGGTCCACGCGTAGGTGTGCCCCTCGGGCGCCTTGAGGACCTTGGGCAGCCGCTGGTTGATCGGCCCGGGCGCCAGCTCCGCGAGCCGGTCGAGGCAGGCGTCGGCGAGGTCGAGGGAGTTGTGGGTCTGCTCCAGCAGGCACTCGAACCGGGCGAGGCAGTCGCCCTCTTGGCGGGTCACCACCTTCAGGGTGTCCTGGAGCTCGCCGTACGCGAGGTACGGCTCATCGCGCCGCAGGTCGAAGTCCACGCCCGAGGCGCGCGCGATCGGCCCGCTCACGCCGTAGGCGTGCGCCGTCTCCGGCGCGAGGACTCCCACGTCCCGGGTGCGCCCGCGGAAGATCTCGTTGCCGACGACGAGGTCGTCGAACCGGTCCATGCGGGAGCGCACATCGGCCACCGCGGCACGCGCGCGTGCCATCCAGCCGGCGGGCAGGTCCTCCTTCAGGCCGCCCACGCGGTTGAACATGTAGTGCATCCGCCCGCCGGAGACCTCCTCCATCACGTGCTGGAGCTCCTCGCGCTCCGTGAAGGCGTAGAAGATCGGCGTGATCCCGCCCAGCTCCAGCGGGTACGACCCGAGGAACATCAGGTGATTGAGCACCCGGTTCAGCTCCGCGAGCAGCGTCCGCGTCCACACCGCGCGCTCGGGCACCTCCATGCCGAGCATGCGCTCCACGGCCAGGACGACGCCCAGCTCGTTGGAGAAGGCCGACAGCCAGTCGTGGCGGTTGGCCAGCATGATGATCTGGCGGTAGTCGCGCGCCTCGAACAGCTTCTCCGCGCCGCGGTGCATGTAGCCGATCACCGGCTCGGCGCTGGTGATGCGTTCGCCGTCCAGGACGAGCCGCAGGCGCAGCACGCCGTGCGTGGACGGGTGCTGGGGCCCGATGTTGAGCACCATGTCGGTGCTCTCCGCGGCTCCGCCGATACCGACCGTGGTCTCCGTCGTAGGCATGGACACAGTCTCTCCTACGTAGGCTGACCATATGGAGACGGGGAGCCGGGAAAACGCGGCGGATACCGGGCAAAGGGGCGCCGCGCCCGCCACGGAGCTCGAGCCGGAGTGGACCGGGCTGCCACCGGGGCTGTTGCGGATGCGGCGGCTGTTGCTGGTGGTGTGGCTGGGTCTGCTGACGATCGGCCTCGCCCTGCTGCTCGCGCTGCTCGCCGGCCCCGCCTGGACCGCCTTCGCGCTGCTGCCGGTGGCGGTGGCGGGGTGGGGCTGGGTGATGCTCGGCCGCAACTGGCGTTCCTGGCGCTACGCGGAGCGCGCCGACGACCTGCTGATCAGCCGGGGCGTGCTGTGGCGCGAGGAGACCGTCGTGCCGTACGGCCGCATGCAGCTTGTGGAGGTCACCTCCGGGCCCGTCGAGCGGCACTTCGGTCTGGCCAGCGTGCAGCTCCACACCGCGGCCGCCGCGACCGACGCCACCATCCCGGGCCTGGACCCGGCCGAGGCGGAGCGGCTGCGCGACCGGCTCACCGAGCTCGGCGAGGCCCGATCGGCGGGGCTGTGACGGCCTCGGAGGTGGACGACGCCGTCCGCGCGAAGCCGTCCGTCACCGAGCGGCGGCTGCACCCCGTGACGCCGCTCAGGCGGGCCTGGGCGCCGGTGGCCGTGGTCATCGGCTGGGCGGTGCACGACCCCGACCAGGCACAGCGCCAGCTGACCCGGCTGACGACGACCACCCTGCTGGCCGCGGGTGCCGCCGCCGTACTGGCCGCCGCCCTGTACGGCTTTCTCACCTGGTGGTTCACCCACTTCGCGGTGACCGACAGCGAACTGCGCATCCGCACCGGGCTGGTGTTCCGGCGCACCGCGCACATCCGGCTCGAACGCATCCAGGCCATCGACGTCACCCAGCCGCTCCTCGCGCGCGTGGCGGGCGTCGCCAAGCTGAAGCTCGACGTCGTCGGCACCGACAAGAAGGACGAGCTCGCCTTCCTGGACGCGGAGGAGGCGAGAGCGCTTCGCGCGGAACTCCTCGCGCGCGCCGCCGGGTTCGCGCCCGAGACGGCGCACGAAGTGGGCGAGGCTCCGGCGCGCGAGCTGATGCGCACGCCCCCTCGCGAGCTCGCGCTCTCCCTCGTGCTGACGGGCGCCACCTGGGGCACCCTGGCCGCCGCCCTCGTCGTACCGCCGCTGCTCTGGCTCGCCACCCACAGCGTGTGGACGGTCCTCGCCACCGCCCTTCCGCTGCTCGGCGCGGCGGGCGCGAACAGCGTGGGCCGGTTCGTCGCCGAGTACGACTGGACGGTGGCCGACTCCCCCGACGGACTGCGCATCGACCGCGGACTGCTGGACCGCGTGCACGAGACGGTGCCGCCGGGCCGGGTGCAGACGGTACGGGTCGTACGGCCGCTGCTGTGGCGGCGGCGCGGGTGGGTGCGGGTGGAGCTGGACGTGGCGGGGTCGTCGAACTCCGTCCTCGTGCCCGTCGCTCCGCGCGAGGTCGCCGAGGCCGTCATCGCGCGCGTGCTGCCCGGGGTGGCCGTACCGCGGGAGTCGGCGCTGTCCCGGCCGCCGCGGCGCGCGCGGTGGTGCGTACCGGTGTGGTGGCGGGGCTACGGACTGGTCGTCACCGACACGGTGTTCGCGGCGCACGAGGGGCTGTTGCGGCGGAGCCTGGCGCTGGTGCCGCACGCCAAGGTGCAGAGCGTCCGGCTGGCGCAGGGGCCCTGGAAGCGCGCTCTGGGGCTCGCGGCCGTCCATGTGGACACCGGGGCGAACAAGACCGTCACGGCCCGCCTGAGGGACGCTCAGGAGGCCGCGGAGCTGCTCCGCGCCCAGGCCGAGCGGTCACGGACGGGGCGGCGGGACGCGCGGCCGGACCGGTGGATGGCGTAGAGCCGGGTTTGTACCTGTGTGCGGGGCACCGTCAGCCGACGTGGACCTGACCCGCACGCGCGAAAGGGCCGGCCCTGAGGCCGGCCCTTGACGGACACCTTCCCGGCGTCAGGACACCGCGCTGCGCAGCCCCTGCACGTCGATCTGCTCCGTCTCGTCGTGCGCGGTCAGGTCGATGACCTGGCCGATGCCGCGGGACTCCGCGTCGGCCGGCTTGAACTCCGCCTCCGACTCGGCCTTGTGCAGGGCGAGCGCCTCCTGGCCGACGACGTCGGCGAGGTCCTCGTTCTGCACGGCCTCCAGGGCGGCGGGCGCCTCCTCCTTGTGCGTGCCGAAGAAGTCGAAGCCGCCCTCGACCATCGGGCGCCGCGCGGGCGAGGACGGTACGACGGCCACCGCGGTCGGCGCGACGAAGTGACCGGCGGGCTGCTGGGCGGGCAGGGCCGGCTTGCCCGGGGTGGCGGCGGCCGCGCGCACATGCTCCTGCCCGTCGACCGCCTCGGGCTTCCCCTGCGCCTCGTCCTCCTGCGCGACCGAACCGGCCTGTGCGACCCGGTCGTTCGAGGAGCCGTTGTGCTGCGCGGGCACGTCGATCCGCGCGTCGCCCTCGGACCTGGCCACGGCTTCGCCCTTGACCGGGCCCTCGGACTTCGGCGCCGCGTCACCCTTGTCGGGGCCGTCGCCGTTATCGGGACCGTCACCGTTGCCGGGGCCGTCGCCGTTGCCGGGGCCGTCGCCGGGGCCGTGGCCCTTTTCGGGCCGGTCATCGTTGTCGGAATCCTCGCCCTTGAGCTCGCCGTCCGCCTTCGGGGGCTCCTCCACGTCGAACTTGGACAGCGCCGCCCGCGCGCGCAGGAACAGCCTCGACCCCTCCGGCGAGAAGATCGCGGAAGTCAGCGGCTCCGGGGACTCCGGCTCGTCCTCGGCGGCCGGGGCTGCCACGGCCCCCGCCTCGTCCACGGCGTCACCCTGGACATGCGCGGCATCCTCGACGTTCGCGGCATCCTCGACGTCCGCGACATCCTCAACGTGCGCGGCCTCCGGAGCCGACGCGGCGACCGGCGCCGGCGGCAACGCGCGCGTGGGCTCGGCCGCTTCTATCTCCAGCAGACGGCGGCCCTCCAGGGCGGTCGCCCGCTCGGTCTCGGCGGTGGCGTACCGCCGCAGCAGCGCCGCGTGTTCGTTGCGCAGCCCCGCGAGCTCCGCGCGCTTGGCGCGCAGCCGCTGTTCCAGCTTGCCGCGCAGTTCGCGCGACTCGTCGAGGTCGGTCTCGAGTTCGGCGACCCGCTCCTCGAAGCGCCACTCGTCGCTCGCACGCGCGCGTGTCAGATCGGCGACCCGCTTGCCGGCCTGCGTGTCCCAGCGGCGCATGACGAACGCGCCCACGATCGCCGTCGCCGCGGCGGCCGCGGCCAGGCCCCGGAGCACCAACGGCTCCGAGAACACCCACGGGCCGAGCGCGCAGGCGGCGGATACGCCCGCGATGGCCGACGGGGGCAGCAGCCGGTGCAAGGGTGGGGAATGGCGGTGACGTCCACGTGGCATGGCCAGAAACTTACCGCGCGTAGGCGAATCTTGGTGCCCCGCCCCGTAAAAACACAGCCATCCCTAAGCCTTCACGGAATTACAGCCCTAACACCAAGATCATTTATTGAGCAGGCCCGCGCGCGGAAGGCTCCGTACGCCCGCGGCAGCCCGCGCGGGGACCCGACCGTACGCCCCTCAACCCCGCCCGGACGCCCGCTCGTCCACACCAAGACCGCCGAAGTCGTGTCCAGTCGTGTCCTTTCCTTGGAGTTTCCTTTCCCCGATTCCCTACGCGGGTCCGCACGGAAGTACCGGCATGCCGTTGCCGTCCGCCCCATGGATCACCTCCGCGGACTGGAACCCGCTTTGGCGAGGCGAGTGAACCTCTCCCCCCAAGACACCGTCCTAGAGGGCGCAATGTCGCCGGATGCCCGAATCGGCACCGGATCCAAGCTCTTTCGCGGAACTACGGGATGCGATGTCTGTCAGGCCGGATGAGGAAATGTCGGGTGAGGTTCCGCCACGACCGGGCCGCGCGCGCCGGCTCCTGCGCGGCCCGCGCCCCGAGGCGGTGCCCCTTCTCGTCGGCCGAGCCTGTGCCCTGGTGGGCCTTTTGGACATCGCCGCCGGCGTCCTCCCGCGCTTCCGGCACAGCCGGACGCACACCCTCGCCGAGGTGCTGCCCGGGGCGCTCGGCCCCATCGCGGCGGCCCTCTCGCTCAGCGCCGGCGTCCTGTTGCTGCTGCTCGCCCAGGGTCTCGAGCGCGGCAAGCGGCGGGCATGGCGGGCCGCGGTGGCCCTGCTTCCGGTCGGCGCCGTGGCCCAGTTCGCCTACCGCGGCTCGCTGCTGAGCGCGGTCATCCCACTCGTCCTGCTGACCGCCCTGCTGCGCCACCGCGGCCGATTCGCGGCGCTGCCCGACCCGCGCAGCCGCTGGCGGGCGCTGGCCAACTTCGTCCTCATGGGCGCCGGTTCACTCGCCCTCGGGCTCGTCGTCGTCAGCGCCCATCCCACAACCCTGATCGGCAACCCGAGCCTGGCCGACCGCATCACCCACGTGCTGTACGGCCTGTACGGCGTCGAGGGCCCGGTCGACTACCGGGGCGCCACGTCCTGGACCGTCGCCTGCTCGCTGGGCGCCCTCGGCCTGCTCACCGCCGTCACCACGATCTACCTCGCCCTTCGCCCCGAACGTCCGGCCGCGCGCCTCACGGAGGAGGACGAGGCCCGGCTGCGGGCCCTGTTGGAGAGGCACGGCGGGCAAGACTCCCTCAGCCACTTCGCGCCGCGCCGCGACAAGGCCGTCGTCTTCTCGCCCAGCGGCAAGGCGGCCGTGACCTACCGCGTCGTCTCCGGCGTGATGCTCGCCGACGGCGACCCCATCGGCGACGTGGCGGCCTGGCCGGGCGCCATCGAGCGCTTCATGGACGTCGCCAAGGCCCACTCCTGGACCCCCGCCGTCATGGGCTGCTCGGAGACCGGCGGCGAGGTCTGGATCCGCGAGACCGGCCTCGACGCCCTCGGACCGGGCGACGAGGCGGTGGTGGACGGCGCGGATTTCTCGCTCGCCGGCCGCGCGATGCGCACCGTGCGCCGGACGGTCAAGCGCATCGAGCGAGCCGGTTACGACACCCGGGTACGACGAGTCCGTGACCTCGACAGGACCGAGCCGGAACGCGTCCGCCGCGCCACCGAGGACCGGCGCGGCACCGACACCGAACGCCGCTTCCCCCTGGCCCTCGGCCGGACCGGCGACCCCTCCGACGGCGACTGCCTCATCGCCACCGTTCACAAGGCCGAAGCCGTCCCGGGCCCGCACGGCGACCTCAAGGCGATCCCCCACTCCGTGCCGTGGCGAGCCGACGCCGTCCCCCTGGACCTGATGCGCCGCGACCGCTCGGCCGACCCAGGCCTCAACGCACTCCTCGTCCTCCCCCTCCGCTCCGCCGACCTGCCCCGCATCGGCCTGGCCGCCCCACGGACGGAGGGCTTCGTCGGGCTGCCGCTCCCCCTTCCGCGCCGCCTGCGCCACCGCACCACCCCCGCGCGCCCCCGCGCCCACGCCACGACGGACACCACCGTCCGCACGCCGGACACCGTCCACGCGGTGTGACCCGGACAGGTCCGGGCGGAAGCCCTCTGCCCCCCAGCCCCTGGGGCTTCCGCCCGGGCCGCACCCCTCGGCGCCGACCCCACACGCCCGCCACCGCACACCACCGCACGTCCGGCCCGGCCCGCCCGGGGCCTACGCTGAACGTATGAGCAAGCAGAGCGGACGCGGGCGCGTGGCAGGCCTTCCTGAATGGGACCGCTGCGCGGTCATGGGGGTCGTGAACGTCACCCCCGACTCCTTCTCCGACGGCGGCCGCTGGTTCGACACCACCGCGGCGGTCAAGCACGGACTCGCCCTGGTCTCCGAGGGCGCGGACCTGGTCGACGTCGGCGGCGAGTCCACCCGTCCCGGCGCCACCCGCGTCGACGAGGCCGAGGAACTCAAGCGCGTCATCCCCGTCGTCCGCGGCCTCGCCTCCGAGGGCGTCACGATCTCCGTCGACACCATGCGCGCGTCCGTCGCCGAACAGGCCCTCGCGGCCGGCGCCGCGCTCGTCAACGACGTCAGCGGCGGCCTCGCGGACCCCGCGATGATCCCGGTCGTCGCGGACGCCGGCGCCCCTTTCGTCGTCATGCACTGGCGCGGCTTCCTCGAGGGAGGCAACGTCAAGGGCGTCTACGACGATGTCGTCACCGAAGTCGTCGACGAGCTGCACGCACGCGTGGAGGCCGTTCTGGCGGGCGGCATCGCCCCCGACCGCATCGTCGTCGATCCCGGCCTCGGCTTCTCCAAGGACGCCGAGCACGACCTCGTGCTGCTCGCCCACCTCGACCGGCTGCTCGGCCTCGGCCACCCGCTGCTCGTCGCCGCCTCCCGCAAGCGCTTCCTCGGCAGGGTCCTGGCGGGCCCGGAGGCCGCGCCGCCGCCCGCGCGCGAGCGCGACGCGGCCACGGCGGCGGTCTCCGCGCTCGCGGCGCACGCCGGAGCCTGGGCGGTGCGCGTGCACGAGGTCCACGCGACGGCGGACGCGGTGCGGGTCGCACGCGCCGTCCAGGGAGCGCGCGACACGGCTCGCACGCCGGGCGCACACGCCCTGGAGCAGGGATCGCGCGCTCATGCGCACGACCCCTCACCCGCCCCCGCGCCGGGCGCGCACACCCCCGAACGGGGTGCGCACTCCCCCGAAGGAGCCCGGTGAGCGCCCCACACACCGACGTCGAGCAGGTGGAAGCCGCCAACACCGCCTTCTACGAGGCACTGGAGCGCGGCGACTTCGAGGAGCTGTCCTCCCTCTGGCTCACCCCGGGCGACCTGGGCGTCGACGAGACGTATCACGACCCGGCCGACAGCGGCGTGATCTCCTGCGTCCACCCCGGCTGGCCGGTGCTGACCGGCCGCGGCGAGGTGCTGCGGTCGTACGCGCTGATCATGGCGAACACCGAGTACATCCAGTTCTTCCTCACCGACGTGCATGTCTCGGTCACCGGCGACACCGCGGTCGTGACCTGCACGGAGAACATCCTCAGCGGCGGCCCGGCCCCCGAGGGCGGTGAGGAGCTGGGCCCGCTCGTCGGCCAGCTGGTCGTCGCCACCAACGTGCTGCGCCGCACCCCGGCGGGGTGGAAGCTCTGGTCCCACCACGCCTCGCCGGTACTGGCCGAAACCGACGAGGAAGAGGGCGACGAGACCCCGTAGTAAGTGGGTAGGCGCACCTCAGGAACGCTCGGCGGGAGCAACAAGTGGTTGGAATCACGCCGCCCCGGGTAGGGGCGGCTACCAACCCGTGAGCCGCCGGGTTCCCCAGGGGAAACACGCGATGAACCCTCCTGGCCCCGGCGCGCTCCCAGCCCCCGTGGAACGGCCCTGTCAGTGCCCGCAGGTAGATTCGTCCGAGGCCGGTGTGCCGCCCGCACGCGGTACGGACCGGTCGCTACCGACGATTGCAGGAGTGATTCGCGTGGATCGTGTCGCGCTGAGCGGCCTGAAGGCCCGCGGGCACCACGGTGTGTTCCCCAAGGAGCGCGAGGAGGGCCAGACCTTCATCGTGGACCTCGTGCTGGGCCTGGACACCCGGCCGGCCGCAGCCGACGACGACCTGGCGAAGACCGTGCACTACGGCATCGTGGCCGAGGAAGTCGTGGCCGTCGTCGAGGGCGAGCCCGTCAACCTCATCGAAACCCTCGCCGAGCGCATCGCCCAGGCCTGTCTGAAGCACGAAGGGGTCCAGGAGGTCGAGGTCCGCGTCCACAAACCGGACGCGCCGATCACGGTCCCCTTCGACGACGTGACCGTCACCATCACCCGGAGCCGAGTATGACCGCGTTCTTCACCGAGGGTCACAGCGACCCGACCGTACAGCCGGTACCCGCCTCCGTCGTCGAGCAGGTCGACGCCGCCGACACCACCCTGCACAACCCGCAGCGAGCCGTGATCTCCCTCGGCTCCAACCTCGGCAACCGCCTGGAGACCCTCCAGGGCGCCATCGACGCGCTGGAGGACACGCCGGGGCTGCGCGTCAAGGGCGTCTCCCCGGTGTACGAGACGGAGCCGTGGGGAGTGGAGCCGGGCAGCCAGCCCTCCTACTTCAACGCGGTCGTGGTCCTCAAGACGACCCTGCCCCCGTCCTCGCTGCTGGAGCGGGCGCAGGCGGTCGAGGAGGCCTTCCACCGCGTCCGCGACGAGCGCTGGGGCCCGCGCACCCTCGACGTCGACATCGTGGCCTACGCGGACGTCGTCTCCGACGACCCGGCGCTGACCCTGCCCCACCCGCGCGCCCATGAGCGCGCCTTCGTCCTCGCCCCCTGGCACGACGTGGAGCCCGAGGCCCAGGTGCCCGGCCGGGGCCCGGTGGCCGACCTGCTCGGCACGGTCACCCGCGAAGGCGTGCGGCCCCGCCCGGACCTGGAACTCCGGCTGCCCGAGTAGTCGTTAAGGTCAAGAAGATCGGCCACAGTCCGTGGCGATCCGGGGGAGCTGAAGGGACACCGTGAGAGAGCTGCGCATCAGGGTGCTGGCCGGCGTGTTCGTCGTCGCCGGCATCCTGTCCTGGGCGGGCGCCCGCCTCTGGAACTCGATCGGGACCCTGCCGAGCGTCCCTCTGGCCGCCCCCATCGTCCTCGCCCTGATCGCCGCGGTGCTGCTGGCCACCGCGCTCTCGCTGCGCGCCCGTCTCAGGGCCCAGCGTGAGCGCCGCCCCGGCGCCAAGGGCGTGGACCCCCTGATGGCCGCCCGCGCGGTCGTCTTCGGCCAGGCCAGCGCCCTGGTCGCCGCCCTCGTCGCCGGCATGTACGGCGGCACCGGCGTCTTCCTGCTGGAGGTCCTGGACATCCCCGCCCGTCGCGACCAGGCCATCTACGCCGGCTTCTCGGTCGTGGCGGGCATCGCCGTCATAGCGGCGGCCATCTTCCTGGAGCGGGTCTGCAAGCTCCCGGAGGACGACGAGCACAACGGCGCGGGCACGGCCCCGACGACGTAAGCGGCGCGCGGCACCTTCGCGAGCGGGCCCAAGGCATCACCGCGAGCGGGCCCGAGCCCTCAGCGCGCCATGATCAGACTCATCGCCTCGTTGCGCGTGGCCGCGTCCCGCAGCTGGCCGCGCACCGCCGAGGTGATGGTCTTCGCGCCGGGCTTGCGGATGCCCCGCATCGACATGCACATGTGCTCGCACTCCACGACGACGATCACACCGCGCGGCTCCAGGATCTCCATCAGGGAGTCCGCGATCTGCGTGGTGAGTCGTTCCTGCACCTGCGGGCGGCGAGCGTAGACGTCGACGAGCCTGGCCAGCTTGGACAGCCCGGTGATCTTGCCGGTGGTGGCCGGAATGTAGCCGACGTGCGCCACGCCCCGGAACGGCACCAGATGATGCTCGCAGGTGCTGTACACCTCGATGTCCTTCACTAGCACCATCTCGTCGTGCCCGAGGTCGAACGTCGTCGTCAGCACGTCCTCCGGCTTCTGCCACAGGCCCGCGAATATCTCCTTGTACGCCCTGGCCACGCGCCCGGGCGTCTCGCGGAGCCCCTCGCGGTCCGGGTCCTCCCCGACCGCGATCAGCAGCTCGCGTACGGCGTTCTCGGCGCGCTTCTCGTCGAACTCGCCGATGCGGCCCTCGCCGTCCAGCGTCACGGGGTCGGTCATGTGGTGCCTCGTTCCTGTGCGGGTGGCGCGTGTGGGTCACGCGTCTGAACTGCGGACATACGACGATGCCGCGCCCCCCAGGCTAAAACCAGGGGGGCGCGGCATCCATTCCGGGCCCGGTGAGGTCACCGGGGCCGGGGTGTCAGCTCTCGGGACGCTCCTCGGGAGCGGGCTCCGCGGCCGGGGCGGGCTCGGTCACCGTCGACTTGGCGGTGGTGATCGCCGGGGTCGCGCCGTTGGCGCCGTTCGTCAGGGCGAGCTCCTTGGGGGAGAGCACCGGCGGACGGGTGGACGGCGTACGGCGGGAGGAGCCGGTCCAGGCGGGCCGCGGCGGACGCTTGACGATGGGGGCGAAGATCTCGGCGATCTCCTCCTTGCCCAGCGTCTCCCGCTCCAGCAGTGCCAGGACCAGGTTGTCGAGGACGTCGCGGTTCTCGACCAGGATCTCCCAGGCCTCGTTGTGCGCCGTCTCGATGAGCTTCTTGACCTCCTCGTCCACCAGCGCGGCGACCTCTTCCGAGTAGTCGCGCTGGTGAGCCATCTCACGGCCGAGGAAGGGCTCGGTGTTGTCGCCGCCGAACTTGATCGCGCCGAGCCGCTCGGTCATGCCGTACTGCGTGACCATCGCGCGGGCCGTGGCCGTGGCCTTCTCGATGTCGTTCGCGGCGCCCGTGGTCGGGTCGTGGAAGACCAGTTCCTCCGCCGCGCGGCCGCCCAGCATGTAGGCAAGCTGGTCCAGCATCTCGTTGCGGGTGGTGGAGTACTTGTCCTCGTCCGGCAGGACCATCGTGTAGCCGAGGGCGCGGCCCCGGGACAGGATCGTGATCTTGTGGACCGGGTCGGAGTTCGGGGAGGCCGCCGCGACCAGGGCGTGTCCGCCCTCGTGGTACGCGGTGATCTTCTTTTCCTTGTCCGACATGATCCGGGTCCGCTTCTGCGGGCCCGCCACGACGCGGTCGATGGCCTCGTCGAGCATGTGGTTGTCGATCAGCTTCTTGTCCGAGCGGGCCGTCAGCAGGGCGGCCTCGTTCAGGACGTTGGACAGATCGGCACCGGTGAAGCCCGGCGTACGGCGGGCGACCGCCGACAGGTCGACGTCCGGGGCGACCGGCTTGCCCTTCTGGTGGACCTTGAGGATCTCCAGACGGCCCTGCATGTCCGGGCGGTCGACCGCGATCTGGCGGTCGAAGCGGCCGGGGCGCAGGAGGGCCGGGTCGAGGATGTCGGGCCGGTTCGTGGCGGCGATCAGGATCACGCCACCCTTCACGTCGAAGCCGTCCATCTCGACGAGCAGCTGGTTCAGGGTCTGCTCGCGCTCGTCGTGACCGCCGCCGAGGCCGGCGCCGCGGTGGCGGCCGACCGCGTCGATCTCGTCGACGAAGACGATCGCCGGGGCGTTCGCCTTGGCCTGCTCGAACAGGTCACGGACTCGGGAGGCACCGACGCCGACGAACATCTCGACGAAGTCGGAACCGGAGATCGAGTAGAACGGCACCCCGGCCTCGCCCGCGACGGCGCGCGCGAGCAGGGTCTTGCCGGTGCCGGGAGGGCCGTACAGGAGTACGCCCTTGGGAATCTTGGCGCCGACGGCCTGGAACTTGGCGGGCTCCTGCAGGAACTCCTTGATCTCGTGGAGTTCCTCGACCGCCTCGTCCGATCCGGCGACGTCGGCGAACGTCGTCTTCGGGGTGTCCTTGGTGATCAGCTTGGCCTTGGACTTCCCGAAGTTCATGACTCGGGAGCCGCCGCCCTGCATCTGGTTCATCAGGAACAGGAAGACGACCACGATCAGAACGAAGGGGAGCAGCGAGAGCAGGATGCTCACGAAGGCGTTCTGCTTCGTCGGCGAGACCGTGTAGCCGTCCGGGATCTGCTTGTCCTGGAACTTGGTCTGCAGGGTGTTGGCGATGGTCACACCCTGGTCGCCGATGTAGCTCGCCTGGATCTTCGAGCTGTCCTCGATCTTTTCGCCGTCCTTGAGCTGGACCTTGATGGTCTGCTCGTCGCCGGTGGTCAGCTTGGCCGACTCGACCTTGTTGTCATTGATCGCCTGGACGACCTGGCCGGTGTCCACCGTCTTGTAGCCGCCGGACGAGCCGACGACCTGCATCAACACGACCACGGCAAGGACGGCCAGCACGATCCACATGACCGGCCCACGGAAGTATCGCTTCACGTCCATCCATACGGAGCGGTGCCGCCCCGTCCCTCCTGCCATAGTGAGTTTGATAAGACAGTTCTTCTGACGGTACCCCAGCATTGTGGCCCGAAGCCGCACGCAGCCACTCGGCCGGCTGGCATTCCCGTCTCTGCATGCTCCAACGGCGCGAACCGCGCCGGGGTTCCCGATCGTCCTACAAGCCTCGCCCTTGTGGCTCAGCGCCGGGCCGGGGCCCGGCCGAGCCTGGGGGGGTCAGCCGCCGTAGACGTGGGGCGCGAGCGTACCGACGAACGGGAGGTTGCGGTACTTCTCGGCGTAGTCGAGGCCGTAGCCGACGACGAACTCGTTGGGGATGTCGAAGCCGACCCACTCCACGTCGATGGCGACCTTGGCGGCGTCCGGCTTGCGCAGCAGGGTGCACACCTTCAGCGACTCCGGCTCACGGGAGCCGAGGTTGGACAGCAGCCAGGACAGGGTCAGGCCGGAGTCGATGATGTCCTCGACGATCAGGACGTGCCTGCCCTTGATGTCGGTGTCCAGGTCCTTGAGGATCCGCACCACACCGGAGGACTGGGTGCCCGCGCCGTAGGAGGACACGGCCATCCAGTCCATGGTGACGGGGGTGGACAGCGCCCGGGCGAGGTCCGCCATGACCATCACCGCACCCTTGAGCACGCCGACGATGAGCAGGTCCTTGCCCGCGTACTCCGCGTCGATCTTCGCGGCCAGCTCGGCCAGCTTCGCGTCGATCTCTTCCTTGGTGATGAGCACCTGCTGGAGGTCGGCACCCATGTCTTTCGCGTCCACCCGCATCACTTTCGGTCGTCCCACCGGCCGTCCGCCCCTCCGAACAGGAGGCGAGGATTCAGCCTTGCCGAATCACCAGTCTGCCACCCTGACGCTGGGCCACGACTTTGCCGGGGAGATTGATCGCCCCCTGGCCGCGCCAACCGGTGATCAGCCGGTCGACTTCCTCGATGTGCCGGGCGAAGAGCGAACCCGCGGGGGCGCCCGCCTCGATGGCGGCGCGGCGCAGGATCCGGCGGCGCACGGCGGGCGGGAGGGCGTAGAGCTTGGCGCACTCCAGCAGGCCCGCCGCGTCGCGGACGGAGGCCTCGGCCTGACTGGCCCAGGCGTCGAGGGCGTCGGCGTCGTCCCGGGACAACTGGGCCGTACGGGCGAGGGCCTCCACGACGCCCTTGCCGAGCGCCTTCTCCAGGGCCGGCAGGCCCTCGTGGCGCAGGCGGGAGCGGGTGTAGGCGGGATCGGCGTTGTGCGGGTCGTCCCAGACGGGCAGCGACTGGACCATGCAGGCCCTGCGGGCGGTCTGCCGGTCGAGGGCGAGGAACGGGCGGCGATAACGGCCGTCGGCCCCCGAGACCGCGGCCATTCCGGACAGGGAGCGGATGCCGGAGCCGCGGGCGAGGCCGAGCAGGACGGTTTCGGCCTGGTCGTCGCGGGTGTGGCCGAGCAGGATCGCGGCGGCGCCGTGGCGCTGGGCGGCGGCGTCGAGGGCGGCGTAGCGGGCGTCCCGGGCGGCGGCCTCGGGGCCGCCCTCGCGGCCGACGGTCACGGCGGTGGACTCCACCGGGTCGAGGCCGAGTTCGCGCAGGCGCAGCACCACTTCCTGGGCGCGCAGGTCGGAGCCGGGCTGGAGGCCGTGGTCGACGGTGACACCGCCCGCGCGGATGCCGAGTTTGGGGGCCTCGAAGGCGAGGGCGGAGGCGAGGGCCATGGAGTCGGCGCCGCCGGAGCACGCCACGAGCACGAGCGGCGACGGCGGGCACTCGTGCGGGGGGTCGGCGAGGAGGTGGCTGTGTTCGTTGAGGATGTCGTGGAGGACGCGGCGGACCGCCAGGCGTATCGCCGCGACCGCAGGATGGGGACCCATGTCCGGTTCCCTTCATGAAGTTTTCGGGGGGTGAGCCCGAGGTTCGGTCACTCAGAGTGTGTAGATGGTGACAGAACCGGGCGGTTCCCCGAGCATTGCACGCCTCTCCATGGCCCACGGTCCCTCGGACGGGTGATTGAAGGGGCGTTCGCCTGCCGTCGGCCGGATTCGTTTCACGACCCTTCCCGCGGGGTCACGACTCGGCCCTGCGATGCACCCGCGCGACCCAGTCCGCCGGTTTGGCGATCTCCGCCTTGGTCGGGAGGGTGTTCGGGGAGGTCCACACCCGGTTGAAGCCGTCCATGCCGACCTGGTCGACGACGGCCCGCACGAAGCGCTCGCCGTCGCGGTACTGCCGGAGCTTGGCGTCCAGGCCCAGCAGCTTGCGCAGGGCCATGTCCAGGCGGGATGCCCCCTTGGCGCGGCGCTGCTGGAACTTCTCGCGGATCTCCGCGACCGAGGGCACCACGGCCGGACCCACGCCGTCCATGACGAAGTCGGCGTGACCCTCCAGGAGGGACATCACGGCGGTGAGCCGGCCGAGGATCTCGCGCTGGGCCGGGGTCTGCACGATCTCGACGAAGGAGCGCCCGCCGTCGTCCTCCTCGGCCTCGGGCCGGCCGCCGGCCAGGGACTGCGCGGCCTCCCGGATGCGCTCCAGGACGGTCATGGGGTCGACGTCGGTCTCGCCCAAGAACGACTGGATTTCGCCCTCCAGGTGGTCCCGCAGCCAGGGCACGGCGGTGAACTGGGTGCGGTGGGTCTCCTCGTGCAGGCACACCCACAGGCGGAAGTCGTGGGGCTGTACGTCGAGTTCGCGCTCCACGTGCACGATGTTCGGCGCGACGAGCAGCAGCCGCCCGCCGCCGCCCGCTCCGGCGGGCAGTTCGCGGGTGGCGGGGGCGAAGGTCTCGTACTGGCCGAGGACCCGGGAGGCCAGGAACGACAGCAGCATGCCCAGTTCGACGCCGGTGACCTTGCCGCCCACGGCGCCGAGGACCGCGCCGCCGGGGGTCGCGCCGCGGCGCTCCTGCATCTTGTCGAGGAGCGGTTTGAGGAGTTCCCGGAAACCGGCGACGTTGGCCCGGACCCAGCCCGGCCGGTCGACCACCAGCACGGGGGTGTCGTGGGTCTCCTCGATGCCGAGACCGGTGAACCCCCGGACGTGTTCCTCCGAGGCCTTGGCGTGCCGGCGCAGCTCGGCGACGACCGCACGGGCCTCGTCGCGGCTGACCTCGGGGCCCGGCCGCATCAGCCGGGTCGCGGTCGCCACCGCGAGGTTCCAGTCGACCATCCCAGGAGTTGCGGCACCACCGATGCTCGTCATGCGTCAACCGTACGTGAGCGCTGCCGCTTGGGGCAGGGCGTCGGGGTTGGCCGCGGCTGACGGGGTTTGTCCGGTGCGCGACGACTTCGGCGCCGACCGGACGCCGGACGACGTCACCGGCAGCCGCACGCGGCCAGGGCCGAGGCCGTCGCGTCCAGGGCCGACCGGGCCGCGTCCCGGTCCGGGGCGTCCGTGGCCAGGAACGCGAAGGCCAGCAGGTGGCCGTCCTGGTCCACGACCGTCCCGGCCAGCGCGTTCACCCCGGTCAGCGTCCCCGTCTTCGCCCGTACGATGCCGGCCGCGCCGTCCCCGTAACGAGTGGTCAGGGTGCCGGTGAAGCCGGCCACGGGCAGGCCCGTGAGGATGGGCCGCAGTTCGGGGTGGGCCGGGTCGCCGGACTTGGCCAGCAGGGCCGTCAGCAGATCCGCCGAGAGGCGGTTGTCGCGGTTCAGGCCGCTGCCGTCCTTGAACTCGGCGCCCTTCATGGGCAGTCCGAGCCGCTCGAGTTCGGCGTGGATCGCGCGGCCCGCGCCCGCGAAGTCGGCCCGCTCCCCGGTGGCCACCGCGGTCTGGCGGGCGAGGGCCTCGGCGAGGTCGTTGTCGCTGTTGGTCAGCATGCGTTCGACCAGTGCGGACAGCGGCGGCGAGGACACCTCCGCGAGGGTCTCGGCGCGGCCGGTCGCCTTGGAGGGACCGGGGGACGAGGTCTTGATGCCGTACTCGGCGAGGAACTCCCCGAACGCGCGGGTCGCCTCCGCCGCCGGGTCGGGCACGCGCTTGGCGGTTCCGCTGGTGGAGTCGTCGACACGGGCCTCGTCCGCCATCAGGGCGCTGACCCGCGCGAGGTTCTCGTCGTCCGCCCCGATCGGGTGGACCTCGTCACCCGCGTAGAGCGTGGTGTCGTACGACAGCGTCACCTCGCGCAAGCCGTCCTTCTTCAGGGCGGCGGCGGTCTTCTTCGCCAGGGTGCGCAGGCCGGCCTGGCCCTCGGCGTCCTCGCGGGCGGTGAGCGTGGGGTCGCCGCCGCCGACCAGGACGAGTTCCTCGGTGTCGGCCTCCAGGGCGGTACGGGTGGTGAGGCGGTGGTCCGGGCCGAGGGCGGACAGGACCGCGGCCGCGGTGGCGATCTTCGTGGTGGAGGCGGGGGTGAGCGCGGTCCCGGAGCCGGCGCCGTACAGGCGCTTGCCGGTGGTCACGTCCACGACGGCGGCGGACTGGCGGCCGCCGAGCGCGGGGGCGTCCAGGAGCGGGTCCAGGACGGCTGCCAGGGCCTTTTGGCCCGGTACCGACTTCACCCGGCCGGCGGCGCCGCCGAGACCGCTCAGGACGGACGCGGCGCTGGGGGCGGGCTCGGGGCCCTGGGCGGTCGTAGCGGAATTACGACCGTGATCTGCGCCACCCGTGTGCTCCCGGGCGACTGCCCGGTCCCGCTCGGCCGTACGCTGACCCGAGGAGTCCCAGGGACCGGCGGCGGTCACCACCCCGATGGCCAGCGCGAGGCCCGCGGTGGCGGCGCCGGTGGTGTACTGCCAGGTCTTCGGCCTTGTGACCTGCGTCGACACGGCTCGGCCGAGCCGCGCGACCCGCGGTCGCGTGGCCGTCGCGGCCCGTGCGAGACGCGGTCGTACGGCGCCCGCGATCCGTGCCAGCCGCGGTCCCGCGGCCCGCCAAGGCCTCAGCTCCGGCACGACCACCAGCCCCTTTCGCGATCACACACCTGCGTGAGGGACACTTAATCACCAGAACTATGTGCTGATCATGGAGGAGCCACCGGTGGAGTTCGACGTCACGATCGAGATTCCGAAGGGTTCGCGGAACAAGTACGAGGTGGACCACGAGACCGGTCGGATCCGCCTGGACCGTCGCCTCTTCACCTCGACCGCCTACCCGACCGACTACGGCTTCGTCGAGAACACCCTCGGCGAGGACGGCGACCCGCTGGACGCGCTGGTCATCCTGGACGAGCCGACCTTCCCGGGCTGCCTCATCAAGTGCCGCGCGATCGGCATGTTCCGGATGACGGACGAGGCCGGCGGCGACGACAAGCTGCTGTGCGTTCCGGCGACGGACCCGCGCCAGGAGCACCTGCGTGACATCCACCACGTGTCGGAGTTCGACCGCCTGGAGATCCAGCACTTCTTCGAGGTCTACAAGGACCTGGAGCCCGGCAAGTCCGTCGAGGGCGCCGACTGGGTGGGCCGCACCGAGGCCGAGGCCGAGATCGAGCGTTCCTACAAGCGCTTCAAGGACCAGGGCGGCCACTGAGCACCCAGTCCACCGATGGGCCGCACGCGCACGCGTGCGGCCCATTGTGTTTTGTTGTGTTTTGTGTGCGCATACTGAGGCTTGGCCTTATGGCGTCGTACAGGGAGCGCTGCGCAAGTGACGGATGCGGAGGACCGCAAGCCGCAGTCGGACGAGGCGACCGGCACGTTCGACCCCGAGATCACATCCGAGTTCGCCATTCCGGAAGGGCTCGCCGTCCCTCAGGGGGGCGAGTCGGAGACATCGTCCGAGTTCGCGCTCCCCCAGGGCTTCGACGCTCCGCCGGGCCCGCCCGTGGAGACGGAGGGGTCGGCGTTCAGCCTGCCGCGCACCTATCACGCCAAGGACGCGCCACCCGCGTTCACACCGGCGACCGGCGTTCCCGCGGTCAGTCTGACCAAGAACGTGCCCTGGCAGGACCGGATGCGCACGATGCTGCGCATGCCGGTGGCCGAGCGGCCCGCGCCGGAACGGATCCACAAGGCCGAGGAGGAGGGCCCGGCCGTCCCGCGCGTGCTCGACCTGACCCTGCGCATCGGCGAGCTGCTGCTGGCGGGCGGCGAGGGCGCCGAGGACGTCGAGGCGGCGATGTTCGCGGTCTGCCGGTCCTACGGCCTGGACCGCTGCGAGCCGAACGTCACCTTCACCCTGCTGTCGATCTCCTACCAGCCGTCCCTGGTGGACGATCCGGTGTCGGCGGCGCGTACGGTACGGCGCCGCGGGACCGATTACACGCGGCTCGCGGCCGTGTTCCGGCTGGTGGACGACCTCAGCGACCCGGAGAGCCACATCTCCCTGGAGGAGGCCTACCGGCGGCTCGCGGAGATCCGGCGCAACCGGCACCCGTATCCGACCTGGGTGCTGACCTCGGCGAGCGGGCTGCTCGCGGGCGCGGCCTCGGTGCTGGTCGGTGGTGACCTGATCGTGTTCATCGCCGCCGCGCTGGGCGCGATGCTCGGCGACCGGCTGGCGTGGCTGTGCGCGGGGCGGGGGCTGCCGGAGTTCTACCAGTTCACGGTGGCCGCGATGCCGCCTGCCGCGCTGGGGGTCGCGCTGAATCTGGCGGACGTGGATGCGAAGGCGTCCGCGGTGATCACCGGTGGGCTGTTCGCGCTGCTGCCCGGGCGGGCCCTGGTGGCGGGCGTCCAGGACGGTCTGACCGGGTTCTACATCACTGCCTCCGCGCGGCTGCTGGAGGTCATGTACTTCTTCGTGGGGATCGTCGTCGGGGTGCTGATCATCCTGTACTTCGGCGTGAACCTCGGCGCCAAGCTGAACCCGGACGCGGCACTGAACATCTCCGAGCGGCCGTACTGGCAGATCGGCGCGTCCATGCTGCTGTCGCTGACCTTCGCGGTGCTGCTGCAGCAGGAACGATCCACCGTGCTGGCGGTGACCCTGAACGGCGGAGTCGCCTGGTCGGTGTACGGCGCGCTGCACTACACGGCCGGCCTGTCACCGGTCGCTTCCACGGCCGTGGCGGCGGGCCTCGTCGGGCTGTTCGGGCAGTTGCTCTCGCGGTACCGGTTCGCGTCGGCCCTGCCGTACACGACCGCGGCGATCGGGCCCCTGCTGCCGGGATCCGCTACCTACTTCGGGCTGTTGTCCATCGCGCAGAACGAGGTGGACAAGGGGCTGGTGTCGCTGGCCACGGCCGCGTCCCTGGCCATGGCCATCGCCATCGGGGTGAACCTGGGGTCGGAGATCTCGCGCCTGTTCCTGCGGATTCCGGGCGGATCGGGGGCGGGGCGCAGGGCCGCGAAGCGGACTCGCGGTTTCTGAGCGCCCGCGCCCCTCCCGGGGTTCTAGTAGCCCTGGTTGTCGTACGGGTACTGGTTGTTCTGCTGCTGGCCGCCGTACTGCTGCTGGTTGCCGTAGGACTGCGGGTACTGCTGGGCGTAAGGCTGCTGCCGGCCGTAGTACTCGTTGCCGTACTGCTGCTGCGGGGGCTCGTCCGTCGGGTCGATGCGACGGAGCTGGGTCGTCGCGTCGTCCATCTGCGGCTGCTGCTGGTACTGCTGGTGCTGCTGCGCGGGCGGGGCCGCCGGCGCCTCGGCCGCCGCCCGCTTCTTCTTGGAGCGCTCGCGGAGGTACTCGATGATGATCGGGACGACCGAGAGGAAGACGATCAGGATGAGGATCGCCTCGACGTTGGTCTTGATGAAGGTGATCTGGCCGAGCCAGTAGCCGGCGAGGGTGACGCCGGTGCCCCAGGCGATGCCGCCGATGATGTTGTACGTCAGGAAGGTGCGGTACTTCATCCGGCCGGCGCCGGCCACGATGGGCGCGAAGGTGCGCACGATCGGCACGAAGCGGGCCAGCACGATCGCCTTCGGGCCGTACTTCTCCATGAACTCGTGGGCCTTCTCCAGGTTCTCCTGTTTGAAGAGCTTGGAGTTGGGCCGGTTGAAGAGCTTCGGGCCGAAGAACTTGCCGATCATGTAGCCGACCTGGTCGCCGATGACGGCGGCGAGCACGATCAGGGTGCAGACCAGCCACAGCGGCTGGGTGATGTACGTCCCCTCGGCCACGAAAAGGCCCGCCGTGAACAGCAGCGAGTCACCGGGCAGGAAGGCGAAGAGGCCCGACTCCGCGAAGACGATCAGCAGAATGCCGGGCAGGCTGAAGGTCTCGATCAGGTAGTCCGGGCTGAGCCACTCGGGGCCGAGCGCAAGCGTGGTCACGGGTTCGTGGCTCCTGCGGGGTGGGGCGGGCGGGGGCTGATGCTCAAAAGTACCAACGCGGCACTCCTACCAACGCACCGCTGGAGTCCCAGGTTCCATGGGCGCGCAAAGGATGCGCCGTGGTCCGGCTCGGGCAAAGCTGTGAACCATGGGCATCGAAGAGTACGGCGGCGGACAGGGCCCTCAGCCCGACGTCCTGGTGGTGACCACGAACGACGTACCCGGCCACCGGGTGCAGGAGGTCATCGGTGAGGTCTTCGGGTTGACGGTGCGCTCCCGGCATCTGGGCAGCCAGATCGGCGCGGGACTGAAGTCGATGATCGGCGGTGAGCTCAAAGGGCTCACCAAGACGCTGGTGGAGACCCGCAACCAGGCCATGGATCGGCTCGTCGAGCAGGCACGCGCGCGTGGCGCCAACGCGGTGCTCGCGTTCCGGTTCGACGTGACGGAGGCCGCCGACGTGGGCACGGAGGTGTGCGCGTACGGGACGGCCGTGGTCGTGGCCCGGGAGTAGGCCCCCCGGGCCGGACCTCATGCGTCGTGGCGGGCGGCGTTCGCCGTGATCGCGTCCCTGAGGTGCTGGGCGAGCCCTTCGCGCGTGGCGTCGTAGAACGCCTTGAAGCGCTCGTCCGAGACGTACATCTCACCCAGGCACCGGTGCATCTCGTACGGGCAGTCGTAGTACCACTTGCCGATGTGGCGGCGGTGTTCCTCGGCCAGGTCCATCGCCGCCTCACCGGTCGGCTGTTCGCCGGCGGCCATCAGGGCGCTGTAGCGCTCCATCCAGTCGGCACCTTCGGCCTGGATGCGTTTCCAGTCCTCCTTGGTGTAACTCGCGGCGCGGCGCTGCGACTCGGCGTAGGCCTCGGTGCCGCCCCAGCGCTGCTCCGCCTCCTCGGCGTACTGCTCCGGGTCCTTGTCGCCGAAGACCTCGAAGCGCTCCTCCGGCGTGAGATTGATCCCCATCGTGCGTGCCTCCATGGCCTGCTCCACGGCCGCCGCCATCTTCTGCAGCTTCTCGATCCGGGCGGTCAGCAGTTCGTGCTGGCGGCGCAGATGCGCGCGCGGGTCCGTGTCCGGATCGTCGAGCAGGGCGGCGACCTCGTCGAGCGGGAAGCCGAGCTCCCGGTAGAACAGGATCTGTTGCAGCCGGTCGAGGTCGCCGTCGCCGTAGCGCCGGTGGCCCGCGTGACTGCGCTCGCTCGGGACGAGCAGGCCGATGTCGTCGTAGTGGTGCAGCGTACGCACCGTCACACCGGCGAAGCCCGCGACCTGTCCCACGGAGTAGCTCACTTCGTCCGCTCCCTTCTCGGTACGCACTCCACGGTGAATCCTCACGCCACGTGAGGTGCAAGCCCATTTCATGTGACCGATTTGCCGCAATCGTCCGCTTATTGTGTCCCTCGTGGCTCAGGACTCCGCGCCGCAGGCGCCCGCTCCCCCGGCGACCCCGGCACGCGCCCTGCTCCCGTTGATCCTCCCCGCCCTGTTGGTGGGCGTGGGTGCGAGCCTGCTGCTCCTCGGGGTGAGCGAGGCGGCCGAGGCCCTTCAAGGCGTGCTGTGGAAGGACCTGCCCGACGCGCTGGGCGTGGGCCGCTATTCCGTGCTGTGGATGATGATCATGCTGACCGCGACCGGCGTGGCCGTCGGTCTGGTGGTGTGGAAGGCGCCCGGGCACGCCGGGCCCGATCCGGCCTCCACCGGTCTGGACGCTCCCGTCCTGCCGCCCGTCGCGCTGCCGGGCCTGCTGCTGGCGACCGCGCTGATGCTCGCGGGCGGCCCGAGCCTGGGCCCGGAGAACCCGATCATCGCCGTCAATGTCGGACTCACCTTCTGGCTCGGCTGCCGGTTCCTGCCCCGGGCGCCGGGTGCGCTGTGGCCGGTGCTCGCGGAGGCGGCCACGATCGGCGCGCTGTTCGGCACGCCGGTGGGAGCCGCCCTGGTGATCTCGGAGGCGCTGGCCGGGCGCAAGGCGCAGGGAGCCCTGTGGGACAACGTCTTCGCCCCGCTGATGGCGGCCACGGCCGGGGCCATCACCGCCTCACTGATCGCCCGTCCGGCCTTCGACCTGGACCTGCCCGCCTTCGGACACCCCGGCTGGGCTGACCTCCTGGCGGCACTGGTCGTCGCCTCGGCGGGCGCGCTGCTCGGCCTGACGGCGGTGTACGCCTTCCCGTACGTCCATGCCGCCTTCTCCCGGCTGCGGCACCCGATGCTGATGCTTCCGGTGGGCGGGGTGGTCCTGGGGCTGCTGGCGGCGCTGGGCGGGCATCTGACGCTCTTCAAAGGGCTGGACGAGGTCGGGGAGCTGGCCGCCGATCCCGACGGCTGGTCGTCCGGCGAGTTCGCCACCATGGCGGTGGTGAAGCTGGCCGCCATGGTCGTCGCGACCTGCTGCGGCTTCCGGGGTGGGCGGATCTTCCCGGCCGTCTTCGTCGGTGTCGCCCTCGGCCTGTGCGCCCATGCGCTGGTGCCGGAGGTGCATCCGTCGCTGGGCGTCGCGACGGCCGTGCTCGGTGTGCTGCTCGCCATCACCCGGCAGGGCTGGATCAGCCTGTTCGTCGCCGCCGTCCTGGTCGCCTCCCCCTCTCTCCTCGCCGTGCTGTGCGTGGCCTCGCTGCCCGCCTGGCTGCTGGTGACCGGCCGCCCTCAGTTGCAGCTGCGCGAGGACGGCACCCCGGTCCGCTGAACTCCCCCCGTCGCTCAAGGAGACTCAATGGCGCTGCACAAGGGCCCCAGCCGGCCCGATGACCGCCCCCTGGCCGTCAACCCCTTCTACGGCCAGGCCAACCCGGTCGTCGAAATGACCGAGGCACCACCCCAGCACCGCCTCCCGGACGGCCCGCTGCCGCCGATGACGGCCTATCAGCTCGTCCACGACGAGCTGATGCTGGACGGCAACTCCCGGCTGAACCTGGCCACCTTCGTCACCACCTGGATGGAGCCGCAGGCGGGGGTGCTGATGGCGGAGTGCCGGGACAAGAACATGATCGACAAGGACGAGTACCCGCGCACCGCCGAGCTGGAGCGGCGCTGCGTGGCGATGCTCGCCGACCTCTGGCACGCACCCGACCCGTCGGCGGCCGTGGGCTGCTCGACGACCGGTTCGAGCGAGGCGTGCATGCTCGCGGGGATGGCGCTCAAGCGCCGCTGGAGCAAGCGGAACACCGGCGGCCGCCCCAATCTCGTCATGGGCGTGAACGTCCAGGTCTGCTGGGACAAGTTCTGCAACTTCTGGGAGGTCGAGGCGCGCCAAGTGCCCATGGAGGGCGGGCGTTTCCACCTCGATCCGCAGGCCGCGGTCGAGCTGTGCGACGAGAACACCATCGGGGTCGTGGGCGTCCTCGGCTCCACCTTCGACGGCTCCTACGAGCCGATCGCCGACCTGTGCGCCGCCCTGGACTCCCTCCAGGAACGCACCGGGCTCGACATCCCGGTGCACGTGGACGGCGCCTCCGGCGCGATGGTCGCCCCCTTCCTGGACGAGGACCTGGTCTGGGACTTCCGCCTCCCCCGGGTGGCGTCCATCAACACCTCCGGGCACAAGTACGGGCTGGTCTACCCCGGCGTCGGCTGGGCCCTGTGGCGCGACAGGGCGGCCCTGCCCGAGGAACTCGTCTTCCGGGTGAACTACCTGGGCGGCGACATGCCGACCTTCGCGCTCAACTTCTCCCGCCCGGGCGCCCAGGTCGTCGCGCAGTACTACACCTTCCTGCGGCTCGGCCGCGAAGGCTACCGGGCCGTCCAGCAGGCCTCCCGCGACGTCGCCAACCACCTCGCCGAGCGCGTCGAGTCCCTCGGTGACTTCGAACTGCTCACCCGGGGCGACCAGTTGCCCGTCTTCGCCTTCACCACGGCACCCGAGGTGAAGGCGTACGACGTCTTCGACGTCTCCCGCCGGCTGCGCGAGCACGGCTGGCTGGTGCCCGCGTACACCTTCCCGCCGAACCGCGAGGACCTGTCCGTGCTGCGGGTGGTGTGCCGCAACGGCTTCTCCACCGACCTCGCGGCCCTGCTGATCGAGGACCTGGAACGACTGCTGCCGGAACTGCGACGGCAGTCGCATCCGCTGGGGCGGGACGTGGGGCAGGCGACCGCGTTCCATCACTAGGGCACGCTCTGCCGGCGGCTCTCACCGGGCCGCCTCCCCCAGAGCGAAGCGGTGCCAGCGCACCCCGTCCGCCGATATGCGGTATTCGCCGTTGCCGTAGCTGTCACTCCACAGCCAGCCGAGCGGGGTGCGGGTCACCGAGCCGGACGGGGCCCGGCCGCTGCCGCGCGGGCTGAAGGTGCGGGCGCCGTCGATGCTGCGCCAGACGCCGGTCTCGCCGTACACCGTGACGCTTCCGTCGCCGGCCGCGACGAGGTCGCCGAGGATCGACAGGGGTTCGACGCCCTCGCGGTAGGTCCAGACTCGCCTCCAGGTGCTGCCGCCGTCGGTACTGGTGTGGATCGCGCGCAGGCCGTTCTTCACCTGCTCCTCCTCCGGGAGCTGGCCCGGCTGGACGGCGAAGAGCCGCTCGGCGGCGGGGACGACGCGCAAGCCCCAACTCCCTCTGCCGGGACGGGCGATGCGCGTCACCGCCCAGGTGCGCCCGCGGTCGTCGCTCTTCGCCAGCGCCGGTCGGCCGGCGTCGTCGAGGCCGGAGACGAAGAGCGCGTCGCGGGCCACGTCACCGGCCGGTGCGAGGATGCCCTTCAACGGCGGTTGCCGCTTCAGGACGCGGTGTTCGCCGGTGTCGGGCATGACCACCAGCAGGCGGTTGCGGGCGCAGAAGCTGAGGTCCGGCTCCGGCTCCAGGCACTCCTCGGCCAGGAGAGCGCCCTCGGGGACGGTCGCGGTGCTGCCCCTCGGCCTGGTCGAACCGCGGGTCCAGGTGAGGCCGCCGTCCCGGGTGAACCAGGTCGGGGCCGGCTCCGACCAGTTCTCGCTCTGGTCGATGATCACGGCGCGGCCCGGCCCCAGCGCCGTGAGGCCCGCGGTGATGCCCAGGTCTCCGGTGACGTCCGGCAGCGGCGACGTGGCCAGGCCCCAGCGCCGGGCGCCCTTGTCGAGGACGGCCACGTGCTGTTCGCACCGGGGTTCCGCGCACTCCGCGAGCAGGGCGAAGCCCGAGCCGTCGGCAGCGAAGCCGAGACTGTGGGACCAGCCGGGCAGGCCCGGAGCGGAGGGTATGCGCGGAGGGGGAGCGGCCGAGCTTTCCCCGCGCCCGGAACGGGAATCCGACCCCGCTGCGTCGCACGCGGCCAGCGAGAGCAGCAGGAGCAGAACCGCGGCCGCGGCCCCGAGCGACAGCATCGCCCTCGACGTATGAAATCTCATGGATCCCCCCGGTCTGCGGTGGTCAGCAGCGGATTGCTACTTCTGGTACACCGCGGACCGGGCCCGGGTTCCACTCCCGTCCGGACTTTCTGCCGGACTACTTGCTCAACCGCCCGAACCTCCGCACCGCCAGCGGAAAGAACACCGCCAGCAGGACCAGCGGCCAGACGACCGCCGCCCAGATGTGGCCCGGTTCGCCGCCCGGGCTGCCGAAGAGGTCCCGGACGGCGGTGGCGGTCTGGGACATCGGGTTCCACTCGACCACCGTGCCCAGCCAGCCCGGCATGGACTCGGGGGTGGCGAAGGCGTTGGAGAGGAAACCGACCGGCCAGACCAGGATCTGCACGGCCTGCACCATCTCCGGCTTCCCCGCCACCATCGCCAGGTGGATGCCGATCCACAGCATCGCGAACCGGAACAGCAGCAGCAGCCCCACCGCGCCCAGGAAACCGCCCAACGAGCCGTTCGCCCGCCAGCCGAGCGCGTGGCCGACACCGATCAGCACCGCCAGGCCGAGCGCCGACTGGAGCATGTCGGCGACCGAACGGCCCACCAGCACGGCCCCGTTGGCCATCGGCATCGAGCGGAACCGGTCGATGACGCCCTTGTTGAGGTCCTGGGTGACGGCGATCATCGTGGCCTCCAGACCGAAGGCCATGGTGAGCGCGAGCATGCCGGGCACCAGATAGTCGATGTAGTCGCCCCGCACTCCCCGGCCGCCGCCGACGAGGTAGCCGAACATCACCAGCAGCATCACGGGGAAGACGAGCCCGACGACCATCTGGACCGGCTGCCGCGCCCAGTGGGCGAGTTCGCGGCGGGTCATGGTCCAGGAGTCGGTCAGTGCGTACGTGGTCATACGGCCTCCTTGGCCCGGTCCGCACGATCCGCGCGGTCCGCCGTCAGATGCAGGAACACCTCGTCCAGGGTCGGCCGGCGCAGGGCGACGTCCGCCGCCTCGATGCCGGCCTCCTCCAGGGCACGTACGACCCCGGAGAGCGCCGCCATCCGGTCGGTGACGGCGGCGCTCAGCAGCCGCCGGTCGGCGTCGACCCGGACGCCCGCCGGGTCGAACGGCAACAGGGCCACGGCGGCGCCCAGTTGCCCCGCGTCGCGCAGGACGACGTCGATACGGTCGCCGCCGATGGCCGCCTTCAGCTCGTCGGCCGTACCGTCGGCGACGACCCGTCCCGCGTCGACGACCGAGATGCGGTCGGCGAGCTGGTCGGCCTCCTCCAGGTACTGCGTGGTGAGCAGGACCGTCGTGCCGCCGCCCACCAGGGAGCGGACCGCGGCCCACACCTCCGCGCGGCCGCGGGGGTCGAGGCCGGTCGTGGGTTCGTCCAGGAACAGCACCTCCGGATCGGTGATCAAGGACGCGGCGAGGTCCAGGCGGCGCCGCATACCGCCGCTGTACTGCCGTACCGCCTTGCGGCCGGTTTCGGTCAGGTCGAAGCGCTCCAGGAGCTCGTCGGCCCGCACGCGCGCGTGCCGGGCGCCCAGGTGGTACAGGCGGCCGAACATCTCCAGGTTCTGGCGGCCGCCGAGTTCCTCGTCGAGGGCCGCGTGCTGGCCGAGCAGGCCGATGCGGTGGCGGACCTCGCGGGCCTGCCGTACGACGTCGTGCCCGGCCACCTCGACACGGCCGCCGTCGGGCCGCAGCAGGGTGGACAGGACGCGGACCAAGGTCGTCTTGCCGGCGCCGTTCGGGCCCAGCACGCCGTGGACCGTCCCGCGGGTGACCCGCAGGTCGAGACCGTCCAGGGCCTTCTTCTCGCCGTACTTCTTGTGTGCGCCTTCGACGTAAATCGCCGGGTCGGACACGAACACTCCCTCGCTAGTCAAAGTTGACTACAAGCTTGAGGGTAATACCCGCGACGTCGTTCGTCAAACTTGATTAGTCGACATCCTCCGAATGCCGCTCCCCCGTCGCGTACGGGTTCTCCTCGCCCTCCGCGAGGATGGCGACGAACGGCTCGCCCTCCCCCGCGAAGGTGTAGGCGCCGCCCTCGATCCGCTCGATCAGCCCCTGGGTCCACTCGGCCTCGGCGTCGGCCGTGTGGACCCAGAGGTTCATGATCTCGCCGATGTGGCCCAGCTGGCCGGGGCCTTCCTCGGGGACG
Source organism: Streptomyces sp. NPDC043726 (assembly GCF_056436565.1). NCBI lineage: Bacteria > Bacillati > Actinomycetota > Actinomycetes > Kitasatosporales > Streptomycetaceae > Streptomyces > Streptomyces sp. NPDC043726. The sequence goes on from NZ_JBWKCI010000003.1 coordinate 79,939, forward strand.
TAGTGCTCGGTGACCGCCGAGCGCCACTCCTCGCTGCGCCGGATCCGTTCCTTGAGCAGGGACACCGTCTCCGCGCGCGGGAGGTCCACCATGAAGCCGATGGCCGCCGACTTGACGTCCATCTTCTGGTCGTAGGAGACCAGCGCCTCCCGGACCAGCCGGAGGTACTCCTCGGTGCCCTGCTCCGTGATCTCGTACTCGGTGCGGGGCGGGCCCCCGGCCGTGGACGGCGCGATCTCGTGCGCGTGCAGCAGCCCCTGCTTCGCCATCTGTTTCAGGGCGTGGTAGATCGAGCCGGGCTTGGCGTTGGACCACTCGTGCGCGCCCCAGTACTCCAGGTCGTTGCGCACCTGGTAGCCGTGGGCCCGCCCGTGCTGGCGGACCGCGCCGAGCACCAGGAGACGGATCGCTGACATGCGGTCCAGGTTATGGCCTTGGGCTTGCGCTCAGGACACGACCTATGCCCTCGGCCTAGGGCTCAGGACATGACCTGCGCCCTCGGCCCACTCCCCGCGCTCAGCCCTGGGCGAGGGCCACCAGCTCGAAGGCCGTCTTCCCGTCCAGCGACTCCCGGATGATGTCCGCGTGCCCGGCGTGCCGGGCGGTCTCGCGGATCAGGTGCAGGCAGAGCCAGCGCATCGAGAGCCACTCGTCCTTGGGGTTCCAGGACGCGGCCGGCAGCAGGAAGGTGTCGTCCAGGCTCGGGACCGACCGGATGAACGCCTCCGTCTCGGCGGCCACTTTCTCGTAGTACGCGAGTTGCTGTTCCACGGTCTCGTCACCGACCAGCTGGAAGCACTCGTGCCAGTTCGTCTCGTCCCGGTGGACGGCCGGCGGCTCGCCCTTGGCGCGGGCGATCCAGCCCTGTTCGACCTCGGCGACGTGCTTGAGCAGTCCGGCCAGGGACAGTTCGCTGGCGCTGGGGTGCGAGGACGCCTGCTCGTCGGTCAGGCCCAGCACCGACCGGCGGATGCCGCCGCGCTGCTCCGCGATGAAGTCGAGCAGCGCTCCGCGCTCGTCGCCGGGTGCTTCCGCGGGAACGTGAGTGACCATGGCCGGCCGCCTTTCGTCGGTGGGGCTCCTTGCCTGACACCCACGAAGCTACGGGCCATTGAGGTCAGTTTCTGGCCTCAATGGCCCGCGCGGAGAGAAATACCTGCCTGGGGGAAGAACAGCGGCCCTAGAAGGGGAAGCCGCTCCGCCCGTGCTGCACCGAGATCCACTTCAGCGTGGTGAACGCGTCCAGCATCGTCTCGCCGTTCAGACGGCCGAGCCCGGAGTGCTTCTCGCCGCCGAAGGGGACGATCGGCTCGTCGTGGACAGTGCCGTCGTTCACGTGGAACATGCCCGTGTCGATCCGCTTGGCGAAGGAGACGCCCCGCTCGATGTCCCCGGTGTGGACGGCGCCGCTGAGGCCGTAGGGGGTGTCGTTGACGAGGCGCACGGCCTCCTCCTCGCCGTCGAACGGGACGAGGAAGACGACCGGTCCGAAGACCTCCTGCCGGAGCAGGGCGGAGTCGGCCGGAAGGCCGGTCAGGACGGACGGCTCGACGAGGTTGTCGGTGGTCGCACCCCGCACCAGGGCGGTCGCCCCCTCGGCCACGGCCTGCTCGACGACGCCCGAAACGGCGTCCGCCTGCGAGGAGTTGATGACCGGACCGATGACGGTCTCCGGGTCGCGCGGGTCGCCGGCCTTGAGCGTCCTCACCTTGGCGACGAACTTCTCCGTGAACTCGTCGGCGATCGTACGGTCGACCAGGACGCGGTTGGCGGCCATGCAGACCTGGCCCTGGTGGACGTAACGGCTGAAGACCGCGGCGTCGACGGCGTAGTCGAGGTCGGCGTCGTCGAGGACCACCAGCGCGCTGTTGCCGCCGAGTTCGAGGACCGAGCGCTTGAAGTTCGAGGCGCAGACCGTCGCGACATGGCGGCCGACCTTGTCGGAGCCGGTGAAGGAGATGACCTTCGGGATCGGGTGCTCGATGAAGGCGTCGCCGATCTCGGCTATGTCGGTCACCACGACGTTGAGCAGTCCGCCCGGCAGGCCCGCGTCCTCGAAGAGCTTCGCGACCAGGGTGCCGCCGACGATCGGGGTGTTCTGGTGCGGCTTGAGGACGACGCCGTTGCCGAGCGCGAGGGCCGGGGCGACCGACTTCAGGGACAGCAGGAAGGGGAAGTTGAACGGGCTGATCACACCGACGACCCCGACCGGGACGCGGTAGACGCGGTTCTCCTTGCCGTCCACCGGCGAGGGGATGATCCGGCCCTCGGGGCGCAGCGCCAGATGGACCGCCTCGCGCAGGAACTCCTTGGCGAGGTGGAGCTCGAAGGCCGCCTTCAGCCGCGTACCGCCGAGCTCGGCGATGATCATCTCGCTGATCTCCGCCTCCCGGTCCTCGATGATCCTGAGGGCCTTCTCGAAGACGGCGCGGCGCGCGTACGCGTTGGTCGCGGCCCACTCCTTCTGGGCGCGGGCGGCGGCCTGGTAGGCCTGATCCACCTCGTCGACCGTGGCTATGGTGATCGAGGCGAGCTTCTCACCGTCGTACGGGTTGAAGTCGATGATGTCCCAGGAGCCGGTGCCCGGGCGCCACTCACCGTCGATGTACTGCTGGGCCAGGTCGGTGAAGTAGGACGACATGTGATCCCTCAATCCCCTAACGGGCATCCCTGCGGACACCTGATCAGCTTCTGATCAGCTCCACGGTCAGATCATCCCCACGGTCTGATCACGCGTCATCGTACTTGTGTTTCAAGACAGTTGGAGGAGACCCCGGAGAAGGTCCCGGCTCTCGTGCGGGCCCGGGCTGTCGTGCTGGAGTTCCTTCAGCGCCTTCTCGTACTGGGCGACGTCCTCGTGCTTGTCCAGATACAGCGCGCTGGTGAGCTGCTCCAGATAGACGACGTCCGACAGGTCGGACTCCGGGAAGCTGAGGATCGTGAAGGCGCCGGACTCGCCGGAGTGGCCGCCGAAGCTGAACGGCATGATCTGCAGGCGCACGTTGGGGCGTTCGGAGATCTCGATGAGGTGCTGGAGCTGCCCGCGCATCACCTCCCGGTCGCCGTAGGGGCGGCGCAGGGCGGCCTCGTCGAGGACGATGTGGAACTCCGGGGCGTTCTCGTCGACGAGGTACTTCTGCCGCTCCAGGCGAAGCGCCACCCGCCGTTCCACGTCGGCCTCGCTCGCGCCCTTCATCCCGCGCCGGACGACCGCGCGGGCGTAGGCCTCGGTCTGCAGCAGGCCGTGCACGAACTGCACCTCGTACGCCCGGATCAGCGCGGCGGCGCCCTCCAGGCCGACGTAGGTGGGGAACCAGCTGGGCAGCACGTCGGAGTAACTGTGCCACCAGCCCGCGACGTTGGCCTCCTTGGCGAGGGAGAGCAGCGAGGTGCGCTCGACCTCGTCCGTGATGCCGTACAGCGTCAACAGGTCTTCGACGTCCCTGGTCTTGAAGCTCACCCGGCCCAACTCCATCCGGCTGATCTTCGACTCGGACGCGCGGATCGAATACCCCGCGGCCTCACGCGTGATCCCGCGTGCCTCACGCAGTCGCCTGAGTTGCGAGCCGAGCAGCATGCGCCGCACCACCGATCCGGGCTCTCCCGCGCTCACGTTCGCCAGCCTCCCCAACCTCTTCAGGGCCCGAAGTCTGCCACTAAAACACTCCGAGCTGTACTCGCCTGATTACAGAGACGGAAAGAAGCCAAAGATTTCCTTCAGGAAGGGGGAAGCGGAAGGCAAGCGGGGAGCGAGAAGATGGCGGAAAAAATGGCCAACAAGCGGTACGGGAGGGTCCAATTCGGTCACGTGCACGTGCATCTGCCCTTGCATCTGCTGTACGCATCCGAAACCATGGTCCCGCGCAACCGCTGCATCGCAACGACCGCGAATTCCCGGGAGTGCCTCGCATGGGGACGAATGGATCGACCATGCTCGAGCCGTTACGGCAGGGCCTTCCGCCGCTGGATCCCGCGGCCGTGTCCAACGCCGCCTCCTGCGCACTGCCCGCCCGCTACGAAGCGGTCCGCGAGGCACGGCAGTTCACCCGCAGAACACTGGACCAGTGGGACATAGGCGAACGATTCGACGACGTCTGCCTGGTCGTGTCCGAACTCGTCACCAACGCGCTGCGTCACGGCCTGCCGCTTCCCCACCGCCACCCTTCCAACGAGGCCCTGCGGGCCACGCCTTTCGATCCGTCGACCCACCCGCGCGGGTGCGAGCAGACGCCTCCGGTACGGCTGCATCTGATGCGGTGGACCGAGCGGCTGGTGTGCGCGGTGCGCGACCCCAGCCACGACAGCCCGGTCGCGCGCGACTCGGACGACTTCTCGGCGGAGTCCGGGCGCGGGCTGTTCCTGGTGGACTCCTTCGCGGACGGCTGGGGCTGGCACCCGCTGGCCGGCACGCTCAACGGCAAGGTGGTCTGGGCGCTGTTCCGACTGCCGCAGGGGCCGCGGCCGAGCCCTGCCGAGTGAGGAACCGCGGCGCTTCACGGCGTCACGGTTCTACGCGCGTAACCACTCCGTCACGGCGCGTACTGACGCCGATTGCCCGGAATGTTCCGCGAGTTGCCCGGCCGGGCGTCAGCCCGCTATCAAGTGGTCGAACTCGCCGTCCTTGATGCCCAGGAGCATCGCCTCGATCTCGGCGCGGGTGTAGACGAGCGCCGGTCCGTCCGGGAAGCGCGAGTTGCGCACGGCTACATCACCGCCGGGCAACCGGGCGAACTCCACGCAGGAGCCCTGCGAGTTGCTGTGCCGGCTCTTCTGCCAGGCGACACCGCTGAGCTGGGTCGCGGCCATGCCGTTGTACACGCCGGACGCGTCTTCAACGTCGTACACGTCGTGGTCCACAGGTCGCTCCCCGGTGGTGCACTGGCTGGTGAGGCCATTGATGCATTGGTCAACTGACCCGGATCATAACCCTGTTCATGTGCAGATGCATGGGAGGATGCACGGGCAGATGCACGTGCACGTGGGGTGTTCCTGCGGTTACAGCTGTGACGTGCGCTTCGGCGAAGCCTTCCCCGCCATCCCCCGTCCATGACCTTCCGCGCTGCCTGCCGAGCCGGTTCGTCCGGATCGAATCGCTCGTGTATGAGGAACAGACGCACACAGAGCCGTTCGTGTTCCAACATCTGTGAACGTCTCGGCCCACAGTCTTGACCGGATCGCCGTCCTCCCAGTGGACGCCCGGCATCCGTCTCGCCGAGGTCGGGCGGCTACCTGGTGCCGGAGGGTTGTGCGCCCGGCACCTGCCCGGCGAAACGACCGCACCCGATGACGGTGAGGTCGTCATCGGGTGCGGTTGCCCTGTCGGGTCTTCGACGGGGATACGACCGGGCAGTCCGCCGAGTGGGTTCGGACGCGTGGGCCACAGGCGCTCGTACGGATTCGGGAGGTGCCGTACGTCGGTGAGCGCAGGGGGCGCCTGGTCGGGGGTGGGGTGTCGGCCGTCGGTCGGGCGTGGGGCTCGGTCGGCCGTCGGAGGTGGGGGGTCGGCCGTTAGTCGGGGGTGGAGTGCGGGTCGGCGGTCGGGGTGGGTGTCGGTCGGCGGGTCAGCGGCTCGCGTAGGGCAGGAGGGCCATCTCGCGCGCGTTCTTTACGGCCTTGGCGAGCTGTCGCTGCTGCTGTGCGGAGATCCGGGTCACGCGGCGGCTGCGGATCTTGCCGCGATCGGAGATGAACCTCCGGAGCAGGTCGGTGTCCTTGTAGTCGATGTACTCGACGCCGGCCTGGTCCAGCGGGTTGGGCCGGTTCTTGGCGGGCTTGCGTTCGGTCTTGCGGGGCATGGGGTCAGACCTCCAGGAGGGTGTCGAAGGCGGGCGGCAGCCGCTTCCAGGCGTCGCGCCCGGCGGCGTACTCGGCGTCGGTGAGCAGGCAGGACTCCAGCAGCCGTTCCAGGCCGTCGCGGTCCAGGCCGGGCGAGGTGAAGACGAGGCGCTGACCGCGGTCACCGTGCTCCGGGTGCCAGTCCAGGGCCGCGGCGGCGCGGCGCACGGGCGGGACCAGCTCCCAGGCGGCGTCGGGGAGGGAGGCGAGCCAGGGGCCGGCGCTCTCCACGCACAGGGCGCCCCCGGCCGCGTCCCAGTGGAGGAGCGTGTCCGGCTTGTCCGCCAGCCAGAACCGGCCCCGGCTGCGGGCGGCGGCGCAGGTCAGGTCCTCCAGCGCCGCGTACAGCCGCTCCGGGTGGAAGGGGCGGCGCCGGTGCCAGACGAGAGTGGAGACGCCGTGCGCGTCGGCCTCGACGGGCAGCAGCGCGCAGGCGGGGTGCTGGGCGGCGGCTGCCGCTTCCACGTCGAAGCCGGAGAGGACGGCGGCGGCCAGGGCGCCTTCGCCTCGCGGCGAGGCGGTGTGACCTGCTGTCGGGCCGACGGGACCGGCAGGCGGGGCGCCACGGCCCGCCATCGGAACGCCGGGACCGGCCGGATGGTCGGTGCCGCCGGCCTGAAGGTCGCTGTCACCGGCCCGAACGTCGCCGTCACCGGCCCGAAGGTCGCCGCGACCGGCCCGAAGGTCGCTGTCACCGGCCGGACGGTCGCTACCACCGGCCCGAGAGTCGCCGTCACCGGCCCGAAGCTCGCCGCCACCGATCCGAACGGCGCCGTCACCGGCCCGAAGGCCGCTGTCACCGGCCGGACGGTCGCTACCACCGGCCCGAACGCCGCCGGGACCGGCCCGAAGGTCGCCGTCACCGGTCCGAACGGCGCCGTCACCGGCCCGAAGGTCGCTGGGACTGGCCGGATGGTCGTTGCCACCGGCCCGATGGTCGCTGTCACCGGTCCGAACGGCGCCGTCACCGGCCCGAAGGTCGCTGGGGCTGGCCGGATGGTCGTTGCCGTCGGCCCGATGGTCGCTGTCACCGGTCCGGACGGCGCCTGGACCGAGCAGTGGGTCGTCGGCGCTCAGCGGTGGGGCGGCATGGTCGATCCGTACGTGGTGGGCCGTCGGGTGCAGTTGGGTGAGTAGTTCACGGTCCTCGTCGTCCGCCTCCGGGGAGTCGAGGACGGCCAGGACGGGGGCGTACTCCAGCTGGCGCGCGAAGGTGTCGGCGACGGTGCGCTGGTCGGTGGCGGCGGCTGCCAGGCCCCGCTCGGCCAGGTCGTCGCCGTTGCCGAGGTACGGCAGCAGCAGCGCCGGGTCCACGGCGGTGACCACGCCGGTGACGGTGAGGCCGCCGGAGGCGACCACCTCCGCCATCGCCTTGGGCTCGACGGAGTCCCACAGCTCGACGATCGCGAGCGGAGTGCCCTGATCGGCCAGCCGTCGCAGCTCCGGCACCAGGTCCTCGCGCAGCGCGCAGCACGCGCAGTCGTTGACGAGGGGCGCCTGGCCGGTGTCACGGACGCCGGTGGCGTCGCGGATCGTCCGGACGACCGTGCCGGCGGGGGCCGTGGCCAGGTCGTGGTGGAGGACGACGCTGCCGGGGACCTGGGCGAGCAGCCGGTCCACGGCGGCCCTGCGGGCGTCGGCGTGCAGTCCGCCGACGATCACGACGGGAAGCATCAGCCCTGCTTTCCGTACCGCCGCTCGAAGCGCTCCACGCGTCCGGCGGTGTCCAGCACGCGCGCGGTGCCGGTGTAGAAGGGGTGGCTGACGTTGGAGATCTCGACGTCCACGACCGGGTAGGTCCGGCCGTCCTCCCACTCGATCGTCTTCTCGCTGGTCATCGTCGAGCGGGTGAGGAAGGCGTGGTTCGCGGCGCGGTCACGGAAGACGACGAGGCCGTACGGCGGATGGATTCCCTTGCGCATGGCGGTTCAGCGCTCCTCTCGGAAGTCGACGTGCCGGCCGGCGACCGGGTCGAACTTGCGCAGGGTCATGCGGTCCGGGTCGTTGCGGCGGTTCTTGCGGGTGACGTACGTGTAGCCGGTCCCGGCCGTGGACCGGAGCTTGATGACCGGGCGGAGTTCGTTGCGAGCCATGACTGGTACCTTACTGAAAATGAATTCCATTTACGACAACGCTTCAGGAGAGGTGCGTCACCCATGTCCGCCCACTGCATGCTGACCGGGGCCCGGCCCGGCTTCGGCAACCACATCTCCCACTCCCACCGGCGCACTTCCCGCCGCTTCGACCCCAACATCCAGAGCAAGCGGTACTGGCTGCCGAGCGAGGCCCGCTTCGTGCGCCTGAAGTTGAGCGCGAAGGGGATCAAGACCGTCGACGCGATCGGCGTCGAGGCGGCCGTGGCACGCATCCGCGCGCGTGGGGGGCGAGTCTGATGGCCAAGAAGAGCAAGATCGCGAAGAACGAGCAGCGGCAGGAGACCGTCGCGCGGTACGCCCGGCGGCGGGCCGAGCTGAAGGAGATCATCCGGCGCCCGTCGACGCCGGAGGCCGAACGGCTCGCCGCACAGCAGGAGTTGCGCCGCCAGCCGCGCGACGCGAGCGCCACACGCGTGCGCAACCGGGACCAGGTCGACGGGCGCCCGCGCGGGTACTTCCGGACGTTCGGGCTGTCCCGGGTGTCGCTGCGGGAGCAGGCCCACGCGGGACATCTGCCCGGGGTTCGCAAGTCGTCCTGGTAGGGCCCGTCTCGGCGGTGGCCGTTCTGGTCCTGGTTACGTCCTGGTAGCTTGCGGCCGTACCGTCCGAACCGGCTCATCCTGGGGGCTTGCAGTGACTTCGTCGACGTACGCGCGCGTGGCGCGCAGGACGGCGTACGCGCGCGTGCCGCGCAAGCGGATGCGGATCGCGGCCGTGGCCGCCGGTCTTGCCGGTGTTCTCGTGCTGAGCGGGTGCAGCGACGACGGATCCTCCGACGACGGCTCGCCCAGCGCGAGCCCCACGCCGTCCGCCACCGAGACCGCCGACACCGGCGGGGGCGGCGGCGGTACGGCCTCGCCCGCGGGCGAGCTGGAGGGCAGTTGGCTCGCCACGACCGACGGCAAGGCCGTGGCGCTGATCGTCACCGGCAGCAAGGCGGGGCTCTTCGTGACCGGCGGGACCGTGTGCAGCGGCACGGCGGGCGAGACGATCGAGCTGGAGTGCTCCGACGGCACCGAGGACCGGTCGAGCGGGACGGTCGACTCCGTCGACAAGGACACCCTGAAGGTGACCTGGGCCGGCGGCCTCGGCGCCGAGACGTACCGCAAGGCGGATGGCGCCACCCTGCCCACGGGGCTGCCGACGGCGGGGCTGGGCGGCTGACGCACAGTCGTATGCGTGATGATCCATGCACGCGATCCGTCACGCACCCCTGAGGACACCCATGCGCACCACCGCCCTCCTCCCCCTCACCGCCCTCGCAGCGGCCCTTCTGCTGACCTCCTGCGGCGACGACGGAGGCGGCGACGCCGGTGGCGGGGACGGGAAGAGGGGCGAGGGTTCTACGGCCGCCTGCGCGATCGGGGACATGGAGACGCGGGTCGGCCCCGCCAACCCCGCCCCGGCCGCCGGGGACACCGGCAACGTGACCCTCACGCTCACCAACAAGGGCGCCGCGTGCACCCTGGACGGCGTGCCCGCCGTGACCCTGAAGGCGGGCGGCACGTCGGCGGACGTCGCCCCCGCCCCGGCGGCGCCGAAGCGGACGCTCGCCAAGGGCGGCACGACGGCGTTCACCGTCACCTATGTGCGCGGCGGGACGGACGGCCTGGCCGTGAAGACGGCCGAGTTCGCCCTGCCCGGCGATGACGGGACACGGAGCTTCCCGTGGTCGTACGGCAATGTCGCGCTCAAGGGGGACCAGCCGGACGCCTCGGTGAGCGGGTTCCAGCAGGGGGACTGACGGGTTCCAGCAGGGGGACTGACGGGTTCCTACTCCAGGCGGCGCCGAGCCTTCACCTGGGCCTGGTCGGCCGCCTCGGCGCCCTCGGTCCAGCCCGCCGCGTCGCTGACGCCGCGCAGCCGGGTGGTGGTGGTCTCGGGGAACATCCGGTCGAGCCGGGTCGTGACCGCGACTTCCCGGGTGGCCAGGACCGGCAGCAGGTCGTCGCTGACCTGGGTCTCGGCGGCCCGCGTGAGGCGGGTGCCGATGCGGTGGGCGTAGGCGGCAAGGAAGGACTGCCGGAAGGTCTTGGTCCGCTTGCGTCCGCCCGCGCGCTGGGCCGCCTCCGCCTTGGCCATCGCCGTCTGGGCCTGGACGAGCAGCGAGGTGTAGAGCAGCTCGACCACCTCCAGATCGGCCTCGAAACCGACCACCGTGGAGAAGCCGAGGGGTTCGTTCCACACCGCGCGGCAGTGGTTCGCCCCGGCCACCGCGTCCAGCAGCACCGCCTTGGCCTGCTCGTACGGCGGCTCCACACCGATCCGGCAGGCGCCGGGGGCGTCCGGGTCGGGCGCCTGCGCCGACAGCAGGGCCTCGTCCACGCTGTGCCGGGCCATCAGCTCCTGCGCCTTGGCGGTCAGCGCCTCCGCCTCCTCGGGGAAACCGGTGGCCTCGGCCTTGGCGAGCAGCGCGCGGATCCTGGTCAGCATCCGGGACTCGGGCCTGCGCGACTGCTGCTGCTCGTCCAGGGGTTCGAGGCGCGGCAGCCGCAGGAGCAGGCGGTACAGCTCCAGGACGGCGGTGGCGTGAGAGAAGCGGTCCGCGGGGGGCGGGGGTGTGGCGTCCAGCCCGTCCAGCTGGGCGCGCCAGCGGGGACCGCGCGGAATGTCGTCGGGCGCCTGCGCGTGGACGAGCGCGGCCAGCAGGCGCTCGTGTACGTCGTCCAGGTCCCGGCGGACGATCCGGACCACGTCGGCGGGCTGCCAGCCGCGCCGCCAAGCCGCCGCGACGAACTCCCGTCCCCTGCGCTCCAGTTCCGCGTCCGCGCCCGGATCGGCGGCGAGGAGGGACGCGCCGGTGTCCAGGGCCGTATCGGAGTCGGTGTGCAGGGCGGCCTGGAAGGCGAGGTCGACAGTGCGGGGCGTGCTGGTCACGGGGGGATCGTGTCATGCGGGTGGGAGGGGCGTTGGGTGGGCCGGTGGCTTGGGGGGCTCGGCGGCGGTGCGGTCGGGTCCCGGGCCGCCGGAGGGCGAGGGGGCGCGCGGCGGCGGGGCAGGCGGGGCCCAGGCCGCCGGACGGCGACGGAGCGCCCGGCAGCGATGCGGTCAGGTCGCAGACCGCCGAACGGCGACGGAGCGCCCGGCAGCGATGCGGTCAGGTCCCAGACCGCCGGACGGCGACGGAGCGCCCGGCGGCGGGGCAGTCGGGGGGCCGGGGCCCAGGCCGCCGGACGGCGGGGCCCTGTGGCGGTTCGGGGCGTGTCTCGGTCCGCGAAATTCGGTCGCCCGCGCGCGTGGGGGCTCCAAGCATGGGCCCCATGGTGGACATGTCTCTGTACGCGGCGTTCCTCGTCGCCGCCTTCGCGCTCTGTATCACCCCGGGCCCCGACATGATGTTCATCGTGGCGATGGGCGGGAGAGGCGGGCCCACGGCCGGGGTGATGGCGGCGTTCGGTGTGGCGTGCGCGATGCTCATGCACACGGTCGCCGCGGCCCTCGGTCTCTCGGCCCTGTTCAACACCCTGCCGACGCTCTACCACGTGCTGCGCTGGGTGGGCGCGGCCTATCTGCTCCACCTCGCGGTGAAGGCCTTCCGGGACCGTTCGGTGCCGGGTGAGGAGGAGCCCGGGGGCTCCGGCTCCGGCATGCGGCGCGCCTTCTGGCAGGGCGCCGTCACCAACCTGCTGAACCCCAAGGTGATCCTCTTCAACGTGGCGTTCCTGCCGCAGTTCGTGGACCCGTCCCTCGGCCATGTCCCCGGCCAGCTCCTGCTGCTCGGCGGCACGCTCGTGCTGATGGGATTCCTCTGGGACGGCTTCGTGGGTCTGCTGGCCGGCCGTCTCGCGGATCTGCTCCGCCGGAGCAAGCGCGTGAACCGCTGGCTGAACATCGTCTCCGGCACGGTGTTCACGGGTCTGGCAGTGCGGTTGGCGGTGACATCTCCGAAGTAAAGGCGCAGGTGAGGGCCGATTGTCAGACCCCCCTGCCACACTCGCCGGCATGACCGACCGGTGGGCTCTCGCGCCGGCCGAGGACGGCGGCGTGGAGCTCGCCCCCCTCGGCCCGGACGGGCTGCCCGCCGCGCCGGTCGTGCGGGAGCCGGACCTCGCCGCGGCGGTGCGCGGCAGGCCGGAGGTCGCGCGCTGGGTCTGGCGTTCCACCGCCGAGGTCTACCCGCGCCTGCTCGCCACGGGGGTGCGAGTGGAGCGGTGCTACGACATCGAGGACGCCGAGACCCTCCTGCTCGGCCACGAGGGGCGGTACGGCGAACCCCGTTCCGCGGCGGCCGCCCTGGCCCGCCTGCGCGGCGGACCCGTACCGCCCGACCCGCCCCAGCGCGCCGCCGAACCGGGCGCGCAGTCCCCGTTGTTCGAGCCGCAGGCCGTCCGTCTCCCGCTGACCGACCTCCTGGAGGTCTACGCCGAACAGCAGCGACGGCACGACAAGGCCGAGCACCCGGAGCGGATGCGGCTGCTGACGGCGGCCGAGTCGGCGGGGATGCTGGTCGCCGCCGAGATGAACCGGTCCGGGCTGCCGTGGAGCGCCGACGTCCACCGCCGCGTGCTGCACGAACTGCTGGGCGAGCGGTACGCGGGCGGCGGAGAGCCCCGCCGCCTGGCCGAGCTGGCCGACGAGGTGTCCGCCGCCTTCGGCCGCCGGGTCCGGCCCGATCTGCCCGCCGATGTCGTCAAGGCCTTCGCGCAGGCCGGCATCAAGGTCCGGTCGACCCGCCGCTGGGAGCTCGAGTCCGTCGACCACCCGGCCGTGGCGCCGCTGATCGAGTACAAGAAGCTGTACCGGATCTGGGTGGCGCACGGCTGGTCCTGGCTCCAGGACTGGGTGCGGAACGGGCGGTTCAGGCCGGAGTTCCTCGCGGGCGGCACGGTCACCGGACGCTGGGTGACCAACGGCGGGGGCGGGCTGCAGATCCCCAAGGTGATCCGGCGTGCGGTCGTCGCCGACCCCGGCTGGCGGCTGGTGGTCGCCGACGCCGACCAGATGGAGCCGCGCGTGCTGGCCGCCATCTCGCGCGACCCCGGTCTGATGGAGGTGGCGGGCCGGGAGAGCGACCTCTACCAGTCGGTCTCCGACCGGGCCTTCTCCGGCGACCGCGACCAGGCCAAGATCGCCGTCCTCGGCGCGGTCTACGGCCAGACCTCCGGCGACGGCCTGAAGAACCTGGCCGCGCTCCGGCGCCGCTTCCCCCGCGCGGTGGCCTACGTCGACGATGCCGCGCGGGCCGGTGCGGAGGGGCGGCTGGTGCGCACCTGGCTGGGCCGCACCTGCCCGCCGGCGGCCGGTTCGGGCGAGGACGCCGTGGAGGAGGCGGGCATCCCGGTCGCGGACGAAGCGGAGGAGGCGCAGCAGCAGTGGGTGCCGGGATACGCGTCCACCGACGCCCGCGCGCGAGGCCGCTTCGCCCGTAACTTCGTCGTCCAGGGCAGCGCCGCCGACTGGGCGCTGCTGCTGCTCGCCGCGTTGCGCCAGGCCTGCGCGGGCAAGGCGGCCGAGCTGGTCTTCTTCCAGCACGACGAGGTCATCGTGCACTGTCCCGAGGAGGAGGCGGAGGCGGTGGTGGCGGCGATCCGGGAGGCGGCGGAGCTGGCGGGGCGGCTGACGTTCGGGGAGACGCCGGTGCGGTTTCCCTTCACCACGGCGGTGGTGGAGTGCTATGCGGACGCGAAGTGATCAGGCGTGGTGTCGTGATCAGGCGTGGCGTCCGGCGCGGGCGCGGAGCTCCGGGCCCTCGTTCTCGGCCAGCAGCAGACCGAGTTCGGCGAGGACGCCCTTCTCGTCGGTCCCGTCGAGGGCGTCCAGGGCCGCCCGCCAGGCCGCCCGGGCCTCGGTGACGCGTCCCGCCTCGCGGAGCAGAAGACCGTGCTGGTGGCGGGCGAGACCGCCGGTGTAGCGGTCGGCGCGGGCCTCGGCCCGGCGCAGCAGCTCGGCGCACTCCCGGTCGGCCCGTTCGGTACGGCCGAGCAGGCGCAGGGAGCGGACCAGGCCGAGGCGGGTCTGCGACTCGCCGTGCCAGTCGCCGTGGCCGTCGAGGACGCGCAGGCTCTCCTCGAAGTGCCGGGCGGCGGCGGCCGGTTCGCCGAGGGTGAGCTGGGCGTAGCCGATGTTGCACCGCGCGTAGATCTGGATCAGGACGTGCCCGATGGTCTCGCCGATGGCCAGTGAGAGGCGGTGCTGTTCGATGGCGGCTCGCGGGTCGGTGTGCTCGTACAGGTTGCCGAGGTGCTGGTGGGTGACGGCCTCGCCGTACGGGTCGTTCAACTGCCGTGAGTAGGCGAGGCTCTGGCGCAGCGCCCGCTCCGACTCCGGGTAGCGGCCGAGGCCTTCGAGCAGCAGACCTCGGTTGTTGAGGCAGCGGCGCATCCAGGAGACGACGCCGAGCCGCTGCCAGATGGTCAGGGCCTGGTCGTTGAGGGCGAGGGCCTCGCTCTGGCGGCCGGTGAGGAAGTGCACCCCGGCCAGGTCGCCGAGGGCGTACGCCTCGGCCGCCGCGTCCCCGAGGCGCCGGGCGACGCGCAGGCCGGCCCGGCCCAGGACCTCCATCTCGGCCAGCCGACCGCGCCGTTGGAGGTAGGGAAAAATCAACCGCAGCAGGGTGCAGACGCGGGCGGCGATGCACGGGGCGGGCACGTCGGCGTACCGCTCGGTGAGCGCGACGATGTTCGCCAGCTCCGCGTCGCCCCAGGCGAAGGCGGCCTCGGGGCCGTCGAAGGGGTGGACGCCCGCGACCTGGGCCGCGTGTTCGGAGGGCTGGCAGGACGTGGGGCGACGGCGGTCGTCCTGGTCGAGGCCGGGTTCGACGATCGCGGTGAGGACGCGTTCGGCGAGGGCGGCGTACCAGCTGAGGGCGGTCTCGGCGACGGCGGTACCGCCTTCGGTGCCGGCCAGTTCGCGGGCGAAGTCGCGGACCAGGTCGTGGGGGACGTAGCGGCCGAGCGCCGTCTCCTCCAGGAGTGCCACGTCGACGAGCCGGTCGAGAGCGTCCTCGGCGCGCCGGGTGCCGATGCCGCTGAGGCGGCCGAGCAGGGGGGCGCCGTACTCGGGCAGGTCCAGGGCGCCGATCCGGCGCAGCACGAGGGCCGCGTCCCGGTCGGCCTCGCGGTCGGAGGCGGCGAGCGCGTCGTGCGCCACGGCGAGGGAGCGGCGGACGCTGAGATCGTCGTACTCGAGCTGCTGCAGTCGCCGCTCGGTGGCGGCCAGTTGGCGTGCCAGCACGTCGGGGGTGAGCGCGCTGCGCGCGGCGAGCCGCGCCGCGACGACCCGGAGGGCGAGCGGGAGGCGTCCGGTGAGTGCTACGAGGGGGTGGCCGGCGTCGATGCCGTCGTCCCGTCCGGACACCGCCCGCAGCAGCGCCGCGCTGTCCTCGTCGGACAGGGGTGCGAGCGGGAAGCGCCGGACGCCGTCGAGGGCGGCGAGGGACGAACGGCTGGTGACGATCACGGCGCAGCCGGGCCCGGCGGGCAGCAGCGGCCGTACCTGGGCGGCGTTCGCGGCGTCGTCGAGGACCAGGAGCGTGCGGGTGGGCGCGAGCATCGAGCGCAGCAACGCGGCTGCCGCGTCGGGGTGTTCGGGGATGGCGCGCGGGTCGGCGCCGATGTCCCGCAGCAGCGCGGCGAGGGCCTGGGCGGCGGAGAGGGGGAGCATGCCGGGGGTGGCGCTGTGGAGGTTGACGTAGAGCTGGCCGTCGGGGAAGCGGCCGGCCAGGGCGTGGGCGACGTGAAGGGCGAGCGCGCTCTTTCCTATGCCGGCCATGCCGGTGAGGACGGTGATGGTGGTGCTGGGAGTGGGGGCGGCGAGGGTGCCGTGGAGGGCTTCGGCGAGACGGGCGCGGCCGGTGAAGTGAGCTGGGGGTGGCGGAAGTTGGGCTGGGCGGGGCGCGGCGATGGGGTACGGCGGAGGCGTGGCGGTGGGTTGGGCGTCGGCGGCGCCGGGGCTTGAGGGCTGCTCGGTGGGCGTGGCGTCAGGGCTGGCGGGCTGCCTGGTGGTGGCGTCGAGGCTCGGGGACTGCTCGGTGGGCCTCGCGTCAGGACTGGAGGGCTGCTCGGTGGGCCTGGCGTCAGGGCTGGCGGGCTGCCTGGTGGTGGCGTCGAGGCTCGGGGACTGCCCGGTGGGCCTCGCGTCAGGACTGGAGGACTGCCCAGTGGGCCTCGCGTCAGGACTGGCGGGCTGCCTGGTGGTGACGTCGAGGCTCGGGGACTGCTCGGTGGGCCTCGCGTCAGGGCTGGGGGGCTGCCTGGTGGTGGCGTCGAGGCTCGGGGACTGCCCGGTGGCTGGGCGGTTGCCGTCGCCTGCGCGATCGACCCCGTCGGCGTGGCGGCGGTCACCGCTGCGTGCGCTGCCGCCCGTACGGCCTGCGTCGCCAAGTCCCGTACGGATTCGGCCGCCTTCGCCGCCGGCCCCCTCCTCCACGGCCCCCCGCAGCACCTCCATATGTGCCCCGCGTACGCCAGGTCCCGGCTCCACGCCGAGTTCCTCGACGAGCCTGCGGCGCAGGTCGCGGTGGACGGCGAGGGCCTCCGCCTGACGGCCGCCGCGGTGGAGGGCGAGCATCAGCTGGCGGTGGTAGGCCTCGCGCAGCGGGTGTTCGGCGGCCAGGGCGGCCAACTCGGGGAGCAGGGCGTCCAGTCGGCCGTCGGCGAGGGCCAACTCGGCGTCGTAGCGCCACTCCAGGAGCAGCAGCCGCGCCTCTTTCAGGCGCTGCACGAGGGGGAAACCGCCCACGTCGGCGGGGAGTCCGCCGAGCGGCGTGCCGCGCCACAGGGCGAGGGCGGCGGCGCACTCGCGGGCGGTGCCGTGCCAGTCGCGGGCGAAGTGGGCGGCGCGGGCGGCGGCGAGGTGCGCGTCGAAGACGTGGACGTCCAGTTCGCCGTCGTCGACCCGCAACAGGTACCCGGGCGGGACGGCGCGCAGCCGGGAGGGGTCGTCGAGGAGTCGGCGGAGCCGCGTGACGTGGTTGTGCAGGGAGGCGTGCGCGGAGGGGGGCGGCGCCCCGCCCCACAGGGCGTCCTTGAGCGCGTCGACGGAGACGGTACGGCCGGCTTCGAGGAGCAGCGCGGCGAGGAGTGCGCGGGCTTTGGGACTGCTGATGGGCCGGACGACGAGCCGGTCGCCGCACGCGCCGACCGAGCCGCCGCCGCTGCCGCCACTGCCACTGCCACTGCCACTGCGACTGCTGCCGCCACTGCCACTGCCGCCGCTGTCGCCGCTGTCGTAGAGAACCGGCGGCCCCAGCAGTCCGAACCGCAGCTCGTACCGCTTCACGCCGCCCACTGCCTTTCCGCGCGCCCGACGGGGTGCGCACCACGGCGTACCCCGGCCGTCGTGGCGGGTTTCCGCCCCTCGACAGCGGAATTCCGCCACCTCCGCCCGACGGGCCACCCGCCGGGATCCGCTACTGTTCCGGCCGTCCGACAAGATCGTCTCGACGACTTCAGGCCGAGCGGCCGGAGACGGCGCGGAGAACCGTTGGCCACATGTTAGCGATCCGTTGGTGCGACCTGATGTGATCAATCCATCGGATCTGGCCCGACGGTGCGCGCGTAAGACGCGTTGCTCGGGGGAGTGTTGCCGCCGCGGCCGGATCCGGGGACGCACACGGGTCCCGGTCGGCGGAGGTGACCGACCGGGACCCGCGTCCCCTCCCTCAGCGACCGGTCGTCCGGAGTCGCTCCGCGGGGCTGGCGCGGATCGCGTCCACCAGGCCCGCGACCAGCCGTGCCCGGTCGGCCATGGTGGCGACGAGCAGGTACTCGTGGTCCGCGTGGGCGCCGCCCCCGACCGCTCCGAGCCCGTCGAGCGTCGGGACGCCCAGGGCGGCCGTGAAGTTGCCGTCGCTGCCACCGCCGACGGCCACGCCCTCGATGCCGGGCCGCAGGCTCCGGGCCAGGGCCATGAGCGAGGTCGACGCGGACTCGGGCATGGGGGGCCGGCCGACCCCTCCCCGCACGGAGATGACAGCGCCGTCGAGACGGGGGGTCAGGGCGGCGAACGCCGACTCGACACGCTCCTTCTCCTCGGCCGACTCGACGCGGACGTCCACGAACACGGTCGCCTGCGCGGGAACGACGTTGTCCTGGGTACCGGCGGCGGCAACGGTCGGCGTGACGGTCGTACCGATCCCGGGCCGCGAGAGAGCCGCGATCTCCAGCACCTGGTGGGCCGCCTCGATCAGGGCGTTCACTCCCGCGGCGGGTTCCAGGCCCGCGTGCGAGGCGCGGCCGGTGATGGCGACCTCGAAGGTGCCGCAGCCCTTCCGGCCCGTCTTGAGGGCGCCGCCGTCGGCCGCCCCCTCGAACACCAGCACGGCGCCGCAGGCGAGGGCACGCTCCTCGATCAGGGCCCGGGAGGCCCGGGAGCCGACCTCCTCGTCGGCGGTCACCAGGATCTCCACGCCCGCCAAATCGTCGAGCAGCGCCAGGCCGTGGATCGCCTGCACGAGACCGCCCAGCATGTCGAACACACCGGGCCCGGTCACCCGGCCGTCCTCGACCTTGAACGGGCGGCGCTCCAGGGTGCCGAGCGGGAACACGGTGTCGTGGTGGCCGAGGATCAGCACCTTCGGCTCACCGCCGCCCGACCAGTGCACATGCGGTCCGGCCTCGCTCTCCACGAGTACGGCCGTCCCGCCGAGGCGGTCCTCCACGACACCGGCGACGGCTCGGGCCGAGGCCTCCAGCGCCGCGTGGTCGCGGGAGGGGGACTCGGTCTCGACGAGGATCCGGAGGTCGTCGAGCATCGCGTCGACGCTGACCGACGTGGTCGTGTGCATGGTCATGCGGGGAGCCTAACGGGACGCTTCACGGACCGGTCCGACGCCGCTTGGCCGCCCGAGGCGGCCGTACGCGCGATGCCTTCTCCCCCGGTGTGCGGAGCCATGCTCAGGCCCCCGTCCGCGCGACGACGCGCACGGAGCTCTCCAGCGCGGTCAGGAAGCGGTCGTCGGTCTCCGCCGTCTGGGGCAGGGACAGCGTGACGAAGCCGCTCTTGCCGACGTAGACACCCCGTTCCAGCATCTCGTGGAAGAGCAGCTCCACCGGGCGCCGGTCCGTGCCGGCCAGGTCCGAGGCCCGGACCAGGGGGGCGTCGGTGGGATGGATCCCCATGAGGGACCCCCACCCGGTGGCCTGGAAGCCGTACTCCCGCAGCATGGCGTCGGCCCGCTTGCGCAGGTCCTCGCCGCGCTGGAACAGCTCGGCCAGACACGACCGCGTGAGCACCGTGCCGAGCATGGCCGCGCCGGCCGCCATGGAGAAGCGGTTGTTGTTGAAGGTGCCGGAGTGGTCGAGGGAGCGCTGCCCGCCGCGCGCGATCTGGAGCATCAGCTCCCGGGCACCGCCGACCGCTCCGAACCCGAAGCCACCGCCGAGGTACTTGCCCAGCGTCGTCAGATCCGGTCGGACGCCCAGCAGGGACTGGCCGCCGCCGTAGGCCATGCGCGAGGTCTGGACCTCGTCGAAGACGAGCACGCTGCCGTTCTCGTCGCACAGGCTTCGCAGCCCCTGGAGGAAGCCCGGAACGGCCTGGATGCGTCCGCCGGAGCCGAGCATCGGCTCGACCAGGACACAGCCGAACTGCTCGGGGAACCGCCGGAACGCCTCCCGTACGCCGTCGAGGTCGTTGTAGTCGCAGATGACGGCGTCGAACGGCACGTCGAGGGCCGGGCGGCCGCGGCTGAAGCTGAGGAAGCCGCCGTGGTAGCCGCCGTCGAACACCAGGATCCTGGCCCGGCCGGTGGCCTTCAGGGCGAGGTTGATGGCGACGAGGTTGGCCTCGGTGCCGGAGGGGGTGAAGCGGACGAGGTCCAGCGCGAAGCGCTCGCAGAGCATCCGCGCGACCTCGGCCTCCTCCGCCGCGACGGTGCCGAACGTCCAGCCCTTGTCGAGCACCTCCGTGACGGCCTGTCGTACCGCCTCCGGGTTGTGCCCGGCGAGGCCGACGCTGTAGTCGCCCAGGTAGTCGAGGTACTCGTGGCCGTCGACGTCCGTGAGACGGCAGCCGGCGGCGGAGGCGACGGTGAAGGGGAACGGGTCGAAGTCGAGCACGGAGCGAGTGGTTCCCGAGGGCAGGAAGGACCTGGCCCGCGCGTGCAGCTCCCGGCTGACCGGACGCTTCTCGGCGTACCGCCGGTGGACGTTCTCCAACGCTTTGGTGATCACGATGCTCTCAATCGGTCGGTCTGAGTCAGGATGTGGTCGGAAGGGGCGCCCGGTCCGGCCGGGTGGACCACAGCACCGCGGCGATCGCGGCGCCGAGCACGACCGGCGCCGTCCAGGCCCACGCCTCGTCCAGGGAGATGGTGTGGCCGAGGACCACCGAGGACGCCGCCGCGCCGCTGATCACGGCGGCCCGGATGATCGCGTTGACCCGGCCCAGCAGGTCCTCGGGGATCGCGTTGTACCGGTATTCGTTGGTGGTGACGTTCATCCCGCCCTCGCCCATGGACAGCAGGAAGAACCCCGCCAGGACCGCGGCCGGGGAACCGAGGAGCATGGCCGCGCCGCCCAGACCGCAGAAGGCGAACCAGATGCCGACGCGGGTCTGCAGTCCCCGCCCCGGTGCGACCCGTGGGGTGACCCACGCGCCGATGGCGGCGCCCGCGGCCCCGAGACCGAGCGCCGTCCCCGTGGTCTGCGGGTTCCAGTGCCAGTGCGTCTGCGCGATGACGACGAGGACGGTCGGCAGGGCACCGGCACCCAGGTTGAAGACGGTCATCGCCACCGTCAGCCGCCGCACCTGCTTGAGGCGCCAGAAGCAGCTGAAGCCGTCCGTCAGCATCTCGCGGAAGACACTCGGTCCGCGCTCGCCGGTGGCGCGCAGCGGCAGCCAGGCCGCCGCCCCCGCCGTGACCAGGAAGGTGGCCGCGTCGATCCAGAGCGCGCCGCGGGCGCCCAGCGTGCCGAGCAGGACGCCGGCCACGGCCGGGCCCACGAACCGCACCACGGAGATGGTCGTGGTGTAGCGGCTGTAGGCCTTGGCCAGGCTGTGGGCGGGGGCGATCTGCGGAATCAGCCCGAAGTCGCTCGTCAGCTCCGAGGTCAGTCCGCCGCAGCCCACCAGGAAGAGCAGCACGAGCACGGCCACGACGTTGTCCTCGGAGACGACCAGCGGCAGCAGCGCCACGAGGACGCACTGCGCCACCTCGGCCCAGACGAACACCCGCCGGCGGTCGAAGCGGTCGACGACGACACCGAAGACCGGCGAGAGCGCGTACGGCGCGAGCTGGACGCCGAAACTCAGCGCGGCGACCGTCGTCGATCCGGTGACCGTGAGCAGGACCAGCGGCATGGCCACGTTCAGGAACGTGTTGCCGAGCCGGGAGACGGCCGAGGCGAGGGTGAACACCCAGAAGTGGCGCATCGAGCCCTCGGATCCGGCCGTCTCGCCGCCGTCCCGCACGGTCGTGCCGGACGCCGCGTCGTCCGTCACGGCGCCACCCCGGGATCCGGCTCGGACTCCTCGTACTCGACGACGAACCGCTCCCGCAGCGCCTCCACCAGGGCGGGCACCTCGTCGACGGAGTCGACGCGGAACCCCGCCATGCCGGCCCGGCTCGTGGAGTACAGCATCCCGGAGATCCGGTCCCCCGGCCTGACGGTGATGGCGACGCTCTCGACCTGGGGGATCCCGGCGAACACGTCGGCGCCCGGGACGCGGCGCACCACACCCCGGCGCACGGGGAACATCAGGAAGCCGTGGATCCCGTCCGCCGGCTCGGGCGTCCACGCCGGCCGGCCGCCCAGCTCCGTGGCCAGGAAGTGCTCCCAGACATCGAAGCCGTAGGCGCGCAGGAGGGTCTGCGGGATGCCTCCGCCGCCCGGACGGCAGGCGATCTCGCCGACGACGAGCCCGGCCGCGGTGCGGAAGACCTCCAGGTGGGTGACGGAGTCGGCGAGCCCCATCGCCCGTACGACATCCCGGTGCAGCGCGGTGAGTTCCCTCGCCTCGTCGCTGTCGGCGGGCAGGGTGTGGGAGCCGAAGACCGAGCCCTTGGCGCGCAGCGGCGGGCTGGTGTACTTCGACACGGCGGTGAACCGCACCTCGCCGTCGTGGACGAGCCCGTCGCAGTGGTACTCCTCCTCGAACTCCACGAAGTCCTCGATGAGGAAGGGCGCTTCGTCGTTGCTGAGCAGGGGACCGCCGGCCCGGGCGATCCGGGTGACGTCCGCCTCGGTCCGCACCACATGGACGTTCGCGGCTCCGTCGCCCCAGGCGGGCTTGATCACCGCGGGCAGCCCGTGCCGGCGCAGGAACTCCGCGACGCTCGCGTCGGACGGGGCCAGCGTGGTGCGTGCGACGCGCAGGCCGGCTCTGCGCAGCCTCGCCTTCATCGCGTTCTTGTTGCAGAACGCGTGGGCCACGTCGAAGGGAATGCCCGGCATTCCCAGGTAGCTGCGGAGGTAGCCCGCGGTGGGTATCGAACTCTCCGCCGGTGCCACGATCGCGTCGAACGTGTAGCGGTTCATCAGGTCGAGCGTGGCGTGTCTGACCTCGTCGAGGTTCTGCACGCTCTTGACGAGGGTCACCGACTCCATCCCGTCCGTCGACGGGTAGTCCGGCAGACAGTCGGGTTCCGTGATCAGCGACAGGCGGATCCCGGGATCCCGCAGGATCCGGGTCACGAGCTCCTGTCGGCGGCGGTTCACGACGAGGACGTCGCGGACGTGCGGGGACATGGCTGGTTTCACCTTCCCGGGGTCAGGGCGCGGACAGCGCGGCCGCGGCCAGCGGCTCGTTCAGCAGGTCTCTGAGGCCTTCGACACCGCCGTCGATCCTGGCGAGATGGGGCAGGTACGTCGTGCAGGACCCGACGTCGGCACCGATGTCCCGCAGTCCGGCCATGACGTCGTCGAAGTACGCCCGGGTGTGCGGCATGTCGAGACCGGCCCGGTCGGCGAGCCAGCGGATCGTGAGGAACGCCGGCACGTCCTCCGTGAGCACCCGGGAGCCGCGCAGCTCGTCGATGCTGCCGCTGGACAGCGAGCGGTAGATGCCCCGGCAGGACTGCATCATGGCGTAGAAGGAGTCCTGGGGCGGCAGGCCGTACTGCCGCTGGATGATCTCGGGGAAGGTCTGCGCCTCGGCCCCGAACTCCCTTGCCAGCAGCACGCGTTCCCGGTCCAGCAGGTCGAGACGGGCGGCGAGCCGGGCCGGGATGCCGTCGATGTAGTGCGTGTATCTGATCCCGTTGCGCGTCTTCTCCAGGTTCTCCGGATCGAGCGCCACCCCCACGTGGATGATGTATCCGAGCGGGTTGAAGAGCAGGTCGATGCCGTCGCAGACCCTCAGGTCCGGCCAGGACGGCCGGCCGATGCGCTCGCCGAGCGGGAACATCCGGCGCAGCGCGGTGAGCGCCCGGTCCGGGTCGCGCGAGTACACCGACACGTTCACCGAGATCTTGCGCTTGTACTGGACCGTGCTGCCGATCACCCGGGTTCCGTAGAACGAGTCCTCGACGAGGACGACCGAGGTGTCCCGCAGCCGGGGCGAGTCCCTGATCCACTTGGCCAGGACGGGCTGCCCGCCCTGGCCGCCGCGGACGAAGACGATCACCTTGCCGCTGAGGTCCACCGAGCGTTCGAGGTGGTCCAGCAGCTCCAGCCTGAGGTGCGGAATGTCGGGGACGGTGACGACGAGGACGCCGGCGTCGCCCAGGGCCTGCCGGCCCTCTTCGCTCCACAGCGAGCCGAACTGGCTCTCGGCGAGCGTGCAGGTCTCCACCGAGCCGGTCACGAGGTTCTCCATGACCAGCCGGGTCCAGTCCCGGCCGCGCTCCCTGACGGAGGCGGAGCTCTCGAAGGACAGCAGACGGGCGCCGAGCCCGTGGTGGGGCTTGGTCAGCTCCAGGTCGGCCAGCAGGGTCAGACCGACGTGACCCGCGCCGATAACAACGATGTCGGACATGGTGAGGTGCTCGCCCTAGCTGCTGAGTCGGACCATGGTGTTGCCGTGCCGGGCCGCGACGTCGTCCGGCAGGACATAGGACCGCAGGAGCAGGCGCTCGCACTTGTCGGGCTGGATCGTGTCACGACCGTGCACACAGTGGTCGTTGGGGATCAGCACCGCCTCACCCTTCTGGATCGCGATGCCGTACCGGCGGCCCACCTCGAGGGCGGCCCGGCTCAGCTCGGTCAGGGCCCGCGCCGCCCGCTCCGCCTCGGCCGGGGCGAGACCGGCGGCCGGGGTGTAGGTGCCGAAGTTGAGCCGGACGACCGGCGGCACGCCCTCCTCCTCGACGAGCAGTTCCATCCGGCGCACCCGCTCGAACCCCCAGGACAGGGCCGATCCCGAGCGGGCCTCGAAGTCGCGGCGGCGCAAGGCGTCCTTGGTCTCCTCCGCGAGCAGTCCGAGCACGTCGCGGGCCGGCGCGAGGAGGGTCCTGGGGACCTCGCCGGAGGCGATGTGCGGCACCAGGACCAGCGTGCGGGGGCGGCAGTTGTCGCTCGCCCAGGCCAGGTCGTTGTGCATGCTCAGCAGGTCCGTGCCGGAGCTCTTCTCCGACGACAGGGTGGTGGGCCGGATGTCGGTGATGTACGAGTGGTTGTACTCGGCGTAGGCGACGCAGGCGCCGATCGCCTCACCGAGCAGCAGGCACAGGACCTTGCTCCGCTCGACGTCGTCGAAGCACGGCAGGTTCCGCACATGCACCGGGTCCCCGTCCGAGGCGGCGAAGGCCTTGCTGACGTAAGGGAGTTCCGTGCGGACGTCGAGCCGGCCGCGGATGTAGGAGACGTAGCGGAACTCGGTCTGTCCCGGGCAGTTCTCCAGGACCGACTCGACGAGGCCGGCGAGGTGGTCCTGTTCGCCGGGCCGCAGCTCGACGATGGGCAGGGTGCGCATGAAGGTTTCTCCTCGGAGGTCTGGCTGCGGCGCGCTCAGGCGAAGGCGACGAAGACCTGGCGGTCGCCGGTGTAGGGGTGGCGGCCGTGCATGGCGGCGCGGTTGTCGACCAGCAGCACGTCACCGGCCTCCCACTGGACGGCGACCTCGCAGCTCTCGAG
This sequence comes from Streptomyces sp. NPDC043726, assembly GCF_056436565.1. Taxonomy (NCBI): domain Bacteria; kingdom Bacillati; phylum Actinomycetota; class Actinomycetes; order Kitasatosporales; family Streptomycetaceae; genus Streptomyces; species Streptomyces sp. NPDC043726. The sequence goes on from NZ_JBWKCI010000003.1 coordinate 104,885, forward strand.
CGTGTCGCGCACCACGTCCATGTACGCGCCGGGGATCTCGGTGCCGTCGCCGAAGGTCGCGCCGTAGCCGATCCAGGTCTCCCAGCGCTCCATGTCGGTGACGTCGGGGACGGTGCTCGGGTCCTTGCGCCAGATGTGGGTCTGGTTGAACCAGGCCTGGCGCCCGTCCGCGCCGACCTCGACCGTGCCGGGCGTGCGGTTCGTGGTCAGCAGGCCGAGCGGGGTCCACTTGGCGGAGGTGTAGCTCGCCAGGCAGTGCTCCATGACGTCGTCCCGGGAGTCCGTCTCGAAGGTCTCCGGCCACGACTTGATGCCGCTGGGGTCCCCGGCGGCGTGCGGCAGGTGCTGGATGTAGCTGACGCCGCGCTCCCGGAAGGCGTCCCGGACCTCGGGCGGGAGCGTGGAGTAGACCCGGTGGCCGTCCACGATCGTGGTGGCTCCGCCCTCCTCGGCCACCACACTGCAGCCGAAGATCAGCGTCGCGGGATGCCAGGGTGCGTACGACAGTTCGTTGTGCGCGCGCACCGCGCGGGTCCGGTCGGGGCCGGACGCGTTGTAGACCAGACCGCGCTCCGCGTGGCGGGGGGCGTCGCCGCCCTTGTACGCCGCCAGCTCACCGAGGAGGCCGCGGGCCACGTCCTCGAACTCGTCGATCGACAGGACGTCGAAGCCTCGGAACAGCACCGCTCCGGTCTCTTCGAGGAGGCGTCGCGCCAAGTCCCGCTGCTCGGCTCCGATGCCCGCCAGCACCTTGGCCGGATTCGGGTCGTCGCCGATGTTCTCGACGACGGACGGGAAGCCGGGTGCGAAGGAGAAGGAGCCTGCGGTCGTCTTCGTGCTATCCACGATGTTCTCCAGGAGGAATCAGTTGGTCGGCCCGAAAGTGGCCAGGAGGAGCGAACGGTCGCCCGATGCGGCCGCGTTCCGGCGGGCGCTGTCCCACTGCCGGAACGCGGACTGAAGATGAGGGGAGCCGGCCGTCGCCGACCAGCACATGCCGGTCAGGGGGCGGGCCTTGGCGCCCCGGAACAACTTGGCGTCGTAGGACGCGCGTCCGTAGTGGACGCGTTTGTAGGAGTTCTCGATCGCGAAGCGGATCGGCTCGTAGATCGCGAGGTTGAAGTATTCGGCGGCACCGGCCAGCCGGTCGTAGTCCAGACCGAGCTGGCGGACGTAGACCGTGTCGCCCCACAGGAACGTGAGGCAGACGCCGAGCACTTCGCCGGCCGAGCGCATGACGAAGAGATGGCTGTATTCGTCGACCTCGCTCGTCAGCGTGCGAAGGTAGCGCGCGCGTTCCTCGGTCGATGTGCTGTCGCCGTACTTGCTCTGGAGTTTGGTGAAGAGCAGATTCGAGGTGCCGAGCAACTCCCCGAGCCGGACGGCGGAGACGTCGTACCCGGCCTCGGCGAAGACCTCGGTCTCGCGGCGGGCCGCCGCCGAGCGCTTGCGGCCGAGGGAGTGCAGATACCCGACGTAGCCGTCCCAGGAGTCCCACTCGATGTCGACCTCGCACTCGACGTCGCAGACGAACGAGCCGTCGGTTCCGCGGGCGTCCTCGAGCTGCCGGGTCCCGGCCCCGTTCAGATAGAGGGCGGAGGTGGCGGGGGACCCCCATTCCCGGCGCAGTCCGTCGGCCGCCCGGAGCAGGGCGTCGAGGATCCCGGCGGCCTCGGCGCGGGGTGCGGCCGGGTCGACCAGGAACTCGTTGGAGTAGGCCGCGCTCTGGCCCAGGACCAGGTTCGGCGACCAGTCCCGCGCGCGGAAGTCTCCGGCGGAGCGCAGGAACCCGGTGAAGACGTCGTACGGGGCCAGCGTGCCCGGACGCTGCCGGTACACCGGCAGCAGCCCGTCGAGCCTGCCGCCGCCGTCCCGGTGCGTGACGTAGGCGACGTCCGGGCGGCGGAGGTGCTCGTAGGCGCGCAGCCAGGGGCCGCTGACGTAGAACGAGCGGCCTGCCGTGAGGCGGGTCAGTGCGTCTTCGTCGATCTCGGCGAGGCTGTGCACCACATGAGTCGAGGTCATCGTCCGGTGCCTCCCCCGACGAGGGCCACGTCGCCGCCGTGCACGACCGCCATGTCGCCGCCGAAGTCGCCGCCGAGGTCGCCCCCGGATTCGCCGCCGGATTCGCCCCCGGATTCGCCGACCGAGTCGAGGCCGAAGGCGGTGTGCACGGCGCGCACGGCCTCGCCCACGTCCTCGGCGCGGGTGACCACCGAGATGCGGATCTCGGAGGTCGAGATCAACTCGACGTTCACGCCCGCGTCGGACAGAGCGGTGAAGAAGTCCGCCGTGACGGCCGGGTCGGTCTTCATGCCCGCGCCGACCAGGGAGATCTTGCCGATCTGGTCGTCGTAGCGCAGCGAGTCGAAGCCGATGCCGGCCTTGTTCCTCTCCAGGGCGTCGACGGCCCTGCGGCCCTCGGCCTTGGGGAGGGTGAAGGAGATGTCCGTCCGTCCGGTGGCGGCGGACACGTTCTGCACCACCATGTCGACACCCGCCTGGGCGTCCGCGACGGTACGGAAGATCGCGGCGGCCTCGCCCGGCCGGTCCGGCACACCCACGACCGTGATCTTGGCGTCGGAGGTGTCGTGCGCGACACCGGAGATGATGGCCTGCTCCACCTGCTTGTTCCCCCTTGCTTGCGGTCAGTCGTCGGCGGTCGTTCCGGCCGGGACGGGAGCGTCGTCGGCCGGGTCGGGATCGGTGAACGTGCGGTTGGCGGGCAGGACGACGGCTGCCAGCAGCGGCACCACTCCGGCGCCGAGGAAGACCCAGGCGAGACCGGCCGTCGAGGCGAGCGCCCCGGCGACCAGGGCGCCGAGCGGGAAGACACCCCAGGTGATCCACCGGTAGGCGGCGTTGACCCGGCCGAACAGCGCGGGCGGGATGGTGGTCTGGCGGTAGGACACGATCGCCACGTTCCAGACGATGACGACGAGGCCGTAGCAGAACAGTCCCGCGGCCACGACCGGCACGCTCGGTACCGCGAGCGCCAGGAAGCACAGGCCGAGCACCGGGCCGCCGTACCGCATGAGCGGTTCCCGGCCGATGCCCTCGACCAGGCGGCCGGAGACCAGGCCCGCGAGGACGCTGCCGACGGCCAGGCAGGACAGCAGCAGGCCGTAGGCGGCCTCGGACAGCCCCAGCCGGCCGGGCGCCACCGCCCACAGGGGCAGCAGGGTCAGGCACATGGAGTACGAGAAGTTGTTCGCCGCGGCGGCGACGGCGAGTCGGCCGAGGTCCGGACGGCGCCGGAAGTAGCGCAGGCCCTCGCCGAGTTCGAAGCGCAGCGCCTTGAAGGACACGGGCCGCTTGGGCGCCGCCGCGTCCCCGCCGGCCGCGGCGGTCACCGAGCCGGGCGCCGACGCGGCGGGGAGCCGGCCGAGCGCCCACACGGTGACCGCGTACAGCACACAGACCGTGGCCAGGCCCTGCCCGGACCCCAGCGCGACGACGAATCCGCCCAGGGCCGGGCCGAGGAGTTGCGCGAGGAAGGTCTGGGTGGACTGCACCACCGCGTTGGCGCGCGGCAGTTGCCCGGTCTCCACCAGGCGGGGCAGCGCCGACTGCGCCCCGACGTCCACGAACGTGCCGGCGCAGCCGATGGCGAACGCGCTGACAGTGAGCAGCCACAGCGGCAGCCGGTCGGCCACCGCCAGCAGGCAGGTCACCGTGATGAGGGCCAGGCGCAGCCCCGAGGCCCAGCGCATCACCGTGCGCGGCTCGTAGCGGTCGGTGACGACGCCCGCGGGGAGCGTGGCGACGAGCCAGGGCAGCCGGACGGCGACGCCGACCATGCTGACGGCGAACGCCGAGCGGGTCATGCCGAGGGCCAGCAGCGGCACCGCGATGCGGTAGATCCCATCGGCGAGGTCGGAGGAGACCACGGCCGACTGGAATATGCGGAACGGCTTGCCCAGCGGCTGCTTCCCGGCGGTTCCCGCGCCGGACCTGAGTCGGCTCAGCACAGCCCGTCCACCAGTACCACCGAGCTCATCCGGGCGCCGTGGTTGGCGTTGAGGACCTCTCCGCCGGCCGGGACCCCGTGGCGCAGCAGCACACCGGTGGGGCGGCCGCCGAACAGGAACGGACCGAGGACGAAGGGGACGTCGGCCCGCTCCACCTCGCCGGTCACGGTGTGCGAGAACTCCATGCCGATGCGGTCGGGCTCGGCGAAGCGCTGAATGATGTACGGGTGCTCGGCTCGGTCCACCAGGTCCAGCGCGCCCTGCCACGCGGCCTCGGAGACCGTACGGCCGATCATCACGCCGGTGCCGCCGTAGCCGCTGGTCGGCTTCAGCACCAGCTCCTCGCGGTGCGCGCGGGCATGGGCGAGCGTTTCCCCGTGCACGGCGCCCGGTGTGGACAGCAGCGCGGTCCAGGGCACATGACGTTCGACGAGCCGCCGGTCGGCAGGGTCGAGCAGGTCCAGGTCCGACCAGAGCCAGGCCAGCGTCGTCTTGTCGCTGAGCAGCCAGGCGGCCTCGGTGGTGTGCATGCGCACCCGGTCGGCGAGGACGGCCCGGGTCAGCGCGTCCAGTCCGGGGCTCGGCGGCTGGTCGGACTGGAAGAGCCGGAACACGGCGTCCACCGGTCTGCCGTCGAGCGTCAGCGCGCCCGTGCCGTCGAGGGCCAGGTCGTCCATGGCGCAGGCCACCATGTCGAGGCCGTGCCGACGGCCGCTCTCGCACATGGGCCGCATCCAGTCGATGAACGCCCGGGTGTCGTCGAGGCCTGGTGGCGTCCCCTTGCTGAACGCGGGGATGACGACCAGGGCCCCCTCGGACAGGCCGAGGGAGGAGCGGATGACCGACGACCGCCCGTCGGCCGTGGAGTCGGGGGCGCCGAAGGTGACGCCCCCCTCCTCACCGAGGTCCTGGCACAGGTCGGTGAAGCGCCGGGCCATGACGTCCGCGTGGAGCGTTCCGCCGAGCGCCCCGTCGATGTTGAACTCGACGAACTGGGGCACACCCGCGGAGTAGACGATGTCCGGGCGGGCGGAGACGAGCAGGTCGTCGTCGAGGGGATCGGAGTGCCGCACCAGGGGGGTGTCCCGCGGCGGGACCCGCAGGGCCGCCATCAGCTCCCCGGCTGTGCCGGCCCGGCGCCGGCACGCCTGGAGCACCAGCTCCATCAGGTGCCGCGAGACCGATCCGAGTTCCGTGTAGTGCGTCCGGTCGAGGAAGACCGGACGCAGCGGGCGCCAGGGTCCCTTGGAGCCCGTCACTCCGTCGTACACGTCCGCGGCCCGGGCCGTCGCCCGCTCGGTGAACGCCGTGCGCAGGTCAGCGGGAAGGCGTTCCCACTGGTCGCCCGAGGTGTTCCCGCCGATTGCCGTCGCTTCCACAATTCCTCCCGCTTCCCGGCCCATTGGGCTACAGCGCGTACTTCGCGATCTCGAACCCGAGGGCGTCTTCCAGATCCGCGATCAGCTCCAGGCCACGCGCCCTGGCCTGCTCGGTGGTCTCGGCGGGCAGGCAGCAGAACCCGAAGACCGTGAAGTTGCCCAGCTGCCGCGGGATGTGCTGACCGCTGCTCAGATTCAGCGAGTACGCCAGCGGACGGTGCTTCTCCTTGATCTTCTCGATGCGCTCCTCCACACCCTCGGGAAGCACACCGCCGGTGACGCTGCCCAGCGCGATGGAGATGCCCGCCGAGCCGAAGGGCGGCCGCTGGACGGTGAACTCCTCGCCCAGGTGCTCCTGGACCAGCAGCCGGAACGGGTCGTCCCCGGTGATGTGCCGGTAGACGAACGGCGCCATGCCGCCCATGATCCGGCCGTTGACCTCGACCAGGACGGGTCCGTCGGCGCTCATGATGAACTCGACGTGGTACAGACCGACGGTCAGATCGAGTTCGCCGAAGACGGCCCGCATGTACTCCTCGACGTCGCTCTGCTCGGCGTCGGTCAGACCGGCCGGGAGCACCGCCGCGACCTCGTACAGCGGATTGTGCGTGGCCTGCTCACGCCGGGCGATCATGAAGACCTCGATCTCGCCGTCGCGGGCGATGACCTCGGCCGAGTGCAGGACGCCCTCGACGTACTCCTCCATGAGCAGCCGGGTGCTGACCAGGGTTGCCAGCGTCTGGCTCAGCGCCTCGCGGGAGGCGGGCAACTCGTCGAAGTAGGCGCGCAGTTCGTCCTCGGTGCGGACGATCGCGACGCCTTCCTTGCCGGCGCTGCGGCTGGGCTTGATGACCAGCGGGAGGCCCAGGTCGCGGGCGGCGTCGAGCGCCTGCTCGCGGCCCTCCACCCGGACGTGGCGGGCGGAGCGCAGCCCGGCGGCGCGCAGGGCGTCCCGGCACAGGTCCTTGGTGACGGCGGTCTCCATGGACCGCACGGACGTCGCCCTGATGCCGAGGGCCTCGGCGGCCCTGACCGTGGGGACCACGGCGGGCTCGGAGGTGGTGAGGACGGCGTCGACCGGCCGCTCGGCGTGGATGCGCCGCAGGCAGTCGGTGAGGTCCGCCTCCAGGTGGTCGATCGTGACCACCTGGTCGGCGTGGCCGAGGGCCGCCGCGAGGCGCTCGCTCGGCATCTTGCCCAGCAGAAGCGCGGAGGCGTCCTCGGGGCGTACGAACGTCACGAAGTGGCCCATGCCCTTGGCGGATTCGAGGGCCGGGAGCGTGGGGCCGGTGCTGTCGACGAAAACTACGTGAGCCATGTCGGACTCCTCCTAGAACATGGGGTAGATCGAGGAATCCGGCTTGGCCTTCTTGGACGAGCCGAAGAGCCGCCGGAAGAACGAGATGATGGATTTCACGTGGGTACTCCGTTGCGCCTGAGGTGGGTCGAAGTGCGGTGCGGCACTAGATGAGCTGAAGCAGCTGCTGGGCGACGAAGTCGTGGCCCGCGTCGGTGAAGTGGATCCGGTCGACGAACAGCCACTGGTCGTCGGCGAGCGCCTCGGCGAGCACGGGGCTGAGGTTGACGAAGCCGGCCCCCAGTTCCTTGGCGCCCGCCTCGATGCGGGCGGCGTAGTCGAGATTGACCTCGGTGCGCAGGATGTCGCCGTAGACCGTGGTGAAGCCGCCGATGGCGTCCAGCTCGGCGAAGATCTCCTCCTCCTCGGGGGATCCCTTTGGGCGCACCCAGCCCGCGAGCGGCTGCAGGACGTAGGTGAGCTTGGCGCCCAGGTCGTCGGCGACGAGCTGCCACAGCTTCAGGTGTCGCAGCGTCAGGTCGGTGGCGTAGGAGAGCTGTTCGTCCAGCGTGGGGACGGGCTCCTCCCGCGGTGCGGGGCGGGCGGAGCCGAGGCCGCGCAGCCGCTGGAGCATCGAGGCGGAGTCGGCGGCCTCGGCGGGCAGCGCGTCGAAGAACTGGTTGCAGTTGAAGAAGGCGCCGTGGTCGCCGCGCCGCGACTGCGGCTGACGGGCCAGACCGAGGTTGTTGAACCCCGAGAAGAGCACGATCTCCTCGACCTTGGGCAGCAGGTGCCGGTAGAGGGTCAGCAGCAGCACCTCCTGGGTGGAGTTGAAGCTGCGGCCGCCGAAGTTCAGCCAGGGCTCGGGGCGCGGGTCGTGGACGGTCAGCCGGGAGGGCAGGGTCCAGTCGTCACCGGCGGCTCCGATGCCGAAGACGGTGGAGCTGCCCGCCAGCAGCCGTACCGAGTCGACGCCCTCGTGGTCGGCCACCGACAGGGGCCGGCCGTCGGCGTCGTGCGCGTACCGGAATCCGACGGAGTCGGTGTTGACGGTCTTGGAGCGGTGGCCGGCGGGGTGGAAGTACATGAGGTACGGAAGCCAGCGGACGTCCCCGCCGTCGGTGAACTTGGCTTCGTAGTCCCGCATCTGCGGCGTGAGTCGGGCTCGCGCGGACATGGAGTTCAACATCCTTGGGTCGATCAGGGTGAGTCCGGTGGGACTTAGAGGGCGGTCTGTGCGGAGCGGGCGAGCCCGGCCCGGTCGAGTGCGGCGGCGACCTCCCGGCGGGCGGTCGCGTCCAGGCCCCGCACCGGGCGGGGCAGGCTGTCCGCGGGAATCAGGCCGAGCTGCTCGGCGGCGGCGGACATCACCCGCAGGCTGCCGTGGCGCCGGAACAGCGCCCACAGCGGCTCCAGCGCGTCGGAGAGCCGGGTGACCAGAGCGGCGTCACCGGCCGCGGCGGCACGGGTCAGGGCCTGCGCGGCCGCGGGGAAGAGTCCGCCGACGACCGAGTACCAGCCGTCGCAGCCGGCGTTCAGCCCGGCCGCCGCCTCCCAGTCGCCGCTGACACCGACGGTGACCGTGCCGGGGATCGCCGCGCGGATCTCCGCGACACGCTCCCTCGCCCGGACGGGATCGGCCGGGGCTCCCGGGATCTTGATCGAGCCGACGTTCGGCAGCCGTGCGATCCGGCCGTACAGCTCCGGCGAGAAGTCCACATGGGTGGTGCCGGGGTTGTCGTAGACGCACAGCGGGACGGACAGCTCGCGGGTGACGTCCTCGTACAGGCCGAAGACCTCGTCGTCGGAGAGCGCCTGGTACGTCATCGGGGCCAGCAGCACCGCGCTCGCCCCCGCGCGTTGCGCGTCCTCGGCGAGGGCCAGGACGTCGCGGGTGCGCAGGGCACCGATGCCGACCATGACAGGGACCCTGTCCGCGGCGTCCACGGCGACTTTCGCGGCGCGGGCGCGTTCGGCGCGGCCGAGGTAGGCGTAGCTGCCCGTGGAGCCGAGCGCCCCGATGGAGTCGACGCCCGCGGCGGCGAGGCGGGACACCAGGCCCGCGTACGCCTCCTCGGCCACCCCGGCGTCCGTGACGGGCGTCAGCGGGAAGGCGCTGAGCCCGGTGAACAGGGCGGTCACAGGCAGACCTCCACGACCTCGGCGAAGCGGGACACCATCTCGTCGATGTCGGACTCGGTGGCCACGAACGGCGGGGCGAACAGCACGTGGTTGCCGGCCTCGCCGTCGACGGTGCCGTAACCGGGGTAGAGGAGCAGACCCCGGTCCAGGCCCTCCTTCTTCATCCGCCCGACCAGCGCCGAACCGCCGAGCAGGGGGGCGCGGCCGTCCCGGTCCTGGACGAACTCCACGCCGGTGAACAGGCCCCGGCCGCGGACGTCACCGACGTTCGGGTGGCCGGAGAGCCGGTCGAGCAGGCCCTTGCGGAGCTGTTCGCCACGGGCCCGGACGTTCGTCAGCAGGTCCTCGTCGACGATGGTGCGCTGCACCTCCAGCGCGATCGCGCAGGCCAGCGGGTGGTTGACGTGCGTCTGGCCGTTCTGCAGCACACCCGAGCCGTCACCGAGCACGTCGTGGATCGCGGTGGAGACGAGGACCGCGGAGATCGGCTGGTAGCCGGCGGCCAGTCCCTTGCCGACCGCCACGATGTCGGGCACCACGCCGTCCTCCAGGTAGGCGTAGTGGTGTCCGGTGCGGCCCATGCCGGCCATGACCTCGTCGAGGATCAGCAGGACGCCGTGGCGGCGGCACACCTCGGCGACCTTGGCCAGATAGCCCTCGACCGGGGGCACGGCGCCGTTGGTGGAGCCGACCACCGTCTCCAGGACGAAGGCGGCCACCCGGTGGGCCCCCAACTGCCGGATGCGGGCGTCGAGTTCGTCGGCGAGCCGCTGGGCGTAGGCCGTCTCCGTCTCGTCCTCCCGCTGGTCGCGGTAGGCGTAGCAGGGCGAGACGAACTCGGCCGGGCCGAGCAGCGGTTCGAAGACCGAGCGGCGCTGGCGGTTGCCGGAGATCGCGAGGGTGCTCAGCGAGCTGCCGTGGAAGCTCTGGCGGCGCGCGATGACGGTCTGCCGCTCGCCCTCCCCGCGCTCGCAGTGGTACTGGTAGGCGATCTTGAGGGCGAGTTCCATCGCCTCGGACCCCCCGGAGAGGAACTGCGCGCGGGCCAGGCCGCCGGACTGGCCGACCAGCAGCTCGGCCAGTTCCTCCGCCGCCGCGGTGGTGAAGCTTCCGGCGTGCGCCCAGGACAGGTCGCGGGCGTGCCGCTCCAGGGCCTCGGCGATGCGCGGGTGGCGGTGGCCGAGGCTGGAGACGGCCACTCCGCCGCAGGTGTCGAGGTAGCGCTTGCCCGTGCGGTCCTCCAGCCAGACGCCGTGGCCGCTGTCGGCCCAGACGGGCTGCTTGCCGATGTTCTTGTAGAGGACGCTGGACATCACAGTTCCCAAGCGGTGTCGGCGCGGTGGGCGCGCGGGCTGAAACGGGACGTGCCGGACACTCGGCGCAGGAGCGCGGCGGGCAGACAGTCGGTCATGAACACGAGGGCTGCGTAGAGCCGCAGGAACATCTCGGGTCTCTTCCTGGTTCCGGGGTCTGATGGGGCTGGCCGGGCGGCCTCGGAGGTGTGGCCGGCGGGCTCAGTCGAGCGGGACCAGTTCGCGCCAGTCGCCGGCCTCGACGAACTCCGGCTGGTCCGCCTTCCGAAGCAGGAACCGGCCGAGGACCAGGACGTCGATGCCGGTGCGCATGAAGCACTGGTACGCCTCCCGCGGCGTACGGACGATCGGTTCGCCGCGCACGTTGAACGAGGTGTTGACGAGGACGGAGCAGCCGGTCCGCTGCCTGAAGGCCCGCAGCAGCCGGGTGAACTCGGGGTTGCGGTCCTCGTCCACGCTCTGCACCCGCGCCGAGAGGTCCACGTGGGTGATGGCCGGCAGCTCCGAGCGCACCTCGTTGATGCTGCCGAGGTCCCGGCGCGGCTCGGCGTCGTCCGGCGTCACCGCGATGCTCTGCGCGATCTCGGAGACCATGAGCATGTACGGACTCTCCATCCGGAGGTCGAAGTACTTCTCCATGTCCTCCCGGAGCACGGCCGGCGCGAACGGCCGGAAGGACTCCCGGAACTTGATCTTGAGGTTCATGGTCTTCTGCATCTCGGCGTTGCGCGGATCGCCGAGGATGGACCGGGCGCCCAGGGCGCGTGGCCCGTACTCCATCCGGTCCTGGAACCAGCCGATGACGGCGCCCTCGGAGAGGTGCTCGGCGGTGGCCGCGTACACGCTCGCCGGGGACTCGGGGTCGTCGGCGAGTTCGGTGAACGGGTAGCCGTTCTCCGTGAGGAAGGCGCGGATCTCGTCGTCGGAGTAGCCCGGCCCGAGCAGCGAGCCGCTCATCCCGTCCCGGGCCGTGCCCAGGTGCGGCCGGCCCGAGACGGGCACCGCGGCGGTGAGGGCGGCGCCGAGAGCGCACCCCGCGTCCCCGGCGGCGGGCTGGACCCAGATGTCGTCGAACAGGCCGGTCCGGCTCAGCTTGCCGTTGGACACGCAGTTGAGCGCGACCCCGCCGGCCAGGCACAGCCGCCGTTCGCCGGTCAGCTCGGCCGCCCGCCGGGCGAGCCCCAGGACAGCCTCCTCGGTGACGAGCTGCACCGAGGCGGCCAGGTCGCACTCGCGCTGGGTCAGCGGACTCTCGGGTTCGCGGATCGGCCCGCCGAACAGCTCCTCGAAGGCCGCGCCGACCATGCGCCGGCCCCGCACGTACTCGAAGTACCGGGGATTGAGGGTGAAGGAGCCGTCCGGGCGCAGGTTGATCAGCTCGCGCCGGATCAGATCGGCGTAGCGCGGCTCGCCGTACGGCGCCAGGCCCATCAGCTTGTACTCGCCGGAGTCCACCTTGAAACCGCAGTAGTAGGTGAACGCGGAGTACAGCATGCCGAGCGAGTGCGGATAGGAGATCGAGTTGACCAGTTCGAGGGAGTTCCCGCGACCGTGCCAGATGGTCGTGGTCTGCCACTCGCCGACGCCGTCGATGGTGAGGACAGCGGCGCTGTCGAAGGGCGAGGGGTAGTACGCCGAGGCCGCGTGCGACTGGTGGTGACGGGAGGCGCGCGGCCTGGGCGGGACGCCCCGTCCCAGCGCCAGCAGCTCCTCCTCGACCCGGCCGAGCGCGTTCCGCTTCCACCGCAGCCACTCCGGGTACACCGCGGTGAAGGCACGCAGGCCCCCCGGACCCGCGCTGCGGAAGGAGGAGCGCACCCGCTCGTACTTGAGCTCGGGGTCTTCGTAGTAGACGACCTGGTCGAGGTCGCCCAGCGCGATCCCCGCGTGGTCGAGGCAGTAGCGGATCGCCTCCCGGGGGAACGCGGAGTCGTGCCGCACCCGGGTGAACCGCTCCTCCTGCGCGGCGGCGACGACGACTCCGTCCTTGACGAGGGCCGCGGCGCTGTCGTGGTAGTAGGCCGAGATTCCGAGGATGTACGAGGGCATCTAACCGATCACTTTCACTGCTGGGTGATGCATCAGGGGCTGAGCCGCCCGGACGTCCCGCGGTGTCCGGTCGGCTCCGGCCGGGATGAGCCGGCGCAGGGAACTGCGCAGCGCGGCCAGCGGTCCGTCGTCCTCGGACGGCACGGTGGCCAGGGAGGCGTAGCCGACGCGCACGCGCTCCCACTCGCCGCGGATCCGCTCGGGCTCGGTGGGCGCGATCCGGCGCAGGTGCGTGTCGATGGCCTCCGCCGCCCAGGCGGAGTGCCCGGTCGAGACGTTGTCGATGGTGTTGTGGATGTCGACGAAGCGGGTGCTGAAGCCGTAGTACTTCAGGAAACGGCGGGCGCTGCGGTAGCTGCCGCCCACCCCGGAGAGCTCCATGGCCAGGTTCAGGCCCAGGATCTCCGGCAGGAACGTGCGGGGCAGCTTGCCGATGCACAGCCAGTACACCGGCAGACGCAGCGACTCCTCGCGGACGCGCTCATCGTGGGCGAAGGCGCGGCTGCCGGTGGGCGGCAGCTCGACACCCATCTGCCGCAGCCCGTCCCGGTAGATCTTCGGGTGGTTGAGCGGCATCTGCCCGTTGCCCAGCTCGTCCCAGTAGATCTCGAAGAGCGGGAAGCCGATCCGCGAGGACGCCAGGTGGACGTCCGTGAAGCCCTGCAGCCACGAGCCGTCGATCAGGGTGAGCGGCGCGAGCTGGACGGTGGAGTCGATGACGTCCGCACGCGAGGGCAGCGCGTCCGGGTCGGTCTCGGAGAAGGCGAGGTCGTGCTGGTCGTGCTGGTCCAGCAGCCAGGGCCGCAGCCCGTCCTGGGGCCATTGGGCCGGCAGCGACCGGCCGTCCCGGTCCACCTCCGCGCGGCTGGCCCGCAGCCAGCGCTGTACGTAGTCCACCGCGTAGGCGCGGGTACGGGGGGACAGTGCCCTGCCCTGGAGCTGGAAGTACGCCTCGCGCAGCCCCATGGGCGCCGAGCCGGTCCCGGCGTCCTCCCCGGCCGTCGGACGAGGCGAGGGGGCGGGGTAGGCCGAAGCCTGGACGTCGTCCCCCGACCCGTCGCCGCGCTCGGCGGGAAGGCCGTCGATCCACCGGTGGATGATGGTGAGGTCCTGCGGGCTGAAGATACGGAACATGCGGCCCCGCGGTCCGATCAGACCCCGCACCAGGGGGCTGCGGGCGTGGTCGCCCGGCCGTACCAGAAGGCTGTCCGCCAGGGCCCGCACCAGCGGCAGCGGGGCGACCTGCGCCTCGCGCAGCCAGTCCGACAGCGCGCGTCCGTCGAGCTTGAACTCGTGGTGGTACACCGCCGCTTCACGGGCGCGCCGCTGGATGAGCTCGGCCATGGCCCGCTCGGGGTCCAGCGCCGCGGCGCAACGGTCCAGCAGCGCGGCGTTCCACCGCTCCAGCGCGGCCGCGAGCCAGGCGGCTCCGCGCACGATGCGCTCCTGCGCCCCGGGCACGGTGTCGGCGCACAGCTCGGCCACCTCGGCGCACTGGGCACGCGGGTCCGTCACGTCGGTACGTCCCGACGCGGTGCCGAGGTCCAGCCGCGACCAGTCGACGGCGGACTCGCGGTAGGGACGCAGCGCCGCGAGCGCCGGCAGCGGGCCGAGGGTGCGCCAGGCGAGGTCCGCGCCGATGAGTTCGAAGAAGTACGCGTCACTGCGCCGCGTCATCGCGAGCAGCACGGCGGGCAGCGCGAACATGTCGTCGTGGATGGCCGCGACGCTGGCCAGCTCCTCGGCCGGCAGCGAGTTCTCGTTGAGCAACTCCCGCTCCAGGAGCAGCCGGTACTCGTCGAACCGGGAGGCCCGGGGGCTGCCGACCCCGATGTCGTCGGCGAGCAGTGCCAGCGCCTGGAGCTGCAGGTCGTCCTCGAAGACCCCCGGGGCGCTCAGGCCCTGCAGACAGGCGCCGAGTACGGACGCCATCGGCAGCGCCTCGATCAGCAGACTGCGGATGACCTGCTCGAGGGCCTGTTCGCCCTCGTCCGCCGCCCGCGCCAGCTGAGCGGCGTGGGCGGCGTCCTCGCGGTGCCGGGTCACCCGGTCGAGGACCTGCTTCAGGGAGTCGGTGTCCCGCTGCCCCTGCCCCGCCCCGGCCACCTGCTCCATGAGGGCGTCCACGTGCGCCACCTCGAAGAGCGCCTCGGGCTCGATGGCCTCCTTGTAGAGGCTCCGCCACACGGACCTGTCCCCCCTCGTCCTTCTCCTGAGCGCTGTGCTTGTTCAGCGCATGGCGATTGCTCAGCGCATCGCTTGCTCAGCGCATCCGTTGCTCAGCGCCCGATGATTTTTTGTTCGGCGCATGACAAATAAGACCGGCTCGCCGCCCGGCACCCCGATGTGGCGTGCCGGATTCGGCCCCGCTCGTACGACGGCGGACCGGGCGGTGAACTCAGATCACGATCAGAGGGAGCCGGTCTCGCCTTGCGTCGCGGCAAAGTCCCCCTGCGCGGCCCGCGGGGTGACGATCCCCCACTGGGAGTCCCCCGCCAGGACGCTGCGCCCCCACTGGGAGTCCCCCGCGACGGCGGCCGGCCCGAAGTCGGCACCGGCTCCGGCGAGTCCGGCGATGGCGAGCGCCGCGAGGGCGCTCAGGGCGTAGCGGAGCCACACCTTGGACATGTCAACCTCTGCTTTCCGAAGGTCCATATCCGCAGCGGTACTGGCGGATCCCCTCTGGACCTCCAACAGCATGCAGGGCGGCTCCGACCTGTGGAAACGGCCTTTGGCAGCATGAACAGGCAATGCGCGAACCGGTAGGGGGGATATATGTGCACAGATGATGACACAGGCGATAAGGGGCCGGTCGAGATCTGCGAGGAAGGCCTCGCTTACTACTCCGATGCACTCGGCGGCTCCGCGGTCCCGGGGAACGCTCCCCGCTGCCTGCTGGACCTCGGTCTCATCAAGGAGTTGCCGGGCGGCAAGCTCACGCCCATCGCGCCCCGTACGGCGGGAGCGTCCCGGATGAGCCGCCTGGAGCGGAGCATCGCGGACCAGCAGCGGACGCTGGAGGCCGTCCGGGCCTCGCTGTCCCGGGCGGAGCGCGCCTATCTGGACAGCTACGGGCGGCAGAACTCCCCGCTGATCCGCGAGGTCCAGGGCGCCGAGGCCATCAGCGCCACCCTGTCGGCGTCCGTCCGGGCCTGCCGACGGGAACTGCTGACCGCCCAGCCGGGCGGCGGGCGCCCGCAGGAACTGCTGCAGAAGGCCCTGCCCGACGACCTCAGCGCCCTCGCGCGCGGGGTGGAGCAGAAGACCATCTACCAGCACACGATTCGTTCTCACGCGCCGACGCTCGCCTACGCGGAGGAGATCTGCCGGGCGGGCGGCGAGATCCGCACGGTGGACGAGGTCTTCGACCGGCTGATCATCTGCGACCGGCAGATCGCCTTCGTACCGGATCCCGAATCGGAGCGCGCGGACCTCGCCCTGGCCATCGAACATCCGGGAGTCGTCCGCTACCTGGTGGGCATCTTCCACCACATCTGGCAGCGGGCGGCGCCCATCCAGCCGAACACGCTCAGCCATCTGACCCCGACCGTGACGAACGACATCCGCCGCGCCGTGCTCCAGCTGATGATCGACGGCCACACGGACACGGTCATCGCGTCCCGGCTCGGCATGAGCGTCCGCAGCGTCACCAACCACATGCGCTGGGCCTCCGACCTCTTCGGCAGCCGCAGCCGCGCCCAACTCGCCTACCGCATAGGCCGTAGCGGCTTCTTCGACGACGCCGCGTAGGAAGCCACCCCGTGCGGGGCCGTCGGGCGGCAGCCAACGCCGACCTCGCTGCCACCGACGCCCCGCCGGACCGGCCCGCCTGCCGCTTCCCCCCGACCCAACGAAAAAAGACCAGGTCAGAGGAGATCTGACCTGGTCCTGAAAAGAGCCGCCTTCGGGATTCGAACCCGAGACCTACGCATTACGAGTGCGTTGCTCTGGCCATCTGAGCTAAGGCGGCGCACTGTCCGCACTATGGTGCGATCAGCAACGTCGGTAAGTCTACACAGTTTCCGGGGGTGCTCCGCACCAGGGCCGGAGGCACCCCCTCCGGGGCTGGTGGCAGGGCTATGAGCAGCGCTTCTTGTCCGTCGGCGGGGTCCCCCGCAGGAGGTACGCGTTGATCGTGCGGTCGACACAGTCGCTGCCCCGGCCGTACGCCGTGTGGCCGTCGCCCTCGTAGGTGAGGAGGCGGGCCGAGGAGAGCTGGGCGGCCAGGGAGCGGGCCCAGCGGTACGGGGTCGCCGGGTCGCGGGTGGTGCCGACCACCACGATCGGCGCCGCCCCCTTCGCCTCGATGCGGTGCGGTGCGCCCGTGGCGG
This sequence comes from Streptomyces sp. NPDC043726, assembly GCF_056436565.1. Classification (NCBI taxonomy): domain Bacteria; kingdom Bacillati; phylum Actinomycetota; class Actinomycetes; order Kitasatosporales; family Streptomycetaceae; genus Streptomyces; species Streptomyces sp. NPDC043726. The sequence goes on from NZ_JBWKCI010000003.1 coordinate 121,367, forward strand.
CCACCGGCCAGTACGCGCAGTTCAGGGAGGCCCAGGAGAGGCCCTCGCCGAAGACGGGGGACGCCTTCTCGAAGGCGGGCAGCGCCGCCCCCACCTGCTCGGGGGTGTCGAAGGCGGCCGGAAGGTCCAGGCAGTTCACGGCGGCGTTGGCGAACATCAGGTTCGCGTAGCGGCCCTCGGCGTCCCGCTCGTAGTAGCTGTCCGCGAGGACCAGCAGCCCCGCGCCGTCGTTCTCCTTCATCGCCGAGGTCAGCGCCTCCCGCAGCTGTGCCCAGGCCGCCTCGTCGTACATCGCCGCGATCACGCCGATGGTGGCGAGGGACTCACCGAGCTTGCGGCCGTCCACGTCACCGGTGGGGATCGGCCGGCCGTCGAGCTTCCCGAAGAACGCCTTGAGGTTGGCGCCGACCCGGTCGGCCCTCGTGCCGAGCGGGCAGTCCGGCTGCTGGACGCAGTCCCGCGCGAACGCCCGGAACGCCGTCTCGAACCCCGCCGTCTGGTCGAGGTTCATCCGGCGGGCGGGCAGGGAGGGGTCCATCGCGCCGTCCAGCACCAGACGGCCGGCGCGCTTCGGGAAGAGTCCCGCGTACGTCGCCCCGAGGAAGGTGCCGTACGACGCCCCCACGTAGTTCAGCCGCTCGTCGCCCAGCACGGCACGCAGGATGTCCATGTCCCGGGCCGCCTCGACGGTGGACACATGGCGCAGCAGCTTCGGCGAGTGCGCGCCGCAGCCCTCGGCGAACTTCTGGTACGCCGCCACCAGTTCGGCCGTCTCCGCGGCGTCGTCGGGCGTGATGTCCGTCTGCGTGTACGTGTCCATGGCGGGCCCGTCCAGGCATTCCACGGGTTCACTGCGAGCGACGCCACGCGGGTCGAGCGCCACCATGTCGTAGCGGGCGCGGACCTCGGCGGGGTAGCCGATCCCGGCGTACGCCTGGAGGTAGCCGACCGCCGAACCCCCCGGTCCGCCCGGGTTGACCAGCAGTGATCCGATCCGCTTGCCCGGTCCGGTGGCCTTCTTGCGGGAGACGGCCAGCCGGACCTCGGCTCCCTCCGGCTCCGCGTAGTCGAGCGGGGCCCTCAGGGTGGCGCACTCGAAGCCGGGGACCCCGCAGTCGCGCCAGTTCAGCTTCTGCCCGTAGTACGGCGCGAGCGCGTCGGGCGTCGCCTGCGGCAGCGCGGCGAGTGCGGCCTCCGCGGCCGGGCTCGCGGAACTCGTCGAGCCGCCCGTGGAACACGCCGAGACCACCAGCGCGGCGACGGCGAGCAGGGCACCCGCCGCGCGGGCTCCGTGGGGACGAGGGCGGGCGTGGGGACGAGAGGACCGGGAGCCGGGTGTGCGGGTCGGGTGGGGGCGCCTGAGGTGCATCGGTCGAGCGTAACTCTGCGCAGCCGCTCGGATGCCCTCCGTGCAGGTCACGGCTCGTACGGATTACCTGGTCAACCTGTCGTTGATCGCGGGGTGGCGGACGCCGGTCGCTGGGCATTCCGAGGCCCTCTCCGCCCGCTCCCGGCCCGTTCTCAGCCCGCTCTCAACGCCATGGTCATCGCCTCCACCGCCAGCAGCGGCGCCACATTGCGGTCCAGGGCGTCCCGGCACGCGGCGATGGCCTCGATACGGCGCAGGGTGGACTCCGGGGTACCGCTGCGGGCGAGCCGGTCCAAGGCGTCCTGGGCGTCCTCGTTGGCCATGGCCACCCTGGAGCCGAGCTGGAGGGCGAGGACGTCCCGATAGAAGGCGGTGAGGTCGGTCAGGGCGAGGTCGAGGCTGTCGCGCTGCGTACGGGTGCGCCGTCGCTTCTGCTTGTCCTCCAGGTCCTTCATCACGCCCGCCGTGCCGCGCGGGAGCCGGCCGCCCTGGGCCGCGCCGAGGGCCGCCTTCAGCTCCTCGGTCTCCTTGCCGTCCATCTCCTCGGCGAGCTGCTTGGCGTCCTCGGCCGCCGCGTCGACGAGTTCCTGCGCGGCCTTGAGGCAGCCGCCGATGTCGTCGACGCGCAGCGGCAGCTTCAGCACGGAGGCCCGGCGCTCGCGGGCGGCGGGGTCCGTGGCCAGTCGGCGCGCGCGGTCGACGTGGCCCTGGGTGGCGCGGGCCGCGGCGGCGGCGACCGCGGGCTCGATGCCTTCCCGCCGTACGAGCATGTCGGCCACGGCGTCGACCGAGGGCGTGCGCAGGTTCAGGTGGCGGCAGCGGGAGCGGATCGTGGGCAGCACGTCCTCGATGGAGGGGGCGCAGAGCAGCCAGACCGTGCGGGGGGCGGGTTCCTCCACGGCCTTCAGGACGGCGTTGGCCGACTTCTCGTTCAGCCGCTCGGCGTCCTCGACGAGGATGACCTGCCAGCGGCCGTTCGCCGGCGAGGTGAACGACTTGCGGACGGTGTCCCGCATGTCGTCGGCCAGGATCTGGGTGCCCACGGCGGCGACGGTCGTGACGTCGGCATGGGTGCCGACGAGAGCCGTATGACAGCCGTCGCAGAAGCCGCAGCCGGGGGCTCCGCCGAGGGCTCGGTCGGGGCTGACGCACTGGAGCGCGGCGGCGAAGGCCCGGGCCGCCTGGGTCCGGCCGGCACCGGGGGGGCCGGTGAACAGCCAGGCGTGCGTCATCTTCGACGCCTCCGGCGGCGGGGAATCGGTGGCGGCGGCGGTGACCAGGGCGTCGGCGTCCCGGGCAGCGGCGGTGAGCTGCTCGCTCACCTTCTCCTGCCCCACCAGGTCGTCCCACACGGTCATGACACCCGCCGCCCTTCCGTCCACATGTCGCGGTACGCCCTCCATTGTGGGGGGCGGCACTGACAACGGCGGGCCGCTGCCACGTCGGTGCCCTTGCCGAGGCCGACACCAACGCCAAGCGGCGACCGGGTTACGGCCGCCGCTGCAACGGTCCTACGACGCGGTCGGCTCAGCGCCTCCCGCGCCCCCGCCCGTCGTCGTGCTCGTCGTCCCGCGGGCCCAGCAACTCGTCCGCCAGAGACGGGAGGTCGTCCAGCGGGGTCTCCTCGGCCCAGTCCGACCGAGGGCGCCGACGCCGGCGCGCCTCCGGCTCGTCGGCCTGCGGGTCGACCTGCGGCAGCTCGCGGGTGCGGTCGTCCGCTCCCTCCGGCCGTCGCTCACCCTCCGGCCGTCGCTCACCCTCCGGTCGTCGCTCACCCTCCGGTCGTCGCTCGTCGCGGAAGAAGCCCGGCGGCACCCGGTCCGCGGGATCCTCACCCCGTACGGGAGGCAGCACCGCTGTCTCGTCCGCGGCCCTCGGATCCACCTGAGGCAGAACCGTGGTCTCGTCGTCCCCGCCCGCAGCCGGACGCACCGGAGGCAGCACGGCCGTCTCATCCGCAGCCCTCTCCGCACGCACCGGAGGCAGCACGGCCGTCTCGTCGGCAGCCCCCTCCACACGCACCGGAGGCAGCACCGCGGTCTCATCCGGGGCACCCGTCACCGCGTCCCCGGCCCCCGGCACCTGACCAGCGGCTCCCGGCACCCGGTCTCCAGCCCCCGGCACCTGACCGGCGGCTCCTGGCCCAAGGCCCCCGACCCCCGGCACCTCACCGGCGGCTCGCGCCCCCGGGTCTCCAGCCCCCGGCGTCCGATCCGAGCCTCCCCGGTCCTGCCCCGAGGCTCCCCGGTCCTGCCCCGAGCCTCCCCGTTCCTGACCCGAGCCTCCCCGGTCCTGACCCCAAGCTCCCCGCCCCCGGTCCGCAGCCCCCCGCGCCCCACCAGGGCCGTCCCCCGGCTGCGGCAGTTCCGCCGTGACCTCGGAGTCGCCGCCCGCGGACCGCGCCCCCGCGCGCGGGAGCACCGCCGTGTCCTCCACCGGGCCGCCCGAGGCGTTCGTCGGGGTCACGACGGGTGTCGGGACAGTCGCCGCGTCCACACCGGCCGTGGGCGCCGCAGGAGCCGCGGGCTTCGGGCCCGCCTCCGCCGCGGCCGCCGCCTGCTCGGCGAGGCGCCGTGCCTCCTCGGCCCGCAGCAGGGCCTCCTCCGCCTTGCGCTGCTTCTCCAGGCGCCGCGCGTCGGCCTCGGCGCGCAGCCGGGCCTCCTCCTCGGCCTGCCTGCGCCGACGCTCCTCCTCCGCCTTGCGGCGGGCCTCTTCCTCGGCGCGGGCCTTCTCCTCGGCGAGGAGCCGCTGGCGTTCCTCCTCGGCACGGCGTGCGGCCTCCTCGGCGCGCAGCCGGGCCTCCTCCGCCTGCCGTTCGGCCTCGCGGCGCTGCGCCTCCTCCAGCTCGCGGCGCTTGCGCTCCTCCTCCTCGGCGCGCAGCCGGGCGAGCTGCTCCTGGCGCTCGCGCTCGAGGCGCTCTTCCTCGGCCTTGCGGGCGGCCTCGGCCTCCGCGCGCAGCCGGGCCTCCTCCTCGGCCTTGCGGCGCGCCTCCTCCCGGGCCTGGATCTCGGCCTCGGACAGCGGCAGCAGCTGGTCGAGCCGGTGCCGTACGACGGTGGTGACGGCCTCGGGCTCCTGGACCGCGTCCACGACGAGGTAGCGCCCGGGGTCGGCGGCGGCCAGCGTGAGGAAACCGGAGCGCACGCGCGCGTGGAACTCCGCGGGCTCCGACTCCAGCCGGTCCGGCGCCTCGGTGAAGCGCTCGCGGGCGGTCTCCGGGTCGACGTCGAGCAGGACCGTCAGATGCGGCACCAGGCCGTCCGTGGCCCAGCGGTTGATCCGGGCGATCTCCGTCGGCGACAGGTCACGGCCCGCCCCCTGGTAGGCCACCGAGGAGTCGATGTACCGGTCGGAGATCACGACCGCGCCGCGCTCCAGGGCGGGCCGGACGACGGTGTCCACGTGCTCCGCGCGGTCGGCGGCGTACAACAGCGCCTCCGCGCGGTGCGAGAGCCCGGCGCTGGAGACGTCCAGCAGGATCGACCGCAGCCGCTTGCCCACCGGCGTCGCACCCGGCTCGCGGGTGAGGACGACCTCGTGTCCCTTGCCCCTGATCCACTCGGCGAGCGCCTCGGCCTGGGTGGACTTCCCGGCGCCGTCGCCGCCCTCCAGGGCGATGAAGAAACCGGTGCCGGCGGGCGCCGGCTCGGGGTCGTCGCCGCCGAGCAGCGCGTCGCGCAGGTCGTGCCGCAGCGGCACTCCGGACCGGTCGTCGACCTTGGCCAGTACCAGCGCGGCCACCGGCAGCAGCAGCGCGCCGACCAGCATCAGCGTGAAGGCCGCACCGCCGTGCGCGAACACGAACCGGCCGCTCTCCAGCCGGTGCGGGCCGATCGCGGCGGCCACCACGGGCGCGACGAGCACACCGAGCGCCACGAACACCCGTACGACCGCGTGCAGATGCTCGGTCGTGCGCGGGCGGCGGAAGTCCTCGGTCTCCTGGTCCAGCAGCGTGTGACCGGTGTTGGCGGCCACGCCCGCGAACACGCCCGCGAGGGCGAGCACCAGCAGGACGGTGGTGACGTCCGGGACGAGCCCGGCGACCAGCAGCGCGACGCCGGTGAACGCGATGGCCAGCGCCAGCAGACGGCGCCTCGACAGCGACACCAGCACCTTGGGCGCCGTACGGATGCCGACGACGACTCCGCCGGTCAGCGCGAGCACCATCAGGCCGTACAGCACCGGGCCGCCGCCGAGGTCCTTGGCGTGCAGCACCGAGACGGCGACCGAGGCCGACACCGCGCCCGCGACGGCCGCGCAGGCCGGCACCAGCAGCGGGATCGCGCCGGTACGGCCCTTGTCGACACCGGTGCCCGTCTTGGGCCGGCGCAGCCCCTCCAGCGGGGAACGCGCGCGTGGGGTGCGGGTGTCGGGGAGTTCCAGGAAGGTCACCACGGACAGCGACGCGGCGAACAGACCGGCCGCCACGTACGAGGCGAGCGCCGCCCGGTGCTCGCCGAACCAGTCGATCCCGGTGCCCAGCAGGTTGTTGAACAGGGCCGCGGTGACCAGCGCGGCGGCCGCGAGGGGCACCGCCAGGAAGCTGGTGCGCAGCGACAGGCGGCGCAGCGCGTCCATGTGGTCCGGCAGGGGGCGTACCGTCGCGCCCTCCGGGGGCGGGCCCGGCAGCAGGGCGGGCGCCGCGCTCTCCCGGCACACGGTCCAGAAGCGCTCGGCGACTCCGGTCACGAAGACGGTCACCAGCAGGACGGCCAGGGCGTTGTCCGGCGTCCAGTCGATCCACAGCGGCGCGACGATGAGCAGCGCGGCGCGCAGCCCGTCCGCGCCGACCATGGTCCAGCGCCGGTCGAGCGGACCGTCCTGGGAGGTCAACGAGGTGAGCGGGCCGAGGAGTACGGCGCCGAAGAGCAGCGTGGCGAGGACGCGGGCCCCGAAGACGGTCGCCACTGCGAACGCCACGCCCCGGTACCCACCGCCGAACGAGCCCTCGGAGATGGCCGCCTGGAGTGCGAGGAGGACCAGCACGAGGAGGGCGAGGACATCCCCCACCCCGCTCACGAGCTGTGCGCTCCACAACCGCCTGAGCTGCGGTCGGCGCAGCAGCGAACGGACCGCGCGTTCGCGGGAGTCCGCCGCCAGGGCTTCGTCGGGGGCCGGGTGGGGGGCCGTCGGCTGCTCGGCTCGCGTCATGCTTTCAGCCTATCGGGAGCCACCGACAGCCCGTGGCTGCCGTCCGAACAGACGCCCGCCCCGACACCAAAGAGTGATGCCGGGGCGTTCGTTTCGCGAAGCGGAACCGGGGTCCCGCCGCTTCGGGCTCAGTCCTCCGCGGCCGACTTCGACGCCGAGGTCTTCTTCGCGGCGGCGGTCTTGGCGGCGGCCGTCTTCTTCGCGGTCGTCGTCTTCTTCGCCGCGGTCTTCTTCGCGGCCGTCGCCTTCTTGGCCGGAGCCTTCTTGGCGGCGGTCTTCTTGGTCGTGGCCTTCTTCGCCGTCTTCTTGGCGGGAGCCTTGGCACGCTTCTCGGCGAGCAGTTCGTAGCCGCGCTCGGGGGTGATGTCCTCGACGCTGTCGCCGGAGCGCAGGGTCGCGTTGGTCTCCCCGTCGGTGACGTAAGGCCCGAAACGGCCGTCCTTGACCACCACCGGCTTCTCGCTGACCGGGTCGGTGCCCAGCTCCTTCAGCGGCGGCTTGGCGGCGGCCCGGCCGCGCTGCTTGGGCTGGGAGTAGATCTCCAGCGCCTCTTCGAGGGTGATCGTGAAGAGCTGGTCCTCGGTCTGGAGCGACCGGGAGTCCGTGCCCTTCTTCAGGTACGGCCCGTATCGGCCGTTCTGCGCGGTGATCTCCTGGCCCTCGGCGTCGGCGCCGACCACGCGCGGGAGCGACATCAGCTTCAGGGCGTCGTCGAGCGTCACCGTGTCCAGCGACATCGACTTGAACAGCGAGGCCGTCCGCGGCTTCACGGCGTTCTTGCCGGTCTTCGGGGTGCCCTCGGGCAGGATCTCGGTGACGTAGGGGCCGTAGCGGCCGTCCTTGGCGACGATCTGGTTGCCGCTGACCGGGTCGGTGCCCAGCTCGAAGTCACCGCTCGGCTTGGCGAGCAGTTCCTCCGCCAGCTCCACGGACAGCTCGTCCGGCGCGAGGTCGGTCGGGATGTCCGCGCGCTGGTGCTGCTCGGTGTCCTTCTCGCCGCGCTCGATGTAGGGGCCGTAGCGGCCGACCCGCAGCACGATGTCGTTGCCCACCGGGAACGAGGACACCTCGCGGGCGTCGATCGCGCCGAGGTCGGTCACCAGCTCCTTGAGGCCGCCGAGGTGGTCCCCGTCGCCGTTGCCGGCGTCGGCCGCGCCGCCCGCGCCCGTGCCCTCGCCGAAGTAGAACCGCTTCAGCCACGGCACGGACTGCGCCTCGCCGCGGGCGATGCGGTCGAGGTCGTCCTCCATCTTGGCGGTGAAGTCGTAGTCGACGAGCCGCCCGAAGTGCTTCTCCAGCAGGTTGACCACGGCGAAGGACAGGAAGGACGGCACGAGGGCCGTGCCCTTCTTGAAGACGTAGCCGCGGTCGAGGATCGTGCCGATGATCGAGGCGTACGTCGACGGGCGGCCGATCTCGCGCTCTTCGAGCTCCTTGACCAGGCTGGCCTCGGTGTAGCGGGCCGGGGGCTTGGTGGCGTGCCCGTCGACCGTGATCTCCTCGGCGCTGAGCGCGTCGCCCTCGCTGACCTGGGGCAGCCGGCGCTCGCGGTCGTCCAGTTCGGCGTTCGGGTCGTCGGCGCCCTCGACGTAGGCCTTGAGGAAGCCGTGGAAGGTGATCGTCTTGCCGGAGGCGCTGAACTCGACGTCCCGGCCGTCGGCGGCGGTGCCGCCGATCTTCACGGTGACGCTGTTGCCGGTCGCGTCCTTCATCTGGGAGGCGACGGTCCGCTTCCAGATCAGCTCGTAGAGCCGGAACTGGTCGCCGGTCAGGCCGGTCTCGGCAGGCGTGCGGAAACGATCACCCGAGGGGCGGATCGCCTCGTGCGCCTCCTGCGCGTTCTTGACCTTCCCGGCGTAGGTGCGCGGGGCGGGGGGCAGGTAGTCGGCGCCGTACAGCTGCGTGACCTGGGCGCGGGCCGCGGCGACCGCGGTCTCGCTCAGGGTCGTGGAGTCCGTACGCATATAGGTGATGAAGCCGTTCTCGTACAGCTTCTGCGCGATCTGCATCGTCGCCTTGGCGCCGAAGCCGAGCTTCCTCGAGGCTTCCTGCTGCAGCGTCGTCGTACGGAAGGGGGCGTACGGCGAGCGGCGGTACGGCTTGGACTCGACGGAGCGGACGGCGAACCGCGTCTGCTCCAGGGCGGCGGCCAGGGCGCGGGCGTTCGCCTCGTCGAGGTGGAGGGTGTTCGCGCTCTTGAGCTGTCCCAGGGAGTCGAAGTCGCGGCCCTGCGCGACCCGCCTGCCGTCGACGGTCTGGAGGCGGGCGACCAGCGACGACGGGTCCGACGGATCTCCCGCGCGGCCGGTCGAGAAGGTGCCCGTCAGGTCCCAGTACTCAGCGGAACGAAACGCGATGCGCTCGCGTTCCCGCTCGACGACGAGCCGGGTGGCGACGGACTGGACGCGGCCCGCCGACAGCCGCGGCATGACCTTCTTCCACAGGACCGGCGAGACCTCGTAGCCGTAGAGGCGGTCGAGGATGCGGCGGGTCTCCTGGGCGTCGACCAGCTTCTGGTTGAGCTCGCGCGGGTTGGCCACGGCGGCCTGGATCGCGGCCTTGGTGATCTCGTGGAAGACCATCCGCTTGACCGGGACCTTGGGCTTGAGCACCTCCTGGAGGTGCCACGCGATGGCCTCGCCCTCGCGGTCCTCATCGGTGGCGAGGAAGAGCTCGTCGGAGTCCTTCAGCAGGTCCTTGAGCTTCTTGACCTGGGCCCGCTTGTCCGCGTTGACCACATAGATCGGCTCGAAGTCGTGTTCTACGTCCACACCGAGTCGGCGAACCTCGCCGGTGTACTTCTCCGGCACCTCCGCGGCGCCGTTGGGGAGGTCGCGGATGTGCCCGACGCTCGCCTCGACAACGTATCCGGGGCCGAGATAGCCCTTGATCGTCTTCGCCTTGGCAGGCGACTCGACGATGACGAGTCGGCGGCCGCCCTTCGCGGTCTCGCTGGTCGGGGACAACTTCGCTCTTCTCTCCGGTCGACGCTGGGTGGCCTCCCCAGGCCTTGCTCTCCCGGGGTCGGGTACTGGTGACGCTGCGGAGTGTGACGGTACATCCCGCCCCCGTGTCAAACGGGAAAAGCCCGCAACGGCCACTCGAACGGTAACCCGACTACCGCCATTCCTGCCGCCCGGAGTGCCGACCGGCCTTTTCGAGCCTTTCCGGACGATCACGTACCGGTGATCGGAGTCCCAGCTCCGGCGCGGTGCGCGCCGCGCTTCTCACAGGCGGGTGAAGCACCACGCGGCGAGGACGAGCGCGATCACGGCGGCGAGGCTCGCGAGGGTCGCCGATGCGACGGGGTTCACACCGTGGGCGACCGGTTCCCGGTGCCGCACCCGGGCCGCCGTCCAGATCAGGAGCCCGGCTCCGAACAGGGCGAACACCAGTCCCGCGAAGATCGCCGGTCCGCTCTCCATGGCGCTTTCCGCCCCTTTTCTCCGCTCCGCGCGTGCCTCAGCCCCGCGAGGCTGTCACGCGCGGACGGCGGCCAGGAGAACCCCGGGTGAACGCGCGGCCGACGCGGCTGTGGACCGCGCTGGGCGGCCCGGACGGGCATCGCGGTCCGTCACGGCCGAGCAGCCCGCCGGCGCCTTCCCAGCGTCGCCGTGCGCCGCCCGCCGCCCGCCCGGGACCCGGCACCGAGGTCGGCTCGAATCCGCCGTCCCCGACCACTCCCGAGACCTCACGCGGGCTCCAGGAACCCCTGCTCCACCAGCAGCCGGATCTGCGCGGGCGTACGGTCGCGCAGCAGTACGGGGTCCTCGCCCACCAGTTGGGCGATGGCGTCCAGGATGCGGCCCGCGCTGAGCGTGCCGTCGCACACGCCCGCGAACCCGGCGCCGACCGTGTCCACCTTGGTGGCCCGGCGCATCCCGCGGTTCTGGCGCAGCACCACGTGTTCGGGGTCCTCGGCGCCGGGCAGCCCGACCTGTTCCTGGACGATCTCGGCGACGAGCCGGAAGTGCCCTTCGAGCAGGGCGGCGTCATCGTGCTCGCGCAGATAGTCGAGGCGGTCGAAGTGCGCCCGTACGGTGTCGCCGAGCGGCTGCTCGACCGGGTGCGGCCACTCCTCGACGGTGACGGACGGCACGGCGGAGCCCGTCCTGCGCAGCGTGATCCAGCCGAAGCCGACGGCCTTGACCTTCCGCGCCTCGAACTCGTCCAGCCAGGCGTCGTAGCGCGCCTGGTACTCGGCGGGGTCGCCGCGGTGGTCCCCGGCGTCCCGCAGCCACAGCTCGGCGTACTGCGTGACGTCCTGCACCTCGCGCTGGACGATCCACGCGTCGCACCCGCGCGGCACCCATGACCTCAGTCTGTCCTGCCAGTCCTCCCCCGCGACGTGCTGCCAGTTGGCGAGGAACTGCGCGAACCCGCCGTCGTTCAGCCGTTCCCCCGCCCCTTGAACGAGCGAGCGGCACAGATCGTCCCCGCCCATCCCGCCGTCCCGATAAGTCAGCCGGGCACCCGGCGAGATCACGAAGGGCGGGTTCGACACGATCAGGTCGTACGTCTCGTCCTGCCTGAGGGGCTCGAACAGCGAGCCCTCGCGCAGATCGGCGGCGGGCGCGCCGGACAGCGCGAGCGTCAGCGCGGTGATGTGCAGCGCGCGCGGGTTGAGATCGGTCGCCGTCACACGGGTGGCGTGCTGGGCGGCGTGCAGGGCCTGGATCCCGGAGCCGGTGCCGAGGTCGAGGGCGGCGGAGACGGGCGTACGGACGGTGATGCCGGCGAGCGTCGTGGAGGCGCCGCCGACCCCGAGGACGACGCCCTCGTCGGTGCTGCCGATGCCTCCGGCGCCGCCGACCGCGCAGCCCAGGTCGGACACGATGAACCAGTCCTCGCCGGCCGGCCCGCCGTACGGCCGTACGTCCACGGTCGCGGCGAGTTCGTCCTCGCCGGCCCGCACCAGCCACCCGGTCTCCAGGCAGGCCTCGACGGGCAGCACACCGGCCACGCGCGCGTGGGGCACCGGCTGCTGCAGGAGGAACAGCCGTACGAGGGTCTCCAGCGGCGTGTCCCCGCGGGTCGCGCGGAGTGCGGGGACGGTCTCGCTGCGGGCGAGCGCGGCATACGCGGGCGCGCCCAGCAGGTCGAGCAGGCCGTCGGCGGTGAAGGAGGCCCCCAGCAGGGCGTCCCGCAGTCGTGCGGCGACTTCGGGACGGCCGGAGGCGGGGGCGGCGGGCAGAGCGGGCAGCCTGGAGGTACTCACGCCCCCATTGTGACCCGCGCTACCGGCTCGCCGCGGCCGCTCGGCCTCAGCCCGCCGCCGCCGTCGCGGCCCCGGACGCCGACTTGCAGCTGGACTGCGTGGCCATGGCCTGGCCGACCTCGCCCTCCTCCAGCGTCTTGAGCGCGTTGCTGCCGCTGGTGCTGAGCTTGTTCAGCTCGGTGGCGATGTCCTTCAGACCGTCGGCGAACTTGGCCTGGTCCTTGGTGTCGAGGTCGTCGACCTGCTTCTTCAGGGAGGCGTACGAGGCGGAGATGCTGTTGAGCTCCTTGACCGCGTCCGTCTGCTTCTTCTCGCCGTTCTCCACGTCCGGCGCCCCCGCCTTGTCCACGGCCGCCCCGATCGCCTTGTAGGCGTCGGACATGTCCTGGAAGGCCTGCGAGTCGGTCTTCTGGACCTCCTCCGGCGTGCTGTTGTCCGAGGTCTCCTTCTGGATCGCGGCGTTGGCGGACTCGATCTTCTTCGCCTGCGGCTGTACGGCGTCGCAGACCTGCTTGGCCCAGGCATCCAGCTTGTCGTTGCCGTCGTCGCTGCTGCATCCCGACAGCGCCAGTACCAGTACCGCACCGCCGGACAGTGCGGCCACGAGCTTCTTGTTCACCGGATTGGTCCCTTCCATGGCTCTCGGCCCCGGAACATACACGCCGGAAGGTGTGCAACCGCATGCCTGACGTCCGGTATGCGGAACTTTATGGGTATTTATCCCGAGCGAGAGAAGGCTCACGGCCAGGGGCGCGCGCATGCGAAGGGCGGGCGTCCGACGTGTCAACACACGCCGTCCGCCCGCCCTTTGAGCCGGGTTGTGCGAAGGGATCTACGAAACCACCGCCGGATCAGGCGACTTGGCCGCCCGGTCGGCGTTTCCCTCCTCCCCCATCGAGATCCCACGCCGCTTGGAGATGTACACCGCACCGGCGATCACCAGGAACGACAGCACCGCGATCAGCACCCGGGCGCCGATGTTCTTGTCGTCGCCGTACGAGAAATCGATCACCGCGGGCGCGATCAGCAGTGCCACCAGGTTCATCACCTTCAGCAGCGGGTTGATCGCGGGACCGGCGGTGTCCTTGAAGGGGTCGCCGACCGTGTCGCCGATCACCGTGGCGGCGTGGGCCTCACTGCCCTTGCCGCCGTGGTGGCCGTCCTCCACGAGTTTCTTGGCGTTGTCCCAGGCACCGCCGGAATTGGCGAGGAAGACCGCCATCAGCGTGCCCGCGCCGATCGCGCCCGCCAGGAAGGCGCCGAGGGCGCCGACGCCGAGGGTGAAGCCGACGAAGATCGGCGCCATCACGGCGAGCAGACCGGGGGTGGCCAGCTCCCTGAGCGCGTCCCTCGTACAGATGTCGACGACCTTGCCGTACTCCGGCGTCTCGCTGTAGTCCATGATCCCGGGCTTCTCCCGGAACTGCCGCCGCACCTCGTAGACCACCGAACCGGCCGACCGCGACACGGCGTTGATGGCGAGTCCGGAGAAGAGGAAGACGACCGCCGCGCCGGCGATGAGGCCGACGAGGTTGTTGGGCTGCGAGATGTCCATGACCAGGTTCATCGGAGCGTCCGCACCGCTGAACTTCTCCCCCACGTCGCGCGCGCCCGTCTCGATCGCGTCGCGGTACGAGCCGAAGAGCGCCGCCGCCGCGAGGACCGCGGTGGCGATGGCGATGCCCTTGGTGATGGCCTTGGTGGTGTTGCCGACCGCGTCGAGGTTGGTGAGCACCTGGGCGCCCGCGCCCTCGACGTCGCCGGACATCTCCGCGATGCCCTGGGCGTTGTCGGAGACCGGTCCGAAGGTGTCCATGGCGACGATCACGCCGACCGTGGTGAGCAGACCGGTGCCGGCCAGCGCCACCGCGAACAGCGCCAGCATGATCGACGTACCGCCGAGCAGGAAGGCGCCGTAGACGCCCAGGCCGATCAACAGGGCGGTGTAGACAGCCGATTCGAGACCGATCGAGATGCCGGCGAGGACCACGGTGGCGGGACCCGTGAGGGACGTCTTGCCGATGTCCTGCACCGGGCGGCGGTTGGTCTCGGTGAAGTAGCCGGTCAGCTGCTGGATCACAGCGGCCAGCAGGATGCCGATCGCCACGGCGACCAGCGCGAGGATCCGCGGGTCACCGTTCTTGCCCTGGATCGCGGCGTCGGTGACGCCCTCCAGGTCGGCGTACGACGAGGGCAGGTAGACGAAGACCGCGATGGCCACCAGGGCCAGCGAGATCACCGCGGAGATGAAGAAGCCGCGGTTGATCGCCGTCATGCCGCTGCGGTCGCTGCGGCGCGGGGCCACGGCGAAGATGCCGATCATGGCCGTGAGCACGCCGATCGCGGGCACCAGCAGCGGGAAGGCGAGGCCCGCGTCGCCGAAGGCCGCCTTGCCGAGGATGAGCGCGGCGACCAGGGTCACCGCGTACGACTCGAACAGGTCGGCCGCCATGCCCGCGCAGTCGCCGACGTTGTCGCCCACATTGTCGGCGATGGTCGCGGCATTGCGCGGGTCGTCCTCCGGAATGCCCTGCTCGACCTTGCCGACCAGGTCGGCGCCGACGTCGGCGGCCTTGGTGAAGATGCCGCCGCCGACACGCATGAACATGGCGATGAGAGCGGCTCCGAGACCGAAGCCCTCCAGCACCTTCGGCGCGTCGGCCGCGTACACCAGCACCACACAGGAGGCGCCCAGCAGACCGAGCCCCACCGTGAACATGCCGACGACGCCGCCCGTGCGGAAAGCGATCTTCATGGCTTTGTGCGAGACGGCGGTGAGATCCTTTTCCGGCTCACCCTCCGCCGGGGTCGCTTCCCTGGCCGCGGCGGCGACGCGCACATTGCTGCGCACGGCGAGCCACATGCCGATATAACCGGTGGCCGCCGAGAACGCGGCGCCGATCAAGAAGAACACCGATCGGCCGGCGCGCTGATTCCAGTCGTCCGCGGGCAGCAGCATGAGCAGGAAGAACACGATCACGGCGAATACGCCGAGCGTGCGAAGCTGCCGGGCCAGATAGGCGTTGGCGCCTTCCTGGACCGCCGCCGCGATCTTCTTCATGCTGTCGGTGCCCTCGCCCGCCGCGAGCACCTGGCGTACCAGGACCCCCGCGACCACCAGCGCCGCCAGGGCGACGACGCCGATGACGATCACCAGGGCACGGTTGCCGTCCGTCAGGACTGCGGCTGCGAAGGTTGTGGAGTGATCCAACTGATGAGGGGTAGAAAGCCCCGCCATTCGTCCTCCTTGACGCTTGGGCTGAGCTCAAGATGTGGACGGATTGTAGGTACCGGAACCTGATCAAAACAGTGCGCGGTAAACGGAATTGGTCTTCACGTGCTCTTCAGCAAATGATCGCCGGTCACCCACCGAACCCGAAAGGGGTAATGCCTCAAAGCCATTGACGGCACGATTGGCCCAGGCGAGAACTTGATCGAATTATCGGGCTATTGATCGTGAAGGAATTCACGAATTACGCCGATGGGGTGGCCGGACATGCCGAAGGGCCCCACCGCGGTGGTGCCCTTCGGGTGATCTCGCTGCTGAGCCGCGCTCAGGGAAGCTCGGCGACGGCAGGGGTCGTCGGCCAGGTCATACGGATCAGGCCGCCGTGTTCCCCGGCGGAGACCTCGACGTCGTCGACCAGACCGCTGATGACCGCGAGGCCCATCTCGTCCTCCTCGGCCTCCGCGTCGGCGTCCCCGCCCGCGGCGCCCGGCGCCCGGTCCCCCGGGGCGGAGCGCGGCGCCTCGTCACCGACCTCGATGGAGAACTGCTTCTCCTCCTCGATCAGTACGACCTTCACCGGCGCCGTGACCCCGCCGAGCTGATGCAGTCCGACGGCACGGGTGCACGCCTCGCCGACCGCGAGCCGCACCTCGTCCAGGACGGCCTCGTCCACTCCGGCCCTGCGTGCCACCGCTGCCGCGACCAGACGTGCGGTCCTGACGTGCTCGGGCAGCGCGCTGAAGCGGAGTTCAACGGTGGCCATGCATCCCCCTCGCAACTACGGGCGTGCTGTCCGGAGGGCCGGGCTGCCGAAAGCCCGGTCCCCCTTCTTTGAACTTCTTCCGTCCCGGGCGCGCCATGGGGCATGCCCGGGTCCGGCGATCAGTCGGTGACCGCTTCTGCCGGCCGATGACCAGCTTTCGCGATCGGTGACCGGCTTCGGTCGGTGACCGCTGATCAGTCGGTGGCCGCCACCGCTTCCTCGACCGAGGTGTGGATCGGGAACACCTTGGTGAGGCCGGTGATGCGGAAGATCTTGAGAATGCGCTCCTGGTTGCAGACCAGGCGCAGCGAGCCCTCATGGGCACGCACCCGCTTCAGGCCGCCGACCAGCACGCCGAGCCCGGTGGAGTCGAGGAAGTCCACGCCCTCCATGTCGACGACGAGGTGGAAACTCCCGTCGTTCACCAGCTCGACCAGCTGCTCGCGCAACTTGGGCGCGGTATATACGTCGATTTCTCCACCGACCTCGACGACCGTACGATCGCCGACGGTACGGGTCGACAGGGACAGGTCCACGGATCCTCCAGCACCTTGCTATCGAGCGGTCGTCCCTCGGGACACCTCGGCTTGAAGCCCCCAGGACGGTTCGCCAGCCGCGATGGCATTCAATCACTTACCGGCAGGCGTGCACGACGCCTTGGTCCCATTGTCCGTCACGCCAGTGACACACTCGGTGCCGATGGCCAAGAATCACCGATCCGATCGAACCCCGACGGGCCCCGTTTCCCGGGTGGACCCGGGCACGGTCCTGGGCCGGCTCGCCTCGGGGCCGAGCCGGGCTTCGCGCATCACTCATACGGAGCATGTGCCCCCGCGAGCGGGTCGGCATGCCGTCTGGCCTGACCGGATCCGTTCGGAGGTTCTCGCCGCCGTCCAGGCCGCCGGGGTCGAGCACCCCTGGGCCCATCAGGCACGCGCCGCCGAGCACGCCCTGGACGGCGATTCGGTGGTCGTCGCGACGGGCACCGCCTCCGGCAAGTCGCTGGCCTATCTGGTGCCGGTGCTCTCCGCCCTCCTGGACGGCTCAGAGGCCTCGAACGGCCGTGGCGCCACCGCGCTCTACCTGGCGCCCACGAAGGCTCTGGCGGCCGATCAGTGCCGTTCGGTGAAGGAACTTTCACATCCGCTGGGCCATTCCGTCCGGCCGGCGGTGTACGACGGGGACACGCCGTTCGAGGAACGCGAGTGGATCCGCCAGTACGCCAACTACGTCCTCACCAACCCGGACATGCTGCACCGCGGTGTCCTCCCCTCGCACGCCCGCTGGTCCTCCTTCCTGAAGGCGCTGAAGTACGTCGTCATCGACGAGTGCCACACCTACCGCGGTGTCTTCGGCTCGCACGTCGCCCAGGTGCTGCGCCGGCTGCGCCGACTGTGCGCCCGCTACGGCGCGTCGCCCGTCTTCCTGCTCGCCTCCGCGACCGCCGCGGAGCCCTCGGTGGCCGCCCGTCGCCTCACCGGCCTGCCGGTCGTGGAGGTGGCCGACGACGCCTCCCCACGCGGAGAACTGGTGTTCGCCCTCTGGGAGCCGCCGCTCACCGAGATGCAGGGCGAGAAGGGCGCCCCGGTCCGCCGTACCGCCACCGCCGA
Organism: Streptomyces sp. NPDC043726; assembly: GCF_056436565.1. Taxonomy (NCBI): domain Bacteria; kingdom Bacillati; phylum Actinomycetota; class Actinomycetes; order Kitasatosporales; family Streptomycetaceae; genus Streptomyces; species Streptomyces sp. NPDC043726. The sequence goes on from NZ_JBWKCI010000003.1 coordinate 138,707, forward strand.
GACGGCGGATCTGCTCACCGACCTGGCGGTGCAGGGCGTGCGCTCGGTCGCCTTCGTCCGCTCCCGGCGCGGCGCCGAGCTGATCTCGGTGATCGCCCAGGAACGCCTGGCCGAGGTCGACCGCTCCCTGGCCCGCCGGGTGGCCGCCTACCGCGGCGGCTACCTCCCGGAGGAGCGGCGCGCCCTGGAACAGGCCCTGCACTCGGGCGAGCTGCTGGGCCTCGCCGCCACGACCGCCCTCGAACTCGGCATCGACGTCTCCGGCCTGGACGCGGTGGTGATCGCCGGATACCCGGGCACGCGCGCGTCCCTGTGGCAGCAGGCGGGCCGGGCCGGCCGCTCCGGCCAGGGCGCGCTGGCGGTCCTCGTCGCCCGGGACGACCCGCTGGACACGTTCCTCGTCCACCACCCCGAGGCCCTCTTCGGCCAGCCCGTGGAATCCACGGTCCTGGACCCCGACAACCCCTATGTCCTCGCCCCGCACCTGTGCGCGGCCGCGGAGGAGCTGCCGCTGGTCGAGGAGGACCTGGCGCTCTTCGGACCCGCCTGCGAGGAGCTGCTCCCGCAGCTGGAGGCCGCGAAGCTGCTCCGGCGCCGGACCAAGGCCTGGCACTGGACACGCCGGGAACGGGCCGCCGACCTCACGGACATCCGCGGCGGGGGCGGACGCCCGGTCCAGGTCGTCGAGTCCGGCACGGGCCGGCTCCTCGGCACGGTCGACGCGGGCGCGGCGCACACGACGGTGCACGAGGGCGCGGTCCACCTGCACCAGGGCCGCACGTACCTGGTCCGCTCCTTGGACCTGGAGGACTCGGTGGCCCTGGTCGAGCAGGCCGCGCCGTCGTACTCGACGGTGGCCCGGGACACCACCTCCATCTCCGTCCTGGAGACGGACACGGAGATCCCGTGGGGCGACGGCCGCCTCTGCCACGGCTCCGTCGAGGTCACCAACCAGGTGGTCTCCTTCCTGCGCCGCCGGGTGATCACCGGCGAAGTACTGGGCGAGACGAAACTCGACCTCCCTCCTCGAACGCTGCGCACCCGCGCGGTGTGGTGGACGGTCACCGAGGACCAGCTCGACGCGGCCCGGATCTCCCCGGAGATCCTCGGCGGCGCCCTGCACGCCGCCGAGCACGCGTCGATCGGCCTGCTGCCGCTGTTCGCGACGTGCGACCGCTGGGACATCGGCGGCGTCTCGGTCCCCCTCCACCCCGACACCCTGCTCCCGACGGTCTTCGTCTATGACGGCCACCCCGGCGGCGCGGGCTTCGCGGAACGCGCCTTCCACACCGCCCGCGCCTGGCTCACCGCCACCCGCGAGGCCATCGCCTCCTGCGAGTGCGAGGCCGGCTGCCCGTCCTGCGTCCAGTCCCCCAAGTGCGGCAACGGCAACGACCCACTCCACAAGAGGGGCGCGGTACGGCTGCTCACGGAGCTGTTGCGGGGGGCGCCGGAGATACCGGAAGCCCTGGTGGACCCGGGGGTCCCGCCCGCGCCCTGACCTCCGCCGCGAACGGTCCGCCGCCCGCCGCCGCGGTCACGTCCGAGACGTCGCCCACGAGCGCGCAACGGACCAGCCGGGTGCCCTGCGCGCGAGCCACCTCGTCCGCCCGCGCGCAGGCCGCCGCGGCTCCCTCCGCCCAGTGGTCGGCCGCCGCCAGCGCGGCGAGGTCGGCGCCGCCCGCCGCGCGGTGCCGGGTGACGACGGCCTGCCCCAGGGCGAGCACGACTCCGAACACCACGCAGAGGACGGCCACGACGGCGACGGTCCACACGGTGGCGGAGCCCTGGTCGCCCGAGCCGCGGGAGTTCATCGGCTCACCCCTCTCGTCCCCGAGGGCGCCGGAGGGGCCTGCTCAGGCGCCGCCCCGGCCTGCTCAGGCGCCGCCCCGGCCGCGTCTCCTACGGCCGTGGCCTCTTCCGCCGTGGCCTCTTCCGCCGCCGCCACGGCCACCTCCCGTACCTCGAAGGGCAGTCCCCGCAGCGCCGGCGGCTTGGCTACGACGACCACCCTGACGTGGCCGCCGGTGCGGCTGACGGTGACCTCGGCGCCCGACGGGGCGGCTTCCTCGGTCACCGCCACGACCGCGTCGGCCGGATCCTGGCGAGCCGCCGCGCGGGCACCCGTGCGGGCCGCGTCCACGCACTGGATCTGGGCGGCGATGACGAGCAGCCCCCACACCAGCGCCATCGCGAACATGACCAGCACGGGCAGCACCACCGCGGACTCCGCCGTCACGAACCCGCGGTCGGCCGCGCGCTCTCCCCGCCTCCTACATCCGCGCATCGAGCGCCTTCTTCACGATCGCCTGCAGCTCCGCGCTGACCTGCCCGCTGGTCACCACCTTGTAGAGCACGACGGCGAACGCCACCGCCGCGATGATCCCCATCGCGTACTCCGAGGTGACCATCCCCGAGTCCCGCCGCGCGCCGAACGCCCGCATACGTGCCCGTACTACTCGCATCGCCTGTAGTGCCTTGTTCATGTGAACCCCCGTGGGAATCAGTCCTGTTGCCTACGAATGCCGCGCGCCGAACGACTGCCGTGGCCCGCGTCTGGTCGGTGCCGAGTGAATGCCTCGCCCGCGTCTGGTCGGTGCCGAGTGAATGCCTCGCCCGCGCCTGTTCGGGCCGATGGCCTGGTCAGTGCCGTCGCCTGGTCAATGCCGACCGCCAGGCTCAGTGCCGTCGGCTGGTCGGTGCCGACCTCCGGGCTCAGTGCCGTCGGCTGGTCAATGCCGACCGCCGGCTCAGTGCCGATCTCTCGTCATCCACCACCCCCTCCCAGCACCCCGTCCGCCAGCCCGATCACCACCGGCAGGACACCCACCGCGATGAAGGCGGGCAGGAAGCACAGCCCCACCGGCGCGGAGACCATGACCGCCGCCCGCCGCGCCCGGGCCGTAGCACTACGCGCCCAGGTCGCGCGGGCGTCCGCCGCCAGCCGTGCGGCCGGGCCGGCCGCCGGAAGTCCGGACACATCGGCCCGCTCCAGCAGCCTCGCGAGGTCACCGGCGCCGGGGAGTGCCGCCAACTTCCGCCAGGCCTCACCCGGTTCGCCGCCCAGTCGCACCTCCGCCGCACCCCGCGCCAGCCCTTCCCCCACCGGACCGCCCAGCGCCTCGCCCACGGCCTGCGCAGCGATCACCGGCCCGGCTCCGGCGGCCACACAGGCCGCCAACAGATCCGCGGCGAGGGGAAGTTGCCGGGCCGCCTCGGCGGCGTCGTACTCCTCGTCCACGGAGGCCGCCCGCCGCCCGCGCCACCGGTCCACGGCAACCGCGCAGACCAGTCCCGCCCCGACGCCCGCGAGACCGCCGACCAGCACCCATCCCGCGCACCCCACGGCCACGGCAGGAACCCACCGCCGCACCAGCCCCCGTACGTCGAACCTCGGCGCGACCGGAACCATCTCCCCGGCGCCCACGAGCGCGACCATCCGCCGCCGCACCCTCCGCTCACACCGCACGGCCCCCACCCACCGCACCAGCCACACCAGGCCCAGCGCCATCCCCACAACAACCCCCAGCCTGTGGACAACTTCCGCACTCACAGCCCCTCCTCACCCGACCTCCGATGCACAACCCGCCGCCCTCACACCCCCGCCGGCCCCCTTCACACCCCCTCCGCCCCCCGAACAATCCGCAGCGCCCACCAGACCCCCACCCCCTCCAGAACCCCACCGGCGAACAGGCACCCCAGCCCTGACCCGGTATGCAGCAGCACCCGCAGCGGATCGGCGCCCATGACCGCGCCCAGGAGCAGCCCCAGGACCGGCAGCCCGGCGAGCATCAGCGCCGTGGAGCGGGCGCCGGCCAACTGCGCTCGCAGGTCGGCTCGTTGGTCCCGTTCGGCCCGTAGCGCCGCTTCGAGCCGGTCGAGTCCGGCCGCGAGGCCCGCCCCCTGGTCGACAGCCACTCGCCAGCACGCGGCGAGTCCGCGCAGCCCCTCGGCACCCGGTTGCCGTGCCGCCGCGGCCAAGGCGCCGGGGACCTCGCCGCCGAACCGCGCGGCGGCCAGTACCGCCGTCTGCGCGTCACCGAGCCCGCCGGAGTCCCGCGCCGCCCGCAGCAACGCCTCGCCCGGCTGCCGTCCCGCGCGCACCTCCCCGGCGAGCGCCGCGCAGAGCGCGATCACCGCGTCGCCGCGCCGTTCCCGCGCCCGGCGCTCCTGGCCGGCCACCCGCACCCGCCGCAGCAACGGCACCCCGGCCGCCCCGGCGATCAGCGGCAGCACCGAGGCCCCGAGCACCGCCAGCACGAGCCCGACGACCACCGCCCCCCACTCGGCCCGCAACCGCCCCCGGATCCGCCGCAGTTCCTCGACCGCCGACCGCCAAGCGGGCGGCCCGGCCCCCACCACCCCGCCTCCGGCCAGCAGCAACCGAGCTCGCCGCGCCCCGGTGTCCCGCCCGCTCAGCAGCCACAGAGCGGCACCGGCTACCAGCACCGCCGCGCCCGCCGAAGGGCCGCCCATCGCCGTCTCACCCATCGCGATCCCCGCTCCCCACCTCGAATTCCCCGTCCCGGAGCAGCCCCCGCAGCCGCCCCCACCCCCGCTCCGCCACGAACGCCCCCGCCTGCCACCGCAGCGCCGGCACCGTCCGCACCAGCCCGGACGCGTCCCGCTCCAGCACCTGCACCTCGGCGACCCGCCGCCGTCCGTCGCGCCCTCGTACGAGATGCAGGACCACCGACAGCGCGGCCGCCAACTGGCTGTGCAGCGCGGCCCGGTCGAGCCCCGCCGCCGTGCCGAGCGCCTCGAGCCGGGCCGGCACATCGGCCGCCGCGTTGGCGTGCAGGGTGCCGCAGCCGCCCTCGTGGCCCGTGTTGAGCGCCGCCAGCAGATGGACCACCTCCGGTCCGCGCACCTCCCCCACGACCAGCCGGTCCGGGCGCATCCGCAGTGCCTGGCGGACCAGGTCCTGGAGCGTGACGAGCCCGGCGCCCTCCTGGTTGGCGGGTCTGCTCTCCAGCCGGACGACGTGGGGGTGGTCGGGCCGCAGTTCCGCGGAGTCCTCGGCGAGCACGATCCGTTCGCCCGGTCCGACCAGGCCGAGCAGCGCGCTCAGCAGCGTGGTCTTGCCGCTGCCGGTGCCGCCGCTGATGAGGAAGGACAGCCGTGCCTCCATCAGCGCCCGCAGCACCCGGTCCCCGCCCGGCGGGACCGTGCCGGCGGCCACCAGTTCGTCGAGCGTGAACGCGCGCGGCCGTACGACCCGAAGGGACAGGCAGGCACAGCCGACGGCCACCGGGGGCAGCACGGCGTGCAGCCGGGTCCCGTCGGGCAGCCGGGCGTCGGCCCAGGGTCGCGCGTCGTCCAGGCGGCGTCCGGCCACGGCGGCCAGGCGCTGCGCGAGGCGCCGTACGGCCGCCGCGTCGGGGAAGCGCACCCCGGTCAGTTCGAGACCGCCGCCGCGGTCCACCCACACCCGGTCCGGAGCCGACACCAGCACATCGGTCACCGACGGGTCGGCGAGCAGCGGTTCGAGCGGGCCGCTGCCGACCAGTTCGGACCGCAACTGCTCGGCGGCCCCGAGAACTTCGGCGTCCCCCAGCACCCGCCCCTGCTCGCGCAGCGCCTGCGCCACGCGCGCGGGTGTCGGCTCGGCCCCGCTCTCCGCCAGCCTGCGCCGCACCCCGTCGAGCAACGCCGGGGTCAGATCGGCCCCACCAGAGGAACGGGGCACCTCGAGCCCCGGAAACGTACTCATGGTGCCGCCCCCGCCTCGCGCGGCACCGAGCAGCGCCCCTGAAGTCCCAGCTCCGTACTCACGCCGCACCCGCCTCCACCAACGCCCGCTCCCAGAACTCCCGGCAGAAGCGCGCCAGTGGGCCCCGGCCCGCCGCGGCGGGTGGTGTCCTGCTGTCGTGCGCGCGGCGCAGGCCGGCCTCGACCGGTACCTCTCCGGCCAGCGGAAGGCCGAGGAGCCGGGCCACCTCGCGGTCGTCGAGGCCGGGGGCGTACGGTCCGCGCACCGCCACCCGCAGATCCCCGAGCACCATCCCGACCGCGGAGGCCACCCGCCCGGCCGCCGCGACGGCGCGCAGTTCGCCGGGGACGACGAGGAGGCCGAGGTCGAGCTGGGCGAGCGCCTCGGCGACGCCGTCGTCGATCCGGCGCGGCAGGTCCACCACGACCGTGCCGCCCCGGCGCCGGGCGGCGGCCAGCACCGCCCGAACGGCCTGCGGCGGGACGGCGACACAGTCCCCGCGGTCCCAGCTGAGCACCCGCAGGGAGTGGAGCTCGGGCAGCGACTCCTCCAGGGCGCCGCCGCCGACCCGCCCGCGCGAGGCAGCGAAAGCCGGCCAGCGCAGCCCCTCGGCGGTCTCGCCGCCGAGGAGTACGTCGAGTCCGCCGCCCAGGGGATCGGCGTCCACGAGCAGGGTGCGCAGCCCCTCCCGCGCGGAGGTGACGGCGAGGGCGCACGCGAGCGTGGACGCCCCCGCGCCGCCCCGCCCGCCGATGACTCCGACGGTGAGGGCGGGCCTGCCCACGCCCTCGGCGACGTCGGCGATCCGGTCGACCAGCCACTGCTCCCCGTCGGGGAGCATCAGGACATGGTCGGCGCCGATCTCGACGGCCCGCCGCCATACCCCGGAGTCGTCCTGGTCCCGGCCGACCAGCACCACCCCGCCTCTGCGGGCGGCTCCGCGCACCCGGCGTGCGGCGTCGTCGCCGACCAGGACGAGCGGCGCGGCCTCCCAGTTTCCGTGCGTCTCCGGGACGCCGTGATGGACCTCGGGCGTGGCGCCCGCCGCCGCGCACAGGCGCAGCAGGTCGTCCAGCAGATCGGCGTCCTCGGTGACGATCAGTGGTGCGCCCGGCCGGCCGGAGGCGGCGGGCGGTGGTTCCTTTGTGACGGCTGCGGCCACTTCTCTCCCCCTTCGCTGCTTCTCTCGCGCGGCCCGTGCGGCCCCGCGATTCCCGAACGTGTGAAGAACCGGCGACCGGTCTCCATAGGAGCGGCCGATACGAACCGGCCAAACACGCCCGACTAACCGCAACCGGCCATGAAGTCGGCTCCGGCGGGACGCGTTGGAATCACGGTGCAGCGATGCCGGAAATCGTGTGGATCTTGGTCGATAACTGTGGACAACTCAGTGGTTGTGAATATCGCTGTCACCCATACCGGTGACCCCAGTACGGGCCTCGTACGGGCCCCGCACGGACCTCGCACCGGCCGCCGCACGGCTTCCGCAGAGCAGCAAGACGACTACGCACAGTGACGAATCCTGGGCATGGCTAAAGGACGGCCGCAGCCGTCTCGATACGGCCCTGCGGCCGCGTAAGAAGAGTGAAAACCCGTCCGGACATGCGACGACCCCCGCCGGGGGGGAGAGCGGGGGTCGTCCCCACGGCCGACTCGGGGGGGGAGGAGTCGGACCGGGTTAGCACGGTCGCGAACGATCCGTGACTTCCATGGTGTACCCGAGAGCCCTCTCAGGCAAACCCACGCGCCCCACCTTACGCCGAATGGGCTGCGCCTATGCTCGGGGTCGTGGAAAACCACTCCTTGCCCCGCACAGCGGCCTTCTTTGACCTGGACAAGACGGTCATTGCGAAGTCGAGCACGCTCACGTTCAGCAAGTCCTTCTACCAAGGCGGACTGATCAACCGCAGGGCCGCCTTGCGGACCGCCTACGCCCAGTTCGTCTTCCGGGTGGGCGGTATGGACCATGACCAGATGGAGCGCACGCGCGAGTACCTCTCCGCGCTCGTCCGAGGCTGGAACGTCCAGCAGGTCAAGGAGATCGTCGCCGAGACCCTGCACGGCCTGATCGACCCGATCATCTACGACGAGGCCGCCTCCCTCATCGAGGAGCACCACACGGCAGGGCGCGACGTCGTGATCGTGTCCACGTCGGGCGCCGAGGTCGTCGAGCCGATCGGCGAACTGCTCGGCGCCGACCGCGTGGTGGCCACCCGGATGGTCGTGGGGGACGACGGCTGCTTCACCGGGGAGGTGGAGTACTACGCCTACGGCCCGACGAAAGCGGAAGCCATCAGGGAGCTGGCCGAGTCCGAGGGGTACGACCTCTCCCGGTGCTACGCCTACAGCGACTCGGCGACCGACCTGCCGATGCTTCAGTCCGTCGGTCATCCGCATGCCGTGAACCCGGACCGGGCGCTGCGCCGCGAGGCACTCGCGCGCGGGTGGCCGATTCTCGACTTCCACCGCCCGGTACGGCTCAAGCAGCGGCTGCCCGCGCTCTCCGTCCCGGCCCGTCCGGCGCTCGTCGCGGCGGCGGCCATAGGAGCCGCGGCGGCCACCGCGGGGCTCGTCTGGTACGCCAGCAGGCGCCGTACGGCAATGGCCTGACCTGCGTCGACACCGGCCTGTGGAACCGCCCGACCGACCGGTGCCCGTTTGGCTCAGGTTTGGGCCCAAAAGTAAAGAACCGCAGCCAGGACTTCCGCTTGCTCCGGAGTCGGAGTAGAAAGGAGTCAACGGCCCGCGAGACCAAGGACATCCGAGAGGATCACCTTAAAAACGCAATTGGCCCCACGGACCGAGCATGAACACCGGGCACCCACGCGACGTCGACCCGTCGATTACGGGCCAGCCGCACCAGGTGACGGGCAAAGTCCCCGGCCTGATGGGCAACATATCGAGGACGCTTGGTAACCAGGTGAACATGCCAGCGGCGGTACGAATCCTCGTACCGCCGCAACCCTTTTCCGGGGGGCCTTACGCGGCCCCGCGCTGCAGCGCCTCGCACACCGCCGTCGACTCGCGCGCACCCAGCTCGACCGCCTTGCCGCAGTGGGCGATCCAGGCGGCCATGCCCTCGGCGGTGCCGGAGACATAGCCGTCGAGCGCCGCGAGATAGGCGGCGGCGCCGAGTTCGGCGTAACCGACCTCGGAGGGGCACACGGACTTCGGGTCGAGGCCGCTGCCCACCAGCACGATCCGCTCGGCCGCCCGCGCGACGAGGCCGTTGTGGGAGGTGAAGGGGCGCAGCGCCAGCAGCTCACCGTGCACGACGGCGGCGGTCACCAGCGCCGGGGCCGAGCCGCCCGCGATGATCAGCTCGGACAGTCCGTCCAGCCGGCCGTGGACCTCCTCGGCGCTCGGCGGCGGCAGCTCCACCAGCGGCTCGTCGACCGGCTCGCCCGCCTGACGCGGCCGTCCGACCTCCGGGCCGTTGGTCGCCGCCGCCACCAGGTGCAGCCGGGCCAGCACCCGCAGCGGCGACTGGCGCCAGATGGACAGCAGTTGGCCCGCCTCGGCGGTCAGCCGCAGGGCGGCGCCCATGACGCGCGCCTCGTCGTCACCGCTGAAGTCGGTGCGCCGGCGCACCTCCTCCAGCGCCCAGTCGGCTCCGGACAGCGCCGCCGAGCCGCGGGCGCCGCGCAGCGCCGCCTCGGAGGTGATCTCGTTGCTGCGGCGGCGCATGATCCGGTGTCCGTAGACCCGGTCCACGGCCTTGCGCACGGACTCCACGGACTCGGCCACACCGGGCAGCGCACCCAGGGCGGCGAGCGGATCGGCGGTCGCGCCTGTCGTACTCATGAGTACGACATTACGCATCCGGCGGCCGGACCCCACGATCGAGTGGCGTTCTTCACGCGAATCCGTCCTGCGCCGCCGCCCCGGCACTACCCTTACTGAACATGAAAATTGCTTTCGTCGGGAAGGGCGGCAGCGGCAAGACGACCCTGTCCTCCCTGTTCATCCGGCATCTCGCGGCGGCCGGGGCACCGGTGGTCGCGATCGACGCCGACATCAACCAGCACCTGGGTGCCGCGCTGGGCCTGGACGACTCCGCGGCGGCCGCGCTGCCCGCGATGGGCGACCGGCTCCGGCTGATCAAGGACTATCTGCGCGGCTCGAACCCGCGGATCGCGTCCGCCGAGACAATGATCAAGACGACCCCGCCCGGCGAGGGCTCACGGCTGCTGCGGGTGTGCGAGCCCAATCCGGTCTACGACGCCTGCGCACGGCCGGTGGAACTCGACGGCGGCGCCGTCCGTTTGATGGTCACCGGCCCCTTCACCGACGCCGACCTGGGGGTCGCCTGCTACCACTCCAAGACCGGAGCGGTGGAGCTGTGCCTGAACCACCTGGTGGACGGGCCGGGCGAGTACGTCGTGGTGGACATGACCGCCGGCTCCGACTCCTTCGCCTCCGGCATGTTCACCCGCTTCGACATCACGTTCCTCGTCGCCGAGCCGACCCGGAAGGGGGTCTCCGTCTATCGCCAGTACAAGGAGTACGCCCGTGACTTCGGCGTCGAGCTGAAGGTCGTCGGCAACAAGGTGCACGGTCAGGAGGACCTCGACTTCCTGCGCGCGGAAGTGGGCGACGACCTGCTCGTCACGGTGGGGCACTCGGACTGGGTGCGCTCCATGGAGAAGGGCCGCCCGCCCCGGTTCGACCTCCTGGAGGACGTCAACCGCCGCGCCCTGCACCGGTTGCGGGAGGCGGCGGACGCGACGTACGAAGGGCGCGACTGGGAGCGCTACACGCGCCAGATGGTGCACTTCCACCTGAAGAACGCCCAGTCGTGGGGGAACGAGCGGACGGGGGCCGACCTGGCCGCGCAGGTCGACCCGTCCTTCGTACTCGGCGAGAGCGTCGCCGCTCCCGCCTGAGCCGGAGCTACTGCCGGGCCGCCGGCGCCCCGGGCACGCCCTTCGGGGCCGGGGCGGGGCGGTCCGAGAGGAAGGACTCCCAGCCCCGCCTCGGGGCCTCGCCGACCTTCAGGGTGGTGAGCCTGGCCAGCACGTCGGGGTCCTGGGCGTCCAGCCAGTCGGCGAGCTGACGGAAGGAGACGCAGCGCACCTCGGGCTTGGTGCACACGCCCTCGATGACGTCCTCGACGGCACGCATGTAGGTGCCGCCGTTCCAGGACTCGAAGTGGTTGCCGATGATCAGGGGCGCGCGGTTGCCGTCGTAGGCACGCTGGAAGCCCTGGAGCAGGCCGTCGCGCATCTGGTTGCCCCAGAACTCGTACTTGTCGGGGTCACCCTGGCTGGTGGTGCCGGACTGGTTGACCATGAAGTTGTAGTCCATGGTCAGCTGCTCGAAGGTGCGCCCGGGGAACGGCACGAGCTGCATCGACAGATCCCACAGGCCGTCCTTCTTCTTCGGCCAGACCTGGTCGTTGACCCCGCTGGTGTCGTAGCGGAACCCCAGCTCGCGGGCGGCCTGCATGAAGTTCTTCTGGCCCTCGAGGCAGGGCGTGCGGGCGCCGATGAGCTCCTTGTCGTAGTCGAAGGGCAGCGGCGAGGCGGTCTTCATCCCGGTGTTGGTCTTCCAGGACTTCACGAACTGCTTCGCCTGGGCGATCTCGTCCTTCCACTCCTCGACGGACCACTCGCCGACGCCGCCGCCCTTGCCGCAGAAGTGGCCGTTGAAGTGGGTGCCGATCTCGTTGCCCTCCAGCCACGCGCCGCGCAGCTGCTCCACGGTGTCGGCGATGCCCTGCTCGTCGTTGAAGCCGATGTCGGAGCGGCCGGGCGAGTGCTGCGGCGGCCGGTACAGGTCGCGCTTGTGCTCGGGGAGCATGTACACGCCGCTCAGGAAGTACGTCATGGTCGCGTTGTTGGCCTTGGCGACCTTGCGGAAGTGGGAGAACAGCCGCTGGCCGTCCTCGCCCGCGCCGTCCCAGGAGAACACCACGAACTGCGGCGGCTTCTGACCGGGCTTCAGCCGCTCGGCTCTGGGCAGGTGCGGCTGGGCCCCGGTGTAAGCGGTCGAACCGTCGCCGATCAGCCGGACCACGCTCTTGGGCGGGCCCTGGGCCGGCTTCTCCTTCTGCGGGCCGGAAACCCCGGCCCGGGAGGCGTCGCTGCCGATCGAGCAGCCGGCGAGTGATGCGGCACAGACCGCGGCGACCACGGCGCCCGCGGCGATCCTCTGGGTGGCGGCCATGTTCCGCCCACCTACTTCCTTCTCTCAGGCCAACGCGGATAGGGCGTTTTCCGCTGATACGCCGGAAAGCGCCGACAGCGCCGCCAAAGTCGCACGAGGCCAAGAAGGAATTAGTACGACAAGCCGACAAAAAGGCCACTTCACTCTTCTGGGTGAGCTATTCGACCATTTGCCCGGAAAGTCTATGCTCTCCCTTTACTCTGCATTACGATCCGTTTACCGAGCGTTGATTCATCCCGCCGCTGCACGCCGTGACCCACGGCCGCGACCCGCCCCCGCTTCCCACGGGGGACCACCAGATCCGCGACCGCGCTGCCCCGGAGGAGACGGGAAACCATGTCAGCCTGCGTCCCCACACGTACCACCGACCCCACTCGGACCGAGCGCGACCACGAGCCGCACAGTCCGCCGCCCACCCGTCCCCGCCGGTTCCGCATCGCCGGCGCCGACGTCTCCGCGTCGATCGCGGTCTTCCTGATCGCCCTGCCGCTGTCCCTCGGCATCGCGCTCGCCACCGGCGCGCCCCTCCAGGCCGGGCTCGTGGCCGCCGCCGTGGGCGGGCTCGTCGTCGGCCGGCTCGGCGGCTCCGCGCTCCAGGTCAGCGGCCCCGCCGCCGGTCTCACGGTGGTCACCGCCGACCTCATCCAGCGCTACGGCTGGCGCACCACCTGCGCCATCACCGTCCTCGCCGGACTCGCCCAACTGGGCCTGGGCTGCCTGCGCGTGGCGCGCACCGCGCTCGCCGTCAGCCCCGCCATCGTGCACGGCATGCTCGCGGGCATCGGCGTCACCATCGCCGTCGCCCAGCTGCACATCGTCCTCGGCGGCACTCCCCAGAGCTCCGTCCCCGACAACCTGCTCGCCCTGCCCGCCCAGTTGGCCGATCTGCATCCGGCCGCCGTGTCGGTGAGCGCCCTCACCCTCGCGCTGCTGTTGCTCTGGCCACGCCTCCCCGGCCGGGCCGGACGGCTGCTGCGCAAGATCCCGGCCGCCCTTGTCGCCGTCGCCGGCGCGACCGCGACCGCCTCGCTCGCCGGACTTCAGCTGCCCAAGGTCGACCTGCCGTCCTGGAGCAGTCACGCCCTGGCCGGACTCCCCGAGGGCCCGGTGCTCGGCCTCGTGGCCGCCGTGCTGACCACCACCCTGGTGTGCAGTGTGCAGTCCCTGCTCGGCGCGGTCGCCACCGACAAGATGGTCGCCGCCCGTCCCGGACTGCCCGCCCGTGTCGGCCGCTCCGACCTCGACCGCGAACTGCTCGGACAGGGCGCCGCCAACATCGTCTCCGGCGGCCTCGGCGGACTGCCCGTGGCGGGGGTCGCGGTGAGAAGTACGGCGAATGTGCACGCCGGTGCCGTGAGCCGGAACTCCACGATGCTGCACGGCGTTCTCGTAGTAGTCGCCACGCTGCTGATGGTCCCGCTCCTGGAGCTCATCCCGCTCGCCTCGCTCGCCGCCCTGGTGATGGCCGTCGGCATCCAGATGGTGTCCCTGCACCACATCCGCACGGTGACCCGACACCGGGAAGTGCTGGTCTACGCCGTCACCACCGCCGGCGTGGTCTTCTTCGGCGTCCTGGAGGGCGTGACGCTGGGGATCGCCGTGGCCGTCGCCGTCTCCCTGAACCGGCTCGCCCGCACCCGCATCACCCATGAGGAGAAGGAAGGAGTCCATCACGTACACGTCCGAGGCCAGTTGACCTTCCTCGCCGTGCCGCGACTCAGCCGCGCCCTGCACCTCGTCCCCCAAGGAGTCCGGGCCGTCGTGGAATTGGACGGGTCCTTCATGGATCACGCGGCGTACGAGACGCTCCAGGACTGGCAGAACACGCACACCGCGCAGGGTGGTTCCGTCGAGCTCACGGGCCGCCGAGCGGGGTTGCGGATCGCCGAGCCCGGGGTCCCCACCACCTCGCACACCGAGGCGGGCGCCGCCGACCTGGCCGCCTCCACCGGTTGCCGCTGCCGTCCCTGGACGCCCTGGCGCAACCACCAGTGCGAGCGCCCGGACCCGGCGCCCTCGTCCGGTGCGGGACCGGACGCGCCCAGCGGTGACGTCGCGGCGGACGCGCCCGGGGCCGGCCATGGCCCGAGCGGGCATGAACTGGCGCGTGGCATCAGCGCGTTCCAGCGCCACACCGCTCCGCTGGTGCGCGGTGAGCTGGCCCGGCTGGCGCGAGAGGGGCAGCGGCCCTCCCAGCTGTTCCTCACCTGCGCCGACTCGCGCCTGGTCACCTCGATGATCACCTCCAGTGGTCCGGGAGACCTGTTCGTGGTGCGCAATGTGGGCAACCTCGTGCCGCTTCCCGGCGAGGAGAGCGGGGACGACTCGGTGGCGGCCGCGATCGAGTACGCGGTGGAGGTGCTGAAGGTGCGCTCCATCACGGTGTGCGGGCACTCCGGGTGCGGGGCGATGCAGGCGCTGCTGAACTCCGAGCCCGGCGGCGCGCGGACCCCGCTCAAGCGGTGGCTGCGGCATGGGCTGCCGAGTCTGGAGCGCATGGCCGAGGGCGAGGGCCCGGGGGCGCGGCTGGCGGGGCGGGAGCCGGCCGACGCGGTCGAGCAGTTGTGCCTGACCAATGTGGTTCAGCAGCTGGAACATCTGCGGGCCCATGAGTCGGTGTCCCAGGCACTGCGGGACGGGATGCTGGAGCTGCACGGGATGTACTTCCACGTGGGCGAGGCACAGGCGTATCTGCTCGCCGGGTCGGACGAGGACCGGGTGTTCGATCATGTGCGGGCGGCGGACCTGTCCGCCTGAGCGGCGGGAGCCGGGGCCGGAGTGTGAAAGGCGTTACAGCGGCTGAACTCCGCCTGGTCAGCGTCCGTGGGTACGGGTGACGCCGACTGCCGGACAACGGCCGTGGACAGGGCCGCACACAGGTCTAAACCAATTTCCCGTCGGCCCTTGTCATCGGGCCCCCGGGTCTGATGAGCTGTGGCCTGGGACACAACGGACACCCTGGGAAAGGGAGATGTCGTGAGCAACGAAAGCCTGGCCAACCTCTTGAAGGAGGAGCGACGCTTCGCGCCGCCCGCTGACCTGGCCGAGCACGCCAACGTCACCGCGGAGGCGTACGAGCGGGCCAAGGCTGACAGGCTCGGCTTCTGGGCCGAGCAGGCCCGTCGGCTGACCTGGGCCAAGGAGCCGACACAGACGCTGGACTGGTCGAACCCGCCGTTCGCGAAGTGGTTCAAGGACGGCGAGCTCAACGTCGCGTACAACTGCGTGGACCGGCATGTCGAGGCCGGGCTCGGGGACCGGGTCGCCATCCACTTCGAGGGCGAGCCCGGCGACAGCCGCGCGATCACCTACGCCCAGCTCAAGGACGAGGTCTCCAAGGCAGCGAACGCCCTGCTGGAGCTCGGTGTGCGGCAGGGCGACCGGGTCGCCGTCTACATGCCGATGATCCCCGAGACGGCGGTCGCGATGCTCGCGTGCGCCCGGATCGGCGCCGCTCACTCGGTCGTCTTCGGCGGCTTCTCCGCCGACGCGCTCGCGACCCGCATCCAGGACGCCGACGCACGTGTCGTCATCACCTCCGACGGCGGCTACCGGCGCGGCAAGCCGTCCGCGCTGAAGCCGGCCGTCGACGAGGCGGTCTCCAAGGCGGGCAACGTCGAGCACGTCCTCGTGGTCCGGCGCACCGGCCAGGAGGTCGCCTGGGACGACAGCCGGGACGTGTGGTGGCACGAGGTCGTGGACCGGCAGTCCGCCGAGCACGAGCCGGAGGCGTTCAACGCCGAGCAGCCGCTGTTCATCCTCTACACCTCGGGCACCACGGGTAAGCCGAAGGGCATCCTGCACACCTCCGGCGGCTACCTCACCCAGGCGTCGTACACCCACCACGCCGTCTTCGACCTCAAGCCGGCAACCGACGTCTACTGGTGCACGGCCGACGTCGGCTGGGTCACCGGGCACTCGTACATCGTGTACGGGCCACTGGCCAACGGCGCCACCCAGGTGATGTACGAGGGCACCCCGGACACCCCGCACCAGGGCCGGTTCTGGGAGATCGTGCAGAAGTACGGGGTGACGATCCTGTACACGGCGCCCACCGCCATCCGTACGTTCATGAAGTGGGGCGACGACATCCCCGCGAAGTTCGACCTGAGCAGCCTGCGGGTGCTCGGGTCGGTCGGTGAGCCGATCAACCCCGAGGCGTGGATCTGGTACCGCAAGCACATCGGCGGCGACCGCACCCCCATCGTGGACACCTGGTGGCAGACCGAGACCGGCGCGATGATGATCTCGCCGCTGCCGGGCGTCACCCAGACCAAGCCCGGCTCGGCGCAGACCCCGCTGCCCGGCATCTCCGCGACGGTCGTCGACGACGAGGCGAACGAGGTGCCGAACGGCGGCGGTGGCTATCTGGTGCTGACCGAGCCGTGGCCGTCGATGCTGCGCACCATCTGGGGCGACGACCAGCGCTTCCTCGACACCTACTGGTCGCGGTTCGAGGGCAAGTACTTCGCCGGTGACGGCGCGAAGAAGGACGACGACGGCGACATCTGGCTGCTCGGCCGCGTCGACGACGTCATGCTCGTCTCCGGGCACAACATCTCCACCACCGAGGTCGAGTCGGCCCTGGTCTCCCACCCGTCGGTCGCCGAGGCGGCCGTGGTGGGCGCGGCGGACGAGACCACGGGCCAGGCGATCGTCGCCTTCGTGATCCTCAGGGGTACGGCGGCGGAGACCGAGGGCCTGGTGGCGGAGCTGCGCGACCACGTGGGCGCCACCCTCGGCCCGATCGCCAAGCCGAAGCGGATCCTGCCGGTGGCGGAGCTGCCCAAGACCCGCTCCGGCAAGATCATGCGCCGACTGCTGCGGGACATCGCGGAGAACCGCGAGCTGGGTGACGTCACCACCCTGACCGACAGCAGCGTCATGCAGCTCATCCAGGCCAAGCTCCCGGCGGCACCGAGCGAGGACTGACGGCCGTCACGACGGAGACGCCCGGCACGCACCGTGCCGGGCGTTTTCCCGTGCCCGGGCGGGATCCCGCGTGTGCGCCCCCGCCGTACGTTAGATAGGCTAAACAAAACGCAATTCCACAAAAGGTGCGCCGGGAAGTCTGGTCGGCAAGTGTTTGTGCTGCCCAACCACCGGAGGTCCCCGTGTCCGCGCCCAGCACCCCCCGCAAGATCCTCGACCGGCTGACCCTGCCGGAGCGGACCTTCGTCGCGGATGCGCTGCGGACCGAGACCGTCGGCGGTGTGCTGCTGCTCATCGCCGCCGTCGCCGCACTGGTCTGGGCGAATGTTCCCTCGCTGAGCGACAGCTACGACAGCGTCAGCCACTACCACTTCGGCCCCGAGGCGCTGGGCCTGGATCTGTCGGTCGCGCACTGGGCCGCCGACGGGCTGCTCGCGATCTTCTTCTTCGTCGCCGGTATCGAGCTCAAGCGCGAGCTGGTCGCCGGTGATCTGCGGGACCCCAAGGCCGCCGTCCTGCCGGTGGTGGCCGCGCTGTGCGGAATGGCCGTACCGGCCCTCGTCTACGCGCTCACCAACCTCAGCGGCGGCGGCTCCATGGACGGGTGGGCCGTGCCCACGGCCACCGACATCGCCTTCGCGCTCGCCGTGCTCGCCGTCATCGGCACCTCCCTGCCGAGCGCGCTGCGCGCCTTCCTGCTCACCCTCGCGGTCGTCGACGACCTCTTCGCGATCCTGATCATCGCGGTCTTCTTCACGGAGAGCCTGAACTTCGCCGCACTCGGCGGCGCCTTCCTCGGCCTCGCCGTCTTCTGGCTGCTGCTGCGCAAGGGGGTGCGCGGCTGGTACGTGTACGTCCCCCTGGCGCTCGTGATCTGGGCGCTGATGTACAACAGCGGCGTCCATGCCACCATCGCCGGTGTCGCCATGGGCCTGATGCTGCGCTGCACCCGGCGCGAGGGCGAGCAGCACTCCCCCGGCGAGCACATCGAGCACCTGGTCCGGCCGCTCTCCGCAGGGCTTGCGGTGCCCCTGTTCGCGCTGTTCAGCGCCGGTGTCGCCATCTCCGGCAAGGCGCTCGGCGACGTGTTCACGCAACCGGAGACCCTGGGCGTCGTCCTCGGACTCGTGATCGGCAAGGCGGTCGGCATCTTCGGCGGCACCTGGCTGACCGCACGGTTCACGAAGGCCTCGCTCAGCGACGACCTCGCCTGGGCCGACGTGTTCGCCGTGGCGACGCTGGCCGGGATCGGCTTCACCGTCTCGCTGCTCATCGGCGAGCTCGCCTTCGAGGACGACGCGGCGATGACGAAGGAGGTCAAGGCGGCGGTCCTGGTGGGCTCCCTGATCGCGGCCGCACTGGCGACCGTGCTGCTGAAGATAAGGAACGCCCGGTACCGCCGGATGGTGGAGGCGGAGGAGCTGGACGAGGATCTGTCCGGCATCCCGGACATCTACGAGCAGGACGACCCGGAATACCACCTGCGGATGGCCGCCATCCACGACCGCAAGGCCGCCGAGCACCGCCGGCTCGCCGCGCTGAAGGCCGCCGAGCGGGAACGGCTTGCCGAAGTGACGGGCGGGGCAGGCGAGGACAACGACCGTCGGGCATGATCTGACGGGACGGTACAAAAGACGAGTCTCACCCACATGGTCAGAAGAGGGAGAACGCGATGAGCGCACCCGACGGCAGCCCGGTCGGCGCCGAACGCAGCATCGGCCAGCTGTTCGCCTCGGCGACGACCGAGATGTCGGCGCTGGTGCATGACGAGATCGCGCTGGCCAAGGCCCAGCTGAAGCAGGACGTCAAGCGCGGCGCCACCAGTGGCGGCGCGTTCATGGTGGCCGGCGGGGTGCTGGTGTTCTCCCTGCCGATGCTCAACTTCGCCCTGGCGTACGGCATTCGGACCTGGAGCGACTGGAATCTCGCGATCTGCTTCCTGCTGTCGTTCGCGGCGAACGTCCTCATCGCCGGCGTGCTCGCCCTCATCGGTGTGGTCTTCGCGAAGAAGGCCAAGAAGAGCCAGGGCCCGCAGAAGGTCGCCGCGTCGATGAAGGAGACCGCGGGCGTCCTGCAGAAGGCGAAGCCGCACCCGCGCCCGGCGCCGGCCCTGGAGGACCGGTCGCCCGCCGCCATCGAGGCTGTGGCACGCTCGACGTCATGACGGACCCGGCCCCCACCCCTACGGCGCAACCCGCCTCGGTCGTACGACTCGACGGTCCCTGGACCCATCGGGACGTGGCCGCCAACGGCGCGCGCTTCCACATCGCCGAGATGGGTGACGGGCCGCTGGTCCTGCTCCTGCACGGCTTCCCGCAGTTCTGGTGGACCTGGCGGCACCAGCTGCCGGCGCTGGCCGACGCCGGGTTCCGGGCCGTCGCCATGGACCTGCGGGGTGTCGGCGGCAGCGACCGCACCCCGCGCGGTTACGACCCGGCGAACCTGGCGCTCGACATCACCGGCGTGATCCGCTCCCTCGGCGAGCCGGACGCCGCTCTTGTCGGGCACGACCTGGGCGGCTATCTGGCGTGGACGGCGGCCGTGATGCGCCCGAAGCTCGTACGGCGGCTCGCGGTCGCGTCCATGCCGCATCCGCGGCGCTGGCGCTCGGCAATGCTCTCGGACGTCAAGCAGACGACCGCCGGTTCCTACATCTGGGGGTTCCAGCGCCCCTGGATCCCGGAGCGCCAGCTCACCGCCGAGGACGGGGCGCTGGTGGGCCGGCTGGTCCGGGACTGGTCGGGCCCGCGGCTGCCGGAGGACGACGCGGTGGACACGTACCGCCGCGCGATGTGCATCCCCTCCACCGCGCACTGCTCGATCGAGCCCTACCGCTGGATGGTCCGCTCGCTGGCCCGTCCCGACGGCATCCAGTTCAACCGCCGGATGAAGCGGCCCGTCCGGGTGCCGACCCTGCATCTGCACGGCTCCCTCGACCCCGTGATGCGCACCCGCAGCGCGGCCGGCTCCGGCGAGTACGTCGAAGCCCCCTACCGCTGGCGCCTGTTCGACGGACTCGGCCACTTCCCCCACGAAGAGGATCCGGTCGCTTTCTCGGCCGAACTGGTCAATTGGCTGAAGGATCCCGAACCCGATCGGTGATCGTTCCGACGCGCCCGGTATGCGGATCTGAACATCTGTACTACGAACAGCCAATTGCCCGGCGCATAGGCCAATTGGGGGCCCTGGGGGCGGTTATCGACCTTGGGGCAGGGGCACACGTCGGGGTATGGGCTGGACGCACGACTACAGTGACGCAGCACGCAACCGACGCTCGGGCAACGCCCTGAGCCCCCACCAGGGAGGCGCCGCACCGCAGATGGCGGGCACCGACCTCCGGGTGGGCATTCCGCGCATCCTGCGCCGCCGGGCCCGCTGGGTCTCGGTACGCCTGCGCCACCCCCGCGGCTGACCCCGCCGGGCCCGCCTGCGACCCGTCGCGGCCGACCCCGCCGACCCCGCCGACCTTTGAGGGCTACAGCGCGCAGCTGTCGCTGTCCACCTGCTGGTTCGCGCTGCGTCCGGCGGCGATGTCCTCCTGGATCTCGTCCGCGGTGAGCGCGTAGCCGGTGTCGGCGTCGTCGAGGGACTTGGCGAAGACCACGCCGTACACCTTGCCCTCGGGCGTGAGCAGCGGGCCGCCGGAGTTGCCCTGGCGGACGGTCGCGTACAGCGAGTACACGTCGCGGTGCACGGTGCCGCGGTGGTAGATGTCCGGGCCGTTGGCCGGGATGCGGCCGCGGACGCGGGCGGAGCGGACGTCGTACGCGCCGTTCTCCGGGAAGCCGGCGATGATCGCGTCGTCGCCGCTGCGGGCGTCGTCGGCGGTGAACTGCAGCGCGGGCGCGTCCAGATCCGGCACGTCGAGCACGGCGATGTCGCGCTTCCAGTCGTACAGCACGACCTGCGCGTCGTACTTGCGGCCCTCTCCGCCTATCTGGACGGTGGGTTCGTCGACGCCGCCCACCACATGGGCGTTGGTCATCACCCGGCGGTCGGCGAAGACGAAGCCGGTGCCCTCCAGGACCTTGCCGCAACTGTCGGCGGTGCCCACGACCTTGACGATGGATCGCTTCGCGCGCGTGGCCACGGCGCTGTTGGCGAGCGCCGGGTCGGGGGGCTGTACGTCGGTGATGGGCTCGTTGGAGAACGGGCTGAAGACCTGCGGGAAGCCGTTCTGCGCGAGGACCGAGGAGAAGTCGGCGAACCAGGTGTCGGCCTGCGCGGGCAGCGCCCGGGACACGCCGAGCAGCACCTTGGAGTTGCGGACCTCCTTGCCGAGCGTGGGCAGGGTGGTGCCGGCCAGCGCCGAGCCGATCAGCCAGGCGACCAGGAGCATCGCGACGACGTTGACCAGGGCGCCGCCGGTGGCGTCCAGGGCGCGGGCCGGGGACCAGGTGATGTAGCGACGCAGCTTGTTGCCGAGGTGGGTGGTCAGGGCCTGCCCGACGGAGGCGCAGACGATGACCACGACCACGGCGACGACCACGGCCGTCGTGCTCACCTCGGAGTTGTCCGTCAGGGCGTCCCAGAGCACGGGGAGCAGGTAGACGGCGACGAGGCCGCCCCCGAGGAAGCCGATCACCGACAGGATGCCGACGACGAAGCCCTGCCGGTAGCCGACGATGGCGAACCACACCGCCGCGACCAGCAGCAGGATGTCCAGCACGTTCACCGCTTCAAGCCTCGCCTCGTCACTTCCCGGCCCCCCGGATTACAGAACACGGCGCCCAGCCTGTCATGACCGCCAGTCGAGCGGGACCTGCTTCTCCCTGTCCCAGGGCCGCTCCCAGCCCGCGAAGTGCAGCAACCGGTCGATGATCCCGGCGGTGAAGCCCCAGACGAGGGCCGATTCGACCAGGAATGCCGGACCTCGGTGGCCGCTGGGGTGGACGGCGGTGGCGCGGTTGGCGGGGTCCGTGAGATCCGCCACGGGGACCGTGAAGACCCGGGCCGTCTCGTTCGGATCGACGACCCCGACCGGGGTCGGCTCGCGCCACCAGCCGAGGACGGGGGTGACCACGAAGCCGCTGACCGGGATGTACAGCCGGGGCAGGACGCCGAAGAGCTGGACGCCGGCCGGATCGAGCCCGGTCTCCTCCTCGGCCTCGCGGAGAGCGGCCCGCAGCGGCCCGTCGGCCTTCGGGTCGCCGTCCTCGGGGTCGAGGGCTCCACCGGGGAAGGAGGGCTGGCCCGCGTGCGAGCGCAGGGAGCTGGCCCGCTCCATCAGCAGCAGCTCGGGGCCGTGCTCACCCTCACCGAAGAGGATCAGGACCGCGGACTGCCGTCCCGCGCCGTTCGCCGGCGGCAGGAAACGGCTCAGCTGCAGCGGCTCGACGGTCTCCACCGCTCGCACCACCGGGTCCAGCCAGGCGGGCAGTCCTTCCTTGCTCAGCGCCACCGGCCCGCCCTGTGTCTCGCTCGCGCGTGTCATCGCACCCCCCGTCGTCCTGCCGATTCCAACGCCCACGCACGGCGAGATCGTTCCTGGACCGGGCCCTGAGATCGCCCCTGAGATCGCCCCTGAGACGCTCCCCGAAGGCCTCCCGGGGCCTCCTCCGTACGGCTCGTCATCCGGCCCCCAGCGGCGGTGCCGCCCGGCCACCCGCGTCCAGGTAGGACTGCGGCGGCTTCAGACGCTGGCCCGGGAAGCCGCCCTTCTCGTACTTGAGCAGCTTCTTCGCCTTCTCCGGGTCCGTCTCGCCCTCGCCGTACGCGGGGCACAGCGGGGCGATGGGGCAGGCGCCGCAGGCCGGCTTGCGGGCGTGGCAGATACGGCGGCCGTGCCAGATGACGTGGTGCGAGAGGTCCGTCCACTCGCTCTTCGGGAACAGCGCGCCGATCTCGGCCTCGATCTTGTCGGGGTCGGTCTGCTCGGTCCACCGCCAGCGCCGTACGAGCCGCTGGAAGTGGGTGTCCACGGTGATCCCCGGCCGCCCGAAGGCGTTGCCGAGCACCA
The DNA here is from genome assembly GCF_056436565.1 of Streptomyces sp. NPDC043726. Lineage (NCBI taxonomy): Bacteria > Bacillati > Actinomycetota > Actinomycetes > Kitasatosporales > Streptomycetaceae > Streptomyces > Streptomyces sp. NPDC043726. Next base: position 161,479 of record NZ_JBWKCI010000003.1, read on the forward strand.
CGAAGGCGGTCTTCCGGCCGACGCCGGGCAGCTTGACCAGGTCCTCGAGGCGGCCCGGCACCTCGCCGCCGAACAGCTCCGCCAGGCCCTTGGACAGCCCTATGACCGACTTGGTCTTGGCCCGGAAGAACCCGGTCGGGCGCAGGATCTCCTCGACTTCCTCCGGGTTGGCGGCGGCCAGGTCCTCGGGGGTGGGGTACTTGGCGAAGAGCGCCGGTGTCGTCTGGTTCACGCGCAGGTCGGTGGTCTGGGCGGACAGGACCGTGGCGACCAGGAGCTGGAAGGGGTTCTCGAAGTCCAGTTCGGGGTGGGCGTACGGGTAGACCTCCGCGAGCTCGCGGTTGATCCGGCGGGCCCGGCGGACGAGGGCGGTGCGGGACTCGGCCCTCGGAGGCTTGACGGCGGCCTTCTTCGGCTTCACGGCAGCGGCCGTCTTCGGCTTCACCGCAGCGGCCGTCTTCGGCTTCACGGCAGCCTTCTTCGCGGCGACGCCCTTCCCCGCCGTGACCGCCTTCTTCGCCACGGCAGCCTTCGTTGCCGCTTTTGCCGGTTTCCTTCCGCCACCGGGGTCCTGTTCGCCCACAGCGGAATCACGACGTACAACCACCCGCCCAGCCCCCTTGGCCTGTGCTCTCACCGGCGATTTGGACACCCGGCCAGCCTAAAGCCCGGCACCGACATCCGCCCCGGGCCCTGAAGATCAGCCCCCAATTGGACCCCTGCCGCTTACCTCGGGACACCTGTGCGGCATCCTTGTGACAGATCACACTGTTTGGACCGTCCGGCAAGATGGGGAACACGGTCCCCTGGTACCAAGGGGGAGCAAGATCCCCTGAGCAGGTCGACAAGGAGAGAACTCGTGGACGACGTTCTGCGGCGCAACCCGCTCTTCGCGGCTCTCGACGACGAGCAGTCCGCGGAGCTGCGCGCCTCCATGAGTGAGGTGACCCTCGCGCGCGGGGACTCCCTCTTCCACGAGGGCGACCCCGGTGACCGGCTCTACGTCGTCACCGAGGGCAAGGTCAAGCTCCACCGCACCTCCCCCGACGGCCGCGAGAACATGCTCGCCGTCGTCGGCCCCGGCGAGCTGATCGGCGAGCTGTCGCTGTTCGACCCGGGCCCGCGCACGGCGACCGCCACCGCGCTGACCGAGGTCAAGCTGCTGGGCCTCGGCCACGGCGACCTCCAGCCCTGGCTGAACGCCCGCCCCGAGGTGGCCACCGCGCTGCTGCGTGCCGTCGCCCGACGGCTGCGCCGCACCAACGACGCGATGTCCGACCTGGTCTTCTCGGACGTCCCCGGCCGTGTGGCACGCGCGCTGCTGGACCTCTCCCGCCGCTTCGGCGTGCAGTCGGAGGAGGGCATCCACGTGGTCCACGACCTCACGCAGGAGGAGCTGGCCCAGCTGGTCGGCGCGTCCCGCGAGACGGTCAACAAGGCCCTGGCCGACTTCGCCCAGCGCGGCTGGCTCCGCCTGGAGGCCCGCGCGGTGATCCTGCTGGACGTGGAACGCCTCGCGAAGCGCTCCCGCTAGCTCCCGCTAGCCCGCACAGCCCCTACGAAGGGCCCCGCCGCAGGGTGGGGCCCTTCGTGCGTGTCCGGCCGCCCTGAAGCACGGTCCCGACCGGCGGCACCGGCGGACGACACCGGCGGGCGGTGCCACGTTCGGCGCAGCCCGCTCGCGCCGCCGCCGTAAATCACCTGCCTCGGGGTCGGTGCCCGGGCACAGTGAACTCATGGCCGGTACGGATCACCGCAGGGGACTCGACGCCCAGGGGTACATCGAGCGGGAGGGATCACTCGCGCGTGTCGCCCACGACTTCCGTCCGGTCGTCGCCGCCGCGCGGGACAGGCTGCTGGCTGTGTTCGGGGCGCGGCTGCACAGCGCGTACCTGTACGGCTCGATTCCGCGCGGCACCGCGCGCGTGGGGCGCAGCGATCTCGATCTGCTCGTCGTGCTGCGGGAGGAACCGACCGACGGGGACCAGGAGGACGCCCGGGTCCTCGGTGAGGCGCTGGACAAGGAGTTCCGGCAGATCGACGGGGTCGGCACGCTGCTGCACAGCCGCGCGCAGGTGCTGAGCGAGCTGGAACGGTACGACATGGGCTGGTTCGTGTCCTGCCTCTGTACGCCCCTCCTCGGCGAGGACCTGGCCGAGTACCTCCCGCGCTACCGCCCCGACTCCCTGCTCGCGAGGGAGACCAACGGCGAACTCGGCCGCCTGCTGCCCCGCTGGCGCGAGCGGATCGCCGGCGCGGCCGACTCTGAGGAGGCCCGCAGGCCGCTCGTGCGGTTCATGTCCCGCCACCTGGTCCGCACCGGTTTCACGCTGGTCATGCCCCGCTGGAACGGCTGGACGAGCGATCTGCACGAGATGGCGGAGGCGTTCGCGTCGTACTACCCGGAGCGCGCGGACGCGATGCGCGCGGCGGCCGTTCTCGGGTACGAGCCGAGCGGTGACGCGGCGGTCCTGCGGTCGTACGTCGACGACCTGGGCCCTTGGCTCGCCGAGGAGTACGCGCGCGTGCACGGCGTGAAAACGCCGCGCCCCTGGGAGCCCGCCTAGATGAGCCGGTGGGCCCGCCTAGATGAGCCGGTGAGCCCGCCTGGATGAGCCGGTGAGCCCGTGAACCGGCCTAGATGAGCCCGTGCTCGGAGAGATAGTCCATCTGGGCCCGCACCGACAGCTCCGCCGCGGGCCACAGGGAGCGGTCCACGTCGGCGTACACATGGGCGACGACCTGTTCCGGCGTCCCGTAGCCGTCCTCGACCGCCGTCTCGACCTGGGCGAGGCGGTGGGCGCGGTGGGCGAGGTAGAACTCGACGGCGCCCTGGGCGTCGTCGAGGACCGGCCCGTGTCCCGGCAGCACGGTGTGGACACCGTCGTCGACCGTGAGGGAGCGCAGCCGCCGCAGGGAGTCGAGGTAGTCGCCGAGACGGCCGTCAGGGTGGGCCACGACGGTCGTTCCGCGCCCCAGGACGGTGTCACCGGTCAGCACGGCCCGGTCGGCCGGGAGATGGAAGCACAGGGAGTCGGCGGTGTGGCCGGGCGTGGGCACGACCCGAAGCTCGAGACCGCCCACGCGCACGACGTCTCCCGCCCCGAGCCCCTCGTCGCCGAGCCGCAGCGCGGGGTCCAGGGCGCGCACCTTGGTGCCGGTGAGCTCCGCGAAGCGGGCGGCGCCCTCGGCGTGGTCGGGGTGGCCGTGCGTCAGCAGGGTGAGGGCGACGCGCTTGCCGGCCTGCTCGGCGGTGTCGACGACGTGCCGCAGATGGCCCTCGTCGAGCGGACCGGGGTCGACCACGACGGCGAGCGCGGAGTCCGGCTCGGACAGGATCCAGGTGTTCGTGCCGTCGAGGGTCATCGCGGAGGCGTTGGGCGCGAGGACGTTCACCGCGCGCGGGGTGGCCGGGCCCGAGAGAATCCCGCCCCGCGGCTGGCCGGGAAGAGTGCTTGCGTCCGTCATGCGGGGGCTCCACCGGTCGGTGTGGTCGGGATGTGCTTGGTGAACTCGTCGTGCCCCGGCCAGGACAGCACGATCTCGCCGCCCTCCAGGCGTGCCTCCGCCAGCACGGGCGTCATGTCCCGCGCGGGGGCGGCGGCGAGCGCCTCGGCGGCCGTGCCGTAAGGGGCGAGCTGGCGCAGGGTGGCGATGGTGGGCGGCATCATCAGCAGCTCGCCGCGGTCGTACGACCGAGCCGCTTCGCCGGGCCCGGTCCACACCGTGCGATCGGCTTCCGTGGAGGCGTTGCGCGTGCGCTGGCCCTCCGGGAGGGCGGCGACGAAGAACCAGGTGTCGTAGCGGCGGGACTCGAACTCCGGGGTGATCCAGCGGGTCCAGGCGCCGAGCAGATCGGAGCGCAGGACGAGGCCTCGGCGGTCGAGGAACTCGGCGAAGGAGAGATCGCGGGCGACGAGGGCGGCGCGGTCGGCCTCCCAGTCGGGGCCGGTGGTATCGCCGACGACGGAGTCGGGCGCGGGACCGGCGAGGAGGACACCGGCCTCTTCGTACGTCTCCCGCACGGCGGCGCACACGATGGCCTGCGCGCCCGCCTCGTCCACGCCGAGCCGCTCGGCCCACCACGCGCGCGTGGGGCCCGCCCAGCGGACGTGCCGCTCGTCGTCACGGGGATCGACCCCGCCACCGGGATAGGCGTACGCCCCACCCGCGAAGGCCATGGAGGCCCTTCTGCGCAACATGTGAACGGCGGGCCCGCTGTCGGTGTCCCTGAGCAGCATGACCGTGGCGGCGCGCTTCGGCGTCACCGGGGTGAGGGCACCGTCCGCGAGCGCGCGGATGCGGTCGGGCCACTCCGGGGGATACCACTGACCGTTCGCCATGTCGGGAGGCTATCTCGGGGCGCGCGGATGTTCGAGAGGTGCCTGAGGTGAGGGCGGCGGCTTGCATGGCGCGTGCCTGTGGTGAGGGCGGCGGCTCGTACCGCGCGTACCTGTGATGAGGGCGGCGGCCTGCGCCGCGCCTGCCTGTCGTGAGGGCCGCAGCTTGTACCGCACCTGCCTGTGGTGAGGTCAGCGGGCTGTGCGGGGCGCCGCCGGAGCCGTAGCCGGGAGCCTCCGCGACCGTACGACTGCGGAGCCGCGGGCGCCTACGGCGGGGGCCGCCCGCTACGCGCACCCCCGCCCGAGCCGCCAGGCACCGCGGGTGTCACGCGCTCGTGAGCTCCACCTGCACCTCGACCTCGACCGGCGCGTCCAGCGGGAGCACCGCGACGCCGACCGCGCTGCGCGCGTGGACGCCCTTGTCGCCGAGGACCTCACCGAGAAGCTCGCTCGCGCCGTTCACCACAGCCGGCTGACCCGTGAAGTCCGAGGCCGACGCCACGAAGCCCACGACCTTCACCACACGCGCAATGCGGTCCAGGTCACCGGCCACGGACTTGACCGCGGCGAGGGCGTTCAGGGCACAGGTGCGGGCGAGTTCCTTCGCCTCCTCCGGCGTGACCTCCGCGCCCACCTTGCCGGTGACCGGAAGCTTGCCCTCCACCATCGGGAGCTGGCCGGAGGTGTAGACGTACACACCCGACTGCACGGCCGGCTGATACGCGGCCAGCGGCGGCACGACCTCCGGCAGCGTCAGACCCAGCTCGGCCAACCGGGCCTCCACCGCGCTCACGCCTGCTTCTCCTGCTTCGCGCGCTTCAGGTAGGCCACCAGCTGCTCGGGGTTGTTCGGCCCGGGCACGACCTGGACGAGCTCCCAGCCGTCCTCGCCCCAGGTGTCCAGGATCTGCTTCGTGGCGTGGACGAGCAGCGGCACAGTTGCGTATTCCCACTTGGTCATGTGGCCGACTTTAGCCGCTGCCGTACGAGGCCTCGCGCACACGTTGTCCACAGCCTCCGGCGTGATCCGGCGGCCGACTGGTTAGGCTCGAAGACGTGAGCAGGCTTCAGGTCGTCAGCGGCAAGGGCGGGACCGGAAAGACCACGGTCGCCGCCGCCCTCGCGCTCGCCCTCGCCACCGAGGGGAAGCGGACGCTTCTCGTCGAGGTCGAGGGCAGGCAGGGCATCGCGCAGCTCTTCGAGACGGAGGCGCTGCCCTACGAGGAGCGGAAGATCGCCGTCGCTCCGGGGGGCGGGGAGGTGTACGCCCTCGCCATCGACCCCGAACTGGCCCTTCTGGACTACCTCCAGATGTTCTACAAGATGGGCGGCGCCGGCCGGGCGCTGAAGAAGCTCGGCGCCATCGACTTCGCCACCACCGTCGCGCCGGGCCTCAGAGACGTCCTCCTGACCGGCAAGGCCTGCGAGGCCGTACGCCGTAAGGACAAGGGCGGACGGTTCGTGTACGACTACGTCGTCATGGACGCACCGCCCACGGGCCGTGTCACCCGCTTCCTGAACGTCAACGACGAGGTCGCGGGCCTGGCCAAGATCGGCCCGATACACAACCAGGCCCAGGCCGTGATGCGGGTGCTGAAGTCCAAGGAGACGGCCGTACACCTCGTGACGCTGCTGGAGGAGATGCCGGTCCAGGAGACCGCCGACGGCATCGCCGAACTGCGCGCGGCCCGCCTCCCCGTGGGCCGGGTCATCGTGAACATGGTGCGCCCCCAGATGTTGGACCCGGCGGAGCTGGAACTCGTACGGGCCACACCGCGTACGGCCATCGCGCAGTCCCTGTCGGCGGCCGGCCTCGGCGGCGCGCGGCGCGGCGGGCACGCGGAGCGCCTCGTGGACCCGCTGCTGCACCAGGCCGAGGAGTACGCCGAGCGCTACGAGCTGGAGCACGAACAGCGTGCGGTCCTCGGCGAACTGGATCTGCCGCTGCACGAACTGCCGCTGCTCACCGAGGGAATGGACCTGGCAGGGCTGTACGAACTGGCCACCGAGCTGCGAGAACAGGGGATGACATGAGCCCGGAAGCCGGCGCCCAGGCAGGCTCGAAGACGGGGCCTCAGTCGGGCACGAAGACAGGGGCACAGGCAGGCACGAAGACAGGGGCCCAGGCAGGCACCCACCATCTGGCCCCCGCGCGCAACCTGGACGTGGACCCGCTCCTCGACGACCCCAAGACCCGCATCATCGTGTGCTGCGGCTCCGGTGGCGTCGGCAAGACCACCACCGCCGCGGCCCTCGGCCTGCGCGCCGCCGAGCGGGGCCGCAAGGTCGTGGTCCTCACCATCGACCCCGCCCGCCGGCTCGCCCAGTCCATGGGCATCGACTCGCTCGACAACACCCCGCGCCGGGTGAAGGGCGTCGAGGGCGACGGCGAACTGCACGCGATGATGCTCGACATGAAGCGCACCTTCGACGAGATCGTCGAGGCGCACGCGGACCCCGAGCGGGCCGCCGCGATCCTGGGCAACCCCTTCTACCAGTCGCTCTCGGCGGGCTTCGCGGGCACGCAGGAGTACATGGCGATGGAAAAGCTCGGCCAGCTGCGGGCGAAGGAGGAGTGGGACCTGATCGTCGTCGACACCCCGCCCTCCCGCTCCGCCCTGGACTTCCTGGACGCCCCCAAGCGGCTCGGGTCCTTCCTGGACGGCAAGCTGATCCGGGTCCTCCTCGCCCCGGCGAAGGTCGGCGGCCGGGCCGGCATGAAGTTCCTGAACGTCGGCATGTCGATGATGACCGGCGCGCTCGGCAAGCTGCTGGGAGGTCAGCTGCTGAAGGACGTCCAGACGTTCGTGGCCGCGATGGACTCGATGTTCGGCGGCTTCCGTACGCGCGCGGACGCGACGTACAAGCTGCTCCAGGCGCCCGGGACGGCGTTCCTGGTGGTCGCGGCGCCGGAGCGGGACGCGCTGCGCGAGGCCGCGTACTTCGTGCAGCGGCTGGCCGCCGAGGACATGCCGCTCGCGGGTCTGGTGCTCAACCGTGTCCACGGCAGCGGCGCCGACCGGCTGTCGGCCGAGCGGGCGCTCGCCGCCGCGGAAAATCTTGAGGAGTCCCGCATTGTCGATCAGGAGGGCGGGAAAGCTGGACTTCGTAACTCTCCCGACACGTACGGCAGTTCAGAATCTCCAGCGACCGAGGCCCCGTCCGAAGCCGCAGCGGCAGGCTCCCCCGCCACCACGGACCCGGTCCCGGCACAGCCCGACCAGCTCACCGCCGGCCTGTTGAGGCTGCACGCGGACCGTATGCAACTGCTCTCCCGCGAGCAGCGCACGCGTGACCGCTTCACCGCGCTTCACCCTGAGGTGGCGGTGGCCGAAGTGGCCGCGCTGCCCGGCGACGTACACGACCTCGCGGGGCTGCGGGACATCGGAAACCGGCTGGCGACGGGCCGCCCGGAGCTGCCCGACCCTGGGGCCTGAAGCAGCACGGCTGAACCGAACCACCGGGATTCAAACCACCGGAGCGCTCCGAACCGAGCCACCGGAACGCTCGGGAACCAAACCACCGGAGCTGCCCACCCCCGTGGCCTGGACCAACCGGTGAGCTGTCAGCTCACCGCCGCGTAGTTCTCGTACACCTCGTCATCGTCGAGGGGCAGGATGCCCGCCCCGCGCTCGTACTCCGTACGAGCCGTCTCCAGCAGCCGGCGCCATGAGGTGACGGTGGGCCGCCTGCGCAGCAGTGCGCGGCGCTCCCGCTCCGTCATGCCTCCCCACACGCCGAACTCGACGCGGTTGTCGAGCGCATCGGCCAGACATTCCGTGCGTACCGGACATCCGGTGCACACCGCCTTGGCCCTGTTCTGCGCTGCTCCCTGAACGAACAGTTCATCCGGATCGGTAGTGCGGCAGGCCGCCTGCGCACTCCAGTCGGTTACCCAGCCCATACCGGCGCCGTCCTCTCCCGAATCGAGGCTCCCCCACGGCGGCAGCGGCATATTCACCGCCGCCAGTTGAGGACGTTACGGAAGGTGGGCACAGCGCAACACCCCCAGCGGGCCCAATCTTGAATGGCCCGAACGGACTATGGGTAAGCGGCAGATCACCCGGGGGAGTGAGCTGGTGACATGCGTGATCATCCCGGCAAACCGGGACAGTTCTGTTGAGTCACAACGGGCGCCAGGTGACACACAAGGCGGATTCGGACACGCCCCCATCAAAAACTTGATGGCCGACCGGAACGATTCGGGGTCGCCGGACGTATTGATACGTAGCCCTACTGCTGTGACAGTTGAGAGCAGCTTAGGCCAAGGCATATACGCGTGTCCGGCGAATGAGAACGTAGGCTGCCCTCATGCCAAAGAAGCGCTCGGGCGGTGGTCTGTCGCCAACGCAGCAGGCCGCCAAGTTCCTCGGTGTCAGTGTGCTCGCCGGAGCCGTCCTGGCGGGGATCGCCCTGCCGGCGGTCGGTGCGCTGGGGCTCGCCGCCAAGGGCTCGGTCGAGAGTTTCGACGAGCTCCCCGCGAACCTCAAGACTCCTCCGCTGAGTCAGCGCACGTCGATCCTGGACTCCGAGGGCGGCACGATCGCCACGGTCTACTCCCGCGACCGCACGGTGGTGGACCTCAAGGACATCTCGCCGTACATGCAGAAGGCGATCGTCGCGATCGAGGACGCCCGCTTCTACCAGCACGGCGCGGTCGACCTGAAGGGCGTCCTGCGCGCCCTCAACCGCAACGCGCAGAGCGGCGGGGTCGCCGAGGGCGCCTCCACGCTCACCCAGCAGTACGTGAAGAACGTCTTCGTCGAGGAGGCCGGCGACGACCCGACGAAGGTCGCGCAGGCCACCCAGCAGACCCTCGGCCGCAAGATCCGCGAACTGAAGTACGCGATCCAGGTCGAGGAGGAGCTGGGCAAGAAGAAGATCCTCGAGAACTACCTGAACATCACCTTCTTCGGCCAGCAGGCCTACGGCGTCGAGGCCGCCGCCCAGCGGTACTTCTCCAAGTCGGCGAAGAACCTGAAGGTCCAGGAAGCGGCCCTGCTCGCCGGCATCGTCCAGTCGCCCTCGCGCTACGACCCGGTCAACGACGAGGCCGAGGCCACCAAGCGGCGCAACACCGTGCTGCAGCGGATGGCCGACGTCGGCGACATCTCCCAGGGCGAGGCCGACAAGGCCAAGGAGAAGCCGCTGGGCCTGAAGGTCAGCAAGCCCAAGAACGGCTGCATCACCGCCGTGAAGGGCGCGGGCTTCTTCTGCGACTACGTCCGCGCGGCCTTCCTGAGCGACCCGGTCTTCGGCAAGTCCAAGGAGGCCCGGGCCAAGATCTGGAACCAGGGCGGTCTGACCATCCGGACCACCCTCGACCCGCAGGCCCAGGAGTCGGTCCAGCAGTCGGTCAAGGACCACGTCTACCAGAGCGACGAGGTGGCGACCGCCGCGACCATCGTCGAGCCCGGCACCGGCAAGATCCTGGCCATGGGCCAGTCCCGCCCGTACGGCTTCGGCAAGAACGAGACCCAGATCAACCTCTCGGTCGACGCGGCCATGGGCGGCGGCGCGGGCTACCAGCCCGGTTCGACCTTCAAGCCGATCGTGGCCGCGGCGGCGCTGGAGGGCGGCATGCCCGCCAACAAGGTGTACGGATCGCCGTACCAGATGGACTACCCGACCCCGGTCCAGGCCTGCGACGGCAAGATCTGGGACGAGAAGGGCGTCCCGCTGGAGAACGAGAACAGCTCCGAGGTCGGCCCGTACGACATGCGGGAGGCGACCGCGAAGTCGGTCAACACCTACTACGTCGAGATGATCAGCGAGATCGGCATCTGCCCGGTCACGGAGATGGCCGAGAAGATGGGCGTCGAGCGCGCGGACGGCGACAAGATGCAGCAGGCGCCCTCGATCGCCCTCGGCACCCAGGAGATGTCCCCGCTGACGATGGCGAACGGCTACGCCACCTTCGCCGCGCGCGGGATGTACTGCACGCCGATCGCCATCGAGTCGATCAGCCGGCGGATCGGCGGCGAGACCAAGTCCCTCGAGGTCCCCAAGTCGACCTGCTCGCGCGCGATGTCCGAGAAGACCGCGGACACCATCAACACCCTGCTGCGGGGCGTGGTCGAGGACGGTACGGGCCAGCAGGCGGGCCTCGGCGGCCGCCCGAGCGCCGGTAAGACCGGTACGACGGACGAGCGCTACGCCGCCTGGTTCGTGGGCTACACCCCGAACATGGCCGGCGCGGTCTGGGTCGGCGACCCCGCGCACAAGCGGAAGATGCAGAACATCACCATCGGCGGCGTCCCGCACGCCAAGGTCTTCGGTGGCCAGGTGCCCGGCCCGATCTGGCGCGACATGATGACCGGCGCGCTCGAGGGCTGGGAGGCCCCCGAGTTCAGCCTGGTCGACATCCCGCGCAGCGACCGGGGCGACGAGGACCGCGGCGACGACGAGGACAACGACAACGGCAACGGCGACGAGAACGGCAACAACGGCAACGGCAACGGCGGTCTTGTCGGCGGCCTCGTCGACGGCGGCACGAGCACCGGCGTCGACGGCGCCACGACCACGGGCACGGGCACGGACGGCGGCACGACCGTACCGACGCCGTCGTTCTCGATCCCCGAGGACTTCATCCAGGGCCAGACGAACAACGGGAACGGCAACGGGGGCGGATGGGGCTGAGCCCCGCGCCCCTCGCACGACCGCGGCCCCTTTCCCTCTTCTACGGAGGGGAAGGGGCCGCGGCTGTGTTGGGCCGTATGCCTGTGCTGGGCTGTGCCGGTGGGCTTGTACGCCTGTTCCGGTGGGCCTGTACAGCTGTGCCGGTGGGCTTGTTGTGCCGGTCGGCTTGTACGGCTGTGCCGGTCGGTTTGCCCCGCCGTTGAGCCGCGGCTGTGCCGTCGGTCAGCCCGCGAGGAGCTTCTTCACGGCGGCGGCGACCCGGCCGCCCTCCGCCTGGCCCGCCACCTTCGGGTTCACGATCTTCATGACCGCGCCCATGGCCCGCGGACCCTCGGCACCGCCCGCCTTCGCCTCTTCGACGGCCTGGGCGACGATCCGCTCCAGTTCCTCGTCGCCGAGCTGCTTGGGCAGGTACGCGGCGAGCACCTCGCCCTCCGCCTTCTCCCGCTCGGCGGACTCGGGACGACCGCCCTGCGCGAAGGCGTCGGCGGCCTCGCGCCGCTTCTTCGCCTCGCGGGTGATCACCTTCTGCACCTCGTCGTCGGAGAGCTCGCGCTTCTCCTTCCCCGCGACCTCTTCCTTGGTGATCGCGGCGAGCGTCAGCCGGAGCGTCGAGGAGCGGAGCTCGTCGCGCTCCTTGATCGCGGCGTTGAGGTCATCCTGCAGCTTCGACTTGAGCGTGGTCATGGGCACGATTGTCGCAGGTGCGGGTGAGCGGACGCCTGTTGATTTCCCGCGCGAGCGCTTGGCGGGCTGGGCGGGCAGGGGAGTTGGGGTGGCCGGGAGCGGAGTAGGGGGCGGCCCGGCACGGGAGTTCTGGGCGGCCCGGCACGGGAGTTGAGGGCGGCCCGGCACGGGAGTTGGGGGCGGTCTGACACGATGGAGGTATGCGCGCGCGATATGGAGTACCTCTGGGGATCGCGGCGGCTGGTGCCGCCGGACTGCTCTACTCGGCGGGTTTCGAGGCCCGCTCCTTCCGTCTGCGACGGGTGACGGTCCCCGTCCTGCCCGCGGGGATGGGACCGCTGCGTGTGCTCCAGGTCTCCGACATCCACATGGTCGGCGGACAGCGCAAGAAGCAGCGCTGGCTGCGCTCGCTGGCGGGCCTGCGCCCCGACTTCGTGATCAACACGGGCGACAACCTCTCGGACACCGAGGGCGTGCCGGAGGTGCTGGACGCGCTGGGCCCGCTGATGGAGTTCCCGGGCGCGTACGTCTTCGGTTCGAACGACTACTACGGCCCCAAGCTCCGCAACCCGGCCCGCTATCTGTTCGAGAAGGCGCAGGGGCGGCACGGCCTGAACGGCAACCCGCCGGCGGAGGGCGCGATCCACAACCCGTGGGAGGACCTGCGGGACGGCTTCGACACCGCGGGCTGGGTGAACCTCACCAACACGCGGGGCGTCCTGAAGGTCGACGGGGTGTCGGTGGAGCTGACCGGCCTGGACGACCCGCACATCAAGCGGGACCGGTACGCCGAGGTCGCGGGCGGCCCGTCCGGTACGGCGGACTTCTCGATGGGCGTGGTGCACGCGCCGTATCTCCGCGTCCTGGACTCGTTCACGGCGGACGGCTACCCCCTGGTCCTGGCTGGCCACACCCACGGCGGTCAGCTGTGCGTCCCCTTCTACGGGGCGCTGGTGACCAATTGCGACCTGGACACGGAGCGGGTGAAGGGCCTGTCGAGGCACACGGCGGAGGGCCGCACCTCCTACCTGCACGTCTCCGCGGGCTGCGGCACGAACCGCTACACCCCGTTCCGCTTCGCGTGCCCACCGGAGGCGACGCTGTTGACCTTGACGGAGAAGGTCTGAGGGAGCGGAGCCGGGGGCGGCGGGCGGCGAATGGGGTCGGCTCATGGCCGCCGAGTGCGCATGGGACCGGCCGTGGGTAACCCGCACGGACCGCCCGCATAGCCCCTTTTGTCCCCTCTGCTTAGCGTGAGGGACATGACCGCCCCCATACCCAGGGACATCCCGGACCTGCCCGCCGTGCCGGGCATCCCGGGACTGCTGCCCTCGCCCGTCCCCGCCACCGCCGTGGTGGACCCCGTACGCCGCCGGCTGGCCGCCGCCTTCCGCCTGCTGACCGCCCTGGCGGCGGCGGGGGCGGTGACGATCGACCTCGTCCTCGGCAGCCCGCTGCGCGTCCTGAGCTTCTTCACGATCCAGAGCAACATCCTGCTGGCGCTGGTCATGGTGTTCGCGGCACGACGGGCGTGGGCCGCCCGCAAACCGCTGCCGTCGGGGATCACGGGCGCGGCCCTGCTCTACGTCGCGGTCACCGGCCTGGTGTACCACCTGCTCCTGGCGAACGCGTCCAGCCCGTTCTCGATGACGGGAGAGACGGCACCGCCGACGGGCTGGCACGCGGTCACGAACGTCGTCCTGCACACGATCACCCCGATCGCGGCGGCCCTGGACTGGCTCCTGCTGACGGCACCGGGCGCCCTGCACCTGCGCCAGGCAACGGCATGGATGCTGTACCCCCTGACCTATCTGGCCTTCTCCCTCTCACGGGGTGAGCTCCTGGCGGAGGGCACGCCGGCCCGGTACCTGTACCCCTTCCTGGACGTGGGCCAGCACGGCTACAAGGGCGTCCTCGGCAACGCCCTCCTCGTCGGCCTCGCCATCTACGCCCTGGCGGTCCTCCTGATCGCCCTCGACCACGCCCGCCCGAACCCCGTCCGCCACCGCGCCCACCACCGCGCCAAAACCGGATTTCGTCTCCAGCCACCGGTGGGCTAAAGTAAACGACGTCACCGCGACGAGCGGCGACATCGGGGTGTAGCGCAGCTTGGCAGCGCGCTTCGTTCGGGACGAAGAGGTCGTGGGTTCAAATCCCGCCACCCCGACAGCTGAAACAACAGGTCCGCCGGCTACTCACATGAGTGGTCGGCGGGCCTGTTTTTGTTGGGGGGTGTGGAGGGTGGGGGCCGGGGAAGGTGGAAGGGATCGAGCTGAGGAGTTTCATGACCGACCCCGACGGGGAGCGCGATGAGTTGGAACGGTTGCGGGACGAGGTGCGTGATCTTCGTGCCCGGGCTCTGACGCATCCGCTGATCGCACACGCCCAAGGCATCGTCCAGGAGCGGTACGGCCTGCCCGACGGGGACAGTGCCTTCGCGCTCATGCGGCGGGCCTCGCAGCAGCACAACGTGCGGATGCGTACCCTCGCCGAGGCGCTGGTGACCCTGCCGCGGCCCGACGAGCGTGCGCCGCTGTGGTTCCCCCGGCGCGTCCGCACCGCCGAGCCGCCGCTGACCTACCCGGCCGCCCGGGAGTCCGGGACCGGCAACCGGGGCACCGTCCTGCGGGCCGTGCTGAGCCAGACGCTCGCCGTGATCGACACCCCGATGGGCAATGTGCAGCTCGCCGACCGGGCCCGGGGCGGGCTGCGCATGGAGGAGCACACGGGGCTCACCGAGGACTTCGTCGACTTCTTCGCCCACGTCGGCGTGGAGGGCACCTCGTGCGCCCAGGCTGCTCGGGACGTCGCCCAGGTCACCGTTCGGGACGTCGAGAGCGACCCCGTTTTCACCGAGCCGGCCCGGGAAGCCATCCTCGCGGCGGGCAGCAAGGCCTGTCACAGCGTGCCGCTCACCACCGCCGGCGGCCTGTGCATCGGCATGGTCTCGGCCCACCTCGACCACCGTGTCGAGAGCATGACGCCCGCCCAGTTGAAGGCCCTGGACGTGATCGGCGCGCAGAGCGGTCGCTGGCTCGCCTGGCACGACCGCACCGTGGTCCTGGGTGCCCTGGAGTATCTGCACTCCCTCGGCCGCCAGGCCGGACGGCGGCGCTGACCTCGGCCGATGTCTGTCACTGCCCCTCCCGCGCCCCGATCCGCGCCCGCCGGTCGGGGCCCCGAGCCGTTCTGAGGGGCCTGTTTCCACCGGCGTTCCAGGGATTCCCGAATGCCCCTCCAGGCCAGTCGACGAGGTTGAGTAGCGGCACGTCGATGTTGCCTGGCTAGGAGGGAGCGTCCATGGCCGGCTCGTTACTCAGGCCCGCCGGTACGTCCAGCG
This sequence comes from Streptomyces sp. NPDC043726, assembly GCF_056436565.1. Classification (NCBI taxonomy): domain Bacteria; kingdom Bacillati; phylum Actinomycetota; class Actinomycetes; order Kitasatosporales; family Streptomycetaceae; genus Streptomyces; species Streptomyces sp. NPDC043726. Next base: position 176,487 of record NZ_JBWKCI010000003.1, read on the forward strand.
CCGTGCGGGAGGCCGTCGAGGTCGCCGGGCGGCATGCCGTCAGGGCGGACCGCGATCGACGGTTGCCCGGGGAGGTCGTCGAGGCCCTCGTCGTCGCCGGGGTCGCCCGGCACTTCGTGCCCGGTCGGTGGGGTGGGCGCGACGGCGGGTTCGAGGAGCTGCTCGATCTCGTGGCCGCCCTCGGAGAGGGGTGTACCTCCGCCGCCTGGGTCGCCTCCGTCACCGCCGGGGCCGCCCGGATGGGCGCCTGTCTGCCTGAGGACGGGCAGCGGGAGCTGTGGGGCGGGGGCGAGGGGGCCGACACGCTCGTCGTGGGAGCGCTCAACCCCGCCGGGCGGGCCGTCGCCGTCGGCGGGGGGTGGCGGCTCAGCGGGGAGTGGGGGCTCGTCAGTGGGGTGGACTTCGCCGACTGGGCGCTTGTGTGTGCCGTCCCCAGCGGGGGCGCACACAACAGCGGGGACGAACGCAACAGCGGGGGCGCACACAACAGCGGGGACGAACGCAACAGCGGGGACGAACGCAACAGCGGGGGCGCACACAACAGCGGGGACGCCCTCCCCAACGGGGGTGCGCTCTTCTTCGCCCTCCCCCGCCACGACTTCCACACCCGCGACACCTGGTTCAACGTCGGTATGCGGGCCACCGGCAGCAACACCCTCGTCGTGGACGACGTGTTCGTGCCCGCTCACCGCGGCGTCGCCCGGGACTCCATCTGGCGGGGGCTGGCCGTCGGGTCCGTCGCGCCCTGTCATACCGCGCCCTTGCGGACCATCAGCGGCACGCTGTTCGCCGCACCGGCGCTCGGCGCGGCGCGCGCGGCCGTGCGGGACTGGGCCGACCGGATGGCCGGCCGAGCGGCCCCCTCCCTCCACGCCGTACTCGCCCGGGCCGAGGGGGAGGTCGACAGCGCGGAGCTGCTGCTGCGCCGCGTGGCACGGGCGGCCGACGAAAGGGGCGACGGCACCCGCTCGCCCCGCGACTGCGCGCTCGCCGCGGACCTGCTCGTCGACGCCGTGGAACGGCTCTTCCGGTCCGCCGGATCCTCGGCGCAGGCGCAGGACGAGCCCCTTCAGCGCATCTGGCGCGATGTGCACTGCGTGGCCAGCCATGCCGCCCTGCGGTTCGAGACCGCGGGCGGTGCGCGGGGCGGCCAGCTGCTCGGCACCGCCGGCAAATCCGGCTGATCGGCCGCCACCAAATCCCAGAGAAGGGTGACAACGTTGCAGCGAGAGACCGCTCCGCCGTTCGCCGATCCTGGCCTCTACGCGGAGATCACCCAGTTCTACGCCTGGCACATGGCGCTGATGGACGATCAGCGGCCGGACGCCTGGGCCGACGCCTACACCGAGGACGCGGTGTTCGAGGAGCCGGGGCGTACCAACGTGCTGCGTGGCCGCGAGGCCATCCGGGCCTCCATCACCAAGCGCACCGCGGAGCTCGCCGCGGCCGGCACCGTCATGCGGCACTGGACGAGCAACCTGTCCGTCACCCCGCGGCCGGACGGCACCCTCAGCGCCCAGTACTACTCCCTGGCCATGCGGGCGCCCCGGGGAGAGCGGCCGGACATCTTCGCCCACGTCGTCTGCCGGGACGTGCTGGTCCAAGAGAACGGGCAGTGGCTCATACGGCATCGGCACGTCGGCATCGACGCCTTGGAGAAGTGAGGGGACATGCGGATCGGAATCGTGTTCTTTCCCACGGTGGGACCGGCCGACAAACCGGCCGACCAGTACTTCGACGAATGCCTGCGGCTCGTCGACCTGGCGGAGGAACTGGGCTACGACCACGTCAAGATAGTCGAACACTACTTCTTCACCTACGGCGGTTACAGCCCCGACGCCACGACATTCCTCGCGGCCGCGGCGGGCCGGACACGACGCGTCAGGCTCGGCACCAGCGCCACCATTCCGGCTTTTCAGCACCCCGTGAAACTCGCCGGAAAGCTCGCCATGCTCGACAACCTGTCCGGCGGGCGGCTCGACGCGGCCTTCGGACGGGCCTTTCTGCCCGACGAGTTCGAGGCGTTCGGCATTCCGATCGATGAGAGCCGTCGGCGTTTCACCGAGAATGTCGCGGCCATTCAGAAACTGTGGTCCGAGGAAAACGTCGTGTGGGACGGGGAGTTCCACCGGTTCGGGCCCGTCACACTGCTGCCCCGGCCCGTGCAGCGGCCGCATCCGCCCGTCTTCGTGACCACCGCGCAGAGCCTCGGCTCCGTCTCCGACGCCGCCCGGCTCGGCCACCACCTCCAGACGGTGCCGAACGCCATGTCCCGGGAGGCCCTGGAGGAGCGGCTGGAGCTGTTCCGCACGGAGTGGGCGGGGGCGGGCGAGCCCCGGATCCACCTCAGCTATCCGACCGTCGTGAACGAGGATCCCGAGGTCGCGCGCAAGGCCGGGCAGGCGGACGACGAGGCCAACACGGTGTCCTTCCGGACCGCGGTCGAGTCCTGGCGCACGGTGTCCAGTGAGGCGTATCCCGGCTACGGCAAGCTCGCCGAGAAGCTGGCCAAGGGCTCCGACTTCGAGGCCAAGGTGGCCGCGAACAAGCTGCTGGTGGGCACGCCGGACGCGGTGCGGGGCCAGCTGGAGACCATCGCCGAGTGGTACGGCGACGACATCACCCTCAGCCTGGGCGTCCACTCGGGGCATCTGTCGTACGACGACGCCGCCACCACCTTGCGGCTGCTCGCCGAGAGGGTGCTCCCGGGCCTCGCCGCCTGAACGCAGAGCCCGCTGAACGCAGAGCCGCCTGAACGCGGAAGTGCCGTCCCGGGGCAGCCACCAGCCCCCGGGACGGCACCGACCCGCACAGACCCGTCACACACTCAGCGCCGCACGGTCCAGCAGCGGCTTCCACCAGGACGGGTTGTCCCGGTACCAGGCGACCGTAGCGGCCAGGCCCTCGTCGAGGGAGATCGCGGGGCGGTAGCCCAGCTCCTCCTGGATCTTGCCGATGCTCAGCGAGTACCGGCGGTCGTGCCCCTTGCGGTCCTCGACCGGCCGCACCCGCTCCCAGCCCGCCCCGCAGGCCGCGAGCAGCCGCCCGGTCAGCTCGCGGTTGGTCAGCTCGGTGCCGCCGCCGATGTGGTAGACCTCCCCGGCCCGGCCGCCGCGCAGCACCAGTTCGATGCCGACGCAGTGGTCGTCGACGTGCAGCCAGTCGCGTACGTTGCCGCCGTCGCCGTAGAGCGGGACGTCCTCGCCCGCCAGCAGCCGGGTCACGAAGAGGGGGATGACCTTCTCCGGGAACTGGTGCGGCCCGTAGTTGTTGGAGCACCGGGTCACCACGACGTCCAGGCCGTGGGTGCGGTGGTGGGCGAGGGCCAGCAGATCCGAGCCGGCCTTGCTCGCGGCGTACGGCGAGCGCGGGGCCAGCGGCTGGTCCTCGCGCCAGGAGCCGGTGGGGATGGAGCCGTACACCTCGTCCGTGGAGACGTGCACGAAGCGGCCGAGGCCGTGCCGTAGCGCCGCGTCCAGCAGGACGCCCGTGCCGGTCACGTTGGTCGTGATGAACGGCAGCGCCCCGTGGATCGAGCGGTCCACGTGGGACTCGGCGGCGAAGTGCACCACCACGTCATGGCCGGGCAGTACGGAGTTGACGAGTTCCACGTCCCGGATGTCGCCCTCGACGAAGGTGAGACCGGGATGGTCGGCCACGGACCGGAGATTGGTGAGCGTGCCCGAGTAGGTCAGCGCGTCCAGTACCGTGACTTTCGGATCCGGGATCTTCGGAAATCGTCCCGAGAGTAAATTTCGCACGAAATGGGAGCCGATGAAACCGGCGCCGCCGGTGACGAGAATCCTCATGTTCGCAGAGACTGAGGACGTCGGCTCAATATGCGGTGGTGCCCAGCTCGGGCCGTAGTGGAATTCGGCTTTTCCCGTGTGCACCACGGCAGTTGGCGTGCCTATGCTGCCATACATGCGCGGCATACTTCTCGCCGGTGGCACGGGGTCGCGTTTACGGCCCCTCACCCAGGCGGTTTCCAAGCAGCTCATGCCAGTGTTCAACAAGCCGATGATCTATTACCCGTTGACCACCCTCGTCAATGCGGGGGTCTCGGAGGTTCTGATCATCACGACGCCCCATGAGCGGGAACAGTTCCAGCGCCTGCTGGGCGACGGTTCGCAGTGGGGACTCCGACTGGAGTACGCCGCCCAGGAACGCCCCGAGGGGATCGCGCAGGCCTTCCTGATCGGGGCCGATTTCATCGGCGACGACCCGGTGGCGCTGATCCTGGGCGACAACATCTTCCACGGCACCGGACTCGGCACGCAGTTGCGGTCCCGGCGGGAGATCACCGGCGGCTGGATCTTCGCCCACCAGGTGAAGGACCCGACCGCGTACGGCGTGATCGAGTTCGACGAGCAGGGCAGGGTGACCTCCATCGAGGAGAAGCCGGCCAAGCCCAAGTCCCCGTACGCCGTGCCCGGTCTGTACTTCTACGACAACGACGTCATCGACATCGCCCGCAAGCTGCGCCCCTCCGCCCGGGGCGAGCTGGAGATCTCCGACGTCAACGCGGAGTACATCCGGCGCGGCCGGCTCCAGGTCACCGTGCTGGAGCGGGGCACCGCCTGGCTCGACACCGGGACCTTCACCTCCCTGGTGGAGGCGGGCGAGTTCGTCCGGGTCCTGGAGGCACGGCAGCGGCTGATGATCGGCTGTGTCGAGGAGGCCGCCTGGCGCGCCGGGCTCATCGACGACACACAGCTCGCCCGGCTCGCCGAGCCGCTGCTGCAGAGCGGATACGGCCGCTATCTGCTCGAACTCCTCGAGCCCAACGCCCCGACTGCCACAGCCCATTAGGAGGCGCCGTGCGGATCCGACCGCTGTCGATCGAGGGGCTGTGGGAGATCACCCCCCAGCAACATGCCGATGCCCGGGGGCGGTTCATGGAGTGGTACCGCTTCGACCGGCTCGCCGAGTCGGTGGGGCATCCGCTGGACCTGCGGCAGGCGAACCTCGCGGTCTCCTCGCTCGGCGTGGTGCGCGGTATCCACTTCGCCGATGTGCCGCCCGGGCAGGCCAAGTTCGTGACGTGTCCGGCGGGTGCGGTCCTCGATGTGATCGTGGACGTGCGGGAGGGCTCGCCGACCTTCGGGAAGTGGGAGGCCGTACGGCTGGACGGGGAGACCCGCAAGGCCGTGTACATCTCGGAGGGGCTCGGGCACGGCTACTGCGCGCTGACCGACGAGGCCACCGTCGCCTACCTCTGCTCCGCCGTCTACGCCCCCGAGCGGGAGCGTGCCGTGCACCCCATGGACGCCGACCTGGACATCGACTGGCCGCGGCTCGGCGAGCCGTGCCTCTCCGAGCGCGACGCCGGTGCGCCCACCCTCAAACAGCTCGGCCAGGAAGGGCTGTTGCCCGACTACGCCGCCTGCCGGGCCTTCACCGCGTCCCTCGACACCCGAGCGAAAGAGGCCGCCTCATGAGCGCCGCCCCCGCCACCACGGACGTGGAACACCGCGCCGAGGTCGCCGCGCCGGCCGCGCTGGCGTACCGGCTGCTCGCCGACGTCAACCACGGCCCGCGGCTGTTCCCGAACATCGCGCACATGGAACGTTTCTCCAGTGAGGACGACGGCACCAAGGAACGCGTCGGCATCTGGCTCACCTCCGACGACCGCGTCTTCCCCTGGGTCGCCCTGCGCACCCTCCACGCCGACCGGCTCCGCGTCGACTACCGCCAGGAGACCACCCAGGCCCCCGTCGCCGACATGGGCGGCAGCTGGATCGTGGAACCGCTGTCGGAGCGGACCTGTCTCGTGCGGCTGCTGCACGACTACCGGCCGGCCTCCGACGACCCCGCCACCCTGGACTTCATCGCCGAGACGCTGGACCGCAACAGCGCCGCCGAGCTCGCCGCGTTCAAGGAGGCGGCCGAACGGGAGGCCGCCGACGAGCGGCTCGTCGTGGAGATCGAGGACACCGCGACGGTCGACGGCTCGGCCGCCGACGTGTACGAGTTCCTGGCGGACGCGGCGGCCTGGCCCGGGCGGATCCCGCACATCGTGTCCGTGGACGCGCGGGACGGCGGCGAGAACGTGCAGCTGCTGGACTGGGTCACGCACACCGAGAGCGGCGTGGACCACCCCTCCAAGGTCGTCCGCGTCTGCTTCCCGCGGGAGCGGATCGCGTACAAGCATCTGCTGATCCCGCCGCTCGCCGTCGTGCACACGGGCAGTTACGTCGTCGAGGGGGACGGGGACAAGACCCTCGTGGCCTCCCGGCACACCGTGGTCCTGGCCGAGGGCACCGACGATGTGCCGCGGGCCCGTGACTTCACCCGCCGCGCGCTGAGCACCAGCAGCCGCGAAGTGCTGGCCCGCGCCAAGGAGTTCGCGGAGCGCAGGCGGCACGGCGGGTGACGGTCCCGGAGCGGTCAGACGGTGAGCACCACCTTGCCGCGCACATGGCCGCCCTCGACCTCGCGGTGGGCTTCGGCGGCGGCCGTGAGCGCGTAGGACGCGCTGATCGGCAGCACCAGCTCGCCGGCCGCCGCGAGGCCCGCCAGTTCGGCCAGCACCTCGGCGGAACGGGCCCCTCGCAGCCGTACGATGCCGTGCTCGTCGGCCGCCTTCTGGTCCACGGTCGTACCGATCCGGGAGCGGTCGGCGACGAGTTCGAGCGACGCGTCCACGGCCTCCCCGCCGACGGCGTCCAGGACCACGTCCACGGGGGCGATGTCCCGGACGCGCGCGACGAGCCCCTCCCCGTAGACGACCGGTTCCGCGCCCAGGGACCGCAGGTACGCGTGGTTGCGCTCGCTCGCGGTGCCGATGACGCGCGCGCCGAGGCGCCGGGCGAGCTGGACCGCGACGGTGCCGACTCCCCCGGCCGCGGCGTGCACCAGCAGGGTGTCGCCGGCGCCGACCTTCAGCTCCCGCAGCGCGTTGTACGCGGTCTGCCCCACGGCGGACAGGGCGCCGGCCACCTCCCAGGACAGCGCCCCCGGCTTCACCGCGACCGCGTCGGCGGGGACCGTGAGGACCTCGGTGTAGGCGGCCATGGCGGTGAAGCCGAGCACCTCGTCGCCCACGGCGAAGCCGGTGACATCGGCGCCGACCTGGTCGATCACACCCGCGTACTCGTTGCCCAGCCGCTGCGGGAACGTGACCGGGACCATGCCCTCGAAGTCCCCGCGGCGCAGCTTCACGTCGACCGGATTGACCCCGGCGGCGCGGACCCGGACGCGCACCTCGCCGGGTCCCGCGGCCGGTTCCTCGAACTCCAGCGGGCGCAGTACCTCGGGACCTCCGTACGCGGAGAACGCGACTGCCGTGGCCATGTGGTGTTCCTCCCGTTGCCCATCCGGTCAGCGATTCCCAACCACCCTACGATGCTTGGCAGTTGAGGCGCTGGAGGTGCGTCTCGGAAGCGGGAGAGAGCCATGGCTGAGAAAGACGCCGGCGACAAGCTGGACGCGCGGCTGGTGCGACTCGGCGCGATCATCGTCTGCGGCGCGTTCCTCTCGGCGATGGACGCCACCATCGTCTCCGTCGCGCTGGACAGCATCGGCCGGGAGTTCGACGCGCCGCTCTCCTCGCTCCAGTGGGTCGCGGCCGGGTATCTGCTCGCGCTCGCGATGGTGGTCCCGGTCACCGGCTGGGCCGCGGAACGCTTCGGCGCCCGGCGCATGTGGCTGTTCGCGCTCTCGCTGTTCGTCGCGGCCTCGGCGCTGTGCGGCGCGGCCTGGTCGGTGGAGAGCCTGATCGTCTTCCGGCTGTTACAGGGCCTGGGCGGCGGCCTGATCCCGCCGCTCGCCCAGATCCTGCTGGTTCGGGCCGCCGGGCCGCAGCGGATCGGCCGGGTGATGACCCTGGTGAGCGTGCCCACCCAGCTCGCCCCGATCGTCGGGCCGAGCGTGGGCGGTCTGCTCATCCACGACCTGGGCTGGCGGTGGATCTTCTACGTCAATCTGCCCCTCGGCGCCGCCGCCCTCCTCTTCGCCTTCCTCGCCCTGGAGAAGGACACCCCCGGGCCGGGCACCCCGGGCCGGCTCGACGTGCTCGGCCTGCTGCTGCTCTCCCCCGGTCTGACCGCGCTGCTGTACGGCCTGTCCGTGCTGGAGGAGTCCCCGGACGGCTTCGGCTCCACGGAGGTGCTGGCCTACGTCGGCGGCGGTACGGCCCTGCTGGCGGCGTTCGTCGTGCGGGCCCTGCGGCAACGGGAGGTGCCGCCGGTCGTCGATCTGCGGCTGTTCGCCAACCGGGCGTTCGCCGTCTCCTCAGGGCTGCTGTTCCTGCTGGGCGCCGTCCTGTTCGGCGCGATGTTCCTGTTGCCCCTGTACTACCAGCAGGTGCAGGGGCACGACGCCCTCCAGGCCGGGCTCATGCTGGCCCCGCAGGGCGCCGGGACGGTGGTCGCGCTGGCGGTGGCCGGCGCGCTGGTGGACCGGCTCGGGCCGCGCTGGATCGTGCTGATCGGCATCGCGCTGACCCTCGTCGGCACCCTCGCCTTCACCCGGGCCGGCACCGACACCAGCGACGCGCTGCTGACCTGCTCGCTGGTGCTGCGCGGCCTGGGTCTCGGCGCGGTGGCCACCCCGCTGACCGCCTCCGCGTACCGCTCGCTGTCCCAGGAGGACGTGCCCCGGGCGGCCGGGGCGCTCGTGATCCTCCAGCGCATCGGCGGCTCCCTGGGCACCGCGGCCCTCGCCGTGCTCCTGCAGTCCCGGCAGGGCGGCGAGGAGCCGTCCGCCGCGGAACTCACCGACGCCTTCAACACCACCTTCTGGTGGACCGTCGGGCTCAGCGCGCTGGCCCTGGTCCCGGCGCTGTTCCTGCCCGGCCGCCCGCGTGAGGCCGAGGGCGCCCCGGAGTCGGACGACGGCTCAAGCCCCGCGTCAGCGGATTTCGAGCGGCGGCCGTAAGGCTGCGCGGCACCACACCGTACGAAGAAGGAGGGGCCGCCATGCCCGCCACCGCCACCCCGTCTCCCCGCGGCCGGACCCGCCGTCGCGCCCTGCGCACCCTGGCCGCCGCCGCACTGGTCGTCCCCTCGCTGCTCGCCGTGGGCGGCACCGCGCAGGCGGACGGCGAGGCGGCCAAGCGCTACTCGCCGGTCGGCACGTGGTCGGCCCAGGTGACCACCTCGATACCCAGCTCCGGCACCACCAGCTTCACCTTCCTCTCCGACGGAACCATGGGCAACGCCACCGACACCTGGTACCGCACGGGCCGGACGACGTTCTCGTACGACATCGAGCACCCGCACAAGGACGCCGCCGGGAACGTCGACGGCTCGGTCGTCGGGCACCAGGACGCCGTGCTGAGCGACAACGACCACTGGACCTCGCACGGTGTGTCCAAGGTCCTCGACCTCCAGGGCAATGTCGTGAGCAGCTTCACGGTGGACGTCGTCGCCACCCGCACCTCGTAACACCCCCCGAAGGACCCGGTGCCCCGAGCGCGACCCCCCTTCCCGCCTCGGGGCACCGCTCGTTCCCGCCCGACGAACGGAGTCCCGACCATGCGTGTGCTGTTCGCCTCCCCACCCGCCCTGGGCCATCTCTTCCCGGTCATCCCGCTGGCCTGGGCGCTGCGGTCCGCGGGCCACGAGGTGCTCGTCGCCTCCTCCGACACGGCGGTGGACGCTGCCGTGAAGGCGGGACTGCCCGTCGTCGACGTCTCGCCCGGCACCGACTTCGACCAGGTGTTCGGCGGTGGCCCCCAGCTCGCGCCGGACGAGCTGGCGCGGCAGATGAAGGTGCGCGGCCAGGCGATCGTGAAGGCGGGGGGCGCCACCACCCCGGCGATGCTGGAGCGGTTCGCGACCGTCAGCGACCTGATGGCGGAGGGCACGCTGCGGATCGCCGACCGGTGGCGGCCCGATCTGGTGGTCCACGGGCGGCTCCAGGGCGCGGGACTGCTCGCCGCGCGCCGGCTCGGGGTGCCCGCGGTGGAGCACGGGTTCGGGATGCTCCGGGAGGGCGGCTTCGCGGAGGGCTTCCTGCCGTATCTCGCCGCGTCCTTCGAGCGGCACGGCGTGCCCGTCGAACTGCCCGCGCACGCGGTCCTGCACGTCGGCCCGCCGAGCCTGATGCGGGGCGAGGGCGAGGGCTGGATGATGCGGTACGTCCCGTACAACGCCGGCGGTGAACTGCCGCAGTGGCTCACCGCGCCCCGGCCGCGGGCCCGGGTCGCCGTCTCGCTCGGCACCATCGTGCCGAGGATGCTGGGCACCGGCGGGCTGGAGAAGCTGCTGGGTGCCGCCGCCGAGACCGACGCGGACTTCGTCGTCACCGGCATGCGCGAGGACGACCTGCCGACGGTGCCGGACAACGTCCGTGTCGTGCGCTGGCTGCCGCTCAACGCGCTGCTGGAGCGGTGCGACGCCACCGTGCACCACGGCGGCTCCGGCTCCACCCTGACCGCGCTCACCTTCGGCCTGCCCCAGCTGCTGCTGCCGCACGGGGCGGACAACTTCGTCAACGCGGACGTCGTCGACCGGGCGGGCCTCGGTCTGTCCGTCGACCCGCACGAGGTCACCACCGACACCCTGGCCCGGCTGCTGACGGACCCGGAGTTGAGGGCGGCGGCCGGGCGGGTGGCCGAGGAGGTCGGGCGGCAGCCGTCACCCGCCCAACTGGTGGGCGAGCTGGAGGAGTTCGCGGCCCGCTGACACACGTGAGGGAGGGACCGACCGGCGTCGGTCCCTCCCCCGCGTTGTTCACAGGTTGTGGATGCCGCCGTCCACCAGCAGCACCACACCCGTGGAGTACGCGGCCTCGGCCAGCCCCAGCACGGCCTCGGCCACGTCCTCGGGCGTGCCGATCCGGCGCAGCGGCGCCCCCGCGGTGACGGCCTCGCGCGGCCCGGTGAAGTCCGCGGTCCAGGGCGTGTCGATCAGCCCCGGAGCGACCGCGTTGACCCGGACCTCGGGCCCGGCGACGTTGGCCAGCAGCCGCGTCAGATGGTTGATCGCCGCCTTGCTGACGGCGTACGGGATGGAACTGCCCGTCGGCTTGACGCCCGCGATCGAGGAGATGTTGACGATGGCCCCGCCGCCGTCCGCCTTGAGGTGCGGCATCGCGGCCACGCTCATCTGCCAGGTGCCGACCACGTTGACGTCCAGGATCTCCCGCCAGACGGCGGGCGAGGCGGCCTCGAGGTCGGCGTGCGGGATGAGCCGGGTGGCGCCGGCGTTGTTGACCAGCAGGTCGAGCCGGCCGAGCCGCTCCACCACCGTCTGGACGATCCGCGCCGCCTGCTCCTCCACCGCGATGTCGCCCTGGACGTAGACCGCTCCGGGCAGCGAGTCGGCGAGTTCCTTGCCCTCCTTGGGCGTGTTGCGGGAGTTGACCGCCACCCGGTAGCCCGCGGCGGCCAGGGTCCGGGCGGTCGCCGCGCCGATCCCGGAGGTCGAACCGGTCACCAGGGCGGCTCGCTGCGTCGACATGTGTGTGCCTCCTTGGGGAGTACGAGTCAGGCCGTGCCGTCGTGCGTGACCCGCCGGTACCGGACGAGCCAGTCCCCCTCGTGGCGGACCAGGGTGTCCTCGGCGTAGGTGCTCGCCGTGATCCGCGGCCGTCCGCCGCGCTCGGTGGCCATGGAGAAGGCGTAGTAGCGCGTCCGTACGACGCCCTGCTCGTCCTCCGGGTCCACTTCGAGCATGCCGAGCCAGTGGCGGCGGGTGATGCCCTCGGCGACGATCTGGTCCACCCGCTTCTGGGAGGCCACGGCGATGTTCACGCGGCCGGTCAGCGGTTCGGCCACGTTCTGGTCGAAGACGCCGTCCTCGGTGAACGTGTCCGCCCACTCCTCGACGGCGCCGTTGTCGAGCAGCCGCATCTGTCGGGCGTAGAACTGCTGGATCTGCTGGAACAGACTGCCCGTCATGGAGTGCTTCTCCCTCTTCTCGGCTGCCTGGCCGGCCGCGCGGAGGCCCTCGGTGTTCCGCAGAGACTGACACCGGGCTCTCAAGGTGAACTCGATTCATCGCACAGCGGCTGCCCCGACCCTTCCCCCACGACATCCACCTCGGAAGGGAGACCATTCATGAGGCTCGACGGAAGGGTCGCGGTCGTCACGGGCGGCACCAAGGGGCTCGGCCGGCGGATCGTCGAGGCGTTCGCGCGCGAGGGTTGCAAGGTCGTCGCGGTGGGCCGGGACAAGAGCGCCGGGGCGGACCTCGCGGAGGGCGCGGGCGAGGTGACCTTGCGCGAGGCGGACGTACGGGACCCGGAGTCGGTGAGCGAGCTGATGCGCGCGGTCGCCGAGTACTACGGCCACCTGGACGTCGTGGTCGCCAACGCCGGGGTCAGCCGTCCGGGTCCGGCGGCCACGCTCGACCCGGACCACTTCGCCCAGACGATGGCGACGAACCTCGGCGGTGTCTTCCACTGCACCCGGTACGCGGTGCCGTACCTGGAGGCGAGCGCGTTCGGCGGGCGGATCGTCAACCTGTCCTCGGCGCTGGCCACCCGCGTCGCACCGGGCGCGTCCGCGTACGCGGCGAGCAAGGCGGCGGTGGAGATGTTCACCAGGGTGACGGCGGTGGAGCTGGCGCCGAAGGGCATCACCGTCAACGCGCTCTGCCCGGGGCTGATCGACGAGGGCATGACCCGCTCGATCAAGGACAACGAGCGGGTCTGGGCGGTGTATCAGCCGAAGCTGGCCATGGGCCGGCTCGGCACCCCGGACGAGGTGACCGCCGCGGCGGTGTTCCTCGCGGGGGCGGAGAGCTCGTACGTGAACGGGCATGTGCTGGAGGTGAACGGCGGGCTCAACTGGTAGGACCCGCGACGGCCGGCGTGCTCGACGCCGGCCGTCGTGCGGGTCAGGCGCTCTCCGCCTCGGCGGCCGCGAACGCCTCGTTGACCACGGCCAGGAACTCGCGGGGTGTCTGCGCGATGGACGCGGCGTCCTCATTGACCTCGATCCGGTGCTCGCGCTCGATCCGGCCGGTGATCTGGAGCACGGCCAGCGAGTCGTACTTCAGCTCGATCCACGTCTTGTCGAGGATGTCGCCGTCCAGGTCGACGGACTCGTCCGCTCCGGCACTGTCCCGCAGCAGCTCGGTGAGTTGGGTGAGCGTGATTTCGTTCGGCATCGTCACTCCGTCTGTTGAAGTCGGTATCGCAATCTGCTGAGCCGTGTCTCAACCGGCGCGGCGGACCACCATCGCCGCGTTGAAGCCGCCCCGGCCGCGGGCCAGCACCAGGGCGGTGCGCAGCGTCGCGGGGCGGGGCCCGCCGGTCACCAGGTCCAGGGGCAGACCGGCGGCGGGACCGTCGACGTTGACGGTCGGGGGGATCACCTGGTCGCGCAGGGAGAGCAGGGCGGCGGCCAGGTCCAGGGAGGCCGCGCCCGAGGACAGCCGGCCCGTCATCGTCTTCGGTGCGGTGACCGGAACACCGTTCGGACCGAACAGCGCGGAAAGGGCGAGCGCCTCGGCACGGTCCGCGGCAATCTCGCCCGCGGCGTCCGCGAACACCACGTCCACGTCCCCGGCGGACAACCCCGCGTCCCGCAGCGCGAGTCCGGCCGCGTCCCGGAGCCTCGAGTCACCGCCGAGACCGGGCGCCGGGTCGAAGGTGGCCGCGTACCCGGCGATCGTCCCGTACACCTCGGCCCCCCGCTCCCGGGCGGCCCCCGCGTCCTCCGCGACCAGCAGGGCGCCCCCCTCGCCGACGACATGCCCCGAGGCGTCGGCGGAGAACGGCAGATAGGCGCGGGCCGGATCGGTGGCCGTGCTCAGCCGGCCGTCCGCGAGCTGCGCGGCCCAGCCCCAGGGGCACAGCGCGGAGTCCACCCCGCCGGTGACCACGAGGCGGATGCCCTTGCGCAGTTGCCGTCGGGCCTGGGCGACCGCGTCGAGCCCGCCCGCCTGCTCGGTCACCAGCACCCCGCTGGGTCCGCGCAGCCGGTGCCGGATGGAGATCTGGCCGGTGTTGACGGCGTAGAACCAGGCGAAGGACTGGTACGCGCTGACGTACCGCGAGCCCTTGCTCCACAGCGCCTCCAGCTCGCGCTGCCCGAACTCGAAGCCGCCCGCGGAGGCGGCGGTGACCACGCCCGCCGCGTAGTCGGGCAGCTCGGCGGTGTCGACACCCGCGTCGGACAGGGCCTCGTCGGCGACGGCGAGCGCGAGCCGGGTCATGTGGTCGGTCTGCGGCATCAGCCGCCCGGGGATGTGCTCGGCCGCGTCGAAGCCCCGCACCTCCCCGGCGAGGCGGGCCGGGTACTGGGCGGGGTCGAACCGGCTGATCTCCCGGATCCCGCTCTCCCCGGCCAGGGTCGCCCGCCACCACTCTTCCCGCCCGAAGCCGTTGGGCGCGGCCACCCCGATGCCGGTCACGACCGGGGGTGCGGTGGCCGGTCCGGCAGGCGTGGGCTCGGCGCGGGTCGCCACGTCCGTCATCGGGCGTCTCCCTTCTCGGGGCGGATGAGGACCATCGCGCTCTGGAAGCCGCCGAAGCCGCTGCCGACGCTGAGCACGGTGTCGGTGCGCTGCTCCCGGGCGGTCAGCGGGGTGTAGTCCAGATCGCAGGCCGGGTCGGGGGTGTGCAGGTTCGCGGTGGGCGGGATGACGTTGTGCTCGATGGTCAGGGCGCTGGCCGCGACCTCCAGCGAGCCGATCGCGCCGAGCGAGTGACCGATCATCGACTTGATGGAGCTGACCGGCGTCTCGTACGCGTGGCTGCCCAGGCTGCGCTTGAAGGCGGCCGTCTCGTGCCGGTCGTTCTGCTTGGTGCCCGAGCCGTGGGCGTTGACGTAGTCGACGTCCGAGGGGTCGGTCCGCGCCTCGTCGAGGGCGACCCGGATCGCCTCGGCCATCTCCTCGCCGTCCGGGGTCAGACCGGTCATGTGGTACGCGTTGCAGCGGGTGGCGAACCCGGCGATCTCGGCGTAGACGTGCGCCCCGCGCGCACGGGCCCGGTCCAGGTCCTCCAGGACCAGTACGGCCGACCCCTCGCCCAGCACGAAGCCGTTGCGGGAGGCGTCGAACGGCCTGGAGGCGGTCTCCGGCTCGTCGTTGCGCGGCGAGGTGGCCTTGATGGCGTCGAAACAGGCCATGGTGATCGGGGAGATGGGCGCCTCGGTGGCCCCCGCGATCATCACGTCCGCGCTGCCCTCCCGGATCAGTTCGACGGCGTGGCCGAGGGAGTCGAGCCCGGAGGTGCAGCCCGTGGACACCATGGACACCGGGCCCTGGGCGCCGGCGCGCCAGGCGACCTCGGCGGCCATCGACGACGGCACGAAGTAGTCGAAGAGATGCGGTACGGCGAGGGTGTGGTCCACCTGCCAGGTGGAGCCGCCGCGGCTGACGACGTCGTACTCGGTGTCCAGGCCCATCGTGCAGCCGACCGCGCTGCCGAGGGTGACGCCGGTGCGCAGCGGGTCGAGGCCCTGTTCGAGGCCGGAGTCCCGCAGCGCCTCGCGGGCGCTGACGAGGGCGAACTGCGCTGCCCGGTCCAGGCGTTCGGCCTCCTCGGGGGTGAAGCCGTGCTCCAGCGGGTCGAAGTCGGCCTCGGCGGCGATCCGGGACCTGAACTGGGTGGCGTCGAAGGTGGAGATGGACCGGGTGGCGGTCCGGCCGGAGGTGATCAGGGACCAGAACTCCTTCGTTCCCACCCCTCCTGGGGCGACCACCCCGATCCCGGTGATGGCGACACGACGGTTCATCGGCTGCCCTTCATAAGTGTCGGCTGCCCTTCATGAGTGAGTGCGCGCGTAAGACAGGCGGTGCACGTCCCGGCAGAGCCGGCCCAGCAGTTCGGGCAGGGCCGGGCCCCGCAGGAAGTGGTGGTCCCCGGTGACGGTCCGCTGCGCGTGGATCCCGTCGGCCCACGCCCGCCAGCCGGCCATCACCTCGGGACCGGCCACCGGATCCTCGGTGCCCGCGATCGTCACCAGCGGTGCGCCGAGCGGTCCGTCGGCGGCCCGGCGCAGTGCGCGGGCGAGCCGCAGGTCGTCCCGGATCACGTCCAGCGCCGTGCGCTGCCAGACACCGCGGCGCGGAGTGCCCGGCTCCACCGCGCCGAACGCCTCCAGCACGTCGAACAACTGGTCGTCGGGCAGCTCGCAGGCATCCGCGAGCGCGGACTCGGCGTCCGGCGGCGGACAGGCGCCCAGCACGACGAGCATCGGCGCGGTGCGGTGTACCCGCTCCAGGGCACGGGCCACGGAGTAGGCGATCAGCCCGCCCAGGCTGTGCCCGTACAGGATGTACGGCTCCTCGGGCGGCGGCCCGTGCTGCCGCAGCAGATCGGCGAACAGGCCCCGCGCACTGGTGACCCGGGCCTCCAGGCGCCTCGGGCCGCGTCCGGGGAGCAGCACCGGGACCGGCCGCGCCGAGTCGCCGAGCACCGTGGACCAGCCGCCGAACGCGGAGACGCCGGCACCCGCGTGGGGGAAACAGAACAGCTTCAGGCGCGCTCCCGCCGGCCGGGGAGGTGCCTCGGTGCGTGTCGTGATCCGGGAAGTACGGGTCATCGCCGCCTCTTGGGTCGTCGCGGGTCGGGTCAGTCTGGGAAGACGACCTCGACCACAGATGGAGCGGCAGTGGTGCCACGCCACAGCCGCGCCCGGCGTGAGGGACCGTCCGTCGTCCCCTGAGGCCCCTTCGAGCGCCCTTCCAGGAGCGGCTGTGAGCATCCCCGCGTTGTCGGGACCGTTCGGAGCACCGTCAGGAGGACGAATGTCGGAACAGGAGTCGCGGACCGCCGTGGTGACCGGCGCGACCAGCGGGATCGGCCTGGCCACCACCCGGCTGCTGGCGCGCCAGGGCTACCGGGTCTACCTGTGCGCCCGTACCGAGGACAGTGTGCTGCGTACGGTCAAGGAACTGCGCGAGGAGGGCCTCGACGTCGACGGCCGTCCCTGCGACGTCCGGTCCACCGAGGACATCCAGCGCTTCGTGCAGGCCGCCGTCGACCGGTACGGCACGATCGACGTGCTGGTCAACAACGCGGGCCGCAGCGGGGGCGGGGTCACCGCGGACATCGCCGACGAGCTGTGGCTGGACGTCATCGCCACCAACCTCAACAGCGTGTTCCTGATGACCCGTGAGGTGCTGAACACGGGCGGGATGCGCCACAAGGACCGGGGCCGGATCATCAACATCGCCTCGACCGCGGGCAAGCAGGGTGTGGTGCTCGGCGCCCCCTACTCGGCCTCCAAGCACGGCGTGGTCGGCTTCACCAAGGCCCTCGGCAATGAGCTGGCCCCCACCGGGATCACCGTCAACGCGGTCTGCCCGGGCTATGTGGAGACCCCCATGGCACAGAAGGTGCGCTCGGGCTACGCGGCCGCCTTCGACACCACCGAGGAGCAGATCCTCGCGAAGTTCCAGTCCAAGATCCCGCTGGGCCGCTACTCCACGCCCGAGGAGGTCGCCGGGCTCGTCGGCTATCTGGTCACCGACACCGCGGCCTCCATCACCGCCCAGGCCCTCAACGTCTGCGGCGGCCTCGGCAACTTCTGATCTCCGCAGAGGCTTTCGCGCGAGCGCACGGCCACAGGAGCTTCCCCGTCCGAAGACCGTCCGAAGCCCCGTCCGAAGACCGTCAGAAGACCCGTCCGAAGAGGTGACACCGATCATGACCGTACGCGAGGTCGAGCACGAGATCACCATCGAGGCCCCGGCGGCCGAGGTGTACCGGCTGATCGCCGATGTGGAGAACTGGCCCCTGATCTTCCCGCCCTCCGTCCACGTCCAGCGGGTGCCGCTCGCGGGGAACGAGGAGCGGATCGGGATCTGGGCCACCGCCAACGGCAGCGCGAAGAGCTGGACCTCCCACCGGGTCCTCGACCCCGAGGCGCGGCGCATCACCTTCCGCCAGGAGGTGTCCACGCCGCCCGTGGCCGCGATGGGCGGCACCTGGATCGCCGAGGAGCTGGGCCCGGAGCTGACCCGGGTGCGGCTGCTGCACGACTACCGGGCCGTGGACGACGACCCCGCCGGGCTGGAGTGGATCGACGAGGCCGTGGACCGCAACAGCCGGCAGGAACTCGCCGCGCTGAAGGCCAACGTGGAGCTGGCCACCGGCACCCCGGACCTGGTGCTGTCCTTCGAGGACAGCGTCGAGATCAACGGCTCGGCCAAGGACGTCTACGCCTTCATCAGCGAGGCGAACCTGTGGCAGGAGCGGCTGCCGCACGTCGCCAAGGTGGACCTCCAGGAGGAGACGCCCGGCCTGCAGGTGCTGCGGATGGACACGCTGACCAAGGACGGCTCGCAGCACACCACCGAGTCGGTCCGGGTCTGCTTCCCGCACCACCGCATCGTCTACAAGCAGACCACGCTGCCCGCGCTGATGGCCCTGCACACCGGGTACTGGCAGCTGGAGGAGGACGACCGGGGTGTCACCACCGCCACCTCCCAGCACACCGTGATCCTCAACACCGAGAACATCCCGGTGATCCTGGGCGAGGACGCGGACGTCCCGCAGGCCCGCACCTTCATCCGCAACGCCCTCGGCACCAACAGCCGGGCCACCCTGGGCCACGCCAAGAAGTACGCGGAAGACAAGGCCGGGCGGTGACTCCGCCGCTGGAGGACACCGGCGCCTTCCAGGAGTGGTTCGCCGACCGGCGGGCGGCGAACCACTACCGCGTCACGCGGGTACCGCTCGACGCCCTGGACGGCTGGCACTTCGACGCCACGACCGGGAACCTCGGGCACCGCAGCGGCGGCTTCTTCACCGTGGAGGGGATCGAGGCGTCCCTGGGCGGGGACAGCGGCACCTGGACGCAGCCGATCATCATCCAGGACGAGATCGGCATCCTGGGGATCCTGGTCAAGCGGTTCGGCGGGAAGCCGTACTTCCTGATGCAGGCGAAGATGGAGCCGGGCAACGTGAACACGCTCCAGCTGTCGCCGACGGTCCAGGCCACGCGCAGCAACTACACGCGCGTGCACCGCGGCAACGCGGTTCCCTACCTGGAGTACTTCGTGGACCCCCGGCAGGGCCGCCGGGTCTTCGACGCCCTCCAGTCCGAGCAGGGCTCCTGGTTCCTCGCCAAACGCAACCGGAACATGATCGTGGAGGTGCCGGAGAGCACCGAGGTGCCCGCGCACGACAACTTCCGCTGGGTGAGCCTGCCGCTGCTGAAGGACCTGCTGCGGATCGACAACGTCGTCAACATGGACTCCCGGACCGTGCTGTCCGGTCTGCCCTTCCTCCGCGACGAGCAGGACCGGGGCGGTCCGTGGCCGCACACGACGGCCGAGATCCTCAGCTGGTTCACCGAGGCGCGCAGCAACCACGTGCTGGAGCGGCGGCGCATCCCGCTGAACCAGGTGAAGGGCTGGAGCCGGGGCCCGGACCGCATCGAGCACGAGCGGGGCACCTTCTTCACCGTCCTCGGGGTCGACGTCGAGGCCAGCAGCCGGGAGGTGGCCCGCTGGTCCCAGCCGCTGCTGGCGCCGGTGGACCGGGGCGTGGTCGCCTTCCTCGGCCGGCGCACCGCACCGGACGCGGACTGGCAGCTGCTCGTGCACGCCCAGAGCGAGGCGGGCACCTCCGACGTGGTGGAGATGTCGCCGACGGTGAACTGCGTCCCCCAGAACTACGCGCACCTGCCCGCCGCACAGCACCCGCCCTTCCTGGACCAGGTGCTGTCCGCGCCGCCGTCCCGCGTCCACTTCGACACCGTGCTCTCCGAGGAGGGCGGCCGATTCCACCACGCGGAGAACCGCTACCTCCTGGTCGAGGTCCCGGACGACTTCCCGGCCGACGTACCGGACGACTACATCTGGATGACCCGCCGCCAGCTGACCGGCTTCGTCCGCTACGGCAACCACGTCAACGTCGTCGCCCGCTCACTGCTCGCCTGCCTCATGGACCAGGGAGACCCGGATGCTTGATCCCGTACGCCTGGGGCTCCTCGGCTGCGCCGACATAGCGACCCGCAAGGTCCTGCCCGCCCTGCCCTCGGTCCCCGGGACCGGGCTGCGGCTGGCTGCGGTCGCCAGCCGCAGCCCGGAGCGGGCCAAGGAAGTGGCCGCCCGCTTCGGGGCGCGAGCGGTGTCCGGGTACCCGGAGCTGCTCGCGGACCCCGAGGTCGAGGCGGTGTACGTCCCGCTGCCGCCCGCGCTGCGCGAGCCGTGGGTGCGCCGGGCCCTGGAGGCGGGCAAGCACGTCCTCGCGGAGAAGCCCCTGACCACGGTCCCGGAGGAGACGGCCGCCCTGGCGGCGCTGGCCGAACTGGCCGGTCTGGCGCTGATGGAGAACTACATGTTCGTCCATCACGCCCAGCACGCGTACGTACGAGATCTGCTGGCCGAGGGCGCGATCGGCGAACTGCGCACTGTCCAGACGTCGTTCACCATCCCGCCCCGCCCTGCCGCAGACCACCGCCTCCGCCCCGAACTCGGCGGCGGAGCCCTCCTCGACGGCGCGGGTTACCCGGTGCGGGCCGCGCAGTTCTTCCTCGGCGACGACCTCGCCGTGCTCGGCGCGAGCCTGAAACGGCACCCGGCGCACGGCGTGGACATCGCGGGCGACGCGCTCCTGCGCGGCCCCACCGGAATCACCGCCCAGGTCGGCTTCGGCATGGAGCACTTCTACACGGCCCGCTACCAACTCCTCGGCAGCACCGGCCGGATCACCGTGGACCACGCCTTCAGCACCCCCCGGGACCACCGCCCGCTGGTCCGCCTCGACCGCCAGGACCACCAGGAACTGCGCACCCTCCCGGCGGACGACCAGGTCGCGAACACCCTCGCCCGCTTCACCGAGGCCGTCCGCTCGGGCGGCCCCACCGGCATCGCGACGAGCGTCGCGCAGGCCCGGATCGTCGAGGCGATCCGAAAGTCCGCGGCCGGCCACCGATGAGTTCTCCGCCCGACCCCGGTCTACCCTCCGACCATCACACGCACCACGACAGGAGACGACCGACATGACCACCCCCGCCGTCAAGGGCCCCGCCAGCTACTTCCCCTCCATCGAGAAGAAGTACGGCCGTCCGATCGCGGAGTGGAAGGACCTGATCCGGAACTCCCCGCTCACCAAGCACATGGAGCTCGTCAACTGGCTCAAGTCCGAGCACGGTCTGGGCCACGGCCACGCCAACGCCCTGGTCGCCCACACCCTCGCCGAGTCCGGCTCCTGAGTCAGCTGTTCCAGGTCTCGTCGTACGGGTCCTGCGGGGCCCGCACCGGAACCGCCTCCGTCACCTCCAGGTACGGGACGGGGGCGCCGTTCACCGGGTCCTCGGTGGTGCGGGGGGTGTAGGTGCCGGTCACCCGGAGCCAGGTGTCCGGGCGGAGGACGGGCGGGACCTCTCCCGTCAGGGCGATCTTGACCGGCTGGGCGTCCGCCGCACAGCAGTTCAGGGTCATCCGGACCAGGTACGGGGTGCCGGAGGAGCCCGTGGCCACGAATCCCGTGATCTCCAGCCGGCGGCCCTTCAGGGTGCGGCCGTGGTCGTAGACCGCTCGGGCCGCGTAGTCGGCCACGGCCAGACGCAGGGTGCCGGTGGGCGGCAACTCGGCGTAGCCGTACGGCTTCTGCAGGGCCGTCCCGGCGCGTACGGCGCTGTAGGAGCCCAGAGCCGGCGGGGCGACCAGGATCAGGGCGAGGAGGGGCAGGGCCAGGAGCCAGCTGATGCGGGGCTCGGGGTGGTCGGCGTGGGCGGGGGCCCGGCGCTCGTACCAGACCGTCGCCAGCGCAGCGACGATCAGGACCACCGCCGACAGCAACAGCAGCGGACGCAGCCCTGACTTGACGTACCGCAGGTAGAGGTCGGTCGTCCCGGCGTGCAGCAGGGCCGCGCCCAGCAGGAACAGGAGCGCCGCCTGCGCCTGCCGCGTCACAGGAGCACCGCCCCGGTCAGCGCGGAGACCGCCACCGCCACCACGAAGGTCGCCGGGGCGAAACGCAGCGCGAAGGCGCGGCCGAAGGTGCCCGCCTGCATCGCGAACAGCTTCAGGTCGATCATCGGGCCCACCACCAGGAAGGTGAGCCGGGCCGTCAGGGAGAAGTGGGTCAGCGACGCGGCCACGAACGCGTCCGCCTCCGAGCAGATCGACAGCAGTACGGCGAGGCAGGCCAGGGAGAGGATCGCCAGCACCGGGCTGGCCGCGACCTCGCGCAGCCAGTTCTCCGGGACCGCCGACTTCAGGGTCGCCGCCGCCATCGCGCCGACCACCAGGAAGCCCCCGGCGTGCATCACGTCGTGCCGGACCGAGGACCAGAACGCGGCGCCCCTGCTCCGGCCGTCGTGGGACGGACGCGACGGCGGGCGCAGCCAGTCGGTGCGGCCGAGGCGCAGCCAGAGCCAGCCCATCGCGCAGGCCACCAGCAGACTCGCGACCAGCCGGGCCAGGACCATCTCGGGGTTGCCGGGGAACGCCACCGCCGTCGAGGTCAGCACGATCGGGTTGATCGCGGGCGCGGAGAGCAGGAAGGCCAGCGCGGCGGCCGGGGTCACGCCCCGGCGGACCAGCGCCCCGGCCACCGGCACGGACGCGCACTCGCAGCCCGGCAGGACCGCGCCCGCGGCGCCCGCCACCGGCACCGCGAGGGCGGGACGCGAGGGCAGGGCGCGGGCGAAGAACGACGGGGGCACGAACACCGCGATCGCCGCCGAGAGGAGAACGCCCAGCACGAGGAAGGGCAGCGCCTGGATCACCACGGCCACGAACACCGTCGTCCAGCTCTGCATCACCGGTGACGACAGCGCCCCGCGCAGCGGGTTCTGCAGCAGCACGGCGAGGACGAGCAGCGTGATGAAGGTGAGCGGGGTGCGGGTGTGGCGGTCGTCGTCCCGCTGGTCGGGGGGCCGGGTTCGGGTGATGGTCGCCACGGGTGGTCGCGTCCCTCCGGTGCGCTCTGTGCGGTCTTCCTCCCCTTTCTTACGGGGAGTTGGCGCCCATTGTTCAGATCCTTGCTGGAACCACCCGTCCCGGTGAGGCAGTCTTTCCCCTCGTGGGGAGCGTACCGAGTCAGGGTCAGCCGGGTGGTGCACCACCGGCGCACATGGTGGTGTGCGGCGACGACGGGCTCGCGCACCGGCTCGCCGCCGAACTCCGGGTCGTCTACGGCGAACAGGTCACGCTCGTCGTGCCGCCCGCCGAACGGGGGTTACTGCCGCCGGTGGTCGGACGGGCCCGGGCGGCTTCCGCCGCGCTGCTCGACCGGATGGTCAGTGCCGCCGTCGGCCGGGCCGGGGGCAACGGCACACCGTCGCAGCCCGACACCGAGCGCGTGGTCGAGGCCGCCGAGCTCACCGAGGCCGTGCTGGCGGACGCGGGCGTCGAGCGGGCCGCCGCACTCGCGCTCGTGTATGACGACGACGAGGCCAACATCCGCGCGGCCCTGACGGCCCGGCGCCTCAATCCCCGTCTCCGCCTGGTCCTGCGGCTCTACAACCGGCGGCTCGGGCAGCACATCGAGGAACTCCTCGACCAGGCGGCCGCGTTGGCCACGGGCGACGGGGTGACGGACGCCTCCACCACCGTGCTGTCCGACGCCGACACCGCCGCTCCCGCGCTGGTCGCCACCGCGCTCGTCGGCACCAGCAAGGTCGTCCAGACCGACGGCCTGCTACTGCGGGCGGTGGAACGCCAGCCCGCCGGACCCGGACAGGTGGCGGCACCCGGACTCGCCACGCTGGCACTGCTGTCCTCCCCGGGGACCGACGGGGAGCAGGAGCCGCGGTTGCTGCCCGACGAAACGGCGGTGCGGGAGGCGCGGGGGCGGGGAGCCGTCGTCCTGGAGCAGGTGTCGTACTCCGGGCCCTCCATGTCGGGCGGGCGGGGTGTCGTACCGGCGTTCGCGTCGCTGTTCTCGCGGCGGCTGCGGTGGTCGCTGGCGGGTCTGGTGGGCTGTGTCCTCGCCCTGGCGGTGGCGCTGACGGTGGTCACGGACGACCACCCGCTGCACGCCACCTACGAGACCCTCCTCGACCTCTTCGCGATCAACGAGCCCGCGCTGAACGAGTCCACGGGCCGGCAGGTGCTGCAACTCCTCTCCGGGCTGCTCGGTCTGCTGTTGCTGCCGGTGCTGCTGGCCGCCGTGCTGGAGGCGCTGGGCACCTTCCGCACCGCCTCCGCCCTGCGCAAGCCGCCTCGGGGGCTCGGTGGGCATGTGGTGCTGCTCGGGCTCGGGAAGATCGGGACGCGGGTGCTGACCCGGCTGCGCGAGCTGCACATCCCGGTGGTGTGCGTCGAGTCGGACCCGGAGGCGCGCGGGATGGCAACGGCCCGGCGGCTGCGGGTGCCGGTGGTGCTGGGGGACGTGACGCAGGAGGGCGTGCTGGAGGCCGCCAAGATCCATCGCGCGAACGCGCTGCTCGCGGTGACGAGCAGTGACACGACGAACCTGGAGGCCGTACTGGCGGCCCGGTCCGTCCGCCCCGACCTGCGGGTCGTGCTCCGCCTCTACGACGACGACTTCGCGACGGCGGTGTACCGGACGCTGCGCGCGGCACATCCGCACGCCTCGACCCGGAGCCGGAGCGTGACCCACCTGGCCGCGCCGGCCTTCGCCGGGGCGATGCTCGGGCGGCAGATCCTGGGGGCGATCCCGGTCGAGCGGCGGGTGCTGCTGTTCGCGTCAGTCGAGGTCGGCGGGCATGCGGAACTGGTCGGGCGGACGGTGGGAGAGGCCTTCCGGGCGGGGGCCTGGCGGGTGCTGGCGCTGGACACGGCGGCGGCCACGGAGGACGCGGCGGGCACGGACGCGGCGGGGCTGGTGTGGGACCTGCCCGACACGTACGTCCTGCGGGCCGAGGACAGAGTGGTGCTGGCCGCCACGCGGAGAGGGTTCGCGGAGCTGCTGGGGCGCAGGCGCCGGGAGCCGGCGGGGGCATGAGGGGGGTACGGCCGGACGTACCCCCCTTTCCCTTCCAGTTCCCTTGCAGCCCTTCTCCCTCTAGCCCTTCGCCAGATGCCGCTCAGCGAAGTCCAGCTCCAGTCTCACCTGCTTGATCCGCTCGTCCACGACCAGCGAACCGTGACCGGCGTCGTAGCGGTAGACCTCGTGGACCGCCCCCCTGGCCTCCAGACGCTTGACGTAGTTGTCGATCTGGCGGATGGGGCAGCGGGGGTCGTTCACACCCGCCGAGATGTAGACGGGCGCCTTGACCGCGTCCACGTACGTGAGCGGCGACGACGCCTCGAAGCGCTCCGGGACCTCCTCCGGCGTGCCGCCCAGCAGCGTGCGGTCCATCGCCTTCAGCGCCTCCATCTCGTCGTGGTACGCCGTGACGTAGTCCGCCACCGGCACCGCCGCGATGCCCAGCGTCCACGCGTCGGGCTGGGTGCCCAGGCCCAGGAGCGTGAGGTAGCCGCCCCAGGAGCCGCCGGTGAGGATCAGCCGGGCGGGGTCGGCGAGGCCGGACTCGACCGCCCATTCCCGCACCGCCGCGATGTCCTCCAGCTCGATCAGGCCCACCCGGTGCTTCAGGGCGTCCGTCCAGGCCCGGCCGTAACCCGTCGAGCCCCGGTAGTTGACCCGGACGACCGCGTAGCCGTGGTCCACCCAGGCCGCCGGGCCCGCCGCGAAGGCGTCGCTGTCGTGCCAGGTCGGGCCGCCGTGGATGTCGAAGACCGTGGGGAGCGGCCCGGTGGCGCCCGCCGGCTTCTGGATCAGGGCGTGGATCCGGCCGCCGGGGCCCTCCACCCAGACGTCCTCCACCGGGACCGAACCCGGGGACTTCATGCCCGGAGGGTCCAGGACGACCTTGCCCGTCGTCGAGCGGACCGTCGACGGCTCGGCGGCCGAGGACCACAGGAACTCGACCGTGCCGTCGGGACGGGCCGTCGCACCAGAGACAGTGCCCTGCGGGGTGGGGATCCCGGTCAGCTCATGGGTGGTGAGGTCGTAGCGGAAGAGCTCGCTGCGCGCCTCGTGGCTGTGCGCGACCAGCAGGCCCGAGCCGTCCGGGTACCACTCGGCGCTGACGTCGCCCGGCAGCTCCAAGGCCAGGTCCGTCTCCTCGCCCGTGACGACGTCCCAGACCAGCGGCTCCCAGCGGCCACGGCGCTGGTGGCCGACCAGGAGACGGCTGTCGCCGTCGACCGGGGCGAAGCCCAGCACCTCCAGGCCCAGCTCGACGGTGCCGCCCTTGGTGTCGTCCAGCTCGGCCACCGCCGAGCCGTCCGGGCGCAGCACCCGCAGCGCGGAGTGCATGGCGTCGCCGTGCTCGGTGTGCTCGACGGCGATCAGCGAACCGTCGTGGGAGAGATCGCCGACGCCCGCGGACTCGCGGTGCCGGTAGAGCTCGGCCGGGGGCTCGCCGAGGCGGGCGAGATGGATCGTCGTGCCCTCCTCGTCCGTGGAGCGGCCCACGATCGCCGTACGGCCGTCGCGGCCCAGGGCCAGGCCCGCGGGATAGGAGGGGTCCAGGCCCGGGGCCGCCAGCTCGTCCTCGCCGCCCGCGAAGGGCTGGCGGCGCCAGACGCCGAACTCGTCGCCGTCCTTGTCGTCGAACCACCAGATCCAGGCGCCGTCCGGCGAGAGCACGCCGTCCGTCGTGCCGTTCGGCCGGTCCGTCACCTGGCGCTGCTCGCCGGTGGCGCGGTCCCAGGCGTACAGCTCGTACGTCCCCGTCGCGTTCGACACGAACAGGGAGCGGTCCGGGGCGTCCTCCGCCCAGTCAGGCAGTGACACCCGCGGCGCCCGGAAGCGCTTCTCCCAGTCCGGCAGCTCCCGGCTCTGCTTCTGCTGATCCGGCGCGGCGGACCCGTTGCTCTCAGTCATGGCCCCATAGTGCCTGCCTGAGCCGACAATGCGCTGGCCCGGCCCTCAGCCTGTGGACAACTTCCCCCTGACCCCGCGGGCCCGGTGCCATCGGGGTGCCCGTACCGTGGTGGCGTGTACCGGTTTCTGCTGACGCCCCGTTGGTGGGGGATCAACGTCTTCGTGCTGCTCGCCATCCCCTTCTGCGTCTTCATGGGGTCATGGCAGCTGAGCCGGTTCGAGGAGCGGGTGGACGACCACCAGGGCGCCGAGGCGCGGGCCGCGTCCGACAAGCGGGAGGCCGCGCGGCCGGTGGCGGAACTGCTGCCGGTTAACAAGGCGACCGTGGGGAAGCAGGTCACGGCCACCGGGCGCTACGGCAAGCAGTTGCTGGTGCCGGACCGGGAGCTCGACGAGCGGCGGGGGTTCTACGTCCTCACGCTGCTGCGGACCGACGGCGGGGAGGCCCTGCCGGTGGTCCGGGGATGGCTGCCCGGGGACGCGGATCCCTCGAAGGTGCCGGCCGCGCCGACCGGTGAGGTCACGGTCACGGGGGCGCTCCAGGCGTCCGAGCAGCCCGGCGAGAACGGGGTGCCGGGCCAAGGGGGGCTGCCCTCGGGGCAGACCGGGGCGATCAGCGCGGCTTCCTTGGTGAACCTCGTGCCGTACGACGTGTACGACGCGTGGGTGACCCTGAACGACGGGGACGGGGACATGCGGGCCGTGCCGGCCGGCACGGCCCAGGGTTCGGGGCTGGATCTGAAGGCCTTCCAGAACCTCGGCTACACCGGGGAGTGGTTCGTCTTCGCCGGGTTCGTCGTCTTCATGTGGTTCCGGCTGCTGCGGCGCGAGGTGGAGTTCCTGCGCGACGCGGAGCTGGGGCTGGTGGAGCGGGAGGCCGAGGAGGAGCGGGTCACCGCCTGAGCGACGGCCGTAGGGGGCGCCCCCGCGTCCCGCTCACGCCCCCGCCAGTACCCCGGTCCAGTAGACCGTCCCCGCGCAGGCGCCCGAGATCGTGGTCTGGGCCGTGGGAGCCGCCGGAGCCGCGGTGTTGGACACCGTGACCGTGCCGTCCGTGCTGCCGTCCGCCCTGAGGAGCTGGGTGGACGTGCCGGTGTCGCCGCCGGTGGAGGTGCCCTCCGTCGTGGTGGAACTGTCCGTCGGGGTGGGGTCGGGGGTCGGGTCGCCGGGGTCGCCCGTCGTGCCACCGGAGTTCTCGCCGGTCGAGGGGCAGGTCTCCGAGGGGACCCAGGCGAACTTCACCTCGTACGCGGATCCCGGCTGGAGCAGCAGGGACGTCAGTTCCACGGACGGGTCGGGCAGGGCCGTCGCCGGGTCGCCGGAGATGTGGCGGGCCGTGGAGATCTTCGTCGGGTCCGCCGCGCCGCCGGCCAGCGCGCTGAGCGAGCCCGGGCTCGTGACCGTGCAGGCGTTCAGGGAGGAGTTGGTGAAGCGGAACGTGCCGTAGACCGTGCCGACCGCGTCCGGCGCGTCCGCGCCCGAGGCGGCGACCGCCAGCTGTTCCGCCGTACAGACGGCCGCGCCCGTCTCCGTCGTCGCCGACGGGTCCGCACTGCCGCCCGGGCCGGTGCTGCCGCCGTCGCCCTTGCCCTCGTTCTCCTTCTGCTCGCTCTCCTTGTCCGGGTCCTCGTTCGTGCCCGAGGACCCGCCGACCGAGCCGGAGCCGCCGTCGGGGTCCACGCCCTGACTGGCGCCGCCCTGTGCCTGGGTGCCGTGGCCCGCCATGGAGGGGTTGGCGCCCGGGCCCGTGGAGTTGGACACGTGCACCAGCGCCGGGACCGCCGTACCGACGAACAGCGCGGCCGCCGCCATGCCGACGAGGGCCTGCCGCTTGCGCGCCCGCCGCGCGGGCACCGCCCGCCGCAGATGCTCGAGCGTGCCGTCCCGCGGCTCGATCTCCTGCACCGCGTCCCGCAGCAGCCGTCGCAGATCCAGCTCGTCGGAGCCAGCCCCGGCCGAACCGGCCGGCCCCAGGGCGAGCGCCCGCAAGCGCTCCGGGCCGTCCGCTTCCGGCGTGGTCGTCCCACTGCCGCCCGAGCCGTGCGGGCCACCCTCGGCGGGGCCCAGGGCGAGCGCCCGCAGACGCTCCAGGCCGCTCGCCTCCGGCGTGGTCTCGCTGTCGTCGGCCTGCTCGGCAGGGGTCGCCGGGGTCGCCTCGTGCGGACCCTGGTCGTCGGGGTGGTGCCCGGTGGGGCCCTGGTCGTCGGGGCCGTGGTTCACAGTTCCGTTCCCAGCTTGCGATTGCTTCGGCGCCTGGTCGCGGCGCCGCCGTTCGTCGTGGTCCCCGCTCATGCCGGCGCCTCCATCGCGACCCGCAGCGCCGCGATGCCGCGCGAGCCGTACGCCTTGACCGAGCCGAGGGATATGCCGAGCGTCTCGGCGACCTGCGCCTCGGTCATGTCCGCGAAGTAGCGCAGCACCAGCACCTCGCGCTGGCGGCGCTGCAAGCCCTTCATGGCCTTGATCAGGGAGTCGCGCTCCAGCTGGTCGTAGGCCCCTTCCTCCGCGCTCGCCATGTCCGGCATCGGCTTCGACAGGAGCTTCAGGCCGAGGATGCGGCGCCGCAGAGCCGAGCGGGAGAGGTTCACCACCGTCTGGCGCAGGTACGCCAGCGTCTTCTCCGGGTCTCTGACTCGCTTGCGCGCCGAGTGGACGCGGATGAACGCCTCCTGGACGACGTCCTCGCAGGAGGCCGTGTCGTCGAGCAGGAGCGCGGCGAGACCCAGCAGCGACCGGTAGTGGGCGCGATAGGTCTCGGTGAGGTGGTCGACCGTGGTGCCGGCGGCCGCCGCCTCCTCGGCGTACGGCGCCTCGGAGCCGTCACGCTGACTGGGTATGCGGGCGGGCCGCGCTGCGGGCATGGGTGCGATCACCGGCATGCCGCCGGGCGTACCGGGCATGCGGGGTCTGCGGGAAGGGCGCGGGGGCCGTAGGGCCGTGCCGCGCGTCGCCGCATGGAAGTCGAGTACCTCTGCCACGCCTGTTGGACACGCTTCCCCCCGGGAGGGTTGTACGTGCCGGACGTCACTTTTGCGTCAGGCAGCACGACCGACGGTGCCTCACATGCACTCATGCGTCCCGCTCTTCCCCTATGTCCCATATGAACGGGCGTCCCCACGCCCTGTTCATGGCGTCCCCACGCCTGAAAACGCGTCCATCACACCCGCCGTAGGGCGACCGCAAAGACGCTCCCCGCCCTCCGCACGGTTGCGGAGGGCGGGGAGGAAATCTTCGAACGCCGAAGAGGTCCTGATCAAGTGGTACGGACCATCATCCGGCTCACATCTTTCACGCAGATCCTACAAACTTCGGCCACCCGAGCCCCCAGCTTTTCCGGCCACGGGCCGCCGTCACGCAAACTCCGCCGCCACCAGCTCGGCGATCTGCGCGGTGTTCAGCGCCGCCCCCTTGCGCAGGTTGTCCCCGCACACGAAGAGTTCCAGCGCCGTCGGGTCGTCCAGCGCCCGGCGCACCCGCCCGACCCAGGTCGGATCGGTGCCGACCACATCGGCGGGCGTGGGGAACTCCCCCGCCTCCGGGTTGTCGAACAGCACGACCCCAGGGGCCGTGGCGAGGATCTCGCGGGCCCGGGCGACGGTGACCTCGCCCTCGAAGCGGGCGTGCACGGTCAGGGAGTGCGTGGTGATCACGGGGACCCGCACACAGGTCACCGCCACCGGCAGGGAGGGCAGCCCGAGGATCTTGCGGGACTCGTCCCGCACCTTCATCTCCTCCGACGACCAGCCGTCCGCCCGCGGCGACCCGGCCCACGGCACGACGTTCAGCGCGACCGGCTCCGGGAACGGCCCGGTGTTGTCGCCGACGGCCCGCCGTACGTCACCGGGGTGGGTGCCGAGCTCCGTGCCCGCGACCAGCGCCAGCTGCTGCCGCAGCGTCTCCACGCCCGCCCGGCCCGCGCCGCTCACCGCCTGGTACGACGACACCACCAGCTCGCGCAGCCCGAACTCGGCGTGCAGCGCGCCCAGGGCGACGATCATCGACAGGGTCGTGCAGTTGGGGTTGGCGATGATGCCGCGCGGCCGCATCCGGGCCGCGTGCGCGTTGACCTCGGGGACGACGAGGGGCACGTCGGGGTCCATCCGGAAGGCGCCGGAGTTGTCGACGACGACCACGCCCTTGGCCGCGGCCACCGGCGCCCAGCGCTCGGCCACCTCGTCGGGGACGTCGAACATGGCGATGTCGACCCCGTCGAAGGACTCCTCCGACAGGGCCACCACCTCGACCTCCTCGCCGCGCACGGCCAGCTTGCGGCCGGCCGAGCGCGGTGAGGCGATCAGACGGATCTCGCCCCAGATGTCCGCGTGCTGGGACAGGATCTGGAGCATGACCGTGCCGACGGCTCCGGTCGCTCCCACGACCGCGAGCGTCGGCCGCAGGGACCCGGGCATCAGCGGCCGGTGCCGCCGTACACGACCGCCTCGTCGCTGTCGGAGTCGAGGCCGAAGGCGGTGTGCACGGCGCGCACGGCCTCGTTGACGTCGTCGGCGCGGGTGACCACCGAGATGCGGATCTCGGAGGTCGAGATCAGCTCGATGTTCACGCCCGCGTCGGACAGCGCGGTGAAGAAGTCCGCCGTGACGCCCGGGTTGGTCTTCATACCCGCGCCGACCAGGGAGATCTTGCCGATCTGGTCGTCGTAGCGCAGCGAGTCGAAGCCGATGCCGGCCTTGTTCTTCTCCAGGGCGTCGATGGCCTTGCGGCCCTCGGCCTTGGGCAGGGTGAAGGAGATGTCCGTCAGCCCGGTGGCGGCGGCGGAGACGTTCTGCACGATCATGTCGATGTTGATCTCGGCGTCCGAGATCGTGCGGAAGATCGCGGCGGCCTCGCCCGGCTTGTCCGGCACGCCGACGACCGTGATCTTGGCCTCGGAGGTGTCGTGCGCGACACCGGAGATGATGGCCTGCTCCACCTTCTGGTCCCCAATCGGCTGACTGCTGACCCACGTGCCCTGAAGTCCGCTGAAGCTGGACCGCACATGGATCGGGATGTTGTAACGGCGGGCGTACTCCACACACCGGTGGAGCAGCACCTTGGAGCCGGAGGCCGCGAGCTCCAGCATGTCCTCGAAGGAGATCCAGTCGATCTTCTTCGCCTTCTTCACCACCCGCGGGTCGGCGGTGAACACGCCGTCGACGTCCGTGTAGATCTCGCAGACCTCGGCGTCGAGGGCGGCCGCCAGCGCCACGGCCGTGGTGTCGCTGCCACCGCGGCCGAGCGTGGTGATGTCCTTCTTGTCCTGGCTGACGCCCTGGAACCCGGCCACGATGGCGATGTTGCCCGCGTCCAGGGACTGCCGGATCCGGCCCGGCGTGACATCGATGATCCGCGCTTTGTTGTGGACCGAGTCGGTGATGACGCCTGCCTGGCTGCCGGTGAAGGACTGGGCCTCGTGGCCCAGGTTTTTGATCGCCATGGCCAGCAGGGCCATGGAGATCCGCTCTCCGGCGGTCAGCAGCATGTCGAACTCACGCCCCGCAGGCATCGGTGACACCTGCTCGGCGAGATCGATCAGCTCGTCCGTCGTGTCGCCCATCGCGGAAACGACGACGACCACCTGGTGGCCGTTCTTCTTCGCTTCCACGATCCGCTTGGCGACGCGCTTGATGCCCTCGGCATCGGCTACGGAGGAGCCTCCGTACTTCTGCACGACAAGGCCCACGTGCGCTCCTCGCTCAATCCGTCTCTTTCCGCAGGCATACGTATGCGCTGCGGCCTGTTCAGTCTATCGAGCGCCCGAAATCAGCCATCGTGAAGCCACATGGTGAGACCCGGACACCCAAGACGGTCCCTGCCCCCACCTTCGCGTGAACACTCCGCAAAGTGGGCCAGGTCACCCGTTGACGCTCTGAGTAGTCGCTCGCTAACGTCGCGTCGTCGTCGCCACACCAGGAGCACACGGCTCCATCGGGACTAGCGACGCGCGAAGGATTTCCTTCCCTTGACGACTGCGACCGTCTCAGAGATCCAGCACGTCACCCCCTCCGGCCTCTTCGAGGTCCGCGCCTTCACCCCGCACTGCGAGGTCATCCGCGACGCAGGGGACCACGCCGTCATCGGGGTCTCCCCCGGCAACAGCTATTTCTCCGCGCAGCGGGTCCTGGACCTGGCCCGCTGGGGGATGGCCCTGTTCGACCGGGTGGACTTCGTCTACACCGATCTGCACATCGCGGAGATGTACGAGGCGTCCGGCTACAGCGCCGACGACGCCCGCCGCAAGGCGGTGAAGAACCTGCGCGGGGTCCGCGCCAAGGTGCGGGGCGCGGTCCGGGCCGTGGACCCCGGCGGCACCCGGGTGAGGGCCCACGCCATGTCGGACTTCCGCGCCAACCCCGCCTACCGCGACCTGCACGAGCACCTCACGGCCCGGCTCGGCACCGACGAGGAGTTCCGCACGACCTGCGAACAGCTCGTCGGCTCCTTCCTGTCCGGCAGGGCGGAGGACGCCACCGAGGCCCAGCGCGAGGTCTGCATGGCGTACGTCTGCGCCGAGGCCCCTCTCTTCCTGGACACGCCCGCCGTCCTCGGCGTCCCGTCCTCCCTGAACTGCTACCACCAGCTCCTGCCGATGGCCGAACTGCTCTACGCCCCGGGCGCGGGCCTGCGTGCCTCGCGCAACCAGGGCCACGCGATCGTCACCCCGGCGCAGGAGGCGACCGATGTCCACTGACCACCTGATCGACTTCCCCTTCTCCTGGCGCGGCGACCAACTCCCCTCGGAGGTCGAGGAGTTGCGCACGACCACCCCGGTCCGCCGGGTCCGCACCATCGCGGGCGACGAAGCCTGGCTGGTGTCCTCGTACGACCTGTGCAAACAGGTCCTCGAAGACCCCCGCTTCAGTCTCAAGGACACCGCGGCCCCGGGCGTGCCCCGCCAGTACGCGCTGACGATCCCGCCCGAGGTCGTCAACAACATGGGGAACATCACGGGCGCCGGCCTGCGGAAGGCCGTACTGAAGGCCCTCAATCCGAAGAGCCCGGGGCTCGTGGAGTGGATGCGGTCCTGCGCCGGCCGACTCGTCGACGACCTGGAACGCGCGGGAGCCCCGGTGGACCTGCGGGCCGGTTTCGCCGACCCCTACTCGGCGGGCATGCACTGCCACCTCCTCGGCATCCCGCAGGCGGACGCGCCCCGGCTGATGCGGAGTCTGGACATCGCGTTCATGAACTCCGCCTGCCCGGTCACGGGCGCCCGGCTCAACTGGGACCGGGACATCGCGTACATGGCCGAGCGGCTCGACGACCCGGCGACGACCGGTCTGATGGCCGACCTCGCGGCGTTGCGCGAGGACCCCGAATACGCGCACCTCACCGACGAGATGCTCGCGACGGTCGGGGTCACCATGTTCGGCGCGGGGGTCATCTCCACCTCGGGCTTCCTGAGCATGGCCCTGGTGTCGCTGATCCAACACCCCGAGCTGCAGGCCGACTTGGTGGCGGACCGCGGGAGGATCCCGGCGGCGGTGGAGGAACTGCTGCGCATCAACCTGTCGATCGGGGACGGCCTGCCGAGGCTGGCCCTGGAGGACGTCCGGCTGGGAGACGTCGACGTACGGGCGGGCGAGCTGGTCCTCGTCCTCGTCGAGGGCGCCAACTTCGACCCGGCCGCCTTCCCCGACCCGCACACCGTCGACCTGGACCGGCCCAACAGCGCCGCGCACCTCTCCTTCGGCGGCGGCCGCCACTACTGCCCCGCCACGGCCCTCGGCCGCAAGCACGCCGAGGTCGCCCTCGACGTCCTCCTGGACCGCATGCCGAGGCTCCGTCTCGCCGTACCCATCGAACAACTGGTGTGGCGAACCGGCTTCATGAAGCGCATCCCGGAACGGCTCCCGGTCATGTGGTGACCGCACGCAGAACGGCTCGGCGACCGGCCGCCGTCGACCGGTCGCCGAGCCGCCCGGCTGTGACTACTTCACCGTCCGCAGCCCCAACGGGCCCGCGATCTCCTCCGCCATGACCTTGCCCGCCTCGAACTCCAGGGTGTCGTCGCCCACGGACTGGTCCGTGTCGAGGCCGTCGAGTTCTTCCAGGGGCTGGTTCAGGCGGACATGGGCGAGGACGGACTGCAGGGCGCGCAGGGTCGCCGATGCCGTGGAGCCCCAGTTGGAGAAGTAGGAGAACTGCCACCACCACAGGGCCTCGGTGGTGCGGCCCGCGCGGTAGTGGGCCATGCCGTGCCGCAGGTCGGTGATGACGTCCGCCAGGTCGTCGGAGATCCGGGCGGGGACGGGCGCCTTGCGGGGCTCGTAGGGGTCGAAGACCTCCGAGTACACGTCCACCGGGTCCAGGATGCGGGCCAGGCGCTCGCGGAGTTCGTCGACGTCCGGTTCCGGGCCCAGGTCGGGCTCGTAGCGCTCCTCGGGGACGATGTCCTCGTGCGCGCCGAGACGGCCGCCGGCCAGCAGGAGCTGCGAGACCTCCAGGAGGAGGAAGGGGATCGCCGATTCCGGCTCGTCGCCCTTGGCCACCTCGGTGACCGCTACGAGGAAGCTCTCTACCTGGTCCGCGATCTGGACCACGAAGTCGTCCGGGTCCTGGTTCGTCGCGTGCAGCGTGGCGTCAGACATCTAGGAGTCGTCTCCCCTCGAAGGCGCGGCCGAGGGTGACCTCGTCCGCGTATTCCAGGTCGCCACCCACCGGGAGGCCGCTGGCCAGGCGGGTGACCTTGAGGCCCATGGGCTTGATCATGCGGGCGAGGTACGTGGCCGTGGCCTCGCCTTCCAGATTCGGGTCCGTGGCCAGGATCAGCTCGGTCACTGTCCCGTCGGCCAACCGCGCGAGAAGTTCTCGTATACGGAGGTCGTCCGGACCGACACCCTCGATGGGGCTGATCGCGCCGCCGAGCACGTGGTAGCGGCCGCGGAACTCGCGCGTGCGCTCGATCGCCACGACGTCCTTCGGCTCCTCGACCACGCAGATCACCGACGGGTCGCGGCGGGCGTCGCGGCAGATGTTGCACAGCTCTTCCTGCGCGACGTTTCCACAGGTCGCGCAGAAGCGGACCTTCGCCTTGACCTCCATGAGGGCCTGCGCGAGCCGCCGTACGTCCGTCGGCTCCGCCTGCAGGATGTGGAAGGCGATCCGCTGCGCGCTCTTGGGACCGACGCCGGGCAGCCGACCCAGCTCGTCGATCAGGTCCTGGACCACGCCTTCGTACAACGGACTGCCGTCCTTCCTGGGGTTCCCCGGTACTCGTGCTCAGTACCCACGGCCCTTCACTACGTACGGTAGAGGGCCGCGGCCTGTCTTAGAAAGGTCAGAAAGGCAGACCGGGGATGCCGCCGCCGAGGCCCTGGGCGAGCGGGCCGAGCTTCTGCTGCTGGAGGGTCTGGGCGTTCTCGTTGGCCGCGTGGACGGCCGCGACGATCAGGTCGGCGAGGGTCTCGGTGTCCTCGGGGTCGACCGCCTTCGGGTCGATCCTGAGAGCGCGGAGTTCGCCGGCGCCGGTGACGGTCGCCTTCACCAGGCCACCGCCGGACTGACCGTCGACCTCGGTCCTCGCCAGTTCCTCCTGGGCGTTCGCCAGGTCCTGCTGCATCTTCTGGGCCTGCTGGAGCAGCTGCTGCATGTTGGGCTGGCCACCACCGGGGATCACGATCAGCTCCTTGTCGTATGGCTTCTGGAACGAGCCTACGTGGTCTGCTCAGCCATCGCCCCGGCACTCTTTCGAGTGAGGCGAATGTGCGGCCTATACCTGATCAAGGGCCACTTCCGAGCGGAAAAGCGGTGAAAGCATCCCCTTCGCCACCCATTGGGCGGTAGGAAGGTCCCGCACATGAGCATCAGCCGTCACGGGATGTGATCGGCCAGGAGCAGGTTGGGACCAGGTAGGGAGTGCCGGGTGGGTCAGCCGGAGATGCAGCCCGAGTATCCGCCGGGCGATCTTGTGGGGCGGGCGTTTCCGCTGGGCGACTGGGGCGAGCCCGCGGTGCGGCTGGACGAGCTGTACCAGTGGGTGGAGCGCGGGGCGCTGGACACGGCGGCCTGGTATCTCGCGGACCGGGTGTGGAAGCGGCGCGGGGCCCGGGTGCTGCGCGGAGGCGCGGCGTTGGGGGCGGTGTCCGGGGCCGCGCTGCCGTTGCTGGATCTGACCGGGGTGCTGGGCGGGGTGGCGCCGTGGGGTTACCTGGCGCTGCTGCTGGCGGTGGCGTGTGTGGGGGTGGACCGGTTCTTCGGGGTGACGTCCGGGTGGATAAGGGACGTGGCCACGGCGCAGGCGGTGCAGCGGCGCCTGCAGGTGCTCCAGTTCGACTGGGCCTCGGAGAGCGTGCGGGAGGTGCTGGGGCCGGCGGAGGGCACGGCGAGCGAGGCGGCGGACCGGTGTCTCGGGGTGCTGCGGCGGTTCTCGGAGGACGTGACGGAGCTGGTGCGCACGGAGACGGCGGACTGGATGGTGGAGTTCCGGACCGGCTCGGCCCCGATGGGCATCCAGGGCGCCGTCACGGGAGGCGCCCGCCAGGACGGCACGGTGCTCCAGGGCCGCTTCCCCCTGCCCCCGGGAGGCCCGACCCGACCGAACATGCCCCGCCAGCGCCCACCGGAGCCGCGGTGACGGGGGGATGTGTCCAGGGGCCGGTTACGTGTCGTTGCACAGGCGTTCGCCCTCCGGGGCCGTGCAGGGGACGTGGTCGTGGTTGCGGATCAGGGTTTCGCCGTTGTTCCTGATGTAGTCGAGGAAGCTGCCGGCCAGGGAGCCGCCCGGCGGGTCGCCGTAGGTGTACGCGTACTCCACACCGAAGTACGGGTACGGATCCCGCTGCTTCTGTATCGCCGCCACCGAGGCCTCCGCGCCGTCCAGCGGCACCCGCGTCACATGCGCCTTGCCGGTGGCGTTGCTGAGCTCGCTGTAGCCGATAGCACCCCTGATCTCCGCGACCTTCTCCACGACCTCGTCCGTGGAGTCCAGCTCGCAGCGCACCGGCGCCGCACGGTCCGTCCTGATGTCGCACTCCAGGGAGGTGCTCGGGACGCCTTCCCAGGTGCCGTCCAGCACCTGGTCCTGGAAGACCTGGCGGGTGCCGGAGTCGGCGTCCCGGCTCACCAGCACCACCCGCCAGTGCGGCAGCCGGGGGTCCAGCTCGTCCCAGTACGCGACGTCACCGGCGTAGATCCGCCGGACGTCCGCCGTGGACAGGCCCCCGGGCAGCTTCAGGCTGTCGTTCACCACCAGCGCGAACACCGACAGGGCGACGGGCAGCGGGGTCAGCGAACCGTCCGCGCGCTTGCCGGCGCCGTCGTGGAAGGCGATCATCGACGCCTGCCGGCCTCGCGACTCGTCCTTCAGGCCCATCAGCTCGCCGACGCCCGCCGAACTGCCGCGCGTCTCCACCGAGATGTCGGCGCCCTCGCAGTCCTTCTCGTACTCCTTTGCCAGGTCCTCCACCACCGGCTCGAACGCGGTCGACCCCGTGATCGTCAGGGAGCCCTGCTCGCAGCCGAGCGGGGGCGGGGAGTCGTCACGGACCACGACCATGGTGGAGAGCGTGACCACCGAGACCGTGAGCATGATGGTGATCAGCCTCGCCGCCCGGCTGAACAGCGGCGGCTTGTCGTCGGGGGTGGCGCTGCGGTTGGGGTGCACCTCGCCGTCCCGGATACCGCCGATGAGGCGGATGTCCCGGCCCACGTCACCGCCCGACAGCAGCACCAGCAGCTTGAAGTGCTCGCCCCGGTTGAGCGGGACGCGCGGGATGCGCAGGGTGTTGCCGCCGGTGTCGTAGCCGAAGCCCGCGTGCGGGGTGAAGTGGCTCATCAGATGGTCGGTGCCGGGCGGCTGGGTGACCGAGACCCCGCGGATGCTGCGGTCGGTGAACACGGCGGTCAGACCGTGGAGTTCACGGCTCGTGTAGTCGTCGTGGCCGATGCCCTGCGAGCCGTCGTTCTCGACGCGCAGCAGCACCAGGGTGGCCTGGTGCATGCCCGGGGCCTCGTCGAACAGGCCCATGCGGACGTTGGCACGGCCCGAGGCGACGTCGTCGCCGATCGGGTTGTCCATCTGGACGCGGTAGCCGATCCGCTTGCGGCGGGGCACCCGGCGCTCGTACCACACCATGACGGCCGAGGCCGCGATACCGGCCACGGCCGTGGCGACGGCGACGACGTTCTCCGCGCTCAGCAACTCCATCGGGTGCCCCCGCAACTCCCTGGAGCCGGACAAGTGTGCGGACACCTTATGTTCGGCGGGCGGGGCATTCCGGGCACGTCCGCTGATGTTCGCCCAGCATTCAACTAGCCCGGCGGACCAGCCGAGTCGCTCACTCCCGGACGTACGTCAGCTTCTCCCCCGTGCTCGCGTTGACCCGCTCCAGCCGCCCGTCCCCGAGCAGCGTCAGCTCCGTCGCGCCGCCCGGGGTGCAGGACGAGGCCGGTTCGCCGACGCTGACGGTGGACGGGCCGATCTCCAACGGGCCGCCCGGCGCGGGCGCTTCGGCCAGCGTCGCCTGGAAGACGCAGTGGTAGTCCGCGCCGTCGGCGACGAGCGAGAGCACGGTGTCACCCACCTCGCCCTGCTGGAGGGTGAGCCGGCGGGTGTGGTGTCCGGCGTCGTTGTCGAGGGCGGCGGACCAGGTGCCGAGGTAGTCGGCCGGGACGGTGCCCGTGTCCGGGGACTGCGAGGACGCCGTCGGGCTCGGCTCCTCGGTCGTCGGACCCGGTGTGACGGGCGCGCTCGTCCGCTGGGTCGCGTTCGTGTTCTTGCCGTCGTCCTCGGTGCCGTTCATGAGGGCGTAGACCGAACCCCCCGCGGCGAACGCCACGACCAGGGCCACCGCGAGGAGCAGGGCCGTGGAACGGCCGTCGCGGCGCGGCGGCCGGGGCGGGGGCACGATCGGGCCGTACGGCGCGGTGGAGCCGTAGGGCGGGGGCGGGTACGCCGGGTGGGGGTGGCCGTACGCCGGGTGGGGCGGGGCGCCGAAGGGCGGCGGCGGCGACTGTGGGGGCGGGGACTGCGGGGGCGCCACGGCCGTGGGGAGATGGCCCATCGGCCCGCCGGCCCCGGGCTGTCCCGGGACGGGCGGCCCCAGTACGGCCGTAGGTGCGGAGTCGTCCGCCGCCGCGGCGTGCTCCGGAGATCCGCCGGCCGCCCCCGCGGACCCGGGCGGTCCCGGCTCACCCGCCACCGGATCCTCCGCGTCGAGCAACCCCACGGCGTGCCGCCCGAGTTGGGCCACCAGCGCGCTCGGCAGCCAGGGGTCCCGGGAGCGGCCGTCGGAGACGGTGGCCTCGGCGCCCGTGCGTTCCAGGATCCGCGCCAGGCTCGGCCGGGACCGCGGGTCCTTGCGCAGGCAGTCCCGGACCAGGTCGGCGATGCCCTCCGGGACGCCCTCCAGATCCGGCTCCTCCTGGGCGATGCGGAACATCAACGCGTGCACGCCGCTGCCGCCGGAGCCGAAGGGAAGGCGGCCGGTGGCGGCGTAGGCGAGGACGGAGCCCAGGCAGAAGACGTCGCAGGCGGGGGTGATGCGGTCGCCGCGCACCTGCTCGGGCGCCATGAAGCCGGGCGAGCCGACGAGCGCCCCGGCGCGGGTGAGGCCGGACTCGGTGACCGTCTCCAGGGCCCGGGCGATGCCGAAGTCGATGACGCGGGGGCCGTCGATGGTGACGAGGACGTTGGAGGGCTTCAGGTCCCGGTGGACGATCCCGGCGGCGTGGATGTCGGTGAGCGCGTGGGCGAGCCCGGCGCCGAGGATCCGTACCGACCGCTCGGGCAGCGCCCCGTGGTCGTGGCCGACGACCCGCTCCAGGCTCGGCCCGGCGACGTATCCGGTGGCCACCCACGGCACGGCGGCCTCGGTGTCGGCGTCGAGCACCGGCGCGGTCCACGCGCCGCCCACCTGCCGCGCGGCCGCCACCTCCTGCCGGAACCGGGCCCGGAACTCCTCCTGCGCGGCGAGCTCCTCCCGCACCAGCTTGACGGCGACCGTGCGCCCGCGCTCCGACCGGGCGAGATAGACCTGCCCCATCCCGCCGGCCCCGAGCCGTGCCAGCAGCCGATACGCGCCGATGCGCTGCGGATCCCCCGGCCCCAACTGGTCCATGCAGGCCCTCCCCCGACATGCCCCCGTATGACGGATCCACGATAGTGCGGGCATACCGGGAGGTGAGCGGGCCGGCGCCTACGGTTCCGTAACGGCCGGGCCGGTCTCCTCCAGGACCTTCGACAGCCGTTCCAGCAGCCGTACGGCGTCGGCGAGTTCGGCCTCCCCGAAGGCCTCCGCGAGCCGGTCGGCGAAGGCCGCGTGGCCGGGGTCGATCCGGCGGACGGCGGCGAGCCCCTCCTCGGTCGGCGCGAGCAGCTTGGCGCGGCGGTGGGCGGGGTTCGGCCGGTACTCCGCCAGCCCCCGCTGCACCAGCAGATCGGCGATCCGCTGCACGCTCTGCCGGGTGATCCCCATCGCCCGCGCGATCCCGGCGACGGGCAGCGGCTCGCGCAGCACCGCCCCGAGCACCTGCCACCAGGCGGCGGTGAGCCCGGCGGGCCTCGCCAGCTCCTCGGCCACGGAGAGGAACTGTCCGTTGAGCCGGAACACCCCGAGAGCGCTCCGGCTCAGCAGGTCCTGACGCTCCCGGCTCACCGGACGCCCGCCTGC
The DNA here is from genome assembly GCF_056436565.1 of Streptomyces sp. NPDC043726. Lineage (NCBI taxonomy): Bacteria > Bacillati > Actinomycetota > Actinomycetes > Kitasatosporales > Streptomycetaceae > Streptomyces > Streptomyces sp. NPDC043726. The sequence continues at coordinate 217,760 of NZ_JBWKCI010000003.1, forward strand.
TCCAGGACGGCGAACGCCTCGGCGTCGGAGTCGTGGAACAGCCGGTACCAGGCGTCCAGCACCTCGCCCTCGTAGACCCCGAGGAGCCGGAGGATCTCGCGGGCGAACGCGACGGGTTCGGTGGGTCCGGCGGTGACGAGTCCGCGGTCGGTGACGGCGTCGGAGTCGACGTAGTGCCCGGCTCCCCGGTACCCGGTGGCCGCGAGGTAGAAGGACACGGCACTGGTGTGCGCCCGGTCGTCGAGCAGCCCTTCCCTCGCGAGACCGGCGGTGGCGCCGCAGATCGCGGCGACGGGCACCCCCGCGTCGAGGAACTCGCGGGCCTTGCGGGCGAAGGGGGCGAGGTCGTCGGTCGTGTCCCACAGGTCGGCGCCCGGCAGGATCAGCAGCGCGCTGTCCTCGGGGCGTACGGCGTCCAGCGCGAGGTCGGGCTGGACGCGCAGTCCGCCGACGCTGCGGACGGAGCCGGCGGTGGGCCCGAGCGTGCGGATCTCGTGGCCGCCCCGGGCGAGGTAGGCGGTGGCGTACCCGGTCTCCCAATCGGCATAGGTGTCGTAGACGGCGAGGTGTACGGGCTTGCTGCTCATGACTGCCTCCTCGGTGAACCCCTGAAGCCTTATGACAGAAGACTGTCATGAAGACAGCATGCTGTCAATCTCCGGGGCGGCCGTGGACCCTTGTCGACAACCTGTCGTGGAAAGCCGCATCCCGCAGACAGGACGCCGATACCGATTCCGTATCGCGGACATTTACCCTCGGCCGCATGACCCCTCAGCCAAACCCCGAGGTCGGCGCCGCCGTGAAGGCCGCGGACCGTGCTCATGTGTTCCACTCCTGGTCCGCGCAGGAGCTCATCGACCCGCTCGCCGTCGCCGGCGCGGAGGGGTCGTACTTCTGGGACTACGACGGCAACCGCTACCTCGACTTCACCAGCGGGCTCGTCTACACGAACATCGGCTACCAGCACCCGAAGGTCGTCGCGGCGATCCAGGAGCAGGCCGCCAGGATGACGACCTTCGCCCCCGCGTTCGCCGTCGAGGCGCGCTCCGAGGCGGCGCGGCTGATCGCCGAGCGGACGCCCGGCGACCTCGACAAGATCTTCTTCACCAACGGCGGGGCGGACGCGGTCGAGCACGCCGTACGGATGGCCCGGCTGCACACGGGCCGTCCGAAGGTGCTCTCCGCGTACCGCTCGTACCACGGCGGCACCCAGCAGGCCGTGAACATCACGGGTGACCCGCGCCGCTGGGCCTCCGACAGCGCGAGCGCCGGTGTCGTGCGCTTCTGGGCGCCCTACCTGTACCGCTCCCGCTTCTACGCGGAGACGGAGGAGCAGGAGTGCGCCCGGGCGCTGGAGCACCTGGAGACGACGATCGCCTTCGAGGGGCCGTCCACGGTGGCGGCGGTCATCCTGGAGACGATCCCGGGCACGGCGGGGATCATGGTGCCGCCGCCGGGCTATCTGGCCGGGGTACGTGAGATATGCGACAAGTACGGCATCGTCTTCGTCCTCGACGAGGTCATGGCCGGGTTCGGGCGCACCGGTGAGTGGTTCGCGGCCGATCTGTTCGGTGTGGTGCCGGACCTGATGACCTTCGCCAAGGGCGTGAACTCCGGCTATGTGCCGCTCGGTGGCGTGGCGATCTCCGGGGCCATCGCGGAGACCTTCGGCAAGCGGCCGTACCCCGGTGGCCTCACGTACTCCGGGCATCCGCTGGCCTGCGCCGCCGCCGTCGCGACGATCGAGGTCATGGCGGAGGAGGGGGTCGTCGCGAACGCGGCGAAGCTCGGCGCCGAGGTGGTCGAGCCCGCACTGCTGGAGCTGGCCGAGCGGCACCCCTCGGTGGGCGAGGTGCGGGGCGTGGGCATGTTCTGGGCCCTGGACCTGGTGAAGGACAAGGAGACGCGCGAGCCGCTCGTCCCCTACAACGCGGCCGGAGAGGCCAACGCGCCCATGGCCGCTTTCGCCGGCGCCGCGAAGAAGCACGGCATCTGGCCCTTCGTGAACATGAACCGCACGCATGTGGTGCCGCCGTGCAACGTCTCCGAGGCCGAGTTGAAGGAGGGTCTCGCGGCGCTGGACGCGGCCCTGTCGGTGGCGGACGAGTACACGGCCTAGCCGGGGCCTGGCCGTGGCCCGGCCGTCAAGAGGCCTGTGCTGTGGCCGGGGTCACCCCCGAGCGACCCCGGAGGGCGAACGCGTAAGGTGGCGTGCTCGTAGACATAGGCGAGCACGCCATCCAGCGCGACGAGGAGAACGCCCGACCATGCCCGGCTCCAGCGGCAACGGCGCGGTGACCCGCAGCACCCTGCGACAGCAGATCGCGGACGCGCTGCGGGACGAGGTGCTGGCCGGGCGGCTCCAGCCGGGGCAGGAGTTCACCGTCAAGGAGATCGCCGAGCAGTACGGCGTCTCCGCCACCCCGGTCCGCGAGGCCCTCGTGGACCTCTCCGCGCAGGGCCTGCTCGAAGCCGACCAGCACCGCGGCTTCCGCGTCCACGAGTACTCCGCCGAGGACCACCGCGGGATCGTCGAGGCCCGCAGCCTGGTCATCGACGGCATGTTCCAGGCCCTCGACGAAGGGCGGGCTGGCTACCGGGAGTCCGGCGACCCCCGCACCGTCGCCGCCCTCGCCGGCGTACGGCGCCGCGGCGAGGAGGCCCAGCGGGCCGCCAGCGCCGGTGACCTCACCGTCCTCATAGGCTATGACCTGCGCTTCTGGCGCGAGTTGGGCGCACTCTTCGGCAACCCCTACCTCGCCGACTTCCTGCACCGTCTGCGCGTGCAGTCCTGGGTGTGCACCGTGCAGCGACTGCGCCTGCTGACCGATCTGCGCGGCCGCCTGTGGTCCGGCCACACCGAACTCGTCGACGCGCTCTCCCGCCGCGACACCACCGCCGCCCGCTCGATCATCGCCGCGTACGACACCCACTCCCTGTCGCTGATCGAGCGTCTCGCGCCCTGAGGGATGGGTATGGGACCTGCACGGCCGTACCGGACCGGTGCTGCCGTCCGTACCTCCGACCGGTACTAGGGGGTACGACCCCGGCCGTACCGATTACTCTTCCCTGACCAACGCGCTACACCGCGCTACACCGTGCTACACGAGGAGTCCTCTTTTGGCCTGTGACCTGTGGCTGGTACCGCTCGTCGACGTGTTGTGCCACACCCCCGACAACCCGTTCGCCGAGGAACTCGCGCAATACAACAAGGTGCTCGCCGAGGCCGGGCTTCCGCCGGTGCCGGTGTACCAGTACATGCCGGGCCTGTCCGGTGAGGTCGCCCCGGTGGCCGGATTCGACTACGACGCCCTGCACTTCCTGCGCCGGGCCTATCTGCTCCAGGTCTGCGGCCTGCCGGTGACGCCGGTGGACGAACTCGGCGGCGACTACGAACAGCTCCTGGAGATGTTCGAGACGACGGCCCAGCAGTCCCACCTGGTCTGGCACTACGACCACGCGGGCGCGTACGTCCCGGTGGACTTCCCGCACCCCCTCTCCAGCCACGAACTCCTCGCCGGTGGCGGCCCCTTGGGCTCCTCCCAGACCCTGCTGAGGGAATTGGAGTTCGTGGCCCCGTCGATCGGCATCGACCCGGCCAACCCTCCGGCGGCACCCCAACCGCCTCCGTCTCCCACGGACTTGGAGGAACCGGCGGTGCCGGCCCCCTACGACCCCAGCCCCTTCGCCCGCGAACGCCATGTCTGGCTGGGCCTGCACGCGGCGGCGACGCGGAGCCTGGCGCAGGGCTCGATGATCATCTTCAGCTGAGCGGCGGACCGGCCACCGGGCGCGGCGGATCAGCCTCCGAGCTGGGACAGCCCCTTCTGGAGATCCTCCGGGTTCATCACCGGGATGAACTCCACCTCAGCGTTGAGCTCGGTGAAGAACGGCTCGGCGGTGGACGGCAGTTGGGAGCTGTCCTGGAGATCGACGACGAGCCAGCAGGTGCGGCGGCCGCCTTCCGGACCGAAGTACGCGGCCTCCGGCCTGAGCTTCTCCAGCGCTCCCTGGATCACCTCGGGCAACCGTCCACTGCGGATGGCCTCGTTCCCCTTCTCCGTGTCCAGCGTGGCTTTCATCAGCATGCGCATGAGGCTCACCTTCACCTTCTCCCTGCTTCAGGATATGCCCCGAATGTCCTGGTTCGCAGAGGGAGCGGTCAGGGGGACACCGCCTGTGTGTAGGCCGCGTTGACCATCTTCTGGGCCACTTCGGCGTCGGCGCGGGGGACGAGTGCGCGGAACCACAGGTCGTGCCTTCCGTCGTGCGCGGTCACGACGAGGATCAGTTCGTACCGGCCGTCCGCGTACCGCTCCCGGTACCGGCCGTTCCCGTCCTCCGTCTTCTTCCAGGTCCCGGCCGCCCCGCCCGACCACCGCTCACGGAACGCGTCGGTGTCACATCTGAACCAGGTGCACGGCAGGTCCGCGATGTCCAGCAGGGGCGGATCGTCGCCGTTGTCGCCGCACCGGGCGGTCCACTCGCCGTCCTTCAGCGGCTTGTCCGCCTCGAAGCACCGGAACCCGGACGGAACCCGTACGGGCACGGTCAGCCGGTCGAAGGTCTGGATGTCCGAGTACTCCGTGTCCCCCCAGACCGGTCCGACCACCGACCTCTCCGGCACCCTCCGGAACACGTCGGTGCGCAGCCGTCCGGGCACGTCGGCGGGGGGTACGTCGGCGAGGCGGCCGCGATCAGGTCCGACCCGGTCCTCGGGGACCCCGGCACTGAGCAGGGCCTCCCGGGCCACGATGCCGGCCACCTCGGAGACGCGGTCGAGGGTCGCGTACTCCTCGCGGTACTGCACCCACAGCGTGATGTTCCCGGCCCGTACGTGGACCGTGGCCATCGGCTCGTCGTGCGGGCCGGCGCGGGCGGCCACGATCGTCGCCTCGTCGCCCAGTCCGGGCAGCGGCCTGGCCCCGTCCAGCGAATCCTCTCGCATCCCCCGCCGGGCCTCGTCGACGGCGCTGCCGCCGCCGCCCCATTCCGACACCCACACGTACGGGCTCACCACGAGCCTGCGGTCGGGCCGGAACGGCGACTTCTCGTCGAAGGCGCACGTGTCCGCGTCCGGCTCGCTCCGGACGTGGTGTGCGATCAGTTCCCTGACCTGGGCCTGGCTGACCAGCGCACAGGCCTCCGGGATGTCCCGGTAGGGGTGCCTCAGATCGGGCATGAGCAGGGCCGCCGACAGCCCGAAGCCGAAGCCGAACATCGACACCCCGGAGGACAGCAGGGCGAAGGTCGGCGGCCGTACGTCCTCCCGCCGGACCCAGTCGCCGCCACCGGTGCCGTCCTCGGTGACGCCGGCCGCGTCGGCGAGCCGGTTGCGCAGCTCGATGTGGCGGAAGCGGTACAGGCCACCGGACTGGCGCAGCACCCCCCTGCGGTGCGCGTCGCGCAGAAAGGTCATCACGCGCCACGGCAGCGCGCCCGTCCAGGCCAGATACAGCCGGGCCACGGACAGCCGCCCCGACGCCGACACCGACCACCGGCACACCATCCAGGCCAGGAGCACCAGCCCCCCGGTGTACAGCCACTCGAGGACGGTCACCGTGCCGCGGTCCGCGACGAGTTGCCAGGCCACCACCGTGAACGTGACGACGAACAGCAGCCACTCGGTGACATGACGGCGCGGCGGCAGCCGGAACGGGGCGAAGACCCCGAGGACGAGTTGCGTGCGGTGGTCGGCGCGGAGCAGTTCGGCGGGCTCGGGTGCGTCGGCGGGGTCGGCGAGCAACCTGAACAGGTCGATCACCAGGGTGAGGACGACCAGGAGGAGCACGGCACCGAAGTAGAGCGCCGTGCGCCACACCGAGTCGTGCCGCAGCACCATCAGCACGCCGACCCCCACGCCCCCGCCCAGCAGGACGAACCGGAGCGGGCGCACGTCCGCGCGTAACGACCTGAGGTCCGCGAGCCCCGGCCAGGACAGGCGTTGCGGCGCGTCGTCGGGCCGGCGCAGCGCCCAGTCGATCAGCGCCGCCGCCGTGCCCAGGACCAGCACCGCCGCCCACGGCGGAAGGGGGAACCGGTCCTGCCACCAGGGGTGGTCGTAGTCCGTCACGCCGACGGCGAGAGCGGCGATCACGACCGACAGACCCGTGCCGAGCCAGCGCACCGACCACGGCACGACCTCCCCGAGCCGCCACCAGGCGATGTCCTGCTCCCCGGTGGAGCGCAGCCGCCCGGCGAGGAACCCCGCCCAGGCCCGGGCCTGTTCGCCGGTCCAGCCCGACCGGCCGGTGCTGTCCTCGTAGGCGGCGGAGAGGAAGGCGTCGTACAAGTGCCGTTCCACGGTGGTCCGGCTGCGGTACCGCTCGTCCTCCAGCAGCTCCATCGGGTCGGCGCGGGCTCCCTTGTAGACGACGCGGGCGAGGCTGACCATGAGCGGCGTGCTCAGGACCGAGCGCAGGGTCTCGACCTCGGGGGCCCGGTTCTCGGCGTCGGCGAGCCGGTCCAGCACCGGGGTCCAGTTGGTGGCCGCGCGGGCCGGCCCGGTGGGGCGGGCGGTGCGCGGGAGATAGTGCTCCAGGTCGGCGACGGCGAGGGGTTCGAGCTGGACGACCGCGGCGGCGGGCAGCACGGTGTCGGCTTCGTCGACGGCGGCCTCGTACTCCTCGATCCGGCAGGTGAGGACCAGCCGGGCCGGGTCCTTCAGGCTGGCGCGCAGTCGGGCGAGGGCCTTGGGGCGGGCGGGTTCGGGGAGTTCGTCGAGGCCGTCGAGGATCGGCAGGAGGCGGCCCGAGGTGATCAGGTCGTGGGCGATGTGAGGGCTGCGCAGGATCGCGGGGTGCAGGGCGGCCAGGCGGGAGGCGGCCCAGTTCCAGGTGTCCTCCCCGGCACAGTTCCAGGAGGCGATGGGCAGCAGGACGGGTACCGGTGCGCCCGGTGCCCGGGTGTCCAGGATGCGCCGGGCCAGATGCAGGACGAGGGCCGACTTGCCCGCGCCGGGGGCACCGAGCACCACCAGGCGCTGACTGGGGATCGTGCCGAAGAAGGTGCCGATGGTGCCGAAATCGCCCGACAGGTCGAGAGGTTGACCGCCCCCGTCGTCCCCGGAGATCGGGCTGCGCCGGATGTTGGCCGGGTGATCGCTCAGCAGAGGGCCGGCCGCCGACCACCGTACGGGTATGGGCGCCGGGTCGTGCACATGCAACTGCTGCTCGTCGCGGGCGTACTCCTCGTCGAGTACGGCCGCCAAAGCACTTGCCGCGGCGTCGAGTTCGGCGGCCGTGGGCTTGCGGCGCGGAGCGCGGTGCCGCCGTATCCACGCCGGGACGCCGAGCAGGGCGGCCAGCCACCACAGCGCCCCGGCGACCGCGCAGGCCCCGCCCGTGAGCGCGACGATCCGCTGGACGCCCAGCGACATGATCTCCTCGCCGCCCTGGAGCGAGGTCAGGGCGAAGACGAGCAGGCCGAGCAGCACCACGGCGCCGGCCGTGCGCTGCGGCCCCGCGCGGTCACCGGCGAGCTGCTCCTCGGGGCGAGGGCTGTCGAAGTGCACGGGACCGCTGATGTCCCGCACCATGACGACCGGGCCCTCGAAGTCGCCGCCCGAGATCTCGTGCTTCGTGCCGAAGCCTTCGTCGTGCTCCTCCGGCATGGCCGCCGCCCGTTTCCTAACGGCCGAAGTTCAGGGGGCCGTTGATGTCCCGTGCCTGGATCACCGGGCCCCTGAAGTCGCCGCCCTTGATCTCGTTGTGCGTGTCGCCGGAGCCGGTCGCACGGGCGGCCCCTTCCCGCCATGCCTCGGCCTCACCGCGCCACGCGTCCAGTGCCCGCGCGAACGCCGGGTCCCGGGCGGCGCGCAGGGCGAGCACGTTGGCCAGCTCCCGGGCCCGTTCCGTGTCGTCCGCGCGCTCGGCGAGGGCGGTCAACTCGCCTTCGGCGCCGGCTTCTTCACCGGCCGGATGCCGGCCCACCAGCCTGCGCAGCGACTCCCAGACCTGCTGCCCCGCGGCCCCCGCGGTGCCCGAGGCCAGGGCCATCAACAGTTCGGGCGCGATGTCCACGACCACCCCTCCCCCGTGCGTCGGTGCGTCGTGCGTCGAGGGTAGGGCAAAGGCAACCGCTCGGGGAGGAGTTGGACACATAAGGCGCTACCGGCCGCCCGCCCCCGGTGTGATCAGCCCCGTCTCGTACGCCACGACCACCGCCTGGGCCCGGTCGCGGAGGCGGAGTTTGGCCAGGATCCGGGCCACGTGGGTCTTCACGGTGGCCTCGCTCAGGGTGAACCGCTCGGCGAGTTCGGCGTTGCTCAGGCCGGTGCCGAGGGCCTGGAGGACCTCCACCTCGCGCGGGGTGAGGACGGACAGGTCGCGGTGCAGGGCGGCGGTCCGGGTGTCCTGCGAGACGAACCGCTCGACCAGACGCCGGGTGATCGCGGGCGCGAGCAGCGCGTCCCCGGAACGGGCCAGGCGGACGGCGGCGACCAGGTGTTCGGGGGTGACGTCCTTGAGCAGGAAGCCGCTGGCGCCCGCGGTGAGGGCCGCGTAGACGTAACGGTCCAGGTCGTAGGTGGTGAGGATCAGCACGCGCGGGGGCGGATCGGGGACGACGGTGCCGGAGAGGATGCGGCGCGTGGCCTCCAGACCGTCCAGGCCCGGCATGCGTACGTCCATCAGGACGAGGTCGGGACGGGTGCGCCGTACCGCCTCCAGGGCCTGCTCGCCGTCGGCCGCCTCCGCCACCACGTCGATGCCGTCGGCGCCGAGGATCATGGCGAACCCGGTGCGCACCAGCGCCTGGTCGTCGGCGATCACCACGCGGGGTGCGGGTACGGGCGCGGTCACGGTGCCGCCGCCGGGATCACCGCGCGGACCCGGAAGCCGCCCGTGGGACGGCTGCCCGCCTCCAGGGTGCCGCCGTACACCGCGAGGCGTTCGCGCAGCCCGGTCAGGCCGTGCCCGCCGCCGGGGCCGGCCGGCGCGGCGGTCGTGCCGCCGGTGTCGGTCACCTCGACGCGCACCGCGTCCGGGGCGTGCTCGACGCTGACCCGGACCCGCGCGCCGCCCGCGTGCCGGACGACGTTGGTCAACGCCTCCTGCACCACGCGGTAAGCGGCCAGGTCGGCCCCCGGAGCCAGCGGGGCCGGGGCTCCGGTGACGGTCAGCTCGACGGGGACGCCGGTGGCGCGGACCCGGTCGGTGAGCGCGGTGAGCTGCCCGAGTCCGGGCTGGGGAGCCAGCCCGGGATCCAGGTCCCGCGCGGGGTCGTCCGGCTCGTCCATCGTCAACAGGCCCATCACATGGCGCAGTTCGGCCATCGCCGTGCGCCCGCCCGCCTCGACGGCCAGCAGCGCCGCACGGGCCCGGTCGGGCGCGGCGTCCATCACCTTGCGGGCGGCGCCCGCCTGGATCACCATCACGCTCACATTGTGGGTGACGACGTCGTGCAACTCCCGTGCGATCCGCGCCCGTTCCAGCTCGACCGCGAGCCGGGTGGCGGCCTGCTGCTGTTCCTGGAGGTCCTGGACGCGCTGCTGCCAGATGTGCAGCGCGTTCGCCGCGAGCCCGATGCCGAGCAGCACCAGGAACGGCACGAAACCGGGGGTGAAGGACGGCAGGTACCGCTCGTGGAGCACCGCCATCAGCACCGCGCCCACCAGCAGGCCGAGCAGGGTGTGCGCCCGGTGCGGACTGTGCAGGGCCGCGCTGTACGCGGCGACCGTGCAGGTCAGGAAGGTGTACACGGTCGGGTCGGCCGTCCCGGAGTGCTGGTTGAACAGCAGCGTGAGCACGAGTACGGCCCAGAAGGCGGCCAGCGGATACCGCCGGCGCGCGATCAGCGGCAACGCGGTCAGCGCGGCCAGCACGAGCGTCCCGGCGTCCGGTGCCAGGCCCTCCAGCGGCGGGACCGGACCCTCGGGCGGCGGCGGGGGCGGGAAGACCGGCTCGCCGAACGGCGCCACGACCGCGGCCTGGTCCTGGCCCTGGCCCTGGACGCCGCCCACCGTGCACAGGGCCAGCACCAGGGCGAGCACCGTGTCCGCCGTCCACATCCACCGTGACGGCCTGGGCGGCGGGCCCGGCCGCAGCAGCGCCGCGAGACCCGTCCGCCATCGCCGTACCCCCGCCCCGTTCATGGGCCCAGTCTGGCAACCGCCCGGCGCCGTGACATCCCTCCGGCCGCCGAGCCGCCGTACATCCACCGCGTACATCCCCAGGATGACGTGCCCGCCGGGTCCTCCCGGTACGGCAGCCGCGCTCACCGCCGCGGGCGACGCCCCGGGGCCGGGCCCGCTCCTAGCGTCTCGCTGAACCGTCCGACGCAGACCGGGGAGAGGCCATGGAGACACCCGTCATCGACATCCGCGAGGTGAGCCGGAGGTACGGAGAGGGACCGCCGGCGCTGGACGGGGTCGGGCTCACCGTGCGGGCCGGGGAGGCGGTGGCCGTCCTCGGCCCCTCGGGCAGCGGCAAGTCGACGCTGCTGAACCTGATCGCGGGACTCGACCGGCCGGACACCGGCAGCGTCACGGTGGACGGGCTGCGGGTGGACGAGCTGGGCGAGGCGGCCTCGGCGCGGTACCGGCGGGCGCGGATCGGCATGGTCTTCCAGTTCTTCAACCTGCTCGACGACCTGACCGTCGCCGAGAACGTGCTGCTCCCCGCCCAACTGGCCAAGGTGCCCCGCGCCGAGGCCCGCCGCCGTGCCGCGGACCTGCTGGCGCACCTCGGCATCGACCGGCACGCCGACACGCACCCCGGCCGGCTGTCCGGCGGGGAGCGGCAACGGGTGGCGGTGGCCCGGGCCCTGATGAACCGTCCGGCGCTGCTGCTGGCCGACGAGCCGACGGGGGCGCTGGACTCCGCGTCCGGGGAGGACGTACGGGAGCTGCTGACCGCGCTCAACGCGGACGGGCAGACGATCGTGCTGGTCACCCATGATCCCGTGCTCGCCGCGTCCTGCACGACCCGCACGATCGAGCTGGTGGACGGGCGGATCGTCCGGGACACGGCGGCGGTGGCGCGGTGAGCGCGCTGGGCGGGGTGGTGCGCGCCGGGCTCGGGCGGCGCCGCCTCCAGACGACCGTGATGATCCTGACGACACTGATCGCGGTCACCGCGTCGGTGCTGGCGGCCGGGGTGCTGGTCGCCTCCCGGGCGCCCTTCGACCACGCGATGGCCGAACGGTCCGGCGCGCATCTGGCCGCGTGGTTCGACGCCCGCAAGGCCACGGCCGCGCGGCTGGCGGCGACGGCACGGGTCCCGGAGGTCTCCGCGGCGGCCGGTCCGTTCCGGACGGTGTCGGTGAGCCCGCGGACGGACGACTCCGTGCCGCTGCCCGAACTGACGGTCGTCGGACGGGCGGAGGCGGGCGGCCCGGTCGACCGGCTGGACCTCGCCGACGGGCGGTGGGTGACCGGGCCGGGCGAGATCGTGCTGGCGGAGGGGGACACCGCGCTGTCGCCGGGCGCGGAGCTGCGGGTCGGCGGCTCGACGCTGACGGTCGTGGGCCTGGCCCGCTCGGTGACCGGCACCGCCGACGCGTGGGTGACCCCGGCCCAGGCGAAGGCCCTGGCGGCGGAGGGCGGGGCGTCGGGGTACGAGATGCTGTACCGGCTGCGCGCGGCCGGAACCGAGTCGGAGCTGTCGGCGGGCCGGGCGGCGATCGAGGCGGCCGCTCCCCAGGGCGCGCTGACCGGCACCCTCTCCCACCTCTCCGTCCGCCGGGAACAGCTCGCCAACGCGCTGGCGTTCGTGCCGTTCGTGGCCGCCTTCGGGGTGCTCGGCCTGGCCATGTCGGTGCTGATCATCGGCGTCGTCGTCAGCGGCTCGGTCGGTTCCGCCACGCGCCGGATCGGCGTCCTGAAGTCCCTCGGCTTCACCCCGGCGCAGGTCGTCCGGGCCTACGTCGCCCAGGCCCTGGTCCCGGCCGCGATCGGCTGCGCCCTGGGCGTGGCCCTCGGCAACGTCCTGTGCGGCCCGGTCCTGGGCGGCGTCGAAGACGTCTACAACGGCGCCCCGGCGACCATCCCGTGGTGGCTCAACGCGACGGCCCCGGCTCTCGCCCTGACCCTGGTCACCGTCGCGGCCCTGCTACCGGCCCTGCGCGCGGGCCGACTGCGCCCGCTCGAAGCCCTCACCCCGGGCCGCGGGCCGCGAACACGACGCGTCCGCGTCGGGCACCCGACCCGGCGGCTGGTCTCCCGGCTTCCGCTCCCCCGCCCGCTCACCCTCGGTCTCGCTCAGCCCCTCGCCCGGCCCGCGCGAGCCCTGACGACCGGTGCCGCCGTCGCGCTCGGCGCGCTCACCGTGACCTTCGCCGTGGGGCTGGCGCTCACGCTGGGGGCCGTACAGGAGCAGCGGATGCTCGACTCCGCCGCGCCGGTCGTCGTGGAGACCGGGCGGGGGCAAGGGGGTCCGGGCGGGGCCGTGACCATGCCCGCGCCGGGGCAGCGGCCCGCGCGGCAGGCAGACCCGGCCGACGTCGCCGCCGCCCTCGACGGCCAGTCCTCGACCCGGCGTTACTACGGTGCCGCCCGGGCCGAGGTGAGCGCCTCCGGGGTCCCGGGGCGGACCGCGGTGACCGCGTACCAGGGGGACGCCTCCTGGGGTGCCCCGGCGATGGTGGCGGGCCGGTGGATCAGCGGAAGCGGGGAGGCCGTCGTCACCGAGCGGTTCCTCGACACCGCCGGGGTCCGGGTCGGCGACACCCTCACCCTCTCCGCGAGGGACCGCAGCACGACCGTACGCATCGTGGGCGAGGCCTTCTTCACCGAGGACCAGGGCATGACCCTGCTCACCGGGACCGTCACGCTCACCGCCCTCGGCCTCGACGCCGCCCCGGCCCGCTTCCACGTGCAGCCCGGACCCGGCACCTCGACGTCGGCCTACGTCGACGCGCTGAACGAGGCCCTCGCCGACACGGGCGCCCTCGCCCACACCGACGCGGGCAACTCCTCCAGCGTCATCGCGGCCATGGACGCGCTGATCGCCACGCTCACCCTGCTGCTCGTCGCGGTCGCCGGACTCGGCGTGCTCAACACCGTCGTCCTGGACACCCGCGACCGCGTCCACGACCTGGGCGTCCACAAGGCCCTCGGCATGACACCCCGGCAGACCGTCGCCCTGACGCTCACCTCCGTCGGCGCCCTCGGCCTGCTCGCCGGAGCCGTCGGCGTCCCCGCCGGAGTGGCGCTGCACCACTACGTCGTCCCGCTCATGGGCGACGCCGTGGGCATGAACCTGCCCCCGGTGCACATCGACGTGTACGCCCCGGCCGCCCTCGCCCTGCTCGCCCTCGGCGGACCGCTGATCGCGATCGCCGGCGCCCTCCTCCCGGCCGGCTGGGCCGCGAGGACGGACACGGCACGGGCGCTGCGCACGGAGTGAACGAGGAGGGGCGCCCCCGTCGTACGGAGACGCCCCTCTTCGGCTTCGACGAGCCGCAGCTACACCCGCAGCCGCAGCCGTCAGATGAACGAGTTGATCTCGATCGTCTCGTCCCGGCCCGGGCCCACGCCGATCGCGGAGATCGGGGCGCCGGACATCTCCTCCAGCGCCTTGACGTACGCCTGGGCGTTCTTCGGCAGGTCGGAGAACGACTTGGCCTTCGAGATGTCCTCGGACCAGCCGGGCAGCATCTCGTAGACCGGCTTCGCGTGGTGGAAGTCGGTCTGCGAGTACGGCAGCTCCTCGACCCGCTTGCCGTCGATCTCGTAGGCCACGCAGACCGGGATCTGCTCCCAGCCGGTGAGCACGTCGAGCTTGGTGAGGAAGAAGTCGGTCAGGCCGTTGACGCGGGTCGCGTACCGGGCGATGACCGCGTCGAACCAGCCGCAGCGGCGGTCACGGCCGGTGGTGACACCCCGCTCGCCGCCGATCCTGCGCAGCGCCTCGCCGTCCTCGTCGAACAGCTCGGTCGGGAACGGGCCCGAGCCGACCCGGGTCGTGTAGGCCTTGAGGATGCCGATGACCCGGTTGATCTTCGTCGGACCGACGCCCGCGCCCGTGCAGGCACCGCCCGCGGTCGGGTTCGAGGAGGTGACGAAGGGGTACGTGCCGTGGTCGATGTCCAGCAGCGTGCCCTGGCCGCCCTCGAAGAGCACGACCTTGTCGTCCTCCAGGGCCTGGTTCAGGATCAGCACGGTGTCGGCGACGAACGGCTTGATCTGCTCGGCGTAGCCCAGCAGCTCCTCGACCACCTGGTCCACGGCGATGGCGCGCCGGTTGTAGAGCTTGGTCAGCAGCTGGTTCTTGACGTCGAGCGCCGCCTCGACCTTCTGCTGGAGGATCGACTCGTCGTAGAGGTCCTGCACCCGGATGCCCACGCGGTTGATCTTGTCCGCGTAGGTCGGTCCGATGCCGCGCCCGGTCGTGCCGATCTTCCGCTTGCCGAGGAAGCGTTCCGTCACCTTGTCGACGGTGACGTTGTACGGCGTGATGATGTGCGCGTTACCGCTGATGAGGAGCTTGGACGTGTCGACGCCTCGCTCGTTCAGCCCGCTCAGCTCGGAGAGCAGGACCGACGGATCGACGACGACGCCGTTGCCGATGACCGGCGTGCAGCCGGGGGAGAGGATTCCGGAGGGGAGGAGGTGCAGGGCGTACTTCTGGTCGCCCACGACCACCGTGTGACCGGCGTTGTTTCCGCCCTGGTAGCGGACCACGTAGTCGACCGATCCACCGAGGAGATCGGTGGCCTTCCCTTTACCCTCGTCACCCCACTGAGCACCGAGCAGCACAAGTGCGGGCACGCGCGTACACCCCTTCCGGGCGGGGCATGTCCAACGTCAGGGGTGTACGCCGCACGTGTGCGGGTGATACACCAGCGACCTCCATTGGCCGCAAACCGTCGGACCGGATGCCCCGGAATAGACGAAGCCCCTGGCGCAATAGCGCAAGGGGCTCTTGCACAAAGATGCTACCCGAGGAAGCGAGGCATGGCCGAGGTGGCGACTTCCGCGACGTCCGATCAGCTGCTGGTGGTCATCGACCCGGTCGCCCGGCATACGGACGGGGAGTCCGTCAGGATCGCGAAAGACGTGCTCAGCGCGGGTGCCGCGACGAAGGTGTGCCTGCCGGAGGGGCCCGAGGAATTCGCCCGGGCGCTGGCCCGCAGGGGCTCGCGCCGGCCTGTCGTGGTCGGCGACGACCGGGCACTGGTGCGCGCGGTGTCCCTGCTGCACCGGCAGCGGGAGCTGGCCGGATGCGCGCTGTCGGTGGTCCCGGTGGGCCCCGTGCTGTCGCTGGCCGGGGCGCTGGGGGTGCCCACGGGCGCGGTGGCGGCGGCGCGGGCGGTACTGGACGGGGTCGAGCGGCGCATGGACGTGCTGGTCGACGACAGCGACGGGGTGGTGCTGGGGGCGCTGCGGATCCCGCCGCTGCCGCCGACGGGCGGCTCGGAGACCGTGGAGGGGCGGCCCTGGCTGCGGACGTACCAGTCCCTGGTCCGCACCCTGGCGCCGACGCGTCCGGTCCCCGTCGTCCCCCGCCCGGGGCCCGCCCGGCTCCGGGTCGAGGTGGACGGGGTGACCCTGGTGGACCTGGACCAGCCGGTGGAGGGCGTCTCGGTGACCCCGCGCGGCGCGGGCACGGCGTCGGTGGAGGTCCGCCCGGCCTCGGTGGGCGCGGAGGCGGCGCCCCTGCTGGCGCGGGGCCGTCGGGTGACGGTGTCCGGGGCGGACTTCAGGTACCGGGCGGACGCGCTGGTGGCGGGCCCGGTGCGCAGCCGGACCTGGACGGTGTGGGAGGACGCGCTGGGGCTGGTCGTACCGGCCTAGACGGGGGCCCTCTCCCGTCGCAGGCGGGCACCGGTGTGACCTCTCGCTCCCGGCAGTCCCCCGGGACCGCTCAGTGATCGGCCGAACCGGTGATCACCCCACCTCCACGCTCAGCCCCTCCAGCCCCCGGATCACGAAGTTCGGCTTGCGCTCCGGTTCGGCCGCCAGGGCCAGCGTCGGTGCCCTCTCCAGCAGGGCCGCCATCGATGCCGCCAGCTCGATGCGGGCCAGCGGTGCGCCGATGCAGTAGTGGATGCCCGCGCTGAAGGAGATGTGCGGGTTCTCGGCGCGGGCCAGGTCCAGGCGCTCGGGGTTCTCGAACACCTCCGGGTCGTGGTTCGCGGAGCCGAAGAGCATCGCGATCTCCGCGCCCCTCGGGATCGTCGTGCCGGCGATCTCGATGTCGTCCAGGACCCAGCGTTCGAAGAGCTGGAGCGGGGTGTCGTAGCGCATCAGCTCCTCGATCGCCGAGGGGATCAGGGAGTGGTCCGCGCGCAGGGCCGCCAGCTGGTCCGGGTTGCGGAAGAGGGCGTACCAGCCGTTCACCGTGGCGTTGACCGTCGCCTCGTGGCCCGCGTTCAGCAGGAGCACGGCCGTCGAGATCATCTCCTGCTCGGTCAGCCGGTCGCCCTCGTCGTGCGCCGCGATCAGCCCGGACATCAGGTCGTCGCCGGGCTCCTTGCGGCGCAAGGCGATCAGCTCGCGCAGGTAGTCGGAGAACTCCACCGACGCGCGCACCGCCTTCGCCGCGGTGTCCTCCGACGGATTCAGCTCGTACATCCCGCAGATGTCCGCCGACCAGGGCCGCAGGGGCGCCCGGTCCGCCTCCGGGATGCCCAGCATCTCGGCGATCACCGCGACGGGCAGGGGCTCGGCGACATCGGCGAGCAGATCCCCGCCGCCCGCCTCGACCAGCCGGTCCACCAGCTCCCCGGCGAGCCGGGCCACGTACGGCTTGAGCCGCTCGACCGTCCGGGGCGTGAACGCCTTCGACACCAGGCGCCGGATCCGGGTGTGGTCCGGCGGCTCCAGATCCAGCATCCCGTGGTCGTTCAGCGTGTGGAACGGCTCGTGCTCGGCCGGCGGGGCCGTCCGCCCGAAGTCCTCGTGCGTGAACCGGTGCTGGTACGTCCGCCCGAGGCGCCGCTCCCGCAGCAGCGCCGAGACATCGGCGTGCCGCGGGACCAGCCACTGGTTCGTGGGCTCGAAGTAGTGCACACGGCCCTTGGCACGCAGCTCGGCGTAGGCGGGGTAGGGGTCGGCGAGAAACGCCGCGTCCCATGGATCGAAGGCTCCCATGAACGGACGCTAAGCGCTTCGCTGGAAGTGCCGCAATACGCAGTCGTTCATCGGCGGCGCCATCGTGGCTGGTCGCGCCCACGCGGCAGAGCCGCATGCCGATCCCGCGCCCCCTGTCGCCCGCCGTGCTCAGCCCGGCGTCACCAGGCGCGCCTCGTACGCGAACACCGCCGCCTGGGTGCGGTCCCGCAGGCCCAGCTTCACCAGGATCCGGCTGACGTGGGTCTTGATGGTGGACTCGGCCACCACCAGCCGCTCGGCGATCTCGGCGTTGGACAGGCCCTGGGCGATCAGGACCAGGACCTCCGTCTCGCGTTCGGTGAGCTCCCCGTAGGCCGCCTGAGCTCCGGCGAAGGCCCGCGGCGCCTCGGACAGCTTGGAGAACTCCGTGATCAGGCGGCGGGTGACCGAGGGCGCGAGCAGTGCCTCCCCGGAGGCCACCACCCGCACGCCGTCGGCGAGTTGGCGGGCGGACGCGTCCTTCAGCAGGAACCCCGAGGCCCCGGCCCGCAGCGCCTGGTACACGTACTCGTCCAGGTCGAACGTGGTCAGGACCAGCACCTTCGCCGTGCCGTCCGCCGCCACGATCTCCCGGGTCGCCTCGATGCCGTTCAGCTCGGGCATCCGGATGTCCATCAGGACGACGTCCGGGGCGAGTTCGCGGACCTTCGCCACCGCCTCGCGGCCGTTCACCGCCTCGCCGACGACCTCGATGTCCGGCATCGCGTTCAGCAGGACCGAGAAGCCCTCGCGGACCATCATCTGGTCGTCCGCGATCAGTACACGGATGGTCATGCCTCGTCCCCCGCGAGCGCCGGGACCGGGAGGAACACCGCCACCTCG
Source organism: Streptomyces sp. NPDC043726 (assembly GCF_056436565.1). NCBI lineage: Bacteria > Bacillati > Actinomycetota > Actinomycetes > Kitasatosporales > Streptomycetaceae > Streptomyces > Streptomyces sp. NPDC043726. The sequence continues at coordinate 235,638 of NZ_JBWKCI010000003.1, forward strand.
TACCCGCCCTCGTCCGTCGGTCCCGCCGTCATCTCGCCGTTCAGCATGGTCACGCGCTCCCGCATGCCCGTGACGCCGTGCCCGGCGCCGGGCGAGGGCTTCACCAGCGCGGGTGCGGGCGGCGCGGTGTTGACGATCCGCAGGCCGAGCCCGCCGAGCACATACCCGATCTCCACCTTCGCGCTCGCGCCGGGCGCGTGCCGCAGGGTGTTGCTCAGGGCCTCCTGCACGATGCGGTACGCCGACAGCTCCACGCCCTGCGGCAGTTCCCGCACCGCGCCGGTCACCGTCTTCGCCACGTCGAGACCCGCGTCCCGCACATTGGCCAGCAGCGCGTCCAGGTCGGCGAGCGTGGGCTGCGGGGCGTCGGGCGCCTCGTAGTCCTCGGCCCGTACGACGCCCAGGACGCGGCGCAGTTCGGTCAGGGCAGCCACCGCGTTCTCCCGGATCGTGGCGAAGGCGCGCTCCAGCTCCTCCGGCGGGTTCTCCACCCGGTAGGGGGCCGCCTCGGCCTGGATGGCCACGACCGACATGTGGTGGGCGACCACGTCGTGCAGCTCGCGGGCGATGGTCGTGCGCTCCTCCAGCAGGGTCCGCCTGGAGCGCTCCTGCGCGGTCTCCGTCGCCTGCGCGGTCACCTCCTGCTCGGCCGTGCGCCGGATGTGCCAGACGGCGACACAGAGCAGGACGAGCGCGGAGACGACCAGCATGGGGCCGGTGTTGGTGCCGTAGTAGTAGCTCGGCCCGAAACCGGCGTCGGCGACGAGGCCGTACGCCGCCGTCAGCAGCCACATCCAGGCCGCCGTACGCGGCCTCGTGCGCACCGCCACGATCGTCAGGACCGCCAGATGGCTGACCATGGCCCCGGCCATCCACGGCCATTCGCTCCAGCCGCCGCCCAGAATCCCGGCCACCGGAGTGGCCGCCATGGACAGCCAGAACGCGCCGAGCGGCCGCACCAGGGTGACCAGCACGGGTATCGCGCAGACCAGTGCGGCGAGCAGCGGCACGCTCTCGCCGTCCTCGGCGGCGGCGAAGGCCGCGATCAGGGCGGCGCCCACGATCAGGGCGTGCGGGGTCCAGCCCGCGTACTCCCGCAGCCGGCCGGGCAGCCGCCGGGTCAGCGGGCCGTCGACGCGCATGCGCGGCAGCGGGCGGTAGGCGAAGGCGTCGGTGAGCAGGTCCTGCCGCAGCCCGCGCAGGGCGTCCGCGGCCAGCCGGAACTCCGGGCTGTGATCTTTGCTGGTCGTCTCGGTCACGTACAGCACGGTAGGGCGCGGCCCGGGCCCCCGTCGTCACCTGCGAGAAGGGTCCTTCCGGGTCCGTCTCAAGTACTACGGCGGCCCGGGCGCGCTCACCAGGCGAGCTGGGCGATCTCCTCGGCGACGACCGCGCAGGCGTCGGCCGCCGGGTCGATCAGCGGGAAGTGGCCCACGTCCTCCAGCAGCGTCAGCCCCACCACCTCGCCGGCCTTCGCCGCCGCGTCCGCGTAGGACTCGGCGACCATCTGCGGCACGTCGAGGTCCCCGCGGCCCTGCACGAGGGTGGTGGCGATACCGGTGGGCAGCAGCAGCGCGGGGTCGGCATACGGCCGTCGGTCGGCGAACCCCTCGTCCCCGCCGAGGAGTTGGCGGGCCGCGCCGCCGCAGACGTCCAGCTTGTCGGCGACCGCGAAGTCGGCGATCGGGGCGAGGGCGACGACACCGCGCAGCAGCGGCGGGCCGTCGACGCGCCAGGGGGCGTCGACGGGCAGGAGGTGCCTGGCCGCCGCCCACAGGGCCAGGTGGCCGCCGGCGGAGTGGCCGGTGACGACGGTCCGGCGGGGGTCGGCCTGCGGAAGGGTCTCGCGGACGAGCGCGGGCAGGGCGTCCATGGCGGCGGCGACGTCGTCGAAGGTGTCGGGCCACCGGCCGGCGAGTTCCGCCGAACCCTCCGCGCCCTTGCGGTACTCGACGTTGGCCACGGCGAAGCCCCGGCGGGCCAGGAAGTCCGCGAACGGGGTGATGTGGCGGCGGTCGTAGGGGGCGCGCCAGGCGCCGCCGTGCAGCACGACGACGAGCGGGGCGGGGGCGCCGGAGCCGGACGGGACGCGCGGGGCGTAGAAGTCGATCACCTGGTCGGGGTGGTCGCCGTACGCGGAGGTGGCATCCGGATCGACGGGCGGGTGCGAGAAGGCCGACTGCTCCTCGGCGGCGGCCCGGGCAGCGGCGGCGTCGTCCGGCATGCTCCAACCTCTCAAAGGCGAAACGGAAACGGGCGGACCAGGTGGGTTCCCGCACCGTGTGCCGGGACGGTATCAGCCCCGTGACGTGCGCCGACACGGGGCTGTGACCCTGGGTGAGGGGTAACGGTTCAGCGGAACTCACGCCGCTACGGACGCAGCAGTTCCCCGAGCACCCGCGCCGCCTTCTCCACGTCCGCGAACCCGACGTACAGCGGCGTGAAGCCGAAGCGGAGGACGTCCGGGGCCCGGAAGTCGCCCACCACCGACCGCTCGATGAGCCGCTTCATCACCGTGCCCGCGTCCTCGCAGCGCAGCGCGACCTGGCTGCCCCGCTCCCCGTGGGCGACCGGGGTGAGGGACTCGACGGCGCCCTCGGGGACGTACTCCCGGACGCACTCCAGGAAGAAGTCCGTCAGCGCCAGCGACTTCGCGCGCACCGACTCGATCGAGACGTCCGCCCAGACGTCCAGCGCCGCCTCCAGCGCGAGCATCGAGAGGATGTCCGGCGTGCCCACCCGGCCGCGCAGGGCGCCCGGTGCCGCTTCGTACTCCGGGCGCATGCCGAAGGGCTCCACGTGGGAGTTCCACCCGGGCAGCGGGGAGTCGAAGCGGGACTGCAGGTCCGACCGGACGTACAGGTACGCCGGTGAACCCGGGCCGCCGTTGAGGTACTTGTAGGTGCAGCCGACCGCCAGGTCGACGCCGTGCTCGTCGAGCCCGACCGGCAGCGCCCCCGCGCTGTGGCACAGGTCCCACACCACGTACGCGCCCGCCGCGTGCACCGCCGCCGTCAGCGACGGCAGGTCGTGCAGCCGCCCGGTGCGGTAGTCGACGTGGTTGAGCAGCACGGCGGCCGTCCGGTCACCGAGCACTGACGGCACCTCGGACGGCCGCACCGGACGCAGCCGGCACCCCGTCATCCGGGCCGCGGACTGCGCGATGTACCCGTCCGTGGGAAAGGTCGTCGCGTCCACGACGATCTCGTCCCGGCCCTCACCGGCGAGCCGCACCGCCGCCACCAGCGCCTTGAAGACGTTGACGCTGGTGGAGTCGCCCACCACGATCTGCCCTGGCGCCGCCCCGACCAGCGGAGCGATCCGGTCGCCGATCCGCTCGGGCGCGGTCCACCAGCCGCTCTCGTCCCAGGACCGGATGCGCAGGGCGCCCCACTGCCGGCGCACGACGTCCTCGACCCGGCCGGGGACGTGCGCGGGCAGGGCGCCCAGGGAGTTGCCGTCGAGGTACACCACCTCGTCGAGCACGAACCGCTCGCGGACCCCGGCCAGTTCGTCGGCGGCGTCGAGCACGGCCGCCCTGGTCACCGGCTCAGACATGGGACCTCGCCGTCCACAGCTCGGGGAAGACGTTCTTGCGGGCCCGCTTCTCCAGCCAGGCCACCCCGGCCGAACCACCCGTGCCGGCCTTCGCGCCCATGGCCCGGCGGGTGGCGACCAGATGGTCGTTGCGCCAGCGCCACACCAGCTCCGCCACGTCCGTCAGCGCCTCGCCCAGCCGGGCGACCTCGTCCCCGGCGTCGCCGGAGTAGACGGCGGTCCAGGCCGCCTCGACCTGCTCGGACGGCTCGTAGCGCTGCGAGACGTCCCGCTTCAGCACCGCCTCGGGGATCGCGTGCCCGCGCCGCGCCAGCAGCCGCAGCACCTCGTCGTACAGGCTGGGCTCGTGCAGCGCCTTCTCCAGTTCCGCGTGGACGCGCGGGGCGCCGCGGTGCGGGACGAGCATGGACGCGGACTTCTCGCCGAGCAGGAACTCCATCCGCCGGTACATCGCGGACTGGAAGCCGGAGCCCTCGCCGAGGGCGGAGCGGTAGGAGTTGAACTGGGCCGGGGTGAGCTGGCCGAGCGGCTTCCAGGAGGCGTTCAGCGCCTCCAGCTCGCGCACCGAACGCTTCAGCGCGTCGATCGCGACCGGCACCCGGTCCTCGCGCAGCGCGTGCGCCGCGGTCTCCCACTCATGGACGACGACGGTGAACCACAGCTCCATGACCTGGGTGGTGACCAGGAAGACCATCTCTCCGGGATCGTCGGAGAGGGTGTGCTGGAGGTGGGTGAGCACGTCCGCCTTGACGTAGTCCTCGTACGGCGTCGTGCCTGCGAAGTCGAGATGCGGGGTCTCGGGCTCCTGGGTTTCGTGAGCCTCGTGGGACATCGCTGTCTCCTGTTGTGTACTCCGGGTAGCGGTCCGCCCCTGCCGTTACCGACACGGGGGCCCCGGTCCCCACCGCGAATCCTCCGGGGTCACCCCTGAAAAGTGCAAGGCCCGACTGGATCACAGCCGGACCCGCACTCGAGACCCCGGCTAGCCCAGCGTCTGGGCCGCCGTCGGCGAGGAGTCCTTCAGGAACTGGCTGCAGCGCTCGTACTCCTCCTGCTCGCCGATCGACCCGGCGGCGCGGGCGAGGGCGTGCAGGGCGCGCAGGAAGCCGCGGTTCGGCTCGTGCTCCCACGGCACCGGACCGTGGCCCTTCCAGCCGTTGCGGCGCAGCGAGTCCAGGCCGCGGTGGTAGCCCGTACGGGCATAGGCGTACGACTCCACGACGCTGCCCCGCTCGTACGCCTCATCGGCGAGCTGGGCCCAGGCCAGCGAGGACGTCGGGTACTTCGCGGCGACATCGGCCGGGGCCGTGCCGGACGCCAGGAGCTCACGCGGCTCCGGGTCGTCGGGGAGGTGGGTCGGGGGCGGCCCCCCGAGGAGGTTCTCGTGAATCGTCATGGGTTCCAGTCTGGTGCATCGGCTGGCCGATGCGCCCCTTGGGCCGTTCCCCCTCCAAGGGGGGCGCGGTGATCGAGCCGTGGGTGAGGCATTCGGGCCGCCGGCAGTCCGGCGGGAGGCTGCGTACGGTGGCGAAGGCCAGGACCGAGCCCGCCACGAGGATGCCCGCGCACCAGAGCATGGCCTCGCCGAAGGCGTCGTCGAAGGCGGTCGGTGAGCGGTAGGCCTCCTCGCCCATACCGGTCAGCAGGGGGAGCGCGGCCACCGCGACCAGGCCGGCGGCGCGGGCGGCCGCGTTGTTGATGCCGCTGGCCAGGCCCGCCCGCGTGACGTCGACCGAGGCGAGGACGGTGGCGGTCAGCGGGGCGACCAGGGTGACCAGCCCGGCCCCGAAGACCAGCACGGCGGGCAGCACGTCGGTCAGGTAGTTCGCGTCCGGGCCGACCCGCAGCATCAGCAGCAGCCCGGCAGCGCTGACCAGCGGGCCCACCGTGAGCGGGATCCGCGGGCCGATCTTGACGGCCAGCTCGCCGGAGCGGGCGGAGAGCAGCAGCATCAGCACGGTCGTCGGCAGCAGTGCCGTACCGGCGGCCAGGGCCGAGTAGCCGGAGACGACCTGGAGCTGGATCACGGCGAGGAAGAAGAACCCGCCGAGGGCCGCGTACACGCACAGGGTGACCAGGTTGACCGCGGTGAACTGACGGGACGCGAAGATCCCGAGCGGCATCATCGGGTCGGGGCGCCGCTTCTCGACGTACACGAACGCCACCCCGAGGCCCACGCCCAGCACCGCGGTGATCCAGTCCGCCTCGATCAGCGCGTACGTCACCAGCGCGAGCGCCAGCGCGCCGAGGGCGGCGCCGAGCACGTCGAAGCGGCCGTGCCGGGACCCGTCCCCGGACTCCGGCACGTGCCGCAGCGCGACGGGGACGCACAGCAGGGCCAGCGGGACGTTCAGCAGGAACACCCAGCGCCAGCCGGGCCCGTCCACCAGCCAGCCGCCCAGGAACGGGCCGACGGCCGCCCCGATGCCGCCGAAGCCGGACCACAGGCCCACCGCCCGCCCCCGGTCGTCGGGATGGAAGGAGGCCTGGATCAGGGCGAGGGAGCCGGGGGTGAGCAGCGCCCCGCCGACCCCTTGCAGGGCGCGGGCGGCGATGAGGACCTCGGCGTTCGGGGCGAGGCCGCACAGCAGCGAGGCGGCGGCGAACCACACGACACCGATGACGAAGACCTTGCGCCGGCCGTACCGGTCGCCGAGGGACCCGCCGAGCAGGATCAGCCCGGCCAGGGTGAGCATGTAGGCGTTGACCGTCCACTGGAGCGCGGACAGGTTCGCGTCGAGGTCCTCACCGATGCGGGGCAGGGCGACGTTGACGACGGTGGAGTCCAGCAGCGCCATGCTGGAGCCCAGGACGGTGGTCAGCAGGATCCAGCGGCCCTGCGGGGAGGCGAGCCGTACGTCGGGCATGCACCCAGGTATACAGCGAGCCCGGCGCCTGTGGCAGGCGCCGGGCTCGGCAGTGCACTCGGGGACTACTTGATCTTCGTGCCCGTGGAACGCAGGTTGCCGCAGGCCTCGACGACACGCGCGGCCATGCCGGCCTCGGCCAGCTTGCCCCAGGTGCGCGGGTCGTAGGTCTTCTTGTTGCCGACCTCGCCGTCGACCTTCAGGACGCCGTCGTAGTTCTGGAACATGTGCGCGGCGACCGGACGCGTGAAGGCGTACTGGGTGTCCGTGTCCAGGTTCATCTTCACGACGCCGTTCTCCAGCGCGGTGGCGATCTCCTCGGCGGTGGAGCCGGAGCCGCCGTGGAAGACGAAGTCGAACGGGCTGGTCTTGCCGTACTTCTCGCCGACGCCCTGCTGCAGGTCCTTCAGCAGCTCGGGACGCAGGACGACGTTGCCCGGCTTGTACACGCCGTGCACGTTGCCGAAGGAGGCGGCGAGCAGGTAGCGGCCCTTCTCGCCCAGGCCCAGGGCCTCGGCGGTGCGCAGGGCGTCGTCGACCGTGGTGTAGAGCTCGTCGTTGATCTCGTGGGTGACGCCGTCCTCCTCGCCGCCGGTCGGGGTGATCTCGACCTCGAGGATGATCTTCGCGGCGGCTGCGCGGGGCAGCAGCTCCTGGGCGATGGCCAGGTTGTCGGCCAGCGTCTCGGCGGAGCCGTCCCACATGTGCGACTGGAACAGCGGGTTGCGGCCGGCCTTCACGCGCTCCTCGGAGACCGCGATCAGCGGGCGGACGTAGCCGTCCAGCTTGTCCTTCGGACAGTGGTCGGTGTGCAGCGCGATGTTGACGTCGTACTTGGCGGCCACGATGTGCGCGAACTCGGCCAGGGCGACGGCGCCGGTGACCATGTCCTTGCTGTGCTGACCGCCCAGGAACTCCGCGCCACCGGTGGAGATCTGGACGATGCCGTCGCTCTCGGCCTCCGCGAAGCCGCGCAGGGCAGCGTGCAGGGTCTGGGAGGAGGTCACATTGATGGCCGGGTAGGCGAACTTGCCTGCCTTCGCCCGGTCGAGCATCTCGTTGTAGACCTCGGGGGTTGCGATGGGCATCTGTCCGCTCCTTGTGATGTGCGGGTTGCGTTCTGCGTCCTACGGCCCTGACCTAGACCTGGGAGGCGACGTCATCGTCGTCGGGCCCATCTTTCCAGACGAACCGGGATGCTCCGAGAGCTGTCTCAGCCCTGACCTCAGTCCAGGCCGAGCTCGTCCTTGGAGTAGGCGAAACGGTAGGGCACGCCCGCGCCCTCCTCGATCTTCTCGGCGGCGCCGGTGGCCCGGTCGACGATCGTCGCGACGGCCACGACCTCGGCGCCGGCCTCGCGCACGGCCTCCACGGCGGTGAGCGGGGAGCCGCCGGTGGTGGAGGTGTCCTCGACGACGAGCACCCGGCGGCCGGAGATGTCCGGGCCCTCGACGCGGCGCTGCAGCCCGTGCGCCTTGGCGGCCTTGCGCACGACGAAGGCGTCCAGCTTCCGCCCGCGGGCCGCGGCGGCGTGCAGCATGGCGGCGGCGACCGGGTCGGCGCCCATGGTGAGGCCGCCCACCGCGTCGAACTCCAGGTCGGCGGTGAGGTCGAGCAGCACCTGGCCGACCAGCGGGGCGGCCTCCCCGTCGAGGGTGATGCGCCGGAGGTCGACGTAGTAGTCCGCCTCGAGCCCCGACGACAGGGTCACCTTGCCGTGCACCACGGCCTTGTCCTTGATCTGCTGCAGCAGCGCGCCGCGTACATCCGTCATGCCGACCAGCTTAGATGCGGGTCCAGCTCCAGACGGTCGTGGCCTCCAGCGGCTCCAGCGGGGTGACCAGGCGCGGCAGCGTGTTCAGCCCGTTGGGCGGACCGGTCTGCGGCTCCACGCAGACGGCGGCCTCCTGCTCGTCGTAGACGACGACCCACTCCTCACCGCTGGTCACCTTCAGCCGGAGCTGTCCGGGCCACGTGAGGGTGACGTCGACACCGCCGGGCATGCCGAAGCAGTCGTCCCAGGGGCCGGGCTCGGGGTCGACGCGGTTGCCCGTGGGCAGGTGGTCGTCCCCGCGCTCCTCCTGCCAGGCGGCGGTGAAGTCGAGGGTGACGTCCTCGCCGCCGAGGTTCCGGTTGAACCACGGGTGCCAGCCGATCTGGGCCGGGAAGGAGTCCTCGTACGTCTCCACGGACATCGTCAGCGTCAGGGCGTCCTCGGTGAGGGCGACGACCTGGGTGACGCGTCCGGTGTGCGGCCACGGGTCCACGAGGTCGTACGTGATCACCGCCTCGTCCGCGGTCGCGCGGGCGGTGCGCCAGGCGCCGTCACGGGCGGTGCCGTGGATGGCGTGCGGGGAGGCGTTCAGCGGCATCTGGCGGACGGTGGCGCCGTCGCGGAAGCGGCCGTCCCTGATCCGGCCGCACCAGGGGACCATGGGGAAGCAGCCGAAGCGGTCCCCCTGGCGGAGGAGTTCGGTGCCGCCGACTCTCAGGCCGCCGATCCGTCCGCCGTTGCCCGGTTGTACGGTCACCTCCGCGTCGCCCGCGGTCAGCGTGATGTCTTCGGTACTCACGGGACGACCCTACTGGGGCGATCAAGGGGGCGTGGGCCGCTGGTTCAGCGGCGCTTTCTCAGCACCCGGCTGACGACGATCGCGGACGCGACGGCGAGCGCGGCGGCGGGCGCCGCCCAGCGCAGGGTGCCGGCCTGGGCGGTGGGGGTCGGTGCCGGGACGGGGGCGTACCGGCCGCGGGGCGGGGCGTGGTCGACCTCTTCGGCACTGCGGCCGATCATGGTGCGGCGGGCGTGGGCGGCCTCGGGGGCGGATTCCTGCGGGGCTTCGGCCGTGGGGTCCTCGGCTTCGTCCTCGGCCCCGGGTGCCCCCTGCGGGGCTTCCTCGTCGTCGGCACCTGCCGGTCCGGCTGCTTCGGGGGTTGGCTCAGCGGCTGTGAGAGGCGCTTCTGCTCGCTCCGCCTCCGGCTCCGGCGCTTTCTCCTCGCTGTCCACCGTCCCCAGGTTCTCCGCGAAACGGTTCAGCAGCCGCGTCACCGCTGAACTCACCTGTTCCGCCGGGAGTTGCGCGATGCGGCCGTCCGCCTTGGCCGTGGCGTCGAAGGTGAGGGTCGTGCCGTCCTCGGTGTCGTCCAGCCGGAGCGTCAGGGACAGTTCGACCGCACCCGTGCCCCTCGCCTCCGTCGCCTCGCCCTCCACCGCGAAGGAGCCGTCCCGCTGGGGCGAGACCCGCAGCGCGCCCCGGTAGGTGACCGAGTGGCTGCCCACCCTCAGCTTCAGGCGGCCGCTCACCGGTGTCTCGGCGCCCGCGTCCTGCTGGAGGCCGGGGAGTGCCCGGGCCACCCGGGCGGGGTCGGAGAGGGCCTGCCGCACACGAGCCGTGGCCACCGGGACGAACACCTCAAGCTCCATGTCAGCGGAGCCTACCCACGAGACGCGGGCTCGCACCCCCCGTCGGCGTAATCTCGCGGCACGTCCGGGTATCCCCACGTGACGCTTCAGTACCGCGGATGCACCAGCGTCGACGTCGGCAGTCCTCGCACCCGCAGGTCCTCCGCCGCCCGCACGTCCTCCAGCAGCCGTGCCTCGGTCAGCGTGCGCAGTCGCGGGCCGTGCGGGGACAGGCCCGGCGACGGCGGCCTCGGGCCCTTCGTCGCGAGGATGAAGCCCCAGTCGTGCGGGGCGTCCGCGCGGCCGGAGGAGCGGTCGGGTCCGTCCGCGAAACCGGGGGCGCGGCCCGCCACGCAGTACGGGGCCGTCGCGAGACCCGCCGCGCGCAGGGTCGTCTCCACCGTCCAGAAGACCCGGGGCCGGGAGGCGACCGGACCCGCGTGCACCACCAGGCGTCCGTCGTCGGCGAGGACGCGGCGCGCCAGGCCGTAGAACTCCTGGGCGTACAGCTTGGTGCTCGCCGTGATGCCCGGGTCGGGGAGGTCGGAGACGACCACGTCGTAGCGGACGTCCGGCGGCCGGCGCAGCTGGCGGAACGCGTCCGCCGTGGTGACCCGGACCCGCGGATCGTCGTACACCCCGCCGTTGAGGCTGGTCAGGGCCGGGTCCTCGCGGGCGAGCCGGACCACCTCGGCGTCGAGTTCGACGACGTCCACCCGCTGGACGCCCGGATGCCGCAGCACCTCCCGCGCGGCCAGGCCGTCGCCGCCGCCGAGGATGAGGACGCGGGCGTGCGGGCCGTTCATCGCGGGGTGGACCAGGGCCTCGTGGTAGCGGTGTTCGTCCCGGCCGCTGACGCGGAGCCGGCCGTCGAGGAAGAGGTTTGCCGAGCGGCCGTCGGTGCCGCCGGTGAGGACGATCTCCTGGACGTCGGTCTGCAGCGCGACGCGTACGTCGGCGCCGTACACCGCCCGCCGGGCGGCCCGTTCGAAGTCGTCGACGTGGAGCGCGGCCGCCGCGAGGAGGCCGAGGACGGTGAGGTTGGCGGCGAGCAGCAGCCAGCGCCCGCGCCGGGTCAGGTCGCCGCGGAACAGGCCGAGGACGAGGGCGCCGCCCGCCAGCGCGTTGACCGCGCCGGTGATCAGCGCGCCGGTCAGCTGGCCGAGCAGGGGCAGGAGGAGGAAGGGGAAGGCGAGGCCGCCGACGAGCGCGCCGACGTAGTCCGCGGCGAACAGGTCGGCCACCGCGCCGCCCGCGTCCTGGCGCCGGATGCGCTGGATCAGCTCCATCAGCAGCGGCACTTCGGCGCCGATCAGCAGGCCGATGGCGAGCGAGAAGGTCACCAGCAGCACCCGGGGCCCCTGTCCCCACATCCCGCCCCAGCCGCCGGTCCAGGCGAACGCGGCGTACAGCGCCAGCGCGCTGCAGCCGCCGACGAGGGCGAGGACCGCCTCGATGGCGCCGAAGCCGGCGGCGGCGTGCCAGCGCAGCCGTTTGGCGACGAGCGAGCCGAGACCCATCGCGAAGACCATGACGGACAGCACGACCGAGGCCTGGGTGACGGAGTCGCCGATCAAGTACGACGCCAGGGCGACCAGTTCGAGTTCGTACACGAGTCCGCAGGCGGCGCAGACGAAGACGCACGCGAGGACCAGGAACCGTCCCGTCCCCGGCCGCACGGGCAGCCGCGCCCGGCCGCCCCAGGGTGGCGGGGTGCCGGGCGGGGCGGGCGCGTGCGGTTCGATCACGCTGCGACGTTACGTCACGGCGGCGTCACGCTTCGTCACCCACACGTGTGGAACTGCCCCTTGAAACCCGCGAGTAGCTCACACGCTCGCCGGAATCCGCACCCCGACCCGGGTGCGGGTCGCCACCAACTGGCCGTCCTGCGGGTAGGCGTGCCAGGTCCGCCAGTGCATCTGACCCTCGTGCCGCTGTGCGAGCAGGGCGGTGAAGGCGTACGGGCTGCCGGGGAAGACCCCGGCCAGGCCGTTGGGGTGGTCGGCGACGAGCGCCAGCAACTCCTGCGCTCGGCCCGCGAACTGACCCGGCGCCAGTCGCTCGACGCGGGCGGCGAACTCGTACTCCCAGTCCCCGATCCGCTTGGCGACGCCGAGCGGGAGGGGGGTGCTGCTGCCCGGGATGCAGGCCACCGTCTCCGAACAACTCCCCCGCTCCTCCTCCAGAAGTACCTGATGGGACGCGCCGAGCAGTCTCAACTGGAGCTTCGAACCGGACAGTTCGAGGTCGAGCGTGGCCAGTGCGGGGAGCGGCTCGCGCCCCAGGGCCCAGGCGAGGTCGGCCGCGCGCGTGTCGGTGTAGGAGGTGTTCAGGGTCGTGAGCATGGATCGGCTCCGCTAGCACGCAAAGAAAGGAGGGGGGAAGGGAAGTGTGCGTCCGGCGCACCCCGGTCGGCACCTGGCGAACGGTCCGGTCAGCCCAGTCGGCGAGTCGAGGGGATGGCCGCGGGACGTCCGAGGGGCTGCGTTGGTGATTTAGAGGGAATCATGAACGGTGGTGCCACCACAGCGTTTTTACCCAACTTCGTGGGGTTTCCATCCCTCAGAGGGCTCCACAGCTCAACTGTTCAACCACGGCGTGCGCCGTGTCGGCTGGGGCGTACGCCGGAGCGGACGACAGAGCCGTGGGGCCCGCCCCGACGAGCGGACCCCACGGCCCTTGATGCGGTTCCCCCTGAAGGAGCTCAGCTGCCCCGTGTCAGCTGCCTCCCCCGCATCCGCCTCCGCCACCGCCACCGCCGCAGGACGACGAGGAGCCGCCACCACAGGAGTGCCCGGACGACCCGCACGACGCGCCGGTGTCACCGGTGCCGACCCACCAGCCGCTGCTGCCGTCGTGACTGTCGCGACGGCCGTGGGAGCGCCGGCGCCCCTGCGCCATCTGCCGGCGCCCCGCGCCGACGATCGCCAGCGTGACCAGACCCGCGAACAGAACCACCAGGATGATGCCGAGAGCCATGGGCATGACGTCACCCTCCGTTTCTCCGCAGCGCCCCCGAAGCGGCCCCCCGTGGGCGCCTCGCCGGCTGCGTGACCGGGGAATGCCCTGCCCACTCACAGCCCAAAGCAGAGTTGAGGAACTCCAGAGCTTCGGCGCAGGATGGCCGGCATGACTTCTGGTGCGCGTCCCCTTCTCAACCGCAGTCTCGCCGAGTTCGGAACGACGATCTTCGCGGAGATGTCGGCGCTGGCCCTGCGGACCGGATCGATCAATCTGGGCCAGGGTTTCCCGGACACCGACGGGCCCGAGGAGGTACGGGAGGCGGCGGTGCGGGCGCTGCGTGACGGACGCGGCAACCAGTACCCGCCGGGCCCGGGCGTGCCCGAGCTGCGGCTGGCGGTCGCCGCGCACCAGCGGCGGCACTACGGGCTGACGTACGACCCGGACACCGAGGTGCTGGTGACGGCGGGCGCGACGGAGGCCATCGCGGCGGCCCTGCTCGCGCTGCTGGAACCGGGCGACGAGGTGGTGGCCCTGGAGCCGTACTACGACTCCTACGCGGCCTGCATCGCCATGGCGGGCGCCCGCCGCGTCCCGGTCACCCTGCGCCCGTCGGAGGGCCGCTTCCGGCTCGACCTCGACGAGCTGCGTGCCGCCGTCACCGACCGCACCCGGCTGCTGCTGATCAACACCCCGCACAACCCGACCGGCACGGTCCTCACCCGCGAGGAGCTGGCGGCGGTGGCGGAGCTGGCCGTGGAGCGGGATCTGCTGGTCGTCACGGACGAGGTCTACGAGCACCTGGTCTTCGACGGCGCCGAGCACGTCCCGCTGGCGACCTTCCCCGGGATGCGGGAGCGCACGGTCACCATCGGCTCCGCGGGCAAGACGTACTCGTTCACCGGCTGGAAGGTGGGCTGGGTGACCTCGGCGCCCGGCCTGGTGACGGCCGTACGCTCGGCGAAGCAGTTCCTGACCTACGTCACCTCCGGGCCGTTCCAGTACGCCGTCGCCGAGGCGCTCGCGCTGCCCGACTCCTACCTCGCCGACTTCCGCGCCGATATGCGGGCGAAGCGGGACCTGCTGGCCTCGGGGCTGCAGGAGGCCGGGTTCGAGGTGTTCCCCTCGGCGGGCACCTACTTCATCACCACCGACATCCGCCCGCTGGGCGAGAGCGACGGTTTCGCCTTCTGCCGGGCCCTGCCCGAGCGGGCCGGGGTCGTCGCCGTCCCCAACGCCGTCTTCTACGACCACCGGGACGCGGGCGCGCCCTTCGTCCGGTTCGCGTTCTGCAAGCGGACCGAGGTCCTCCAGGAGGCGGTACAGCGGCTGAAGCGCCTCGCGGGCTGACGGGGCCCGGTACGGCGAAGATCCGCGGGCCCAGTACGGCAAAAACCCGCCCCCGGCACGCGACCTCGGTGGTCGGTGCCTCGGGCGGGCTCTCGTCCGGCTGCGGGGCCTGACTACTCCTCGTCGCCCTCGGGCTTCTCGGCGTCGTTGATCTCCTGCTCCAGACCGAGCTGCTCGACGAGCCACTTGTCGAACTCGATGGCGGCCCGCACCCAGCTGACGGTGGAGGAGACGAAGTGCTCCAGGCTGACGCCGGTGCCGATCAGCATCTGCGCCTCACCGATCAGACGGACCGTGCCGTCGTCGTGGGTGTGCGTGTAGAGCTTGGGCCACAGGGTCCGCCGGTTCCAGTCGTCGATGGACTCCAGCAGCTGCGGCTTCTCGTCGATCTTGTGGGGCCGGTCGTAGAACGTCCGCACCGAGAAGACCTGCTGGTCACCCTCGCCACGGAACATGAAGTACGTACGGAACTGCTCCCACGGCGCGACGAGGTCACCCTCCTCGTCCACGAGGTGCTTGAGCTCCATCTGGTCGAGGAGCTGCTTCACGAGGTCCTGATCCGGGACGACGGGGCCCGCCGGTCCTTGCGGCTGCGGCTCGGGCTGGCCCCCGAAGTTCGGAATCGAGGACGGGTCGATGGTCACCGTGAATTTCCCTTCGTACGGATTCCGCCATCCTCCCCCATGCAGGGAGGGGGGTGGCAAGCCCCGGCCGGGCCTGTCAGCCTTCAGCTGACAGGATCTGGCCGACAGGCACGGCGGACGGGTGAAAGGGCGGTCTCATGGCGACCTCACAGATGACGGCGACGGCGGGACGCACCCGGTGGTGGGTGGTCGCCGCCATCCTGGGCCTGCCCGCCCTCGCCGTGGGCGGATTCCTCACCCTGGTCGCGATCTGGGTCATGACGGCCTGAGCGGGCGCCCGCGGCCGGGCGCCCGGACCGTCAGAGCGTCTTGCCCGTGCCCGGCCCCACGATCAGGCCGTCGCCGAAGGTGTCCACCCGGACCGTGTCACCGTCCTTGATCTCGCCCGCGAGGATCTCCTTGGCGAGCCGGTCGCCGATGGCCGTCTGGACCAGCCGGCGCAGCGGGCGGGCGCCGTAGGCCGGATCGTTGCCCTCGTCGGCGAGCCAGTCCAGGGCCTCGTCGCTGATCTCCAGGGTCAGCCGGCGCTCCGCCAGGCGCTTGGCCAGCCGGTCGATCTGGAGCCGGGCGATCCGGCTCAGCTCGTCCTTCGACAGCGCGGAGAAGACCACCAGGTCGTCGAGCCGGTTCAGGAACTCCGGCTTGAAGGCGGTCCGCACCACCTCCAGGACCTGCTCCTTCTTCTCCTGCTCGCTGGTGAGCGGGTCCACGAGGAACTGGCTGCCCAGGTTCGACGTCAGCACCAGGATCGTGTTGCGGAAGTCGACCGTACGGCCCTGCCCGTCCGTGAGCCTGCCGTCGTCCAGCACCTGGAGCAGGACGTCGAAGACCTCCGGGTGGGCCTTCTCCACCTCGTCCAGCAGCACCACGGAGTACGGCCGCCTGCGCACCGCCTCGGTCAGCTGGCCGCCCTCCTCGTAGCCGACGTAGCCGGGCGGCGCGCCCACCAGCCGGGCCACGCTGTGCTTCTCGCCGTACTCCGACATGTCGATGCGGACCATCGCCCGCTCGTCGTCGAAGAGGAAGTCCGCCAGCGCCTTGGCCAGCTCGGTCTTGCCCACGCCGGTCGGTCCGAGGAAGAGGAAGGAACCCGTCGGGCGGTCCGGGTCGGCGATGCCGGCGCGGGTGCGCCGTACCGCGTCCGAGACCGCCTGCACGGCCTCCGCCTGGCCGATCAGCCGGCGGCCCAGCTCCTCCTCCATGCGCAGCAGCTTCTGCGTCTCGCCCTCCATCAGGCGCCCGGCCGGGATGCCGGTCCAGGCGGCCACGGTGTCGGCGATGTCGTCGGCGCCGACCTCCTCCTTGACCATGGTGTCCCGGGCGGCCTCCTCCTCGGCCTCGGAGGCTTCCTCCAAGTCCCGCTCCACGCCCGGGATCTCGCCGTACAGCAGCTTGGAGGCGGTGTCGAAGTCGCCGTCGCGCTGGGCCCGTTCGGCCTGTCCGCGCAGTTCGTCGAGCTTCTCCTTCAGCTCGCCGACCCGGTTCAGGGACTGCTTCTCCTTCTCCCAGCGGGCGGTCAGGCCGCGCAGCTCCTCCTCCTTGTCGGCGAGGTCGCGGCGCAGCCGCTCCAGGCGCTCCCGGGAGGCCGGGTCGGTCTCCTTGCTCAGCGCCAGCTCCTCCATCTTCAGCCGGTCGACGGCGCGCTGGAGTTCGTCGATCTCCAGGGGGGAGGAATCGATCTCCATGCGGAGCCGGGAGGCGGCCTCGTCGACCAGGTCGATGGCCTTGTCCGGGAGGAAGCGGGAGGTGATGTACCGGTCGGAGAGGGTGGCGGCGGCGACCAGCGCGCTGTCCGCGATCTGCACCTTGTGGTGGGCCTCGTAGCGGCCCTTCAGACCGCGCAGGATCGCGATCGTGTCCTCGACGGTCGGCTCGGCCACCAGCACCTGCTGGAAGCGTCGCTCCAGCGCCGGGTCCTTCTCGATCCGCTCGCGGTACTCGTCCAGGGTCGTGGCGCCGACCATGCGCAGTTCGCCGCGCGCGAGCATCGGCTTGAGCATGTTGCCCGCGTCCATGGCCGAATCCCCGCCGGCCCCGGCGCCCACGACGGTGTGCAGTTCGTCGATGAACGTGATGATCTGGCCGTCGGAGTCCTTGATCTCCGCGAGCACGGTCTTCAGCCGCTCCTCGAACTCACCCCGGTACTTGGCCCCGGCGACCATCGCGCCGAGGTCCAGCGCGACCAGCCGCTTGTTCTTCAGCGACTCGGGCACGTCCCCCTTCACGATCCGCTGGGCGAGCCCTTCGACGACGGCGGTCTTGCCGACGCCGGGCTCACCGATCAGTACGGGGTTGTTCTTCGTACGGCGGGACAGCACCTGCACGACCCGGCGGATCTCCTGGTCCCGGCCGATGACCGGATCCAGCTTGCCCTCCCGCGCGGCGGCGGTGAAGTCGGTGCCGAACTTCTCCAGCGCCTTGTACTGCCCCTCCGGGTCGGCTGTGGTCACCCGGCGTCCTCCCCTCGCGTCCTGGAACGCCTCCAGCAGCTTCTTCGCGGTGGCGCCCTGCTGGGAGAGTACGTCCCCGGCCGGGCTGCCCTTCGCGGCGATCCCGATGAGGAGGTGCTCGGTGGAGAGGTACTCGTCGCCGAGCTCCTGGGCCTTCGCCTGTGCCTCGGCGATGGACGAGAGCAGCTCCCGGTTGGGCTGCGGCGGCGCCACGGTGGACCCGGTGACGCTGGGCAGCGCGGCGAGCGCCTTCTCGGCACCGGCGCGGACGGCGGCCTGGTCGGCCTCGACGGCGGCCAGCAGATCGGTGATGTTCTCGTTGTCCTGCCCCTGGAGCAGAGCCAGCAGCAGGTGAGCGGGGGTCAGGTCCGGGTGTCCTTCGGTCACGGCCCGGTTGCTGGCCGCGTTGATGGCGTCCCGGCTCCTGTTGGTCAGCTCTGCGTCCACGTATCCGTTCTCCTCCTGATCAGAGCACTCATCCACGCTGACTCAGTCAACGTACACAAAGTTGAGTCTATTCCACTCAAGTACGGTCCGGGAGGCCTGTCGGGGCACAAGCGCCTAGGGTTCCGCGCATGAACTACTCCCAGGACCCGGGTGCCCCCGACGACTCGTTTCTCAGCTTCTGGCGGGAACGGCACCTGTGCACCCTGACCACCCCGCGCCCGGACGGCAGCCCGCACGTGGTGCCGGTGGGCGTGACCTACGACCCGGAGGCCGGGCTGGCGCGGGTGATCGCGAACAAGGCGAGCACGAAGGTGGCCAACGTGCGGGCCGCCGGGGAGGCCGGCGCGCGGGTCGCGGTCTGCCAGGTGGCCGGACGGCGGTGGGCGACGCTGGAGGGACGGGCGTACGTCCGCACCGAGCCGGAGCGGATCGCGGAGGCCGAGCGGCGGTACGCGGAGCGCTATGAGCGCCGGCCCTCGCCGAATCCGGCCCGTGTGGTGATCGAGATCGAACTGGAGCGGGCCATGGGGCGCGGCTGATGCCGCGGGACTGACGGTTTTCAGCCAGGCGCCGTACCGGTGGATACGCCGACATGTCCCGTAAAACTGCAGCGGCGTCACCGTGTTCAGGTCACGGTGACGCCGCTGCGGGGGGAAGCACCTGAGCGATCTGTTACGACGGGGGAATCGCGTCAGGCACTGCGGGGGGTGGCTGAGATGGTCCGGGGCACCGGGACCTCCGGGTCCACCAGTTGCTGGTGGTCCCGCTGGTCCAGGTTCACAAAGATCATTCCGTATCGGATGGCACATCGCACGGGCTGCGGCGCCCCCCGGGGCCGCCGCAGGCAGCGATAGGCCCGCAGGTCCTCGTCCTCGTCGCGGGTGACGACGACCGGCTCTCCGAAGACAGTCACCATCAGCGAGTCACCGGCGTGGGGGATGGCGGTGACCAGATCGATGAAGTGCCAGCCGGAGCGGTAGGCGGTGGCCATTTCGCGACGGAAGGAGCGGTCGTCAGGTGGGGTCGTCACGTCAACTCCACGCACTGTCGTCCGTACGGACAGGAGCATCGCCCCCAGCCGCGGTAGCGGCCGGACTCGACCAGGCACTGTCTGCCTTCCCACTCGAGAGGCCACTCAGCGATCCGAAGGCCACAACGGCGGAGAAGGTGGCGACAAGCACCGAGCGAAGCATTCTCTTACGCATAGTCGGCTTCGTCCTCACTTGAAGGTCCCCTCTTCCCCCGTCGAGTAAGACGATGGCTCATTCGGGCACGTCATGGCCACACGATCGGTGCATCATGTTCCTGCATGTTCAGGACCCTGGGGGGTGGAGATTTAGCAATGAATCGGACTAAAGCGACGCATCCCCACGCTGTGACGGAGTTGTGCGAGGAAGGCGGTCGTCTTTACGCGAACGCGCTGCGCACGGGACGTATCGCCCGCTCGGACGTGGAATCCGCCCCTTGTCTGATGGAGTTCGCCCTGCTCCACCCCGATCCCGACGACGCCGACTGGCTGCGTCCGGTGCCGCCCGCGGTCGCCCTCGCCCAACGGCTCAATCCGATAGAGCGGGAGATCACCGAGCACCGGCGCCTGTCCATCGAGCTCGCCAGCGCTTTCGAGCCGTTCATGGCCCTCAGCGCCCAGGGCGAGCCGGCGTCCACGCACTCGATCACCGTATTGGAAGGCCTGGACCGCATCAACGCGGCGCTCGATCTGGCCATCGCCCAGTGCCGCAACGAGATGCTCACCGTCCAGCCGAGCCACCGCCATCCCGAGCGGCAGCTCGTCCAGGCGCTGGAGCGGGACAAGCTGCTGATCGAGCGCGGGGTCCGGATCCGCACCCTCTACCAGCACACCGCCCGCTACAGCCCGGAGCGCCTGGCCTGGGTGGACCACTTCGCCGACGGCAAGGCGGAGTACCGCACCATCGACGAGCTGGTCGAGCGGCTCATCATCTGTGACGAGTCGGTCGCCTTCATCCCCATCCGGGACGACCGCCAGGTCGCCCTGGAACTGCGCCACCCCGGGCTCGTGGGCTATCTCCTCAAGGTCTTCGAGTTCATGTGGAGCCGCGCGGTCCCCCTCAGTGCCGGCGCCCCCTACGAGACCGACCCCGACGGCATCACCGACATCCAGCACTCCATCGCCAAACTCCTCGTGGAGGGCCATGTCGACGAGGCCATCGCCCGCCGCCTCGGCATGAACGTGCGCACCTGCCGGGCCCACATCGCCAAGCTCGCCAACGCCCTCGGCAGCGGCAGCCGGGCCCAACTGGGCTACCTCATCGCGCAGTCCGGGATCCTGGACCGCGAGCAGTGAGCGGGCCGGTGAACGGGACCCCCCACCCCGAACACGGCCTGGACGAGCTGTGCGCGCCCGGCGCACGCCTGTACGAGCACGCCCTGCGGCACGGCCCGATAGGCGCCCAGGAGGCCGCTGAGGCCCCTTGCCTGGTCGATTCTGGGCTGCTCCAGCCCACCGTGGAGGACATCACCCTGCTGGAGCCCGTGGCCCCGGCCACCGCCCTGCACCGGCTGCTGCGCTCCTCCGCGGAGCGCGTCGCGGAGGAACGCCGGCGCGAGCTGCGGCTGACGGAGACCTTCGAGCAGTGGATGCGCATCGACGGGCGCCGCACCACCGGCTCCCAGTCCCCGCTGATCAAGGTGGTCACCGGCAAGCAGCGCATCAACGACACGCTCACCGAGGCCATGGCCGAGGCCGAGCGCGAGGTCCTCAGCATCCAGCCGGCCATCAGCTACGGCTCCCGCACCAACCCGGCCACCCATCTCACCGCCATGGCCCGCGACCAGGACCTGCTCGACCGCGGGGGCCGCATCCGCAGCCTCTACCCGCACACCCTGCGCCACTCCCCCCAGGTCATGGCGCGGTACGAGGAGCTGGTGGGCGATGTCGCGGCGCGCAGCCTGGACGAGGTCACCGACCGGCTGATCTGCGTCGACCGCACGGTCGCCTTCATCCCGGCCAACGCCGAGCGCACCCACGCCCTGGAGATCCGCCACCCGGCGCTGGTGCACTACCTGTTCACGGTCTTCGACCGGCTGTGGCACCTGGCCACGCCCATGTATCCCGAGGCCGTCCAGCAGCCCACGCTCAACGGCATCACCCCGCGCCAGCGCGCCATCGCCCGGCTGCTCGTCGAGGGCCACACCGACACCGTGATCGCCGACCGGCTCGGCATGAACGTCCGCACCGCCCGCGTCCACATCGCCAAGCTGGCGGCCACCCTGGGCAGTGAGAGCCGGGCCCAACTCGGCTATCTCATCGGACAGTCGGGGATCCTCGGCCAGGAACATCGGGCACGCTGAGCGGGCCGAGGCCGCTCGGGCGGGGCGGGCCGTCGAGGCCGGCCTGGGCGATCCGGACGCCGAGCTGGGTCCGGCTGGCCGCGCCGAGGGTCTCCGAGAGCCGCGCGATATGGGCCCGGCAGGTACGGACGCTGATCCCCAGGCGCTCGGCGATCACCGCGTCCTGGTGGCCCTCGGCGAGCAGCGCGGCGATGGACCGCTCGCGGTAGGAGATGCCCTCGATGCCGGTCTCGGGCAGTGGTGCGGTCAGCGGGATCGCGAGGCGCCACAGCCGCTCGAAGACCGTGACCAGGTACTGCACCAGCGCGGGATGGCGCAGCTCCAGGGCGAGCGTGCGGTCGGAGTTGGCCGGGATGAAGGCGACCGTGCGGTCGAAGAGGATCAGCCGGTCGATGACCTCCTCCAGGGTCCGCGCCTCCACCGCGTCGCCCATCAGCTCCAGGTAGTTGAGCAGCCCCTGCCCGTGCCGGGCGACATGCGTGTACAGATCGCGCATCCGCACCCCGCGCCCGCGCAGGGACATCGCCCGGTGCAGGCCCTCCGTCAGCTCGTGCTCGGGGCGGATGCCGCCCGGCTGCACGGTCAGCACCTCCGCCGTGCAGGCCTCGGTCGCCGCGTCCATGGCCGCCTGGATCCGGGACAGCCCGTCCAGGACCCGGATCGCGCTGCCCTCCGCCGAGGCGTTCTGGGCCGGCGGGCCGAGGCCCGCGTACCACTCGAAGGCCGCGACCGCCGAGCCCATCCGCCGCTGGCTCGCGCTGACCTCGTCGTAGACCCCGCGCAGCAGCCGGGTCATGACCTCCTGCGGGGACGTGGGCACCAGCCAGGCCATGTCGTCGGGGTCGGGGTGCAGCAGAGCGAGTTCCAGCAGACAGGGCACCGCCTCCGCGTCCTCGCGGGGCACGCGACCGCGCCGTACGGCCCGGGAATACACCCGATCCCCGGCCTCGCACAGTCGGTCAGCACCGTGTGGATGCCCGTCCGTCCCGTGCCCGGCCATCGCCCATCCCACCCCCGGTTCCCGCGTGTTCCGATGCAGCGCAACTATGCGCGGACGGGACGTGCTCCGCAACACGCCTCGACGCCCCGCACGGCCCGCCTGGCCCGGGTGTGTCCCCTTATGAGAACCCTCCGCGAAGGCTCCGTTTCCGGACACGCGAAACGGCCCGGTCCGCTGTCGGACCGGGCCGTGATCAGGCCTTCGTACGGCTCTTGTACGGCCTACTCGTTCAGGCCGATCTCCGCGCACGCCTCCTGGTACTTGGCGGCGCAGATCTCGGAGAGCTTGTAGATGCCGTCGTTGACGACGGTGTCCTTGATGTTCTCCTGGGTCAGCGCGACCACGGGGACGAGCTGGGCCGGGATCTCTTTGGTGGTGGGGCTGTCGACCCGGTCCGCGGTGAGGGAGTCGAACTTGATGTCCTTGCCCTGGACCTTCGCCACGGCCATCTCGGCGGCGGCCTCGGCCTCCTCCGGGTAGGACTTGTACACGCTCATGTACTGCTCGCCGGTGACGATCCGCTGCACGGCGTCGAGTTCGGCGTCCTGGCCGGTGATCGGCGGCAGCTCGGTGACGCCCGCGGCCTCCAGGGCCTTGATGACACCGCCGGCCATGCCGTCGTTGGCGGAGTAGACGGCGGCGATGTTGTCGACGCCGATCGCCTCGATCGCCTGGGTCATGTTGGCCTCGGCGTTCTCCGGCTTCCAGTCCTTGGTGTCGTAGGACTTGGCGATCGTCACCTGGCCGTTGAGCTCGGAGAGGGCGCCCGCCTTGAACTGCTTGGCGTTGGGGTCGGTGGGCGAGCCGTTCATCATGACGACCTTGGTGGAGGTGTCGACGTCGGCGCCGAGCGCGGCGATCAGGGAGCGGCCCTGGACCTCGCCGACCAGCTCGTTGTCGAAGGAGATGTACGCGTCGATCGGACCCTCGGCGAGGCGGTCGTAGGCGATGACCGGGATGCCGGCGTCCTTGGCCTTCTGGACGTCGGGCGCGATGGCCTTGGAGTCCACGGCGTCCAGCAGGATGACGTCGACCTTGTCGTCGATCATCTTCTGCATCTGGGTGCTCTGCGTGGCGGCGCTCGCGTCGGCGTTGGCGTAGGCGACCGAGCCCTTGTTCTCGGTGAGCTCGGCCACCTTCGCGCGGATGATGGGGTGGTCGAACTTGTCGTACCGGCTGTTGGCCGTCTCCGGCAGCAGCAGTCCCACCGTGATGTCGTTGCCCTTGGTCGGGCTCGCGTCGGCGCTGTCCCCCGTCACCCCGAGGGCGCCGCAGGCGGACAGCGAGAGGGTCATCGAGGACGCGGCCACGCATATGGCGATACGACGCATTGGGGAGCTCACTTCTGGTGCCTTCCGGACGCGGGCGCAGCATTGCGACCCAGCTGACTGAAAAGCCAACGCGGCACCGCCCCCCAGCGTCAAGCGGAATCACTTAACGAGTCCGCAACACCACGCTCCGCTTGGCTTGTGAAGGTCTGGCGGAACCCCCTCCAACTGGCCTTTACCTCCCCTCCGTACAACCAACCCGATCCTCCGTGAGTCGTGATCACGACAGTCCACGACCCACCAGAGGACCGAATGAACCCAGCCAGAAGCGCGGCCGTCACGGTCGTGCTCGCCACCGCGGCAGGCCTTGTCACCGCCGTCGCGGCACCCGCCTCCGCGGCGACCACCTGCACCTCCCCGGTCTTCAAGCGGACGTTCTACGCGAACACCACCTTCTCCGGCACACCGAAGAAGACCGACTGCGACAGCACGATCGACCAGAACTGGGGCACCGGCGCCCCGGCCACGGGTCTGCCGGGCAACGGCTTCGGCGTGCGGTGGAGCGTGACCCGGGACTTCGGGTCCGGCGGGCCTTTCACCCTCAGCGCCTCCGGGCTGGACGGCATCCGGGTCTACGTCGACGGCGACCTGAAGATCAACCTCTGGAAGAACGTCTCGACGACGGTGTCCAGGACGGTCAACCTCGACCTCCCCAAGGGCAAGCACGCCCTGCGGATCGACTACGTCAACTGGACCGGCTCCGCCAAGGTCAAGTTCGGTTACACGCCCCGCACTTCGGCCTCCGTCGACAAGGTCGCCCCGCTCACCCCGGCGGGCGCCGCCGTCTCCTACGACCAGGCCACCGGCAAGGCCGGGCTGACCTGGACGAAGAACAAGGAGATGGACCTCGCGGGGTACCGGGTCTACCGGCGGGCGAAGGGCGGCTCGTTCCCCGGCACTCCGCTGGCGACGACGACGTCGACGTCGTACACCGACGCGACCCTCCCCGTGACCGGCGCCGCCTACGAGTACACCGTCCGCGCCTACGACAAGGCCGGGAACGTGTCGTCGGGAACGGCTCCCCTGGCCGTCACCACCGCGGACCGGACGGCGCCGGGTGTGCCGGGCGGGCTGAGCGCGGCCTCCGAGATGGACGGGCTCCGGGTCAGGTGGACCGCCGTCGCGGGGGCGGACTCCTACCGGGTGTACCGGGCGACGACGGCGGACGGGACGTACACGAAGGTCGGCGCCACCGCCGAGACCTCCTTCGCCGACACCTCGACCACGGAGGACGCCACCTACCACTACCGGGTGACCGCACTCGACGCGGCGGGCAACGAGTCCGCGCGGTCCACCTCCGTCAGCGGCGAGGGCCCGGACCTCACCCCGCCGTCCGCGGTGACCGGGGTGACCGTCGTCCCGACCGAGTACGGCTTCCACGTCAGCTGGGACCCCAACCCCACGCCCGACCTGGCGCGTTACGTCGTCCGCCGGGGCGAGCTGTGGGGCGACGAGGAGGAGCGCGTGTGCTCCCTGTACCCCGGCTTCTACGTCTCCGCCGAGACCACCTCGTACGCGTACGAGACCGTCCCTGACGGCGAGGAGAGCTGCTTCATCGTCGACGCCGTCGACGACGACGGCAACTCCTCCTTCCAGTGGACCGGCGAGGCCCAGATCGTCATCGCGACGGAGCTGGACCTGACGCAGTAACCGGAAGAAGCCGGGCCCGTGGAGACGGGCCCGGCTTCCTTCACCGCTGGTGACGCCTCACCAGAGCGAGATGTACGGCGACATCGCCGGGTACCACGCCAGCGCGAGGCACGGCAGCAGGCACACCCGCGCCGCCGTCAGCGACCAGCCGACCCGCCGGGGCCACAGCTGCTCGCGCGTGACCAGGGCCAGGGTCAGCAGCAGCGAGACCGCGAGCCCGACGCTGGACCACTCCATGTACGGGACGTCCGCGAGGAAGACGTACGGGTCATCACGCCAGGTCCACAGGGTCCGGGCGACGAGAAGGGTCAGGACCGCCTCCGCGGCGACGATCCACACCTTGGGTCCCGGCCGCATCAGTACCACTCCGGCTGGGGACGGTAGATCCAGATCTTCATCTTCGGCTGGGCGCTCTTCTGGGCCGACAGGGCGCGGTACTTGTAGTTCTTGTTGTGCTGGGTCACGTAGATCTTCCCGTTGCTGATCTTGCTGATGATCGAGGCGTGGTCGACCTTTCCGTCGTTCGTCCAGTCGTAGAAGACGATGTCACCGGTGAACGCGTTGCTCGTGTTCCGCTTGGAGTGCAACATGTGCCGCTCCATGAAGGTCTTCAGGTAGGACGCGTTGATCCAGGTCCAGGTCTCGTCGTGGATCCAGTTGTTCGGCTTGCGCCACCAGTAGTCCTTGCTCTTGTGGTTCTCGTCCCCGGAGCCCTTCATCCTGATGCTGCCGCCATGGTGCATCGCCCGGGAGACGAAGTTGGTGCAGTCCTGGCCGTACATGGCCGGCGCGTTCCAGTTGCTCACGGCCCAGGTCGCCGCGCCGGTGCGCAGGTAGGAGCCGGCCTGCTGAGCCCCGTAGGCGACCTGCGTGGTGTCGCTGCCGGTGTCCGTGGAGTCGCCGTCGAACGCCGAGGGTTCGAGACCGTCCGCGGGGAGGCCCGCGTCGACGGCGTTGGCGAAGTCGTCCAGTGCGGCGGCGGTCGGCCGCACCACTACCTCCTTGGCGGACGCGGTGACCGCCGAGAGCAGCACCGGTTCCGCGCCGGCGGAGAAGGTGTAGCGCATCTCGGTCGCGCCGGTCTGGTCGGTCGGATCGGCGGTCGCGGTGCTGACGTCGGTGACGATGGTGTCCGCGGTGTGCACCGTCGCGCGCAGGGTGACCTTCGTGCCGTCGGCCGACGGGATGGCCAGGACGTCGGTGAAGGTGGCCTCGGGCGAGACGTTGTCCGAGTCGTCCTCGGAGCCCGCGACCCGCTCCCGCAGCAGCGCCTCCTGCTCCTTGGCGAGCCGGCCGGCGAACTGGGCGCCGTACGCGCTGTTGGCGGCGGCGTCGTTCGCGTCCACATAGCTGCCCTGGACGAGGCCGCCCCGGGCGGAGTGGTACGCCTGCACGGCCGTCGAGTACACGTCCGTACCGCCCGGCACGGCCGCCGGGACGATGCCGCCCGACGTGGCCGCCGGCCCGGTGCCGTAGGCGTTCTTGCCGGTCACCTTGAAGGTGTGGGTGACGTCTCCGGCGTCCGCGTTCAGGTCGTCGAAGACGGCCGCCAGGCCCGTAGTGGTCCTGGTGCCGACCGTCGTGCCGTCGGAGGCCAGCGCGGTGACGGTGTAGGTCACCACGTCGTCCGGCTCACCGGTGAACTCGGCCGCGGACCACGTCACCAGGGCGCCGTGCTCCCCGGGCACCGCCTTGAGGTCGGTCACCGCCGCGGGCGCGGTGCCGGTGGTGCCGGTGGGCGCGGGCTCCTCGGTCACGTCGAGCGTGAACGTCTGCAGCGCGCCGTAGGCCGAGCAGACGGCGCCCGCGCAGGCCCGCATCTTCCACCGGTACGTCGAGCCGTCGGTCAGCAGCCCGTCCGGAACCTTGGCAACCGCCCGGTCGCCGTCCTGCACGGAGGCGGTGAGGGGCTCGCCCACGGCGGTGCCGGAAGCGTCGTAGAGCAGGTACTCGGCGGACACGGCTCCCCGGCCGGCGGCCGAGACGATGCCGGTGAGCAGTGGCGTCGCGGTCTCGGTGGCACCGGTCGCGAGGTCGCTCGGCACCTCGGGCACGGCGGCCTTGGAGGTGTCGACGGTGAACGTCTTCCACGCGCTCCAGGCCGTCGAGTAGTCGGTCCCGTCGAAGGCCCGGGCCCGCACGCGCAGGTGCTTGCCGTCCGGCAGCGGGTTCTCCACCGGTACGGCGAGGGTGGCGACCTCCATGGTGTCGACGTACGGGGTGTCCGTGGTCAGCGTGTACGTCGTGTCGTTGTACGCCGGGTCCGGCTCGATGGCGTACTGGGCGCGCGCCCGCTGCGGATCGCCGTCGTTCACGAGCGTCGACAGCACGGGCGTGGTCGAGGTGACGACGCCGGTGCCGGTGACAGGGGCCGGCGTGGGGGCGGCCGGGACCTCCGGGTACGTGTTGTACGTGATCGTCAGGTGCGGTTCCGTCGAGCCGTCGCCGGAGACGTGGTTCGCGGAGTGGAAGCGCCGCCAGGTGTAGGAGTCGGTCTCGTCCACGCCCCGGACCATCAGGCCGTGGTTGGCGGTGCCGCTCGTCCACGCCTTGACGATGGTGTCGATGTCGAAGTTGAGCGTGCCGGCCGGGCAGTCCGCCGAGTAGCCCTTGGCCGCGGTGTTGATCACCTGTCCGGTGGTGGTCGCGGCCGGCGGGTCGGCCCAGGTGACCGCGGACGACGTCCAGGGCTCCGTGACCCGGCGCACGGCGGTGCCGGTGCCCACCGTGCAGGCGGAGGACCAGTACGAGTACAGGGCCAGGTTGGTGTCGATGACGTGGACGCCCTCGTAGCCCGACAGGTCGAACTTCAGGAAGGAGCGGGCGACGGTCCCGCCCGCGTTGTACGTGCCCGACTTCAGCTCGGTCGAGGAGACCTGGGAGTCCGGGTAGTTGGTGGCCACCCAGGTGTCGGTGCTGACCGCGAGCGTGGTGGTCGGGTCGACGGTGACCGGGTAGGTCAGTTCCTGCTCGAAGTAGGCGGCCTCGGGGCGCAGGACGAGGGTCTGCGAGCCGTCGGCCGCGGTCTCGATCTCGGTGTCCACCGCAGCGAGGTGCTTCGACTCGCCGGACCGCTTGTCGACGGAGGAGTCCCACATCATCGGCGCCGGGGCCTCGGCGACCAGCTTGCCCGCGCTGTTCTTCAGCAGCAGCCGCCCGGAGTCCGCCTCGGAGAGGGTCAGGCCCTCGAGGGTGACCGGGATGCGGTAGGTGAGGTCTTCGCTGGGCGCCTCGTCGAGGAGCACGTTCTGGGAGAAGCCCTGCTTGAGGGCGGTGACCGTCAGGGTCTGCCCGTCGCCCAGGTCGTAGGAGGCGGTGTCGTCCTGCACCGTCGGCGTGGGCAGGGTCTCCTCCCAGCCCAGCGCCATGGAGGCGCCGCCCTTGGCGACGGAGGCCAGCTTCCTGTCGCCGCCGTCGGAGACGGTGATGTCGGCGGCCGCCGTCTCCGGTTCCAGTGCCGTGCCCTCGTCGGCGAGCTCGGTGTCGATGTAACTCCAGGACCCGTCGGCCTGCTTGACCCGCACCGGCCCCGCGTAGGTCTCGGCGGTCAGCGTGCCGTCGGGGTTCACGTACACCGAGGAGGTCTCGGTGCGCTGGGAGAGCAGCTCGATGCGCCGGTTCTGGATCCTGGCGTTGCGCCGGGCGGCCTCCTCCTCGCTCAGCCCGAGCAGCTTGGCTATGTCGGGCTTGTCGTCGCCGAGCGTGACAGCCTGGGCGGGGCTGTTCACGATGGGGTCGGCGGCCGGCGCTGGGAGGGACGCGAGCGAGGGGTCGCCGGTGAGAAAGCCGGCCAGCGTCAGCGCCGCGGCGGCCTGGAGCCACCGTCTTCGGTTGGTGCGTGGCACTCCAACTCCTTGTCAGGGCCCCCTGTGGTCATGAGGGGGCGGAGTGCGAGGTATACCGGTGATCTTGGCCGGATGGAGATTATGTGACTGAAAAGTGATCATGTTCGGGGCGCCGCGTGGCGGAATGCCGAAGGGGCCGTGGGTGTGAAACCCACGGCCCCTTCCAGGATGTGATCCGGCGTCAGTCGTTCTGCTGTCGCTTCGGTCGCCACACGACCAGCGCGCTGGTCTGCTGCACCTCCTGGTACGGCACCAGGTCACGGCGGTACGAGGCGTGCACCGCGGCCTCCCGCTGCTGCATCGTGGCGGCGGCGCCGTCGAGGGCCGACTGGAGCTCGGCCACCCGGTTCTGCAGAGCGGCGACCTGGTTCTCCAGCTCGATGATCCGCTTGATGCCGGCCAGGTTGATGCCCTCGTCCTGCGACAACTGCTGGACGGTGCGCAGCAGTTCGATGTCGCGGGCCGAGTAGCGGCGGCCCCGGCCGGCCGTGCGGTCCGGAGACACCAGGCCAAGACGGTCGTACTGGCGCAGTGTCTGCGGGTGCAGGCCGGACAGCTGGGCCGCCACCGAGATGACGTAGACCGGGGTCTCCTCGGTCAGTTCATACGGATTGCGTCGACGGCCGTCCATCTGGCATCAAGCTCCCTTCGCGGCCTGGAACAGCTCCGCCCGCGGATCCTCACCCGCGGTCGCCTCGCGATACGCCTCAAGCGCGTCACGAGCCTTCCCCGTCACGTCCTTCGGGACACTCACCTCGACGGTGACCAGCAGATCCCCGCGGGTGCCGTCCTTGCGGACCGCGCCCTTGCCCCGGGCGCGCATGGTGCGGCCGTTGGGCGTGCCGGGCGGCAGCTTCAGGGTGACCGGCGGTCCGCCCAGGGTCGGGACCCTGACCTCACCGCCGAGAGCCGCCTCCGGATACGTCACCGGAACCGTCACCGTCAGGTTGTCGCCCTTGCGGCCGAAGACCGGGTGCGTGTCCACGTGCACCGTGACGTACAGGTCACCGGACGGGCCGCCCCGCTCGCCGGGCGCGCCCTTGCCGCGCAGCCGGATGCGCTGGTTGTCGCTGACCCCCGCCGGGATGCGCACCTGCATGGTCCGCGAGGACTTCGCGCGACCGCTGCCCTTGCAGACCTCGCAGGGGGTCTCGGCCATCAGACCGCGGCCCTTGCAGTCCGGGCAGGGGTCGGTCAGCGAGAATCCGCCGCCCGAGCCCCGGGCCACCTGTCCGGTGCCGACACAGGTCGGGCACACCCGCGGGTTGCCGTTCTTGTCGCCGGTGCCGGAACAGGCCTTGCAGGGAGCCTGCGAGGACATCCGCAGCGGAACGGTCGCGCCCTCGATCGCCTCGGTGAAGGTGAGCGTCACCTCGGTGTCGATGTCCTGGCCCCGCCGGGGCTGCACCCGGCCGGTGCCCGAGCCGCCCCGGTTGAACAGTCCCCCGAAGACGTCACCGATGCCGCCGCCGAAGCCGCCGGAGGCCCCGCCGCCCTGGGCGCCGCCTCCGAAGAGGTCGCCCAGGTCGAAGTTGAACGAGCCGCCGCCCGCCCCCGGCCCCGGACGGAACCCGCCGTTGCCGAAGAGGGCGCGCGCCTCGTCGTACTCCTTGCGCTTCTTGGGGTCGCCGAGGATGTCGTTGGCCTCGGAGATCTCCTTGAAGCGCTCCTCGGCCTTGGCGTTGCCCTTGTTGGCGTCCGGGTGGAACTCGCGGGCGAGCTTCCGGTACGCCTTCTTGATCTCGGCCTCGGTGGCGTCCTTGGGGACGCCGAGGACCTTGTAGTAGTCCTTCTCGATGAAGTCCTTGGTGCTCATCCCCGACGTCCCTCCTTCCTGTCGGAAACTACGACCTCAGCCCTCCTCAGGGCCGTTGTCCTTCTCCTCGGCGGCCTCGGACGCCTCCTCGGCCTTGACGGTCTGCGCGCCCGGCTGCGGTTCGGCGACGGCCACCCGCGCGGGGCGGATGGTGCGCTCGCCGATGCGATACCCCGGCTGGAGGATCGCGACGCAGGTCGTCTCGGTGACGTCCGGGGCGTAGCTGTGCATCAGGGCCTCGTGGATCGTCGGGTCGAAGGGCTCGCCCTCCTTGCCGAACTGCTGCAGACCCATCTTCGCCGCGACGGTCTCCAGCGACTCCGCGACGGACTTGAATCCGCCGAGGAGCTCGCCGTGTTCCCGGGCGCGGCCGATGTCGTCGAGCACGGGCAGGAGCTCGGTCAGGAGGTTCGCGATGGCGATCTCCCGCACCGTGATCCGGTCCCGCTCCACGCGGCGGCGGTAGTTCTGGTACTCGGCCTGGAGCCGCTGGAGGTCCGCGGTGCGCTCACCGAGCGCGGTACGGACCTGGTCCAGCTGCGCGACCAGAGCGGCATCTGCGGTTACGTCCCCGGCCGGGGCCGCCCCCTCACCGCTGGGCGGGGTGGCGGCCTTCGCCTCGGCGTCTTCGGGGGTGGCGCCGGAGGGGACGTCGGGCTTCTCCTCGAAGCCCGGGGTCTCCTCCGTCACGCGGCACCGTCCTTGCGCTCGTCGTCGACGATCTCGGCGTCGACGACGTCGTCGTCGGCCTTCGGGGCCTCGTCACCGGCGGCGGCACCGCCGGCGGCCTGGGCGCCCTGGGCGTCCGCGTACATGGCCTGGCCGAGCTTCTGCGAGACCGCGGCGACCTTCTCGGTGGCGGTGCGGATCTCGGCGGTGTCCTCGCCCTTGAGCGCGGCCTTCAGCTCCTCGACGGAGGCCTCGACCTCGGTCTTGATCTCGCCCGGGACCTTGTCCTCGTTGTCCTTGAGGAACTTCTCGGTCTGGTAGACGAGCTGCTCGCCCTGGTTGCGGACCTCGGCGGCCTCGCGGCGCTTGTGGTCCTCCTCCGCGTACTGCTCGGCCTCCTGGCGCATGCGGTCGACCTCGTCCTTCGGCAGCGAGGAGCCGCCGGTGACGGTCATCTTCTGCTCCTTGCCCGTGCCCAGGTCCTTGGCGGTCACGTGCATGATGCCGTTGGCGTCGATGTCGAAGGAGACCTCGATCTGCGGGACGCCACGCGGGGCCGGCGGCAGACCGGTCAGCTCGAACATCCCGAGCTTCTTGTTGTACGCCGCGATCTCGCGCTCGCCCTGGTAGACCTGGATCTGCACGGACGGCTGGTTGTCCTCGGCCGTCGTGAAGATCTCGGAGCGCTTGGTCGGGATCGTGGTGTTGCGCTCGATGAGCTTCGTCATGATGCCGCCCTTGGTCTCGATACCGAGGGACAGCGGGGTGACGTCGAGGAGCAGGACGTCCTTGACCTCGCCCTTGAGGACACCGGCCTGGAGCGAGGCGCCGATGGCGACGACCTCGTCCGGGTTCACACCCTTGTTGGCCTCCTTGCCGCCGGTCAGCTCCTTGACGAGCTCGGCGACGGCGGGCATGCGGGTGGAGCCGCCGACGAGGACGACGTGGTCGATCTCGCCGAGGGCGATGCCGGCGTCCTTGATGACGTTGTGGAACGGCGTCTTGCAGCGCTCCAGCAGGTCCGCGGTCAGCTGCTGGAACTGGGCGCGGGTGAGCTTCTCGTCGAGGTGCAGGGGGCCCTCGGCGGAGGCGGTGATGTAGGGCAGGTTGATCGAGGTCTCCGTCGAGGAGGACAGCTCGATCTTGGCCTTCTCGGCGGCCTCGCGGAGGCGCTGGAGGGCCATCTTGTCCTTGGACAGGTCCACGCCGTGGCCGGACTGGAACTGCTTGACCAGGTAGTCGACGACGCGCTGGTCCCAGTCGTCACCACCGAGGTGGTTGTCGCCGTTGGTGGCCTTCACCTCGACGACGCCGTCGCCGATCTCCAGCAGCGAGACGTCGAAGGTGCCGCCACCGAGGTCGAAGACGAGGATCGTCTGGTCGTCCTTGTCGAGGCCGTAGGCCAGGGCGGCCGCGGTGGGCTCGTTGACGATGCGCAGGACGTTCAGACCGGCGATCTCGCCGGCCTCCTTCGTCGCCTGACGCTCGGAGTCGTTGAAGTACGCGGGAACGGTGATGACCGCGTCGGTCACCTTCTCGCCCAGGTAGGACTCGGCGTCGCGCTTCAGCTTCTGCAGGATGAACGCGGACATCTGCTGCGGGTTGAAGGGCTTCCCGTCGAGCTCGACCTTCCAGTCCGTGCCCATGTGACGCTTGACGGAGCGGATGGTCCGGTCCACGTTCGTGACCGCCTGGCGCTTGGCGACCTCGCCGACCAGCACCTCACCGTTCTTCGCGAAGGCGACGACGGACGGCGTGGTCCTGGCACCCTCGGCGTTGGTGATGACGGTGGGCTCGCCGCCCTCCAGAACGCTGACGACGGAGTTAGTCGTGCCCAGGTCGATGCCGACCGCACGTGCCATGGTTGATTCCTCCAGCTGACTTGAGTGGAACGGACTCAAGTGTGCATGAGCCGCCCCGCTCGGTCAACAGACCTGAGTCTGTGAGGCTCAACTCTTATCCGTTCCTTACACGCAACTGCGGCCTGACCTGCACAGACGTGGTTCGCCGAGGCTGCGTCCGCTTGACTCTCAGCAGCAGGAGTACGGCGATCAGGGCGCCCGCCCCCACCCACCACACCCCCGAGGCGGCGAGCCATCCCAGGTGCACCAGCACCCCGGTGAGCACCCCGCCGAAGGCCCCGGCACCGAGGACGACGGTCGCGCCCTGCGGAGTCAGCCCGAGCCGCCGCAGCCGGTGGGCGAGATGGTCGGGGCCCCGGCGCAGCAGTGGCCGGCCGCCGAGCCGCCGCGCCAGGACGACCAGCACGACATCGGCGCTCGCGACGGCGGTGAGCGCGTACAGCACCCCGGCGCTCGTGGCCCCTTCGTGCCCCGTGCGGGTCAGCACGGCCGCCGCGGCGAGCACGAACCCGGCGAACAGCGAGCCACAGGCACCGAGGCCCACGCGCGCGGGATGCCAGTTGTGCATCAGGAACCCGGTGAGCGCGGCGGCCAGCACGCTCAGCAGCACCGCGAGCCCGTCCATCACCTCCGCCGCCGCACAGGCGCCGACCCCGAAGGCGGTGACCACCCCGACGGTCCCGGCGAGCGCGTCGGCGTGGTCCAGGGCCCGGAAGGCCAGGGTCACGGCCACGATCCAGCAGACGGCGGCGACACCGCCGGCCACCCCGGTCTCCTCGTGCGGCACCGCGCAGGCCGCCGCCACGGCCGTACCGCCGACCAGGAACCGCGCCTTGACCCGGCGCGCGTCGGCGACCAGGCCGAGGGCGGCGACGGCGGCGCCCGCGACCAGCAGCCGGGGGATGCCGGAGCCGAGCGGGGCGACGCCGGTCCAGTCGCCGGCCGCCGCGATCAGGCAGGTGACGAGGACGACGGCCGCGCCGCCGCCGAGCGGCAGGGCCCGCTGGCGCCGCCGGTCCAGCAGTCCCAGGCGCAGGGCGGGGGCGCGGACCAGGGCAGTGAGGACGGCGGCGAGGAGCAGGGCGGTGGTGGCGGCGGCGATCCCGTAGAGCACGGATCTAAATTAGTGGCGTAGGTACTAATTTGGCGTGAATAACACGATCGGTTCTTAAGGCAACCCTCAGCGACACAGATCACCGAGTGGCTGACTACAGTGCGACGGAGGATGCGGGTAGTCTCAGACGGACTGCATAAGTTACCGCTTAGTAATCTCGAAGCACCCTTTCGAAGCACCCTTCCGAAGAACCCCCTGAAGACCCCTCGCAGGCCCGAGGAGAGCCCCAATGCAACTCGCCGCGATCATCGTGTCGATGGTCCTCATGGCGGTCGGCATCGCCCTGTTCGGCCGAGCCGTCCTGCAGATCGTCCGCTTCATGATGCTCGGCCAGCCCCTCCCGGCCGGGACCCGGACCAACGACCCCGTCCTGCGGACCATCACCGTGGCCAAGGAGTTCCTCGGCCACACCCGGATGAACCGCTGGGGCGTCGTCGGCATCGCGCACTGGTTCGTGGCGATCGGCTTCTACACCCTGCTGCTGACGATCGTGAACGCCGTCGGCCAGCTCTTCCAGGCCGACTGGCTGCTGCCGATCGTCGGCGAATGGGCGCCGTACAACGTCTTCGTCGAGTTCATCGGCACCATGACCGTGCTCGGCATCCTGGTGCTGATCGTGATCCGGCAGCTGTCGCGGCCGGGCGGAGCGGGCCGCAAGTCCCGGTTCGCGGGCTCCAACACGGGCCAGGCGTACTTCGTCGAGACGATCATCCTCATCGTCGGCGTCTGCATCTTCATGCTGCACGCGCTCGAGGGCGCCCAGCACCACGTGGACAGCTACGAGGCCTCCTTCTTCATCTCGTACCCGGTGGTCTCCGCGCTGGAGGGCCTGGACCTCTCCACGCTGCAGAACCTCACCTACTTCTTCGCGGCGCTGAAGATCGCGGCCTCCTTCATCTGGATGATCACGGTCTCCCTGAAGACCGACATGGGTGTGGCCTGGCACCGCTTCCTCGGCTTCCCGAACATCTGGTTCAAGCGCAACGCCGACGGCGGCACCTCGCTGGGCGCGCTGCTGCCGATGACCTCCGGCGGCAAGCCGATCAACTTCGAGGACCCGGGCGAGGACGACGTCTTCGGCGTCTCCCAGGTCGAGCAGTTCTCCTGGAAGGGCCTGCTGGACTTCTCCACCTGCACCGAGTGCGGCCGCTGCCAGTCGCAGTGCCCCGCCTGGAACACCGGCAAGCCGCTCTCCCCGAAGCTGCTGATCATGTCGCTGCGGGACCACGCCCACGCCAAGGCGCCGTACCTGCTGGCCGGCGGCGGCAAGACGATGGAGGGCGAGGAGAAGGCGTCCGAGGAGCAGCTCAAGGACGTCCCTGCCACCGCCCTGGCGGAGGCCGAGCGGCCGCTCATCGGCACCGCCGAGGAGAACGGCGTCATCGACCCGGACGTCCTGTGGTCCTGCACCACCTGCGGCGCCTGTGTCGAGCAGTGCCCGGTGGACATCGAGCACATCGACCACATCGTCGACATGCGCCGCTACCAGGTGATGATCGAGTCCGCGTTCCCGTCCGAGGCGGGCACGATGCTCAAGAACCTGGAGAAGAAGGGCAACCCCTGGGGCCTGGCCAAGAAGCAGCGCCTGGAGTGGACGAAGGAAGTCGACTTCGAGGTGCCGGTCGTCGGCAAGGACATCGAGGACCTCACCGAGGTCGAGTACCTGTACTGGGTCGGCTGCGCCGGCGCCCTGGAGGACCGCGCCAAGAAGACCACCAAGGCCTTCGCCGAGCTCCTCCACATGGCGGGCGTCAAGTTCGCGATCATGGGCGGCGACGAGAAGTGCACCGGTGACTCCGCCCGCCGCCTCGGCAACGAGCCCCTGTTCCAGGAGCTCGGCATGGAGAATGTCGCGGCGCTGAACATGGCGTTCGGCGAGGAGATGGACGAGGACGGCAAGGTCACTCCGGAGTCGGCGAAGCCGAAGTCCGCGAAGAAGATCGTCGCCACCTGCCCGCACTGCCTCAACACGATCGGCAACGAGTACCCGCAGATCGGCGGCGACTACGAGGTCATCCACCACACCCAGCTCCTCCAGCACCTGGTGGACGAGGGCAAGCTGGTCCCGGTGACCCCGGTCGAGGGCATCATCACCTACCACGACCCCTGCTACCTGGGCCGCCACAACAAGATCTACACGCCTCCGCGCGAGATCATCGCCAGCGTCCCGGGCCTCAGGAACGAGGAGATGCACCGCCACAAGGAGCGCGGCTTCTGCTGTGGCGCCGGTGGTGCGCGGATGTGGATGGAGGAGCGGATCGGCAAGCGCATCAACAACGAGCGCGTCGACGAGGCTCTCTCCACCAACCCGGACATCGTGTCCACGGCCTGCCCGTTCTGCCTGGTCATGCTCACGGACTCGGTCAACGGCAAGAAGAACGACGGCAAGGCCAAGGAGTCGATCCAGGTCGTCGACGTCGCCCAGCTCCTGCTGGAGTCCGTCAAGACCCCGGTCGACCCGGAGGACGCGACGGAGCCGGAGAACGAGCCGGAGCCGGAGCCGGTGAAGTAGCGGCCCCTTCCGTACGCCGGACGCCCCCTGCCCGACCGGGTGGGGGGCGTCCGTCGTTGCTCGCGCAGTGCTCGTGCACATGGCCGAGGCGGGCAGTATGGAGAAGGAACCGATCGAGAGGGACCCTGAGATGATCATCTTTGGTACCAAGAGCTACCTCTACCAGCTGGCGATCCTCACGCTGGTCTGCGGGCAGTGCGGCAACCCCGCCGCGCACACCCTGCGCAAGCGGGTCACCAAGTTCACCCTGTTCTTCGTGCCGTTGTTCCCGTTCTCGACGAAGTACCAGACCCAGTGCACCTTCTGCGGCGCCGAGCAGCAGGTGACGAAGGAACAGGCGGAGCAGCTTCAGGCGCAGTCCGCCGGGGGCGGTCAGCAGCCGTACGGGCAGCCGCAGCGGCAGCCGTATCAGTGACCGGCGGGCCGGGGCCGCGGAGTGCGCAGGCCGCGGGCCAGCAGACCGAGCAGCCTGGCGTTGACCAGGCCGGCGGCCGCCGTGGCGGCGCTGAAGACGGCCGGGCTCAGCCACTCCACGCCCATGACGGGCGTGGTCACGAAGAAGGCCAGGAAGCCGAGGGGGGCCGTGGTCATGACCGGCCAGATCGCGGCGAATCCGGTGTCGGGCGTCAGGTAGGCCGCGTAGAGGAAGAAGCCGATCGAGGCCGCGACAACGGCGAGGTAGCCGCGCGAGAGCCAGTTGTCCGTCGCGGGCGCCAGCAGGGCCCGGATGCTACGGCGGCGAGGGCGGGCGGAACGCTCCATGTCAGGTCCTTTGCGGGGTCGGTTCACGCGTGCCGCGCGGCACGGCTGTCGCGGACGTGGTGGGTGAGGGCACCGAACGCGGCGGCGTTCACCAGCGCGCACAGCAGCAGCCAGACGGCCCCGCCGGACAGGGCGAGCACCTGGACCGCCCCGGTGGCATCGGCGCCGGGGTCGACCGGGACGAACATCGCCAGGCCGGCCCAGGGCGCCGTGAGCAGCAGCGGGAGCGAGGCCGCGAGGCTGTCCGGGGCGACGAGGGCGACGCCGACGGAGGCCGTGAAGAGCGCCCAGTAGCCCCGGGCCGCCCAGTTGTCCGAGGCCAGCGCGAGCAGCCGCCGTATTCGAGAGTCCTTGCCCATCGCGGGTCCCCCTGATGTCGGTCCGTGGGTTGACGCTGTCCACAGTGGACCGCCGAGAGCGGCCGGACATGAGTACGAGTACTCAGCGGCGGCCGTGCGCGGCACCTACCTACCCCTGTCGCCCTCTCTCGAACAGATGCATCATGGGGCGTTACTCCTGAGGCAGACGAGGTGCATGGTGCGCATACGGAACCGGTCCGCGGCTCTGGGCTGTTCCGCCCTGCTGCTCCTCGCCGCCTGCGGTTCCCACCCGGACACCGCGGCCCCGGTGCCCTCCCCCTCGGTCCAGGTCGCCCGCGGCCCGGCCCAGCTCCCGGTCCCCCGCGGCGACGGCAGTCGCACCCAGGACGACTTCAACGGCGACGGCCACCGCGACCTCGTCCTCGACGACCTGGTCAAGGCACAGGCGCACGCCGACGACCCCGGCATCGGCATCGTCTACGGCGGCGCCCGCGGACTCGTTCCCGGCACCCGGCGACTGCTCGGCCCCGAGCGGAACGCCGCCCCGGTCGACGGCCGGCTCCCCGCCCTCTTCGACGCCGAGGCGAGCTGCGACCTGGACGGCGACGGCTTCACCGACCTGCTCGTCTCCACCGATCCGCCCTACGACGGCCAGGGGCGGCCCCCAGTCCCGCTCCAGGTGCTGTTCGGCTCCCCGAAGGGCCTGACCGGCAAGGCCGTCACCCTCGTCGTCCCGGCCCGGGCGCGCGTCGGCAACGACTGGCCCGACTACCCGGTGTGCGGCGACTTCGACGGCGACGAGGCCGCCGACCTGGTCCTGCACGCCTCGGGCGGCCGGCTGAGCTTCCTGCGCGGCCCGTTCAGCCGCGAGGGCGCCCCCAGGGCCGCCACCGCACCGGTCGCCGCACTGGGCAACGTCCCCACCGGCCCCGCCGCCGACGTCGACCGCGACGGCTACGACGACCTGCTCGTCCGTACCGCCGAGGGAACCGGTCCCAGCGCCGTCGTCCTCGGCGGACCGGACGGCCCGGCCCGTACCGGCGCCGTCCTGCCCGCCGGCATCGACGTCGCGCTCGGCGCCTTCGGCAGGGGCACCGCGCTGGACGCGGCCGTCGGGGCCATGGGGGAAACGTCCCTGCGCTACGACCTGCCCACGGCCGTGCGCGGCACCCTCGGCTCCCCCGGCTCGATGCTGGACGCCGCCGACTTCGACGGGGACGGACTGAGCGAGCTGGTCTCCAGCGGCTCCCGGCTGCGGCTCTTCCCCGGCCGGACGACGGGCCCCTCCCCGGCCGGCCTCGTGACCGTCGAGCCGCCCGCGACCGGCACCACCCGCGTGCTGTCGGTCGCCGATCTCGACGGCGACGGACTGGCCGACCTCACGGTACGGACGTATCGGAGCGAAACGCGCGACACCGTCGCGGTGTATCCGGGGCGGAAGAAGGGCCTGGTCGCGCGTGAACCGGCGGTCACCTTCTCCACCGCCGCCTTCCTGAGCCACTGACGCGCCACCGGCTCACAGTTGGTTCAAAAATTTACCGAACTCACGTACAACCCTTGGTCATCTGTGCGGGTCTTGTGATCGCCGACCGAGGCGTGAACCGCGGGCCAACGCCCGGAGAACGTGCCCGGCCGCACCCCCATCGACTGCGGATGCCCCGCCAGGCATCCCGCATGCAGCAGGAGAACCCGCATGCACCAGACGCTGCGACTCGCCCTCGCGACGGCCACCGCCGCCGCTCTGACGGGCGGTCTGCTCACGTTCACGGCCGCGACCGCGACGGCCGCGGACTCCACCACCACCGCGAAGGCCGACTTCAACGGCGACGGGGTCGGGGACGTCGCCTTCTCCGCGAGCGGCGCCTACGTCAACGGCAAGAAGAACGCCGGTCAGCTGGTCGTCCTCTACGGCTCGGCCTCCGGTGTCTCCGCCACCAAGCGCGTCACCGTCAGCCAGAACACCACCGGCACCCCGGGCACCGCCGAGACCGGCGACGCCTTCGGCGTCGACACCGCGTTCGCCGACTTCAACGGCGACGGCTACGACGACATCGCCGTGGGCTCCCCGGGCGAGGACATGGGCAGCGACACCGACGGCGGTTCCCTCGCGATCCTGTGGGGCTCGGCCTCCGGCATCACCGGCAGGGGCGCCACCGTCGCCGACCCGGCCGCCTCCTCGCACGACTTCTGGGGCAACAACCTCGCCGCGGGCGACTTCGACGGCGACGGCAAGGCCGACCTCGCCGTCGGCGCGAACAGCGCCACCGTCCACGTCCTCAAGGGCGGCTTCTCCGCCACCGGCACCCCGGGCAGCCGCTCCACCGTCAAGCCCCCGATCATGGGCTCGGACGCGGGCGGCCCGATGAACCTGACCGCCGGTGACGTCAACGGCGACGGCCGCACCGACCTCGTCGTCGACGGCTACGAGACGCAGACCCAGTACGGCTGGAACACCAACTACTTCATCCCCGGCTCCTCCGGCGGCCTGACCGGGTCCGGCATCAAGACCCTCAAGCCCGGCGTCATCACCGCGATCGGCGACATCGACCAGGACGGCTTCGGCGACATCGTCAGCGGCGCCTACTGGAACAACACCCTCGACAACGGCACCACCGTCCCCAACGCCGCCAAGGGCGGCAAGGTCTGGGTGACCTACGGCACCGTCGACGGCCCCGGCACCGCCACCGGCATCACCCAGGACACCGGCAACGTCCCCGGCACCTCCGAGGGCAACGACTACTTCGGCCACGAGCTGGACCTCGGCGACATCAACGGCGACGGCTTCCTCGACCTGGCGATCGGTGTCGCGGGCGAGAACATCGGCGCCGCCACCAACACCGGGGCGGTCACCCTCCTCTACGGCGGCCCCAGCGGCCTGAACACCTCCTCGGGCGCCCAGTCCTTCGCCCAGTCCACCGCCGGGGTCCCCGGCAGCGACGAGGACGACGACTTCTTCGGCATGGACCTCAAGCTCGACGACCTCACCGGCGACGGCAGGGCCGACCTGATCGTCGGCTCCGGCGAGAACTCCGGCGACGGCTCGGTCGTCCACCTGCCCTCCAACGGCACGAAGATCACCACCACCGGCGCCAGGACCGTCTCGCCGGGCAACGCGGGCGTCTCGACCACCGGTTCGCCGTACTTCGGCGCCAACTTCGCCGACTGACCAGCCGTACCACCTCATGGGGCCCGTCGACGCGGGCCCCCTACTGGAGCCCGTCTTGAAGCGCACCCTCGTGATCGCCGCCGCCCTCACCACCGGCGTGCTCACCGCCCTGCCCGCCACCCCCGCCCTCGCCGCGCCCTCGGGGCTCGCGAGCGACTTCAACGGCGACGGGTACCGGGACCTCGCCATCGGCGCGATGGGCGCCGACGTCGGCTCCACGCACAGCGCCGGAGCCGTGGTCGTGCTGTACGGCTCGTCCTCGGGCGTGCCGTCCACCAAGAAGACCGTCATCACCCAGAACTCCGCCGGCGTCCCCGGCACCGCCGAGACCGACGACCGCTTCGGCGCGAGCCTCGCCGCCGGCGACCTCAACGCCGACGGCTACGCCGACCTGGTCGTCGGCGCCGAGTTCGAGAGCATCGGCACGCGCCAGGGCGTCGGCAGCGTCACCGTCCTCTGGGGCGGCTCCTCGGGCCTCGCCGGCGGCTCCGCGCTGCCGCAGCCCTCGGCGGACGAACTCGCCGAGTGGGGCGGCTTCGGCCGTGGCGTCGCCACCGGCGACTTCAACGGCGACGGCAAGACGGACGTGACCGCCACCGGGCAGACCCACACCCACCTCTACCGCGGCCCCTTCACCCGCACCGGCACCCCGCTCACCCACACCCAGGTCGGCGAGGTCGGCACCACGTACGAGGTCATCGCCGGTGACCTGACCGGCGACAAGGCGGCCGAGCGCGTCTACCCGATGCACCACGACGGCGACCCGGCCGGTGACATCCGCTACTTCCACTACGACCCCTTCGGCCACGCGGACCACCCCGAGTCCGACTACGCCCTCACCGCCCTGCCGAACGCCGACGGCGCCCTCGGCGCGACCGGCGACATCAACGGCGACGGCTACGGCGACCTCGTCCTCGGCGACTACACGGCGCGCAAGGGCGGCCAGATCTCCGTCTGGTACGGCGGCCCGAACGGCCCCGACCCGCAGCAGACGCCGACCGTCGTCCACCAGGACACCCCGGGCGTCCCCGGCGCCGACGAGACCGACGACCTGTTCGGCTCCGCGGTCGACGTCGGCGACATCAACGGCGACACGTACGCCGACGTCGTCGTCGGCGCCTGGGGCGAGGACATCGGCTCGGCGCGCGACGCGGGCTCGGTGACCGTGCTGCTCGGCTCCGCCACGGGTCTGAGGACCACAGGCGCCACGTCGTACTCCCAGAACACCGCGGGCGTGCCCGGCACCGCCGAGAGCGGCGA
This sequence comes from Streptomyces sp. NPDC043726, assembly GCF_056436565.1. Lineage (NCBI taxonomy): Bacteria > Bacillati > Actinomycetota > Actinomycetes > Kitasatosporales > Streptomycetaceae > Streptomyces > Streptomyces sp. NPDC043726. The sequence goes on from NZ_JBWKCI010000003.1 coordinate 277,952, forward strand.
CGCCTTCGGCATCTCCGTGCGCCTGCTCGACCTCGACAAGACCGGCAAGGCCGACCTGGTGACCGGGGCGGGCTACGAGAACGAGAACGGCTCGATCACCTACCTGCGCGGCTCCGCCTCCGGCCTGACGACCAGCGGCGCGAAGTCCCTGACCGCCGCCGGGGCCGGCGTCAAGGGCAGCTCGACCTTCGGCTGGGACCTGGCCAAGTGACCTACAGGGAGACCCCGTTCATGACCCGACGCACGGGCGCCCTCCTCGCCGCGACCCTCCTCGCCGGCGGCCTCACCCCGCTGATCACGACCGCCCCGGCCGCGGCGGCGGTCGCCAAGCACTACGACGACTTCAACGGGGACGGGCACCGGGACCTCGCCTACGGCGGCTACAACGACGTCGACCGCGAGGGCGGCACCGTCACGATCGTCTACGGCACCGCGAACGGCCCTGGCTCCCGTACCCAGTTCGTCCACCAGGACAGCCCCGGCGTCCCCGGCACCGGCGAGGAGGACGACCGGTTCGGCGACAGCATCGCCGGCGCCGACCTGAACAAGGACGGGTACGCGGACCTGGTCGTCGGCAATCCCACGGAGCAGGTGGGCAGCGCGCAGTCGCACGGCTCGGTGACCATCGTGTGGGGCTCGGCCTCGGGTCTGTCCGGCGGTACCGCCGTCACCCCGAAGTCCGGCGCGAAGAGCTTCTTCGGCCGCGACGTCGCCACCGGCGACTTCACCGGGGACGGCTCACCCGACCTCGCGGTGATCGGCGGCTCCGAGACCTGGCTGTACCGGGGCGGCTTCACCAGGTCCGGCTCCACCGGCAGCGTCAGCAAGATCGACAAGGAGGGCGCGGGCTGGTACTCGAACAGCCTCGCCGCCGGCAAGGTCAACGGCGACGGCAGGACGGACCTGGTCGTCCTGGGCGAGCAGTTCGTCAACGGGCAGCCGGTCGAGCGCGCCTGGTTCCTCAAGGGCACCTCGGGCGGCCTGACTTCGGGCGCCTCCAAGACGGTCGCCGCGTGGACCGCCGCGATCGGCGACTTCGACAAGGACGGCTACGGCGACATCGCCTTCGGCCGGCCCGACTCCCACGACGGCAAGGGCTCGGTCCTCGTCTGGCGCGGCACCTCCGCCGGACCGAGCGGCTCGGCCATGTACAACCAGGCCGGCTCCGGCGTCTCCGGCAGCCCTGAGGCCGACGACAACTTCGGCTACGCCCTCGCGGCGGGCGACGCGAACGGCGACGGGTACGCGGACCTCGCGGTCGGCGTCCCGCACGAGGACGTCAGCGGCAACGAGGACCAGGGCGGGGTGCACCTGTTCCGCGGCGGCTCCGGCGGCCTGTCGGGCCTGCGCTCCTCCTGGATCCCGCAGACCGTGAGCGCACCGGCCGACTCCCACGTCTCCTTCGGCTACACCCTGCGCCTGCGCGACGTCACCCACGACGGCAAGGCGGACCTCGGCATCGGCGGGCAGCCGTCGGTCGTGCTGCGCGGCGCCTCGGGCGGGACGACGGCGACGGGCGCCTTCGTCCTGCCGGAGTTCGGCGGCTCGTTCGCCGACTGAATCTCTTAGGACTCTCTCCTCGGCCTCTCCCCGGATCTATCTCCTCCGCCTCTCTCCGGATTTCTCGAACGGAACCCTGATGCGCAAGAAGACAACCCTCCTGCTGGCCACCGCCCTCACCACCGGCCTGCTCACCGCCCTCCCGGCCGCCACCGCGTCCGCCGCGCCCTCGGGCCTGTCCGGCGACTTCAACGGCGACGGCTACCGCGACCTCGCGATCGGCGCGCCCCTCGCCAAGATCGGCGGCAAGTCGAACGCCGGTTACGTCGGCGTGGTCTACGGCACCGCGAACGGCCTGGACACCACCAAGCGCCAGGTCATCAGCCAGGCCACCACCGGCATCCCCGGCACCCCCGAGACGGACGACAAGTTCGGCGACCGCCTCACCACCGGCGACCTCGACGGCGACGGCTACATGGACATCGTGGTCGGCGTGTACAGCGAACGGATCGGCTCCACCGGCGACTTCGGCACCCTGACGGTGCTGTGGGGCGGAGCGAGCGGGATCAAGAGCGGTACGGACATCGCCTCGCCGCTGCCGGAGTACCGCAACGACCTCGGCTGGTCGGTGGCGACCGGCGACTTCGACGGTGACGGAGACACCGACCTCGCGGCGGAGAGCAACAGCTTCGACGGCCTGAACGTCTTCACGGGCCCCTTCACCCGCACCGGCCAGGCCCAGGGGCGGGTGGGCATCGACACCCAGGAGCAGACCGGCGTCAGCAGCGACCAGTTCGTCGCGGGCGACGTGACCGGCGACGGGAAGACCGACCTGCTGGTCCTCGGCCAGCAGGAGATCACCGACGGCTACCGCACCCGCGGCGTCCTCTACAAGGGCTCCGCGAGCGGCCTCGTCCCCGGGGCGAAGACCGCGGGCGGCTACGACGCGGTCATCGCCGACGTCGACAAGGACGGCTACGGCGACATCGTCACCGGCAACTTCTCGGAGAAGTCCACCGACGAGCCCAACGGCGGTCTCGGCGGCGCGATCACCGTCACGTACGGCGCCGCGGGCGGCCTGAGCACCCGCACCCCGGTCCGGATCACCCAGGACACCGCGGGCGTGCCCGGCACGGCCGAGAAGTACGACCGCTTCGGCTGGAGCGTCGCCGCCGGCGACACCAACGGCGACGGCTACCAGGACATCGCGGTGGGTGCCGCCGACGAGTCCCTGGGCTCGAAGGCCGACGCCGGCACGGTGACCGTCCTGCGCGGCTCCGCCTCCGGCCTGACCGGCTCCGGCGCCAAGTCCTTCTCCCAGGACACCTCCGGCGTCCCGGGCACGGCCGAGTCGTACGACTACTTCGGCGACTCGGTCTTCCTGACCGACGCCAACAAGGACGGCCGCGCCGAGCTGATCACGGGCGCCCGCGGCGAGAACTCCGGCGCGGGCGCGCTGTGGGTGCTGCGCGGCACCTCCACGGGTACGACGGCGACCGGCGCGAAGTCCTTCAGCAGCACCACGCTGGGGGGACCGTCGGGGCTGGCGTACTTCGGGGCGGTGCTGGAGGGCTGAACGGTCCTGGGGGTTCGAGCAGGGCGGCTGTGACGGCCGTACGACCCTGACATGTCCCCTAAGGGATGTCACAGCTCGGCAGCAAAGCCGGGCCCGGACCGCCGGGCCCGGCACGTCACTCTCCGGGACCAGGTACGTTCGAAGACGTGGCTGGATTCAGGATCGGACGCGGCGGCCGGGACAACCGGACCCCGCAAGCGCGCCCGCAACAACCTCCGTACGGGCAGCAGGGGCCGTCGGGACCGTCGTACGGCTATCCCCCGCCGCCGCAGCAGCCCTACGGCGGCGGCTACGGCGGTCAGGGCGGTGGCTACGGCGGCCATGGCGAGCCGGAGTACTTCGGTGACGGCGGACACCACCACCCGCAGGGGCACGGCGGCGGGCCGGACCCGTACGCGGCGAACAACCCGGGCCACACCCAGGCGTTCTCCGTCCACGAGGACCCCTACAACCAGGGGCAGACCTACCACGCGGGCGCGGCCCCGGCGGCCCCGATCGGCCCCCGCCTGCACTGGAAGGACCTGCTGAAGGGCATCTTCCTCGCCCCCGGGAGGACCTTCCTGCAGATGCGGGACTACGCGATGTGGGGCCCCGCCCTGATCGTGACGTTCCTCTACGGCCTGCTCGCGGTGTTCGGCTTCGACGGCGCCCGCGAGGACGCGATCAACGCGACCCTCTCCAACGCGGTCCCGATCGTGCTGACCACGGCCGTGGCGATGGTGCTGTCCTCGTTCATCCTGGGCGTGGTCACCCACACCCTGGCCCGCCAGCTCGGCGGCGACGGCGCCTGGCAGCCCACGGTCGGCCTGTCGATGCTGATCATGTCCCTCACGGACGCCCCGCGCCTGGTCGTCGCGATGTTCCTCGGCGGCGACGCGACCTTCGTCCAGCTCCTCGGCTGGGCCACCTGGGTCGCGGCCGGCGTCCTGCTGACGATGATGGTCAACCGCTCCCACGACCTGCCCTGGCCGAAGGCGCTGGGCGCGTCCGCGATCCAGCTGGTGGCACTGCTGTCGATCGTGAAGCTGGGCACGTTCTAGCTCTCGGCACGAGGAAGGGGCTCCCGGCGCTGTGCAGCGCCGGGAGCCCCTTCCTTCTGCTGCCCTGATGGCTACTGGACGTCCACGTAGTCGCCCGCGGCGGCGACGGCCGGCGTGGTCGTCGTGCCGGCGAAGTGGAAGCGGTAGTAACCGTCGGCGGATGCGGTGACCGTCGTCTTCAGGGTGCCCGTCGAGGAGGTCGTGAGGCCCTTGACGTTGGTGTATGTGCTGGAGCCCTTCTTGCGGTACTGCAGCGTCACCTTCTGCCCGGCGTAGCCCGCGTACACGTTCGTGTCCCAGTTGGCCCGGGACAGCTTGCCGGTGACCGTGATGGTCCTGCCCTTCTTGACCGGCTCGGGCGAGGCGTTCACGGTGAGCTTGGACAGGCGCTGCACCTTGAAGGTGCCGGCCGCGTCCCGGTGGATGTAGTCGACGTCGTTGGCGGCGACCAGCGTGGCAAGACGCCAGTTGCCGGCCGCGCTGTTGCCGTTGATGGCGGAGCTCCACCCTTCCGGGTCGAACGTCAGCGTGCCGGTGCAGGTCGAGGTGGTCGCGCTCACCTCGGCGCAGGTGATCTCACCCTCGTCGTACCAGAGCTGGTCGTAGTTCGGGTTCGGGCCGTACGCGCTCATGTACGTGGTCTCTTCGATGCCCGAGTCGTCCGACGCGGTCACGGTGACCTTGGCCTTGACCACGTTGGAGATGCCGACGACGACCGGCTTGCCGCCGTTGATGACGACCTTGTCGATCGTGATGTCGCCACTGCCGCCGTCCTCAGCCTGAGCGGTGCCGGCACCGACACCGGTGGCGACGAGCGCGGCGCTGGTGGCGAGCAGGGCGAGGCGCATGGGTGTGCGCATGAAGTGTGTCCCCCCACGGGATGTAGTGCGCGACTGAAGACCGATCGAATACGACCGTCAGTTGATCGAAAAGGATCGTACGTGAGCCTCGATCAGAGCGCTTCCTTATTTGCCTTGGCCGCTTCCCCGGTCTTGTGGACGGGCGGAAGGACGGACCAGGGGAAGTTGATCCAGTCGTCGGTGCGCTTCCACACGTACTCGCACTTCACGAGGGAGTGGGACTTCTCGTAGATGACGGCGGAGCGGACCTCGGCGACGTGGTCGAGGCAGAAGTCGTGCACCAGCTTGAGCGTCTTGCCCGTGTCGGCGACGTCGTCGCAGATCAGGACCTTCTTGTCGGAGAAGTCGATGGCGTTGGGGACGGGCGCGAGCATGACGGGCATGTCGAGGGTGGTCCCGACGCCGGTGTAGAACTCGACGTTCACCAGGTGGATGTTCTTGCAGTCGAGGGCGTAGGCGAGCCCGCCGGCGACGAAGACACCGCCACGGGCGATGGACAGCACGATGTCGGGCGCGTACCCGTCATCGGCGATCGTCTGGGCCAGCTCACGTACGGCGGTGCCGAACCGCTCGTAGGTGAGGTTCTCGCGTACGGCGCTCATACCTGGGTCCTGTGGAAATTGAGGAAGGACCGGGAGGCGGTCGGCCCCCGCTGCCCCTGGTACCGGGATCCGTACCGCTCACTGCCGTAGGGGGACTCGGCGGGCGAGCTGAGCCGGAACATGCACAGCTGGCCGATCTTCATGCCGGGCCACAGCTTGATGGGGAGCGTGGCGAGGTTGCTCAGCTCCAGCGTGACGTGACCGGAGAACCCGGGGTCGATGAACCCGGCGGTGGAGTGGGTGACGAGCCCGAGCCGCCCGAGGGAGGACTTGCCCTCGAGCCGGGAGGCGAGATCGTCGGGCAGGGTGATGACCTCGTAGGTGGAGGCGAGGACGAACTCCCCGGGGTGGAGGATGAAGGGCTCGTCGCCCTCGGGCTCCACGAGCCGCGTCAGATCGACCTGCTCGACGGAGGGGTCGATGTGCGGGTACCGGTGATTCTCGAACACCCGGAAGTACCGGTCCAGCCGTACGTCGATGCTGGACGGCTGCACCATGGATTCGTCGTAGGGATCGATCCGTACCCGCCCGGCGTCGATCTCGGCCCGGATGTCCTTGTCTGAGAGAAGCACGTCCCGAGGATACGCAAGGCGCGCGGACCGACCACCATCGGACGGCACCGCGCGCCTGGCTGTCTTCGCCTGAGACCGCTCTACTGCTTCACCGATTCACCGCTTGACCGCTTCACCGGTTCGCAAGGTCACGGGAACGACACTGCGAAGCCGGGCACAGCGCGGACACCGGACGAGGCGTCCGGGACCGAGCCGCTCGGCCTGCTGCATCGGGAACGAAGCGGTGCTGAACACGTGCCCATCGGCACATCGGACGACGGTGCGCTCCATCAAGTCCTCTGAGTCCCTTCCCCAAGAGCCGCACCCGGCTGCTGCCCGCCGGGCGACGAAAGGCCACATTACGGGATGAAAGGGACGGCGCTCCAGGCGGCACTCCGGTCCCACCCGGACCCTCTCTCACCCCTCCACCGTACGCCCCAACTCCGGCCCCCCGCAGCCGCATCCCACCCCTGAAACACAGTCAGGCCCCCGGGCCTTGAACACCGGGGGCCTGCCATGAGGTACAGTGAGCGAGCATTCGGACACCGACTCCGGTCGGCGTCTTACGCGGGTGTAGTTTAATGGTAGAACATCAGCTTCCCAAGCTGAGAGCGCGAGTTCGATTCTCGTCACCCGCTCCAACACGAACCCCCAGGTCATGGACCCGGGGGTTGTTTGTTGTCTAGACCGGTGGGCGGGAAGCGCACCACAACCGCACCATTAGCTCTCGGCGACCTCCTTGCTGTGGTGCGCGGGGTCTCCCTTGTGGTGCTTCGCACGCTCGGCGCGGACCAGGTCGTCGAGGCCGGCGGCGACCTCGCGCTGCCGCTCTTGGTCGGAGTGCTGATAGATCAGCGCGGCTTTCTCGGAGGACTGTCCCGCGCGGACCATCGTGTCTTTGAGGGTGGCCCCGGACCGGGTCGAGAGGGTGTGTCCGGTGTGACGAAGGTCGTAGAAACGGAAGCCCTCCGGGAGACCGGCGGCGGCACGAGCGCGGCGCCACTTCCGGCCGAAGGAGGTGCGGCGGAAGGGCGCTCCCTTCTCACCGACGAACACCAGGCCATCAGGCCCCGTCTCGGCGTACCAGGCGAGGTGCCGCTTCACCTCCTTGTGGAGGAAGGCGGGGAGGACGACGGTACGAACGCCCGCATCGGACTTGGTCTCGCCGGGGGCGCGCTTGCCGTTGGTGCGTTCCGGCTCGGCAACGCGGACGCGGATGACGAGGTTGTCGGGGTCGACGTCTCGGCGGCGGAGGCCCGCGAGTTCTTCGGGGCGCATCGGGCCGTAGGCGCCGAGGTAGACCATCAGGCGCCAGCGGATGCCGATCGCGTCCGCGAGGGCGTCGACCTGGGCGACGGTGGCGATACGACGTTCGGCGGCTGACTCCTTCCCCGCGCCCTTGATACGGCACCCGCATTTCGTCGGCCGGCGTCGGTCTCCTCCTGGTCCAACACGAGTGCTTTCTCCAGGGGGCCATGCTGCCTGAGCGTCGCGGCGATGCTTCCGTCCCGCTCCCGGTGGTCGTACTTGGCGACCTCCTCCACCAGAGCCGACTGGTTGGCCAACTCGCGCCGCACGGCATCGTCCTGCGCCGGAGTGCCGTGTGCCCCGATCAGATGTCTGAGCAATGCGCTCGGCCTGAAGCGGGGCATGAGGCCAGGCGGGAACAACCAGCGCGCCTCGGCTCAGACCTTTTCCGCTCTCACGCGTGGATGCTCGGCGGTGAGCAGCCCGACGTCTTCTACATCGGAAGTCAGGATGGTCACCCGGCCGGGGTGCTGCAGGGCGGTCGCGCACAGCATGGCGTCGATGGCGTACTTGTGGCCGTGTAGCCCCGCTGCGCGCAGCAGGGCGGCAGCGGCTTGCGCGACGGCCTGGGTCACCGGCTCGACGCTCAGGCGGGACAGGGTCCACTTCAGTGCGGCTTCGTTGATGTTCGGGTGGATCACCTCGACCAGCACGGCGGCCGAGGTGATCACTGGCAGGTCCGCGTCTCGAGCCGCCGTCAGCCACTCGTGGATTTCCCGGTCACGCTGTACAGCCTTCGCCAGGCCCTCGCTGTCCAGGACCAGGGCACCGCTCACGCGGCTGCCCCAGCATTCGAAGCGCCACCGGTCAGCCGGGCACGCTTGGCCGCCACGGCCTCGGGGTCGGCCGGGCCGTGCACCTTGTCGAAGTCCGCGATCAGCTCGTCCAGGTTGTCCCGCTCGATCTGCCGCTGGGCCGCCTTCTCCAGGTACGCCGAGACGCCCCGCTTGCCGACCCGCTCACGGATCGCCTGCAGAGTTCCGGCAGTCAGGGTGACGGAGATACCGCTGGTCGGGCCGTCGCCTGGCGGGAAGTCAACGTCGTCATCAGCCACACCCCGAGTATGCCATTGAAAATGGCATAGCGGGCGGCAAGTGCACCACGAAGCTCTGGCCGGATGACAGAGGTACCCGGTGCCGGCGGCTCGTGGGTACGAAGCAGCCGCAACGCCCCTTCAACATCTGATCTCCGCACCGGGCGGACCGTGCGCAGTTGTCCCCTCAGCGGCGCCGGCCTCTGCCTTCCCGAGATTCCGTGGCCTCTGCGTGCCCGTAAGAGCGGGAAACCACGGTCAACATCGGTGCGATCCGACGCACAGGACCACCCCAAGGGCCAGGTATCCGGGCTGGTCTGAGAGCGCGAGTTCGATTATCGTCACCCGCTCCAACACGGACCCACAGGTCATGGACCCGGGGGTTGTTTGTTGTCTAGACCGGTGGGCGGGACGCGCACCACAACCGCACCATTAGCTCTCGGCGACCTGCAGCGCGGCCAACCTGCGCATGTGTTTCTCGCTGCGCTGTCGGGCCTTGTCGTCGTAGTAGTTCTCAAGAATGTCAAGGAACAGGTCACCTCCGGCATAGGCGGCGAAGCGCAGGGCAGGGCAGGGCAAATGCGAAGTCGCCGTGGAGGGTGGCCTCTTGAGCCACGTCCTCCAAGGCGTTCATCAACGGCTGCCCTTGCCGTACGACCCACCCAAGCCGCCCACGATGTGCAGCACCGCGTCGACGCGCTCCCGGACACGCGCATCCTCAGTCAGTTCCCTTGCTGCCCCGACCAGTTTTCAGAGCGGGCCGGGCACTGACGACCACGCGATGCCGCGGTCACCCGCGCACGCACTTTGCCCACCAGACTTCGCGCCCCGTTCCCATCTAGGACCCAGTCAGCAACCTGGTCCTTGCGGTTTTCCTGAGGTGGTCGGGACGGTCATCGTTCGCGGCTCTTCGGGCACCGGCGTAGCGTCGGGGGAGGGGATGGTCTTCGTCTGGGAATCGAGGAGCCCGGTCATGAGTGTTCTGGTGCAGAACTACGCAGCCAACTGGAACCAGGAGCTTTACCAGCAGGCGTTCGACCGGGCCATCCCGGATCCCTCGAATCCGCCCGCCGGGCTCATCGCGCACTTCGCCGCGCCGGGAGAGACCGGGGGCTGGCAGGTGGTCGACGTATGGGAGTCGGAGGAGGCCTTCCGGCGGTTCCTGGAGGAGAAGGTCATCCCCGCGGCGAAGGAGATCGGCGCCCCTCCCTTCGATTCGTCGGTCGTCGAGGCGCACAACATCCTGATTCCGTAGCGGAGTTACGGCTCCAGGCCGAGTTCGCGGCGGGTTCGGGGCTCATCCGTGTGGACCCGCCACTCGGAGACCAGGTCGCCCGTGACATGGGCGACCCACAGTGCCGGTCCCGCGAGTACCGGCGTCGAGCAGACGGAGTGTCCGACCGCCGTGACTACGTCCTCCCGTGCGGTGACCTCGGCGAACACGTTCCGGTAGTCCGGGAAGGCCGCGAAGAACCCCCGCCATGCCTCCACGCAGGCCCGTTTCCCCTGTACCGCCGTGCCTTCGGTGTCGACGAAGGTGTGGTCCTCGGACATCAACGAGGTCAGGGCGACGAGGTCCTGGCTGTTGATCGCGGCGTTGAAGCGCGCCACCACATTCACCGCTTCCATGTGGGCAACTCTTACTCGTGACCCGTGGGAACGGGAAACCCCAGGCCGGCCGTGGCCTGGGGTTTCGTGGGCTGCTGTGTGGTGTCGGTGATGGTGTCGGTGTCAGTGGTCGGTTTCCAGGTGGAGCTTGAGGAGGTCCACGCCGTAGTCGTTGCCGTTGGGGGTGCGGATGATGGTGTGGATGTGTTGTTGGGTGGGGGTGCCGTTCGGGCCGCCCATGCCTCCGCCGCCCGGGCCCGCCGACGCCGACGCGGAGGCCGTCGCCGATGCCGTGGGGGAGGCCGAGCTGGAGTCTTCGTCCTCGTGGTACGCCAGGGGGGACTCGGCGTCGTATTCGATCAGGACCACCGGGGAGTGCACGCGGTAGTAGAACGCCGAGTCGTCCTCGGTCTCGCCGATCCAGTAGAAGTACGTGTCGTCCAGGTGCTTCTCGATGTCCCGCAGCCACACCCGGGAGTGGGCCTCGTCGATGGTGCCCGTGTAGACCTCGACCAGGTCGAGGAGCAGCTTCTGCTGTCGGCGGGTGAGTTCCGAGCCCTTCAGGCCCTTGTAGGGCAGGACCGCGTTGTCGTTGCCCGCGCCTACGGTCAGGTTGGTGCCCGTCTTCTCTTCCGTGCCCGGTACCGCCGTGGCCAGTTGGGTGGCGGTCAGCGAGCGGACCATCTCGAGGCCGGCGGTGGTCTCCTCGCGGAAGAGGTGGTAGTCCACGCCGTCGTACGTGATCTTCGTGGGCTCGGAGCCGCGGAAGGTCGGGGTCGCGACGACCTGGTCGCCGAGGACGAAGTAGTTGATGACCAGGTGGTGGCCCTCGAACTGGAAGCCCCAGGGGTCGGTCGCCGACGGGGTGCCCATGATCGTGAACCAGTAGGCGTCGTAGTTGAGCGCCTTGGAGGTGTCGCCGCTGTACTCGCCGAGGAAGTGGTTGAGCTTGCGGATCTGGGTGGCGTTCTCCAGGCCGCGCGCGGACAGCGCGGCCTTCAGCAGCTTGATCGCGAGCTTGTACTGCTTCTCGGTCATGTCGCGGAGGGCGATGCCCTCGCGGTCGTTGGAGTCGACGTTGGTCCAGTCGAGCCACTGGTCGGCGTCGATGTCGAAGAGCGTGGCCGCCTTCTGCTCGTCGGTCAGGGCGTTGACGAAGGCCGCCCCGGCACGGACCACCGGCGTGGTGGAGACGCCGGTGCGGTGGATCGCGTACAGGTCGCCCACGACGGTCCCGTCCGTGGTGACGCCCACGAAGTCGTCGTACGCGATCGTCTGGCCGAAGCCGCCGCCGGCGGGCGGGCCGGAGGGGGAGGCGCTCGCCGTGGCGTCGGCGGTGGACGTTTCCGCGCCGGCCTGGGTGGCGGCGTAACCGCCCATCACCGCGACGGCGGAGACGCCGCCGGCGAGCAGGGCCTTGTTCATGAACCAGCGGCGGGAACGGTGGGCCGCTCGGGTCCTCGGCTTGTGTCCGTGCGTTGAGTTGACCATGTCACTGACGATTTCGTTGACAATTAGGCCCCGCATGGCAGACGGCTGTGAGCGGGATAGGAGTTCAGCCGTGCAAGGCGCGGTACGCCGCCTGCGCACCGGGGTGCAGGGGGATGCCACCCGTGCCGATCAGGCTGCCGACGTCGAGGAACTGGGTGCCGACGGCGTTGCCGGGGACGAGGGCCGTCGCGCGGCGGACCAGGAGGCGGGTGAGGGCGTCGACGACCGGGCGGGGGAGGTCGGGGCGGCACACCAGCAGGTTGGACACGCCGATGGTGGCGACACCGCCCGCGCCGCGGTACGCGCCCGGCGGCAACGAGACCTCCTCCAGGCCCGAACCGGCCCGGGCGTCGCGGTCACCGAGTCGCGGCAGCAGGCCGGCGAGCGGCAGGAAACGCAGGCCGGGGCGGGTGTCGAGCTCGGCCAGGACGGGCAGGGGCACGCCTCCCGCGACGAGCAGGGCGTCGACCGAGCCCGCCCGCATCGCCTCCGCCGCGTCCGCCAGCGGGAGGTGGAGCACGGGGACGTCGGTGCCGGGGGACAGGCCCGCGGCGTGCAGGACGCGTTCGCCGAGTTCGGCCGCGCCCGATCCGGCCGCGCCGAGGGAGACGGTGTGTCCGGCCAGGTCGGAGACCTCCCGCAGGGGCGAGTCGGCACGGACGACGAACTGGAGATACGTCTCGTAGACCCGGCCGATCGCCCGCAGGGGCACCGGATGCGGGAACAGCTCGGTGCCCTGGGCCGCGCGCGCGGTGTCGGTGAGGACGAGGGCGAGATCGGCACGGCCCTCGCGCAGCAGCTCGATGTTGGCGACGCTGCCCGCGGTGGTGCGGACGCGGCAGTGCAGGCGGGGGTACGCCGCTTCCACCTCGGCGGCGAGAAGGCGGCCGAACGCCTCGTAGAACGCCGTCGGCTCCCCGGTCGCGAAGCGCAGCACGCCGCCCGGCCCCGGCCGCTGCCGGGAGACGTCCCCGGTGAGCGCACCGCCGAGCACGGCGACCGCCGCCGAGCCGAGGGCGGCACGCAGGGCGGTACGGCGGTCGACGGGGAGGGAGCGGCCTGGGCGGCCCAAGGGGAAGGGGCGACCGGTCATGACGTACCGCCGTAGGGCGTGGGCCGGGCAGCGCCGCCGTCGTCGTCGCCGCCGTCGTCGCCCCACGACGTACCGCCGAGCGCCGTGGGCCGGGCGGCGTGGTCGTCGCCGGTGTCGCCCCATGACGTACCGCCACGGGCCGCGGCCGGGGCAGTGTCGTCGGCGTCCCGCGATGTACCGGCCCGGGCCGTGGGCGGCGCCGCGCGGTCGTCGGCCCGCCACCTCGGCAGCACCGCCCTCGCTCGCAGGCCGTGCGGGCTCGCCGGGGTCAGTCGCAGGTGGCCGGAGCGGCCCGTCAGGAGTTGTTCGGCGATGGCCAGGCCCAGGCCCGTGCCCGGGGTGTCGTTCTGGTGTGGGTGGCGTGCGCGCCAGAAGCGGGTCGTGGCCAGGGGCAGTTCCTCCGTTCCGAGGCCGGGGCCGTCGTCGGTCACCGTGAGGAGGGCGTGCGGGCCCTCGGTGCTGCAGGCGAGCGTGATCCGCGCGCCCCGGCCGGCGTACTTGATGGCGTTGTCCAGCAGGATGTCGGTGATCTGGGCGAGTTCCCGGTCCGTGCACGCGGCCGGGACCGGGGCCTTGGCCGGCTGGAGCGTGAGGCGCGCTCCGGCGCGCCGCGCGACCGGCTCCCACAGCCGGTACTGGGCGACCGCCACCGCCGCCGCGTCGCAGTGGGCGTCCGAGCCGTCGGTCACCGTCAGCTCCCCGGCCCGGTGTTCCGCGGTGGCGAGGGCCAGCATGTCGTCGAGGAGGGTCTCCAGGCGGTCGAGCTCGGTGGTGACGCCCGCGTAGGTGCGGTGGGCGGAGTCGGGCAGGTGGGTGTGCAGGGCGTCGACGCGCAGCCGGAGTGCCGCCATGGGGTTGCGCATCTGGTGGGAGGTGTCGGCGACGAGCCTGCGCTGCTGCTCCAGGGCCGCCGTGACCGTACGGGCCATGCGGTTGAAGCCGGTCGCGAGCTGGCGCAGTTCGGGCGGGCCGCCGGCCCGGGTCTGTTCGGGCGGGAGCCCCGCGGCGAGCTGGCCGACCGCCCGGTCGAGCCGCCGCAGCGGGCTGACCACCCACCTCGTCGCGGCCCGGGCGAGGACCGTGCAGGCGACGGCGACCACGGCGGTGCCCGCGAGCACGAGCGCCCAGCGCCGGGTGATGTCGTCGGCCGCGGTGCCCACCGAGGCCCGCAGCACCACCGCCCCGGAGACCCGGGTGCCCGTGCCGGCCGGCTCGGCGAACATCCGGTACCCGCGTGACCAGGGACGCAGCGCTCCTCCGGGATGCTCGGTCTGGTTGCGCAGGGCCGCGTCCAGGAGCCGGGCCACGGCGGGATCGGCGGCCCGCATGCCACCGGTCTGGACGACGGGACGGCGCCGGGTGTCGACGACGACGAGCGGCTCGCCGTACAGCTGGGTGTAGCGCCGCGCCTCGGCGGTGACGGCCGAGGTGTCCCCGGTGGCCGCCGCCTGGTCCATGAGGGCCGCGAAGCGGTCGAGGTCGGCGCTGCGGGCGAGGACGAGCTGCTGGGTGCGGTCGGACGCGGTGAACAGCAGCAACGGTACGGCGAAGGCGGCCACCGCGATCACGACGAACAGCAGCAGTGCGGCCTGGACCCGGGTGCGCATGCGTCGGCCCCTCAGTCCCAGGGATCCACGACGTCCCCGAAGCGGTAGCCGAATCCGCGGATCGTCGTGAGCAGCTCGGGGCGGCGCAGTTTGGCGCGCAGCTGGGTGAGGTGGACGTCGAGGGAGCGGGACACGGCGTGGGAGGTGTCGCCCCACACCTCGTCCAGGATCTGCTCGCGGCTGACCGCGGTACCGGCCCGGCCGGCCAGTACGGCGAGAACGGCGAACTCCTTGGTGGTCAGCTCGACGTCCGCCCCGCCGGCCCGGACGCGGCGCGCGTCGAGGTCCACCTCGACGTCACCGGCCCGGACCGTCCGGGTGCCGGCGCCGCCCTTGGCCGTACCCCGCCGGGTGACCGCGTCGATCCGGGCCAGCAGCTCGGCCAGCCGTACCGGCTTGACCAGGTAGTCGTCGGCCCCGAGCCGCAGTCCGCGGACGACCGAACGCTCGTCGCCGCGGGCGGTGAGCACCACCACGGCCATGTCGCTCACGGCCCGCAGCGCGCGCAGCACGTCCAGGCCGTCGGTGTCGGGCAGGCCGAGGTCCAGAAGCAGCAGGTCGGAGCTGCGGTGGTAGGTGAGCACGTCCCTGCCGTACCGGACCCGGCGGGTGGTGTGGCCGTGGTCGTACAGGACCTCCACGAGCGCCGCGGCCACGCCGTCGTCGTCCTCGGCCAGCAGAATCTGCACCTCGCCCACCTCCTCCCGGGCTCGACTTTCGGCCACTTCCTGGCACGTCCAGCCGAATGTAGACCACACCGGCCGGAGGTCCGCCGGAGTGTTAAGGGGAGGTTAGTTCTGCGTCCGCGGCTTCCCGGCGGCCCCGTGGGCGGGGCCAGGCTGCACGGCACCCACAGCCCGAGAAGGATGCCGTACCCCGAAGGACGCCGTACATGATCATCGACTGTCACGGTCACTACACGACCGCCCCGCCGGCCCTGGCCGAATGGCGCGAGAAGCAGATCGCCGCCCTCACCGACCGGTCCGCCGCCCCCGCCCCCACGGACCTGCGGATCAGCGACGACGAGCTGCGCGAGTCCATCGAGCCGAACCAGTTGCGGCTGATGGACGAGCGCGGCATCGACGTGACGGTCTTCTCGCCGCGGGCGTCGTTCATGGCCCACCACATCGGGGACTTCGCCACGTCCGCCGCCTGGGCCGCCCTCTGCAACGAACTCTGCCACCGCGTCAGCGAGTTGTATCCGGAGCGCTTCGTGCCCGCCGCGATGCTCCCGCAGTCCCCCGGTGTCGACCCGGCCACCTGTGTCCCCGAACTCACCCGCTGCGTCGAGGAGTTCGGCGCCGTGGCCCTGAACCTGAACCCCGACCCCTCGGGCGGGCACTGGACCGCGCCGCCGCTGACCGACCGCTCGTGGTACCCCGTCTACGAGAAGATGGCCGAGTACGACATCCCGGCGATGATCCACGTCAGTACGAGCGTCAACCCGGCCTTCCACACCACCGGCGCGCACTACCTGAACGCCGACACCACCGCGTTCATGCAGCTGGTGCAGGGTGATCTGTTCGCCGACTTCCCGACGCTGCGGTTCGTGATCCCGCACGGCGGCGGTGCGGTGCCGTACCACTGGGGCCGCTTCCGGGGCCTCGCGATGGCGCTCGGCAAGCCGCCGCTGGAGGAACACGTCCTCGGCAACGTCTACTTCGACACCTGCGTCTACCACCAGCCCGGCTCGGACCTCCTCTACGAGGTCGTCCCGGCCCGGAACATCCTGTTCGCCTCGGAGATGATCGGCGCGGTGCGGGACATCGACCCGTGCACCGGCCACCACTTCGACGACACCCGTCGCTACGCGGAGGCGGCCGAGCTGTCCGCGGACGACCTCGCCGCGGTCCAGGAGCACAACGCCCGCGCGGTGTACCCCCGGCTCGACGCCCTGCTGAAGCGCCAGGGCCGGTGAGGCGGATGACCACGGTCGCCCCCAAGACCCCCGGCTGGCTGGACTGGTACCGCGGCCCGTCCGAACCCGCCTTCCGGCTGCCGCCGGGGACCGTCGACGCGCACTGTCATGTCTTCGGCCCGCAGGCCGAGTTCCCCTTCGCTCCGGAACGGAAGTACACGCCCTGCGACGGCGGCAAGGAGGACCTGTTCGCGCTCCGCGACCACCTTGGCGTCGCCCGCAACGTCATCGTGCAGGCCACCTGCCACGGCGCGGACAACAGCGCCATGACCGACGCCGTCCGGGCGGCCGGCGGCAGGGCGCGCGGCATCGCGACCGTACGGCCGGACGTCGACGAGGGCGAGGTGCTGGCCCTCGACGCGGCGGGGGTGCGTGGGGTCCGTTTTAACTTCGTACGGCGGCTGGTCGACGCCTCGCCCGAGGACGACCTGCGCACGATCGCGAGGAAGGTCGCCCCGCTGGGCTGGCACGTCGTCCTCTACTTCGAGAGCGCCGACCTGCCCGAACTGGAGGACTTCTTCGCCTCGTTGCCCGTCCCGCTGGTCGTCGACCACATGGGGCGCCCCGATGTCACCCAGCCGGTGGACGGGCCGGAGTTCAGCCGGTTCCTGCGCTTCGTCGACCGCAACGACGTGCATGTGAAGGTGAGTTGTCCCGAGCGGCTCAGCGTGAGCGGGCCCGCGGCCCTGGACGGCGAACGGCGCGCGTACACCGACGTCGTCCCCTTCGCCCGCCGGGTCGTGGAGGAGTTCCCCGACCGGGTGCTGTGGGGCACCGACTGGCCGCACCCCAACCTCACCGACCACATGCCCGACGACGGGCTCCTCGTCGACCACGTGCCGCTGGTGGCGGTCACCGAGGAACTGCGGCACAAGCTCCTGGTCGCCAACCCGATGCGCCTGTACTGGCCCGGCGAAACCGTCTGAACCCCCATAGACCCCGCCAACTCGCCGCTTCCGAATCCCCCCTCCCCGAGGACCGCTCATGCAGCATGCCAATGCCCTGAACCGGCTGGACCGGCTTCCGGTCTCCCGGTTCCACAAAGTCACCCTGCTCGCCGTCGCCTTCGCCTACTTCTTCGAGTTCGCGGACATCAACAGCTTCGCCACCACCGCCCCGAAACTGATCAAGCTGTGGGGGGTGACGGTCGACCAGATCGCCTACGTCACCTCCCTGTCGTTCGTCGGCATGTTCGTCGGCGCGATCGTCGCCGGGTCCATCGCCGACCGGTGGGGCCGCAAGCGGGCGCTGCTGTGGACGACGCTGTTCTTCGGCTTCTTCTCGTTCGCGGCGACCTTCTCCTGGGACCTGGTCTCGCTGGGCGTGTTCCGCGTCCTGACCTCGGCCGGGCTGTCGGCGATGACCGTCGTGGGCGTCGTCTACATCAACGAGATGTACCCGTCGGCGGTCCGCGGCAAGTACCAGGCGTACGCCATCGTCATCGGCATCTGCGGCACGCCCGTCACCAACCTCATCGCCAGCGCGGTCGTGCCGCTGAGCGACTGGTCGTGGCGGCTGGTCTACCTCTGGGGCTCCCTGGGCATCCTGCTCGTCCTGTTCGCCCGGCACCTCAAGGAATCGCCGCGCTGGCTGGAGAGCAGGGGCGAGCACGAGCGGGCGGACGCGGTGCTGAAGGAGATCGAGGCGGGCGTCGCCGCGGAACACGGCCCCCTGCCCGAGGCCGCCCCTCCGGTCACGGAAACACCGTCGACCAAGGCCCCGCTCCGCCTGCTCCTGCAGAAGAAGTACCTGTTCCCGACCCTGCTGCTGTCGGTGCTGTGGATGACGCAGACCATCGGCTTCTTCGGCTACTCCAGCTGGGCCCCGACCCTGCTGGCCAAGGAGGGCTTCAGCGTCGAGAAGTCCGTCTTCTACGTCGCTCTGACCACGGTCGGCGCACCGCTCGGCTGCTATCTGGCGTCCCTGGTCACCGACCGCTTCGAGCGCAAGTGGTGCCTGGTCGTCTTCGGCTCGGTGATCGCGGCGTGCGGCCTGCTGTACGGGCTCACCTTCAACCCCGCCCTCATCATCGTGTTCGGCTTCCTGGTGAACCTCTTCGAGCGCGGCTACACGGCCCTCGCCTACGCCTACTCCCCCGAGCTCTTCGACACCCGCAGCCGCTCCCTGGGCACGAGCATCTCCTACGGCCTCGGCCGGCTGTCCAACGCGGCGGGCCCGCTGATCGTCGCGGCCCTCTACAACGGCCACGGCTACCGGAGCGTCTTCTACTTCATCGCCGGCACCTGGCTGTTCGGCGCGATCGTCCTCGCCGTCTTCGGCACCCGGACCCGCTCGGCCCGCCTCGCCGAGGCGGAGCGGCAGCGGGTGAGCGCCGCCGCCTGAGCGGGGCCGCCAGGCGCGGCGGCGCCGCGTGGGGTGCGGGTCGGCTTACGGTGATGCGGTGCGACGTGTGCCCAGGTGGGCCCTGTGCTCGTCGGTGTGTGCGCCGGTCCTGTTGATCGGGGGCTGGACGATCGCGGCACACCTCGAAGGGCCCGCCTACGACCCTGCTAGACAGACGATCAGCGTCCTGGCGGCCTACGGGTCGGCGGGATTCTGGGTGATGACCGCAGCACTGCTCGCCCTCGGGATCTGCCACTTGCTGACCGCCTGGGGTCTTCGGCCGGCGGCCCCCGCCGGACGGGTGGCGCTGGCCGGTGGTGGAGTGGCGGCGTTCGCGGTGGTTCTGCTTCCGGCGCCGAGCAGCGGGGGTTCGCTGCGCCACGGCTCGGTCGCCGCGGTCGGCTTCGTGCTCCTCGCGGTCTGGCCGGTACTGGCCGCCCATCGCAGCGCGGCGGCGCCGTGGGGGCTGCGGCCCGTGCCCTCCCGCACGGCGACCGCCGTGATGGGCGTCGGAGCGGCCTGGTTCATGTTCGAGATACAGCGTCAGGGCGCCGCCGGTGTCGCCGAGCGGCTCGTGACGTCCCTGCAGTCCCTGTGGCCCTTCGTGGTCGTGGTCTCCTGTCTGCGCCATCCGCGGCCGGGGCAGGGCGCGGACAAGGAGGTCAGCGAGGACAGCCAGGACAGGGAGGACATGGACCCCGACTCGGCCTAGGTCGGCCGGGGTTTCCACTCCTCCGCGAGGATCGCGTGGACCACCGAGTCCCGCCGACGGCCCGCCTTCTGCGGTGTTGAGGGGGGAGCGGGCGCACCCGGCCGCCCGGTGTGTTCTGGCGCAGGCCCCTGTGCGGCGACCGGGCGGTGTCACCGGCACCGCTGTACGACCTCTTCGACCGAACCCGCTGAGCGCGCGGACCCGACCCGGCCGGCCCCGTTGAGGGATCGGGGCCGACCGGGGTCGCGGCGCCGGGTCCTGCCTTCGGTGCCGCGTGGCGGTGTCCCGCTCGGGCGCGTCAGCGTGTCATGCCCGGGTCCTCCGGGCGGATGCGGCCGCGCCAGCCGCCCGTGTGGCTGCCGCCGCCCTCGATGTAGTCCTTGAAGCGGCGCAGGTCGCCCTTGACCCGGCGGTCGATCATGCCGAGGGCGTCCGCGCCCTTCTCCGCCATTCCGCTCGGCTCGACGTCCATCGTCAGCTCCACCCGGGTGTGGGTGTCGTCCATGCGCTCGAAGCGGACCGAGCCACGCTGCTGGGTGTCGCCGCCCACCGTCCGCCAGGTGATCCGGTCGTCCGGCATCTGGTCGACGATCTCCGTGTCGAACTCGCGGTGCACCCCGCCGATGCTGGTGGTCCAGTGGTTGTGCCGGTCGTCGAGCTGCCGGACCTCGTCGACGCCCTCCATGAAGTTCGGGAACTCCTCGAACTGCGTCCACTGGTCGTACGCCATGCGCACCGGGACCTCGACCTCGACCATTTCCTTGACCGTGCTCATCAGTGCCTCCTTGTCGGCTCGTCGCCGTTCCTCTGCGATGCGCCGGGTACCCGGAAGGGCGAACGTAAAAGATCGCCCGAGGGGAACTCGTTGGCCATGAGAAATACCGACGCGCAGTTTCAGGGGTCCTACTGGCTGGAGACCGCGCCCGCCGGGGAGCCCGCTCCCCCGCCCGCCGGTGATCTCACCGTCGACGTGGCCGTCGTCGGCGGGGGCATCGCCGGGCTCAGTACGGCCTGGGAGCTGGCGCGCCGGGGACGCGACGTCGCCGTGCTGGAGGCGGGGCGGATCGCCGCCGGGGTCACGGGGCACACGACCGCCAAGCTCACCGCGCTGCACACGCTGATCTACGACCGGCTGCGCCGCACCCGGGGTGCCGAGGGCGCCCGGCTGTACGCGCGCTCCCAGAGCGAGGCGATCCGGCATGCCGCCGGGGTCGTGGAGGAGCTGGGCATCGACTGCGAGTGGGAGGAGGCGGCGGCCTTCACCTACGCCGAGGACGCGCAAGGCGTCGAGGAGCTGCGGGCGGAGGCGGAGGCGGCGCGGGAGGCGGGGCTGCCCGCCGAGTTCGTCAAGGAGACGGGGCTGCCCTTCCCCGTGGCCGGGGCCGTCCGGGTCGGCGGGCAGGCTCAGTTCCATCCGCGGAAGTACCTGCTGGCCCTCGCGGACGATCTGCGACGCCGGGGAGGCTCGGTCCACGAGGGCACCCGGGTCGTGGGACTCACCGAGGGCAAGCCCTGCGTGCTGTCCACGGACGCCGGGGTCTCGGTGCGCGCCCGCGATGTCGTGATCGCCACCCACTACCCCGTCTTCGACCGGGCCCTGCTCTTCACCCGGCTGTCGCCGCGCCGGGAACTGGTCGTGGCGGGCACCCTCGACGAGGAGCGGGCCCCCCGCGACATGTACATCACGCCGGAGCAGGGCACACGCTCCGTCCGCTCGGCGCCCCTCGGTGACGGCAAGCGGCTGCTGATCGTCACCGGGGAGCACTTCACCCCGGGCTCCGCCGACGTCGACGAACGGTTCGCCCGGCTGACCGCCTGGGCCGAGGAGCGCTTCCCCGGGGTCTCCCTCACCCACCGATGGGCCACCCAGGACAACGACTCCACCGACTCCGTCCCCCTCGTCGGCCCCTTCCACCCCGGCAGCCGCCACACCTACGTGGCGACCGGGTTCGGCGGCTGGGGCCTGAGCGGCGGCATCATGGCGGGCCGGCTGCTCGGCGACCTCGTGACCGGACGCACGGTGGAGTGGAGCGACCTCTACGATCCCCGCCGGCTGGCCTCCGTGGTGCGCGAGGGCGGGACGTTCCTCAAGCACCAGGCCCAGGTGGCCCGGCACTTCGTCGGCGACCGGATCCCCCCGCTGAGCGGGCCCGCGCCGGAGGACATCCCGCCGGGCGACGGAGCCGTGGTGCGGGTGGGAGCGGCGCACCTGGCCGTGCACAAGGACGAGAACGGCCAGCTCCGGGCGGTCTCGGCCCGCTGCACCCATCTCGGCTGTCTGGTGGCCTTCAACCGCGCGGAACAGGCCTGGGAGTGCCCGTGCCACGGCTCCCGGTTCGCCCCGGACGGGGAGATCCTCCAGGGGCCCGCCGTACGACCGCTGAAGCGGCACGATCTCTGAGGCGCTTTTCATCCCGGAGCCGAGGGGAACCCGGTGCCCGAACATGAGAGGAGCGTGCGCGATGACGACTCCTGACCCCGAACCGAGGAGGACCCCGGGGCTCGAACCGGGTGGTGAGGTACCCCCGGGCGAGACACCGCCCTCCGAAGGAGGCACGTACGGCATCTCGCATCCCGAGCCGCCCGAGCTGCGCAAGGGATGGGGTGCCATGCCCCTCGCCCTGATCATGGTGCTGGTGTTGCTGGTGGTGATCGGGCTGATCGCGATGGCGATGCTGTTGTGAGACATCAAAGAGGCCCCCGGATCGAAGACCCGGGGGGCTCTCGGCCGTCACGGCACCGAGGCGGGAGTCAGCAGGTGCCCTGGATCCAGCGGTTGGCCTCGCCCTCGTCGTTGGCGACCTCGTCCCAGGTGTTGCCCCAGCCCTTGTCCAGGCAGAAGGAGTTGCCGCCGTAGCCGTTGTCCGCGTAGACCACCACGGAGCTCCACGAGCTGCCGGTGCCGTTGTTGAACCAGGACGAGTCCTCGTGGGCGATGAAGCGGTTCTCGGTGTCCGACCAGATGGGGTTGTCGTACTGGAACTTGGCGATGCCGACGTCCTCCAGCTGGTAGTTGATCCCCTTGTAGACGCACAGGAACCCGGACGGGCAGTTGCCGGGGTTCTGCGTGCTGTAGGTGGGGGTCGTGCCGCCGGCCTGGGCGGTGGTGGCGGCGATCGGGATGAGGGCGGAGGCGAGGGCCAGGCCCAGCAGGGCGCGCTTGCTCGTACGCATGGGTGTTCTCCTTGTGGTGGGTTCTCCCCGGGCGGCGGTATGCGCGCCGGGGCCCGCGCCCGGGCCGCCGAGGGCGGCCGGGCGCGAAGGCTGGGTGGTTCGTGCCGGATCAGGCGGGGCCGGTGACCGTGCGGGCCCGGTCCAGCGCCGTCGTGACGGCCTCGGTGTAGTAGCGCGTCTGGCGGGCGAACTGGTGCTGGGCCGCGTACCGCACGTGCCGCCGTTGCAGGCTCGCGCCGGTCCTGGCGAGGCCCGCGGCGCGGTTGCACTCGGCGTCGGCGACGGCGACGGTCACCTCCCGCTTCCAGGCCTTCTCCGCTGGGCGGTCCCGGTTCTCCTTCGCCACGGCGCCGATGGCCTCCGAGGAGCTCGGGTAGTCGAGGCCCCGCTCCCGCATGCAGGCGCGCCAGTCGTCCAGTGCCTCGGTGTACGGCTCCTCGGCGATCACGTCGTCGTAGGTGACGTACTCCAGGTTCACCACGGCCGCCTTGGCCTCGGTCCACCGGCGCAGATCGCCGTAGAGCTCCCGGCGGGCGTCGGCCAGGCAGCCGTCGGCGCTGGTGAAGATCCGACCGCGGCCGGGCGCCGGTACGACGATGGCGGCACGGTCGGTTCCGTTCAGGGCCCGGTCGAACGCGGCCTGGCGCTCGGGCGGGAGGGAGGCGAGGTAACGGGCCTGAGGGCCCTTCTCGGCCGTGGCCTTGCCGCCGGCTCCGTCCTCTGCCCGTGCCGCCTCGGCCAGGCCGTACCCGTGGCGGCGGGCCCAGGCGACGTCGTCCAGGCCGAAGCTGCGTTCGGGTGCCTGGGTGCGCGGGCCGCCCGGGTCGAGCCGGTACTGGAAGCCCTTGTCGCGCATGCAGCCGGCGGTCAGCCGCTCCTCCGCCACGCCGAGGAGCCTGCGTTCCCCGTCGGTCAGTTCGGTGCGCAGCGGGCCGCCGGTGTCGTCGGCCGGCCGGTCGGCGGCGGAGCAGGCGGTGACGAGCAGCAGGCCCGTCACGGCGAGCGTCCAGAGCAGTGCCTTCCCGCTCATCGGAACTCCATCCCGTGTCGTCGAGTGCGGTCGAACGCTGCGGAACGTATCCGGAGCGCGGCCCGGCGCGTCATCCGGAAGTTCGCGGAATGACGCCTCGCGGGACGGTGGGGTAGAGGCCTGCGGACCCCGTCCGGGCGGCACCGACCGGCCACGACACCCCGTCAACTTCCGGATGTCGCGCGCCCGGTCGGCGCCGTAGCGTCCCCACGCCACCTGCGGCCGTACGCGGCCCAGGACCCGGAGCCGAAAGGGGAACCCACTTGACCAGTCCCGCCGCCCGCCCGCGCCGACTCGGTGCCGTCGCCGCCGTCCTCGCGCTCGCCGCGACCGTGCCGTTCCTGACCGGGACGCCACAAGCCACCGCCGCCCCGGCACCGGAGACCGCCGCCTCCGCGCAGGCCGAGGTCCCCGCGGGTGTCACCGCCGGAGTCGCCGTCTTCGACCGCACGACCGGCACGTTCACCGAACGGCTCAACGAGAACCTGCAGTTCCGCTCGGCCTCGGTCGTGAAGCTGCTCATCGCCCTCGACCACCTGCGCGACCGCGACCCCCGCACCCTGCCCGCCGCCGACCGCGCCCGGCTCGACTCGATGCTCCGCAGCAGCGACGACAACGCGGCCAGTCACTACTGGAAGGCCGGCGGGCGTACGGCGATCATCGACCGGACGGTGTCGCGGCTCGGCCTGACCGACACCGCCAACCCGCCCGCCGGCTACGAGGACTACTGGGGCTACGTGGCCCTGTCGGCCGCCGACACCGTGCGGATCTACCGGTACGTCCTGGACACCGCCTCCGCGCCGGTGCGCGACTACGTCATGGGCAACCTGCGGCAGTCGACGCGCTGCGGAACCGACGGGTTCGACCAGCAGTTCGGCATCGCGGGCTCCTTCCAGCGGCCGTGGGCGGTCAAGCAGGGCTGGTCCGGGTTCGGCGACTCCGGCGGGTGCGCGCCGAAGCCCGCCACGACCGTCCCCTCCGCGTCGGCCCAGCGGTCCGCGCCTGAATCCGCGCCGGAGTCCGCGCCGCGCGCCGCCGCCGGGGTCGACCTCACCCGCGAGGCGCTGCACACCACCGGCACGGTCGGCACCGGCGACCGCACGATCGTCGCCGTGTTCACCCTGCACCCGGACGGCACCCCGTACGGGAAGGCCTACACGGACCTGGGCCGGCTCACCCGCTCCCTCGACGTGCCCGGCGCGGTCCGCCCGGCGGGCACCTGGTTCGGCACCTGGAGCTCGGGCGTGAACGTGCGTCCGCGGCCGACCACCGTCGACTCCGCACCGCTGACCACCCTGCCGGCGGGCGTCGAAGTCCTGGTGAGCTGCCAGAAGCCGGGCCAGGAGGTCAGCATTCCGCCATACACGAACGCGTGGTGGGCCTACCTTCCCCAGTACGGCGGGTACATGACCAACATTTACCTCAGCTCGCCCGGCAACCAACTGCCCGGCGTGCCCCTCTGTTCCTCGTAGAAGGCACTGGACAGCGGCCGCTGAGGCCCTCCGGCGGAATCCGGCCACCGGGCGCGTGACCGGGCCCCGCCGGATACCCCCCGGGGCTACGATGCGGCGCGGCCGCTGACCAGGCCGAAAGCGGGGAAGGAAAATCTGCCCATGAGCGGCATACTGATCCATCTGCCGTCAGCCCACCGCACCGAACCGGCGACGACCCTGCGTCTGGGACCGGGGGAGGCGGCGCGCTTCGGCCGGGGCACGAAGGCGCATCCGGTCGAACTGCTGCTGCCCGACCCGGCCGTCTCCCGGCTCGCCGGGGAGGTCCGGGTCACGGAGGACCACTGGCAGCTCACCAACTACTCCACCACCCACAGCTATCTCGTCGAGAACCCGGAGGGCGCCGGGGAGTACCTGCGGGTGCCGCCGCGCCGGTCGGGGGCGCCGATCCCTTTCGAGTTCGCCCGGGTCGTCCTGCCCACCCGGGGCTCCACGGTCAGCTTCCAGGTGTTCGCCCCGGACCACGTCTACCTCGACGCGGACGATCCCGGCGGCGCCTGGGGCACCCGTACCGTCAACGCGTACTCCCTGGACGAGACCGCCACGTACTTCCTCGTCCTGGTGGCCCTCTGCGAACCGCGGCTGCGCGACGAGTCGGCCGTCAGTGTGCCGACCACCCCGCAGGTCGTGGACCGCATCCGCAGCCACCCTGCCCTGTCCCGGCTGACCGCGCGGGCGGTCACCTCCCACATCGACTACCTGGCGGAGCAGAAGCTGCGGGTGCGCGGACCGCAGGACGCCGTCGACACGGGCGGCGCCCGGCGCACCGGCAAGCGTGAGGCCGTGGTCGGGGTCGCGCTGCGCTTCGGCCTGGTCCGCGAGGAGCACCTGGCGCTGCTGCCGCCCCGCTCCCCGGACCTCCCCCTCCCGGAACCGGCACCGTCGGGGGGCCACCGGTGAGCGGAACGGGAGAGACGTACGACGAGAAGACGGGCGAGACCGGCGGGACGGGCGGGACCGGCGACGGCGGGAGAACCGGCCGCATCCCCCGGGGCTTCCGCGTCGGCCGCTGGGAGGTCACCGAGCCCATCGCCGACGGGGGTTGGGGACGCGTCTACGAGGGCCGGGACACCGAGGACCCCGAGCCGGAGCGGCGGGTCGCGCTGAAGTTCCTGCCCACCTCGGGGCTCGCTCCCCGCCAGGCCGAGCGGATCGCGGAGACCGCGCGGCGGGAGATCGAGTTCGGCAGCCGGGCCCATCACCCCCGGCTGATGCGGCTGCTGGACTCCGTGGTGCTCGGCGACTGCGCGGTGCCCGGACTCGACGGTGCCGTCGTGCTGGTCATGGAGCGGGCGGAGAGCAGCCTCCAGGATCTGCTGGACGCGGCGGACGGCGAACCGCTGCCGGAGGCGGACCGGCTGCTCACCGAGATCTGCGAGGGCCTGGCCCATCTGCACCGGCTCGGCTGGGTGCACGGCGACCTGAAGCCGGACAACGTGCTGATCATGGCGGACGGTTCGGTACGGCTGTCCGACTTCGGCCTCACCGCCGAACTGGAGGGCACGCGAGGCACCCACGGCTACATCCCGCCCCTCGGCTCGCCCGACTACCTGCCGCCCGAGCGCTGGCGGGCCCCGCTCGACGAACGCGGGGTGCAGGTGCGACCCACGGCCGACGTCTGGGCCCTCGGCGTGATGATCCACCAGATGTTCACCGGTGGTGCCTCGCCCTTTCCCGGGGCCACCTTCACCTCCCGGGCCTCGGCGGTCCAGGAGTACGCCGAGGGCAGGGCGCCGCTCCGACTGCACGTCGTCGTACCGGAGTTCTGGCGCGCCCTGGCCGCCGACTGTCTGCTGCCCGCCCACACCGACCGGGCCGCGCACCCGGCCGAGAGCCTGCTGGACCGCGTCCGGGCCGCCGGGCCCGGCGACGGCCGCCCCGCCGGCCGTCCGCGCACCGCCAAGCGGACCGCCGCGCTCGCCGCGGGCGCCGCCCTGGCCCTGCTCGGCGCGGGCGGCGCCGCCTGGTGGCAGTGGGGCCCCTCCGACAACCGCGACTCCGGGCGTACGGCGCACCAGGCGCGGCTGACCGTGTACAACGCCGACGACAAGTGCCGCGCCCGCACCGACCGGCACCCCGAGTGCAGCCTCGGCCTCGCCATCGACCCCACCCTGCCGTACGTCCTTGACAACGTTGTGCGGACGCGGGTGTGGCACGGCGAGGCCCTGGGCGTCGAGTGCGCTCTGGAGCGCGGCGTCCCCATCACCGACGAGGCGGGCGTCCGCTCGTCCCGCTGGTACCGGGTGCGGCTGCCCAAGGCCGAGAAGGGCCCGGAGACCGTGCGCACCACGGCCTGGCTGCCCGACGTACGGACCAGGAGCCATCCGTCCGTCCCGGCCTGCGCCGGGTGAGCCTCAGGAGCACTTGGTGGTGACCCCGCCGGTCTCGTCGCCCTTCAGGTAGATGCCGCTGACGTAGCCGACCCCGCCCGCGTTCAGCGGCAGCCGGACCCACTTGTCGTTGGTGATGCCCTCCGCGGTCACGCTCTGCCCGACCACCCAGCAGTGCGCCGGGTACGACTCACCCGGGTACACCTTGCTCTTGGCCTCGCACGAAGTCGACGCACAGGAACGGACGTTGGCCTCCGCCCACGCCGTCACCGTCGTCGAACCACCCCCACCACCACCGCCGGGCGTGCACGGCAGGCCGACTCCGCGGTCGCGCAGATACGGGACCGGGTCGATGCCGCGGACCGAGGTGGAGGTCCCGACGCGCACCCGCAGATGCAGGTGGACGCCGGTGGAGTCGCCCTCGGAGCCCATCAGGGCGATGCGCTGACCGGCCGACACCTGCTGCCCGACGGACACGTCCCGCTGGTACATGTGGCCGTACTCGGTCACGGTGCCGTCGGGGTGCAGGATGCGGATCCACTGGCCGTAGCCCTGGGCCGGTCCGGAGGCGATGACCTCGCCCGCGCCGACCGCGTGGATCGGGGTGCCGAGACCATTGGCGATGTCGACCCCGTCGTGGGAGCCGCTGTAGCCCTGGGTGACGACGCCGGCGGCGGGGCAGGAGCCGGCGAAGGCGGTGGTGCCGCTCGTCGCCGCGTGGCCGGGGGCGGCCACCGCGAGGGGCATCAGCAGGGCCGCCGCGGCCAGCAGCCCCGCCCGCAGGTTCGTGCCGCGCAGACCAAGACGCATGGGGTTCCTCCCAGGGGACAGCGGCTTCCGACGAGCCGTGGGCCACGGACGCTAGCGGCGCCCATCTCCCTCGCGGCATCCGGAAGTTTGCGGAGAGACGGTGCCCGCGCCGGGCGGTAGTCCTGGACCGTCGTCCGCTTCCGGCCGCCGTCCGCATCCACCGAGGGGGAACCCGTGCGTGTCGCATCCGTGCGTGCCCAGTGGCACAAGCCGCTGTGGGCAACGCAGATCCTGTGTCTGCTGTTCGTCCTGACGGGCTTGTCGGCACCGTCCGCAGCCGCGCAGGACCAGAAGAGCTGGCGTATCGACCTGGCCGGGCCGGGGGCCGACCAGGGGAACGTGAGCCGTCGTGCGGACGGACTCACCGTCGAGGACAACGGGCACCGCACCCCGTCGGTGCCCGGCGCCTCCCACGCCGTCTACACCTCGCCCGGCCGCGGCCTCGGCCGCCAGCTCACCGCGTTCACCGTGAAGACGGAGGCGGACGTCCCCGCCGGGACCGAGGTGCTGACCGAGATCCGGGGCAGCAACCACCCGGACACCTGGACGCAGTGGCGGACCGTGGAAGGGGCGGGAGCGGTCCGGCTGCCGCAGGCGGTCTCCCTGCTCCAGGTCCGGCTCACCCTTCTCGGCGTCCCCGGCGGGGCGTCCCCGACCGTCCGCGCGGTCACCGTCACCGCCGCCGCCGTGCAGCCCAAGCCGCAGCAGACCCCGCAGAACGGCATGTCGGCGGCCGCGTCCGGGCCCACCTACCGGCTGTACGCCACCCGGGAGGGCCTCGTCGGGCAGACCACCGCCAACGGCCATGTCATCCAGCCCCGCGACCACTTCGTGGCCCTGCCCTCGCGCCGGATGCTGGCGACCAACGGCGGCCGCGAGTACCAGGTGCGCCTCTGCTACAAGGGCCGGTGCGAGACCGCGCCCGTGTGGGACGTCGGCCCGTGGAACACCCGCGACGACTACTGGAACCCGCCGTCGCAGCGCGAGATGTGGCGGGATCTGCCGCAGGGCACGCCCGAGGCGCAGGCGGCGTACCTCAACGGCTACAACGGCGGGCTCGACGAGTTCGGCCGACGGGCCGCCAACCCGGCCGGCATCGACGTCGCGGACGGCACCTTCTGGGACGGCCTCGGCATGACCGACAACGACTGGGTCGACGTCACCTTCATGCCGGACGGTGGTGGTGGGGGTGGTTCGACGACGGTGACGGCGTGGGCGGAGGCCAACGTCCGTGCCTGTGCGTCGACTTCGTGCGAGGCCAAGAGCAAGGTGTACCCGGGTGAGTCGTACCCGGCGCACTGCTGGGTGGTCGGGCAGAGCGTGACCGCGGAGGGCATCACCAACGACAAGTGGGTCCGGCTGCCGCTGAACGCGGGCGGGGTCGGCTACGTCAGCGGCATCTACCTGAAGGGCGACGAGACCGGCGGCGTCACCACCAAGTGCTCCTGATCAGCCGGTGCCCCGGACGTGGCGCGCGAGTCCGCAGGTGCCGGAACTCGTCGCCCCGTCCTGTCCCGTCAGTTCCACCACCAGCCGGCCGTCGGCGTCCTCGCCGTAGGCGATGGTGCAGATCAGCTGGCGGCGGGCGGTGTCGCTCAGGTCCTTCACGGCCAGGGGGAGGCGCGCGACGACCTTGCCGCTCGGGGCGCGGTCGACCTCCACGGTCGGGTGGGTACCGGCGACGGGCAGGTCGGTGCTCAGACCGACCGCCCGGTCCTCCTCCCGCGGACCGGTCAGCAGCGCGGAGATGACCTTCTCGGTCGGCACGGGTCCGGTCGGCTCGTCGGCGACCACCGCCTCGTCGCCCTCCGTGATGACGGTCGAGGGGCCGGTCGACCGGATCACCGGGACCACTCTCCCGTCCGGGGACCGGAAGAAGAGCAGCATGTCGTAGTCGCGGTTGAGGAAGGCCTGGAAGCTCGCGGGACCGCCCGCCTCGACGACGTCGGTGTCCTGGATGCCGCAGCCGCCGAGCAGCGGTACGGCCGCCGTGACGGCGAGGGCGAGGGCCGCCACCGTACGTCGGCGCGTCCACCCACGCCTCATGCCCCGGCCTCCTCCGCGTGAAGGGGTGTCTTCCCCGCTCGAAGCGGTGTCTCCCCCGTGGGTGTTCTCTCCCCGTGCAGCGGTATTTCCACGGTGAAGACGGCGCCGCCCCCGGGCAGGTTCCCCGCGCGGACGGTTCCGCCGTGCAGCTTCACGTTCTCCAGGGTGATCGCCAGGCCCAGGCCGCTGCCCGCCGAGCGGGTACGGGCCGCGTCGGCCTTGTAGAACCGGTCGAAGATGTGCGGCAGCGCCTCGGGCCGGATGCCGGGTCCGCTGTCCGCGACCTCGGTGATCAGCACGGGCGTGCCCGCGGAGGACGCCTCGGTGCGCAGCCGTACCGTGACGGGCGCGCTGCCGTGCCGCAGGGCGTTGCCCACGAGGTTGGCGATCACCAGGTCGAAGCGGCGCGGGTCGAGCCGGGCGCGGATGCCCTCGGGGAGTTCGGTCCGGACCCGGTCGTCGGTCCAGTGCCGGTTCTGGAGGGTCTTGCGGATGGCCTCGGCGACATCGACCTCGTCGGCGTTCAGCTCGGCCGCGCGCGCGTCGAAGCGGGAGATCTCCATCAGGTCCTCGACGAGCACGGCGAGCTTCCCGGTCTCCGCGCTGACCAGCCGGACCGCCCGGGCGGTGTCGGCGTCCAGCCGGTCGGCGTCCTCGTCGAGGACCTCGGTGACGGCGAGCATTCCGGCGAGCGGGGTGCGCAGTTCGTGCGAGACGTCGGAGGCGAAGCGGCGGGCGCGGGCCTCGGCCTCGCGCAGTTCGCGCACGGAGTCCTCCAGTTGGCCCGCGGACACGTTGAAGGTGCGGGCCAGGTCCGCCAGTTCGTCGCTGCCGCGCACCGGGATGCGGGTGTCGAGTCTGCCGCTGCCCATGTTCTGGGCCGCCTGGCTCAGTTCCCGTACCGGGCGCAGCACACTGCGGGCGGCGATCAGGCCGGGGATCAGCGCGATGGCGAGGCCGGGCAGGGCGCCGTCCCGGGCGGCCACGAGGAGGGCGTCGACGTTGACCTGCTCGTCGGTCATCCGCATGACGGCGTACAGGACGAGTCCGCTGGGCACCTCGCTGTCCGGGCTGGTCCTGAAGACCATGGGCATGGCGATGGTCAGGTAGGGGACGCCGTCCTTGACGACCCGCTCGAAGCTGCCGTGCGGGTCGGCCCGCGCGGCGCGCCGCAGTTCGGGGGTGATGACGGTGGAGACGGGGTTCTCGCCCGAGGAGGCGCGCAGCGAGCCGTACTCGGCGAACACCACCCACGGGTGCGGTTTACCCTTGCGGGCGATGTCCCGCAGGACCGCCTCCAGGTCCTCGCCGCCGCGCAGGGGCAGCCCGAAGCCGGTCTGCTGGACCTGGTCGCGGAACGAGGAGACCGCCGTGTCCTGGGCGGTCTGGAGCACCGCGTTGCGGGCCTCCCGGTAGGTCAGCGCGGCCGTCGTACCGGCGCTGACGGCGGCGACCAGCAGGAAGGCGAGCAGCAGCCGCGTCCGCAGCCCGAACGCCCGGACCCGGCGGGGCCGACGGCCCGTGGTCACAGGGGCCCGAAGCGGTAGCCGAAGCCCCGCAGGGTCTGGACGTAGCGGGGGCTGCCGGCCTCGTCCTCGATCTTGCCGCGCAGCCGGGCGACGCAGGCGTCGACCAGCCGGGCGTCGGCGTGGTAGCTGTGCTCCCAGACGTGCTCCAGCAACTGCTGCCTGCTGAAGACCTGTTCGGGTGCGGCGGACAGGTGCAGCAGGAGCTTGAGCTCCGAGGGGGCGAGCGTGAGCGGCCGGCCCGCCTTGGTGACGGTCAGCCCGACCCGGTCGATGGTGAGTTCGCCGTAGACCTCGATGGCCGGGCGGCCGGGCCCGCTGTCGTCGAGGCGGCGCAGTACGGCACGGATCCGGGCCTCGATCACCTCGGGGCGGGCGGGTTTGACGATGTAGTCGTCGGCGCCCGCCTCCAGACCGATGACCACGTCGAAGTCGTCGCCGCGCGCGGTGAGCATGATGATCGGCAGCTGGCTGTGGTCGCGGACCTGGCGGCAGACCTGGACGCCGTTCATGCCGGGCAGCATCAGGTCCAGGAGCAGCAGGTCGGGGCGGAACTCGGCCAGCGCGGCGAGGCCGGCCTCGCCGGTCGCCGCCGCCCGTACCTCGTGGCCGCGGCGGCGCAGACCGAGCTCGACCCCTTCGCGTACGGAGGGGTCGTCCTCGATGAGGAGCACGCGGGGCATCGGCAGTTCTCCCTCGGTGTGGTCAGGTCCGGGCCCGTCCGCGGCGCGGACCGGAGAGCAGCGCCTGGAGTTCGGCGAGGCGCAGCGGGCGGGCGAGCAGGGCGAAGGTGAGCACGACGGCGGCGGCCCCGGCGGTTGCGGCGGCGAGCGAACCGGCGGGTGCGGCCGCGCGGACCGCGAAGTGGCCGAGCGCGGTGGCGGGGACGGCGGCGAGCAGCAGCCGGGCGTGCGCGCCGGCGGCGGACGAGCGCAGCGGGCGGGCGACCGCCAGCCGGCGGCTCAGCACCCGGCCGGTCAGCGCCCAGCCCGCGCACAGCGCCAGCGAGTACGCCGCCGCCATGCCCGTCACGGCCCAGCGGGCCGGCAGCAGGTGGGCGGCGGCCAGGGACAGTCCCGCGTTGAGGGCGACGATCACCAGGTTGAGCAGGAACGGCGTACGGGTGTCGGAGAGCGCGTAGAAGGCGCGGGACAGGACGTACTGGCCGGACAAGGCGACGAGCCCGGGCGCGAAGGCCATCAGGATCCCGGCCATGGCGGCCGTGTCTTCGGCGCTGGTCCTGCCGTGTCCGAAGACGAGGGCCATCACCGGCTGGGCGAGGGCGAACAGCGCGCAGGCGGCGGGTACGACGGCCGAGGCGCTGACGCGCAGGGCGTGCGAGACGTCACGGCGTACGGCGGCGGTGTCGCCGTCGGTGGCGGACGCGCTCATCCGGGGCATCAGCGCGGTCACCACGGAGACGGTGATGATGCCGTGCGGGACGACCCACAGGGCGTAGGCGTTGTTGTAGGCGCCGAATCCGGGGCCGCCGTCCTGGCCCGCGGTCGTGGCCAGCCGGGTGGTGACCCAGTAGGCGGCCTGGTTGGCGAGGACCAGCAGCACCAGCCAGCCGGCCGAGCGCAGGGGGCGGGTCAGTCCGCTGCCGCGCCAGTCGAAGCGGGGCCGCCAGCGGAAGCGGGCCGCGCGCAGGGCGGGGACGAGGACGAGGGCCTGGGCGGCGATCCCGGCGGTCGTGCCCCAGCCGAGCACGGCGGTCTCGGTCGCGGTGAGCGTGTCCCCGCCGCCCAGGGAGAGTGCCAGGTACAGGCCGAACACGGCCATGACGACGAGGTTGTTGAGCACCGGCGCCCACATCATCGCGCCGAACCGGCCGCGGGCGTTGAGCACTTGCCCGAGCAGGGTGAACAGGCCGAGGAAGAAGATCTGGGGCAGGCAGTAGCGGGCGAACGCGGTGGTCATGGCCGCCTGTTCGCCGGTGTAGTCGGTGTACGCGTCGACGATGGCCGGGGCGAGCCACACGGCGGTCGCGGTGATCGCCAGCAGGGCCGCGACGCAGACGGTGACGAGCCGGTCGGTGTACGCCGCTCCCCCGTCGGCGTGCTCCTTGGCGGCCCTGACCAGCTCGGGCACGAAGACGGCGTTGAGCGCGCCGCCGAGGAGCAGCATGTAGACGATGGTGGGCAGGGCGTTGCCGACCGCGTAGCCGTCGGCGACCGGCCCGATGGTGCCGACCGCCGCCGCGACCACGGCGGAGCGGGCGAAGCCGGTGGCCCGGGAGACGAGGGACCCGGCGGCCATGACGGCGCTGCCGCGTGCGGGAGTCTCCGCGCTCTTGGTCGCCGTCCGGCTCATCGACGGTTCAGGTACGCCTGGAAGGCGCGGTAGAGCGTGTGGTTGGCGCTGCCGCCCAAGGGCCTCTCCCATTCCCCCAACGTCTCGACGACCTGTCCCCCGGTGCCGAGCTTCCACCGCAGCAGTCCGTACGCACGTTCGCCTGGATCGAGAGTGGAGGGTACCCCGCGCATGTCGTAGACGTCGGCGCCGAGGGCATGGGCGTCCAGCAGCATCCGCCACTGCAGGGCGTTGGAGGGCCGGACCTCGCGGCGGTGGTCGGCCGAGGCGCCGGTCTGGTACCAGGCCCGGCGGCCCACCGTGATCAGCGTGTGGGCGGCGAGGATCTCCCCGCGGTGCCGGGCGAGGTACAGCTTCATCCGGCCCGGTTCCTCGGCGTTGAGGGCCGCGTACTGCCGCTCGTAGTAGGCGAGCGAGCGGCCGAGCCGGAAGCCGTCGCGGCGCTCGGTGATGCCGAGCAGCCGGTAGAACTCGGGGAGTTCGGCCGCGCTGCCCACCACCACCTCCACGCCCTCCTTCTGCGCCCGGCGGACATTGCGCCGCCACTCCTGGTTGAGCCCGGACCACAGGTCCCGCTCGGTGCGTCCGGCGAGCGGCACATGGAAGACGTGCCGGGGCTGGGCGTCCCCGTCCTCGCCGGTGCCGTCCCCGCCGCAGCGGCGCCAGCCCCGGGCCCGCAGCCGCTCGGCGACGGCGGTGCCGAGCGGGTCGACCTCGCTGGCGAGGACGTCGCCGAGGCGCCGGCCCGGGCCGGAGAGCGGCTTGAGGTGGGCGGCGTCCCAGCGCCGGTAGGCGGGCGAGGGGCCGATGCGTACGGCGAAGGCGCCCGCGCGGCGCAGGTGTTCCAGCAGCGGGGCGAGCCAGCCGTCGAGGTCGGGGTCGCTCCAGTCGGCGACGGGCCCTTCGGGGAGGTAGGCGAAGTATCTGCGGGTGCCGGGGAACTGCCGTAGCAACACCAGGGCGACGCCCGCGAGTTGACCCGCCTCGGGGTCCGGCCCCCAGCCGAGGAGTTGGGAGCGCCAGCCCTCCTTGACGTCGGCCCAGGACGGGCACTGGAGGAACCCGGCGCCGAGCGCGGTGCCTTCGGGGGACGCGAGGAAGGCGCGGTAGGTTCCCGGGGTGATGGTGCGCAGGGCGAAGTCCCGGTTCCGTGCCTGGGGCACGCGGCTGGGCGGCACGAGCAGCGCTGACACAGTCTGAGCCTCTCCTTCTCCCCGGCCCTGTGGCGGGGACACGAAGGAGGCTCACAGCGGTCCATGACGGCGCCGTCCGGCGAATGTGACCGGACCATGACCATTCCGCACCAGACGCCGTCACGTAGCTCCACAGCGGCTGACCTCGGGTTTTCCGGCTCTACAGTCACGACATCGCCCCTTTTCGCCCCTCCCGGAGGTCCCGTTGTCGCGCATTCGTGTCCGCACCTACGGCTACGTGCTGGCCGCCCTGCTGGCCCCGCTCACCGCCTGCTCCTCCGGCGGCTCCAGTGGCTCCACGGGTGCCCCGGACGACAAAGCGGCGCCGAAGGGCGAGGTGACCGTCACCGTCACGCCCGAGGGAGAAGGGATCCCGGCGGGCCGGCCAGTGCGGGTCGAGGCCGCCGGCGGCACACTCACCTCGGTGACGGTCACCGACGCCGAGGGCCACCGGCTGCCCGGCCGGAGGGCCGCCGACGGCACGTCATGGACCTCCACCCGCAAGGCCGTCCCCGGCGCGGAGTACGAGGTGACGGCGGCGGCCCGGGCGACGGGCGGCGGACCTGCCAGGACGACGAAGTCCGCCTTCACCACGGCCCCTGCGGACAAGGTCAACAAGGTGGACTGGCGTCCGGGCGACGGCAGCACCGTCGGCGTCGCCCAGCCGATCTCCCTGGTCTTCGACCACCCCGTCGAGAACAAGGCCGAGGTGGAGAAGCAGCTCAGGCTGACCACCTCCAACGGCACCGAGGGCTCCTGGGGCTGGATCCGCGACTGGTCGGGCCGGGACCGGGTGGACTGGCGGCCCAAGGAGTACTGGAAGCCCGGCACCGAGGTCACGCTGAAGGCCGAGCTGAACGGCACCGACTCGGGCGCGGACGGCGGCTGGTTCGTACGCGACTACACGACCACGTTCACGATCGGCGCCCGGCAGATCGTCAAGGTCGACCTGGACAGCCACCGGCTCACCCTCGAACGCGACGGCGAGACCGTCCGCCGCATCCCGGTCTCCGGCGGCACCCCGGGCGGCGACAAGCGCTCCTGGCGCGGAACCGCGGTGCTCATGGCCAAGGAGGGCACGATCAACATGAACTCCGAGACGGTGGGCCTCGGCGACGCCTACGACAAGATGGTCGACTACTCGATGCGGCTCACCTGGTCGGGCATGTACGCCCACGCCGCGCCCTGGAACGCCCGCTGGTTCGGCAACGCGAACCAGAGCTCAGGCTGCATAGGCATGAGCACGGCGGACGCGTCCTGGTTCTACGCCCAGGTCCGCCCCGGTGACCCCTTCGAGATCACCGGCAAGGACACCAAGGGCGTGGTCGCCCCGGGGAACGGCTTCGGCGCGTGGAACCTCTCGTGGGAGGAGTGGCGGAAGCTGAGCGCGCTGCGGTGACGGGCGTCCGCGCGGGCACCCGGGCTCATCCCGCGATCACCGCCACCCCCGTCCTCCCCCCGTCGACGTCGACGACCGTGCCGTGGACGAAGGACGCCTCGTCGGTGGCCAGCCAGAGGGCGGCCTGGGCGATGGCGTCCGGGGTGCCGACCCGGCCCGCCGGGGTGCCCTTCATCATCACCTCGCCCGGGTGGGGCTCGCTGCCCTCCGGGGAGGGAGGAAGGATCACACCCGGGGAAACGGCGTTCACACGGACGCCCAGGGGGCCGAATTCGGCGGCCCAGGCTCGGGTGAGGGTCTCCATGGCTCCCTTGGTGGAGCTGTAGAGCGCGCCGACGGGGACGCCCAGGCGGGCGATCCAGGAGCCGAGGTTGATGATCACTCCGCCGCCGGCCTCCGTCATCGCCGGTGCGACCGCGGCGGTGAGGAAGAACGGCGCCTTGACGTTCACGCCGTAGACCTCGTCGAAGGTCTTCTCGTCGGTGGCGGCGGTCCCGGCGCCCGGGTAGATCCCGGCGTTGTTGACCAGGATGTCGATCCGGCCGCCCAAGGTCTCACGGGCCCGGGCCGCCAGCTCCTGGGAGGCGTCGGGGCTGCCGTCCAGATCCGCCGCGAGGAAGTCGGCGCGACCGCCCGCAGCGCGGATACCTTCGACGACCCGCGCGCCCCTCTCCTGGTTGCGGCCGGACACGATCACGTGCGCGCCCTCGGCGGCGAACAGTTCCGCGATCGCCTGACCGATGTTGCTGGTCGAGCCCGTGATCAGCGCCGTCTTGCTCCGCAGTCGTTCACTCATGACGTCGTCTCCCCTTCCGGTGGTGGTGCCGACCAGGGTGCTGCGGAGAAAATGGACCGGCAAGTCCAGAAAAGGAGGGCATGATGGCAGACGCGCTGACCGCCAAGGGGCGTGCCACTCGCGCCCGGATCGTCGAGGGCGCCGCTGAGGTGTTGCGCGAGCACGGCGTCGCCTTCGCCACGCTCGACGACATCCGTGGCCGGACCGGCACGAGCAAGAGCCAGCTGTTCCACTACTTCCCCGGCGGCAAGGACGAACTCCTGCTGGCCGTGGCGCAGTTCGAGGCGGACCGGGTGCTGGAGGACCAGCAGCCGCAGCTCGGGCGGCTGGACTCCTGGGAGGCCTGGCAGGAATGGCGGGACGTGGTCGTGGAGCGCTATGAACGGCTCGGTGACCACTGTCCGTTGGGGTCGCTGTTCCTTCAGGTCGGACGGTCGCGGCCCGGCGCCCGGGCGATCGTGACGGAGCTGATGCGGCAGTGGCAGGAGCAGCTCGCCCATGGCATGCGGGCCCTGCGGCGCAAGGGTCTGGTGTCGGCGGACCTGGACGTGGACCGTACCGCCGCCGCGCTGCTGGCCGGGGTCCAGGGAGGCGTGGCCATCATGATGTCCACGGGTGACTCGACCCACCTCAAGGCGGCGATCGACACCGGCATCGCGCATCTTCGGGGGGCGGCCGGATAGCCGCGCCATCCCTCACCGCCCTCCCCGTCGCGGTCAGCCCTCCTGGCACCGCGGGCACCACACCGTCCCGCGTCCCGCGACCCGGGTCCGGTTCAGGGCGGTGCCGCAGCGGGGGCAGGTGGGGGCGGGGTCGTCGCGGTGGCCGGTGAGCCAGGAGTCGCGGGGCGGGACGCGGCCGGTGGGGACCGCGGAGCGCAGGGTGCGGCGCATCTGCGTGTACAGGCGGCGGCGGTCGGCCTCGGTGAGGGCGCTCGTGGGGCTGGTGGGGCGCAGTCCCGAGCGCCAGAGGATCTCGTCGGCCAGCAGGTTGCCGAGTCCGGCCAGGACGGACTGGTCGGTGAGGGCGGTCTTGACGCTGCCGCGCCGGGCGGCGAGCGCGCTGTCGAACTCCCCCCGGCCGACGGTCAGCGCGTCGGGCCCCTGGCCCTCCAGGAGCCCCGCGACCTCCGACTCGTCGTGCGCCAGCCACAGGCCCTGGAGCTTGCGCTGGTCGCGGTAGCGCAGCTGACGGTCGCGGGACAGCGTGAACAGGACCCGGTCGTGCGGGGCGACCTCGTCGTCGGGGTGAGAGCACAGCAGTCGCCCGGTCATGCCGAAGTGCAGCAGCACGGTGGGACCGCCGGTGCGGGCGAGCAGCCACTTCCCGTGCCGTTCCGCCGCGGTGCACCGACGCCCCTGAAGCGCCTCCCGCAGCCCCCGCGCGCTCGTCCCGTGCAGGACGCCCGCGTCCCGCACCTCGACCCGCCGGACGACCCTGCCCTTCGCGCACTCCTCGAGCACCCTCCGGAACCCCTCCACATCAGGCAGCTCGGGCATGGGTACCTCCTCGTCCCATGGTCCTCCCGGGCAGGCGGTGCGGCACCTGACCGGGAGACCAAGAGGACGGGAGGACCAAGCGCGCTCAGATGGTGTCGAGGTCCCGGTCCTTCGTCTCGGGCAGGGCCAGCGCGCACAGCAGGGACAGCAGCGCCATCCCGCTCATGAACCAGCCGCCCACGGAGGCGCTGTAGTTCTCCGCCAGCGCCGTGACCACGAGCGGGGCGGCGGCGCCGCCGAGGACACCGCCGAGGTTGTACGAGAACCCGGCGCCGGAGTAGCGCATCCGGGTGCCGAACAGCTCGGGCATGTAGGCGCCCGCTGGGCCGTAGATGATGCCCATGCACAGCAGGGCGCCGCTCAGCGCCACGGCGACGAGGACGTAGTTGCCGGTGTCGAGCAGCGGGAACAGCACCGCGCCCCACACGACGCCGAAGGCCGCGCCGCCGATGATGAGCCGGCGCCTGCCCAGCCGGTCGGACCAGCGCGCGACGGCGTACGTGGACACGCCCAGCACGGTCACCGCGACGAGTGTCAGCAGGAGCATGTCGTTCTTGGGGATGCCCAGGTCGTCCGTCGTGTACGTCATGCAGTAGGTGGCCGCCGTGTAGAACATCACGTACACGACCGTGATCATCCCGGCCCCGAGCAGCATCTCCCTGGGGTGCTTGCGGAACGCCTCCGCCAACGGCGCCTTGGCGGTCTCCCGCCCGGCGGTGACCTTCGCGAAGGCGGGCGTCTCGGCGATCTTGAGGCGGATGACCAGGCCCACGGCGACCAGGACGAACGAGATCAGGAACGGGATCCGCCAGCCCCAGCTCTCGAAGGCGTCGTCGTCGAGGACCGAGGACATCAGCAGGAAGGTGAGGGTGGCGGCGAAGTAGCCGACGGGAGAGCCCATCTGGGGCGCCGCCGCGTACAGGCCGCGTTTCCCCTTCGGCGCGTGTTCGACCGCGAGCAGCGCGGCGCCGCCCCACTCGCCGCCGAGGCCGAGGCCCTGGACCAGCCGCAGCAGCACCAGCAGGACCGGGGCGGCGACGCCGAGGGTGTCGTAGCCGGGCAGGAGACCGATCAGGCCGGTGGACAGGCCCATCATCAGCAGGGAGACGACCAGGACCGCCTTGCGGCCCACGCGGTCGCCGTAGTGGCCGAAGATCGCGGCGCCCAGCGGGCGGGCGGCGAATCCGACGGCGAAGGTGGACAGGGTCGCCAACGTGCCCGCCGTCTCGGAGAGTTCCGGGAAGAAGGCGTCGTTGAGGACGAGGGCGGCGGCGGTTCCGTAGATGTAGTAGTCGTAGAACTCGATGGCCGTGCCGATGAAGCTGGCCGTGGCGATCCGGCGCAGGCCGGGCGGGGGCACGGCGGGGACGGTGCCCGACTGGGCGGGGCCGGGGGGTGCGGCTGAAGGCATGGCTGGCCTCCGGAAGGAGCGGTGAGGGACAAGGACGCCGTCGCAGAACGCGAACAGGGTGTGAACGTAAGCCGACGGCTGTGTCCCGCTCCTTGTCCGCCCGGACAGCTCTCGGGCGCGCGTTGTGTCCGCTACGACAGACTCGGCGCCGCCCCTCGCGTGCTCACGCCCCCGGGAAGGCCGTCGGGTCCTGCTCCCTGAGGTCCAGGCGGAGCTGGAGCACGGCCGCCAGCCGGTGCTCGGGGTCGTCGAGGTCGAGGCCGGTCAGCGCGACCGCCCTGCGGATGCGGTAACGCAGGGTGTTGGGGTGCACGTTGAGCCGCTTGGCCACGGCCCCGACGTCCCCGAAGCCGTCGAGGTACAGCAGCAGCGACCGGGCCAGCTCGGTGCCCTGGCCGCGGTCGCGGTCGGCGAGGGCGGCGACCGCCGGGAAGCGCAGCCGCGGCGCCTGGTCGAGCAGGTCCAGGGTGTCCCGGACGAGGAGGGCGGGGGCGAGCCGGGCGTGGGTGCCCACGGTCGTCTCGGGGGTACGGCTGAGCAGTTGCAGCGCGCGATGGCCGCGCAGCTTGACGGACGGGATGTCGGAGAGCCGTTCGGCGCGTCCGGCGACGACCGCCTGGACCGGCGTCCCGGTCAGCCGGCGCAGGGTGGTCACCAGCTCCTCGGCCCAGCGCACCAGGTGCGCTTCGTCGGCCGGGGTCGGCAGGACGGCGTAGAGCTGGCCGCAGGCATGGACGACGAGGGCGTTGTCGCGGTGGGCGGCGGCATGCACGGACATGACCCCCGCGGCCTCGGCGCGCCGGGCGTCCGACCGTACGGCGGTGGCGGCGCCGGCGTCCCGCTCGCGCAGGTCCACGGCGACGACGTCCGCCCCGGCCGCCGGGTCGATGCCCAGGTGGGCGGCGAGGGCGGCGGCCTCGAAGCGGCCGGTCAGCAGGGCGTGGCTGAGCTCCTCCCGGGAGGCGAGCCGGGCCCCGGCGTCGCCCTGGAAGTAGTGGTCCACGAGTTGGGTCGCGGCGATCCGGGCGGCGCCGCGCAGCAGTTCCGGCGCCCGCTCGGCGAGCGGGCGGTCGCCCTCCTGCACCCAGATGGTGCCGAGCGGTCGCCGTCCGGCGTTGATCCCGATCACCAGGCGTCGCCGCGCGCCCATGTCCGGCTGCTCGGCGACCGTCACGACCTCGTCCCCGGCCCGGACCCGCTCATAGACCCCGAGCCGCCGCAGCAACGCCAGATAGGGCTCCGGGCAACTGCGCCCGAGGATGGACCGCCGGCGCAGCTCATCGGCCTCGTCCCCGGACCCGGCGTACGCCACGACCCGGTGACCCCCGTCCTCGACACTGACCACGCCCTGCGTGAGCGTCGCCACGGTCTGAGCAAGCGAGAACAAGTCCCGCCCGCCCCCGAAGCCCTCACCGGACAGGCCGAGTTCCTCCCGAGGCGGCGGAACAGCAGCGCCCGAAACGAAGGCCCCGCCGACCGGCACGGGAGCGGCGCCCGGCACAGAAGCCCCCTCGGCCGGCACGAGAGCGGCGCCCGACACACAAGCCCCCTCGGCCGGCGCGAGAGCGGCGCCCGACACACAAGCCCCCTCGGCCGGCGCGAGAGCGGCGCCCGACACACAAGCCCCCTCGGCCGGCGCGAGAGCGGCGCCCGACACACAAGCCCCCTCGGCCGGCGGCACGACCGCATCCGGCACCGAAGCACCGTCGGACGAAGCCACGGCCACTCCCCGCCCGGAAGCACCGTCGGACGACGCCACAGCCCCACCCCGCACCGAAGCCCCACCGGACGACGCCACAGCCCCACCCGGCGCTGATGTGCCGTCCGGCGGCCCAGACGTGGCCGGGGCCGAGGCAAGGGTGGCCGTGGATGCCGTCAGGGTCGCTCGGATCTCCGTCTCCGCTCGGTTCCAGCGCAGGGAGTTCGGCAGGCCGAGGGCCGTGACCCCGGTGTGTTCCGCCGCCGCCCGTACGGCCTCCGGCAGTTCCTCGTCGGCGATCCGGAGCGCCACGGCCACCGCGCCCGCCGCCCCGGCCGCCGTCACCATCGCCGCCGCCTCCGCCCCGCGGGCCCCGACCGCGAGCACCAGGGCACCGGCCGCCCCGTCGAGCGGCTCGCCGGGCTCGGCGATGACCACGTCGGTGATCTCCGCGTCGAGGGGCCCGCAGCACACCGGGCCGGACGACAGGGCGGCGGCGAGCCGGCGCGCCACGGCACCGACGGTGGCCCGGGGCATGGCGCGGGCGGCGGTCTCCACGGGGATGTCAGTCACCCCGGCAGGGTAGACAGCGTCCCTGTCAGCCCGGCAGGTCCGGCGCCGGCTGCTCGGGCTTTCGTACCGCCCGCTCGGCGGCCACGACCACATGCCGCACATCACCGGCGGCCGCCCTGATCACTCCGGCGCCGATCCAGCAGTCCGCGTGGGCCCAGGCACGCTTCTCCTCGACGGCGTCCGCGAAGGGGACGAGGAGGGGCGTCCCGGTGTTCTCCGTCAGCGTCGGGTCGCTGTGGCCGCTCGTGGCCAGACTGCGCGAACGGGCGTACCTGCCGCTCAAGGCCGCGACGAGAGCGGGCAGGTCCGGTTCGGCGTCCGGCTCCAGGCACCGGTGCCCCGAACCGTGCCCAGGCCGGTCGCACCTCAGGGTCAGGGGCCACTGACACCACCCTCAGCGCGGCCGAGTTCCCTGACCCGGCCCGTCCAGTTCGCGCGCAGGCGGCGGTCGTGGGTCACGACGATCAGTGTCCCTTCGTAGGCGGTCAGGGCCGTCTGGAGTTCCTCCACCAGAGCCGGGGCCAGATGGTTCGTCGGCTCGTCCAGGAGCAGCGCGTCGTGCGGTTCCGTGAGCAGACGGGCCAGTTCCAGGCGGCGGCGCTGCCCGGTGGAGAGGTCGCGGACCGAGCGGGTCAGATCGGCCGCCCGGAACAGACCCAGGGCGAGCAGCTCCTCGGCACGCTCCTCGCCGAAGGCCGCCGCGAGCGAACGGCCCTCCTCCTCGTACGCCATCAAAGCGGCCACCTGGCGCAGGAAACCGACCCGCACGGGCCGTCGCACCAACCCGCCTGGTTCCGGCATCAGTTCACCGGCCAGCACGCGCAACAACGTGGTCTTGCCGACACCGTTGGGCCCGGTCACCAGCAGACGCCCACCCGCCGGGACATGGAGCGAGTCGAGGGCCAGCCGCCCGGGAACCCACAGGTCCGACACCTCCACCGCCCGGTCCGCCGCCCCCTCGATCACCGCCGCGAACCGCAGCGGCTCCGGCGGCGCGGGCACCGGGTTCTCGGTCAGCCGCTCCAGCCGCTCCCGCGCGTTGCGGATCCGGCTCATCGCGCCGTGCGCCCGGGAGCGCGCCCGGAAGGCACCCGCGCCGCTGAACGCCCAGGGCCCCTTGCGCGGGATCGCGTCGAGGCGGCCGATGTGGGAGTCGGCGAGCCGGGACTGCCGGGCCACGTCGGCGCGCCACTGCTCGTGCTCCCGCTCCTGGCGGGCGCGTTCGGCGGCCTTGGCGGTGAGGTAGCCCTGGTAGCCGTCGCCGTAGCGGCGTACGGATCCGGCGTCGACCTCCAGGATCGTGTCGGTGACCCGGTCCAGGAAGGTCCGGTCGTGAGTGACGGCG
Organism: Streptomyces sp. NPDC043726; assembly: GCF_056436565.1. NCBI lineage: Bacteria > Bacillati > Actinomycetota > Actinomycetes > Kitasatosporales > Streptomycetaceae > Streptomyces > Streptomyces sp. NPDC043726. The sequence continues at coordinate 321,849 of NZ_JBWKCI010000003.1, forward strand.
ATCAGCGTGCCCCGGTGGGCGCGCAGCCGCTCCTCCAGCCAGGCCACGGCCTCGTCGTCGAGGTCGTTCGTCGGCTCGTCCAGCAGGAGCAGCTCCGGCGCGGAGGCCAAGGTCGCCGCGAGGGCGAGCCGGGAGCGCCGGCCTCCGGACAGGGTGCCGAGCCGGCGGGAACGGTCCAGTCCCGCCGGTTCGCCCAGGTGACGCAGGGCGACCTCGACCCCGCGGTCGGCGTCGTACCCGCCACGCGCCTCGAACTCTGCTTCCAGCGCGGCGTATCGGTCGTACGACACCGGATCACCCCTTTCCAGGGCGACACCCGCGCTGCGCAACTGGCCTTCCAGAGAGCGCAGTTCCGCGAGCGCCAGGTCGATGGCATCCCCGACGCGGGCGGAGTCCGGCAGGTCGAGCGTCTGCGCCAAGTGGCCGACTCCGCCGGGTGCGACGACGGTGACGTCACCGTTGTCCGGCCGCACGGCGCCCGCGAGCAGCCGCAGCAGCGTGGACTTGCCGGAGCCGTTGTCCCCGACGACTCCCACCCGCTCACCGGGCCGGACCGTGAACGACACGCGGTCCAGGACGAGTTGTCGGTCGTAGCACTTGCTGACGTCGGTGACGGTGAGCTGAGAGACGGTGGTGAGATTCATGAGTGAGACGATACGTCTCGTCTCGCACGAACGCAAGACGTATCGTCTCGCGAGGCCGAGAGCGTGTCGCGGCGGGGGCGTCGTCGGCTCCCCGCCGCGTCACCAGGTGGGGCCGAGCCGCAGCAAGAGGTCCCGCACCCGGGTGACATCCGGGTTCCCCGAGGCTCCCGGCCACTGGACCACGTACGCCGTGTTGATCGGCGGGTCCTCCGGCTCGTGCAGCGGGACGAGGGTGCCCGCGGCCAGCTCGGCCTCGCACAGGTAGCGCGGCAGCACCGAGAACCCCGCCCCGCCCGTCACCGCCGTCAGGACGCCCCGCAGATCGGGCATGGTGACGGCGGCCCGGCAGTTCAGGCGCTGCTCGAACACGTGCCGCCAGTAGCGCCGGACGATCGGCAGGTCCTCGGCGTACGCGACCAGCGGCACGGTGTGCAGGACCCCGGGCCCCTCCGTCGTGACCCGGTCGCCGATCCGGGACGCCCACTCCCGCCCGGCGACCAGGACGAACTCCTCGTCCAGCAGCGGGGTCGCCAGGAGGGTGCGGCCCCGGGGGCGGGTGGTGGCCAGCACCAGGTCGTGGCGGCCCGCCCGCAGTTCCTCCAGCAGCGGGTCCGTCAGACCGGGCGTGACCCTCAGCCGTACGCCCTCCGCGACCAGCGGGGCCAGCGCGGGCAGCACCCGCAGGCAGAGCACCTCGGCGGGGCCCGCCAGATGGACCGGCGCCGGCGGGCCCGGCTCGGCCGGGTCATGGCCGGTGGCCGCGAGGAGCGCGTCCAGCGGGGCGGCGACCCGCGCGGCCAGGTCATGGGCGTACGGCGTGGGCGTGACGCCCCTCGGCAGGCGGGCGAACAGCTCCCGGCCCGACTGCCGCTCCAGGGCCTTCACCTGGGTGGTCACCGTGGGCTGGGAGATGCCCAGCAGTTGCGCGGCGGCCGTGAAGGACCCGGAGCGGTAGACCGCGAGGAACGTACGGATCAGGTTGAGGTCCTGGGCTGCCGTCCCCGGCGGCGCGCTCAGGCCAGCTTCTTCAGGAGTTCGGCCGCGAGGGGGGCCGAGGAGGACGGGTTCTGGCCGGTCACGAGGTTGCGGTCGACCACGACGTGCGGCGCCCACGGCTCGCCCACCCGGACGTCCGCCCCGGCCTCGACCAGCCGCGTCTCCAGCAGCCACTTCGCCCGGTCGGCGAAGCCGGACTGGGTCTCCTCGGCGTTGGTGAAGGCGGTGATCCGGTACCCGGCGAAGGCGTTGCCGCCGTCCTCGCGGGTGGCGGCGAGCATCGCGGCGGGCCCGTGGCAGACCACGCCCAGCGGCTTGCCCGAGTCGAGCGCGTCGACCAGCAGCCTGCCCGAGGTCGCGTCGACGGCCAGGTCCTCCATCGGGCCGTGGCCGCCGGGGTAGAAGACGGCCGCGTAGTCGTCGAGGTTCACGTCCTCCAGGCTGATCGGGTGGTTCAGCTCGGTCATCTCGTTGATGGCCCGGGCCATCTGCTCGGCGCCCTCCTGCCCGCCCGCGAACTCGGGCGAGAGGCTGGCCTTGTCGGGGGTCGGCACGACTCCGCCGGGCGTGGCGACGACGATCTCGTGGCCCTCGGCCGTGAACCGCTCGTAGGGGGCGACGGCCTCCTCGGCCCAGAAGCCGGTGGGGTGCGGGGTGCCGTCGGCGAGGGTCCAGGTGTTGGCGCCGGTCAGGACGAAGAGGATCTTCGACATGGTGTGAACTCCAGGGGGTTCGGGAGGTCCGAGGCCTCGAACGTACGCCCGCCGACCCATAGGCTTCCAATGCGGAATCCGATCCCGGCCATTGGGATTCCAATGGGTTCGGGGGAATACGCCGGTCGCCTCCGAATCTACGTCCGCTCGCCCCCGTACGCCGCTCGGACGGCCGCCGCTCAGCCCTGCGGGCCCGCCTGCACCAGGCCCGACTGATACGCGATGACGACCAGCTGGGCCCGGTCGCGGGCGTTCAGCTTCGTCATCGCGCGGTGGATGTGGGTCCGTACCGTCAAAGGGCTGACCGTGAGCAGCTCGGCGATCTCCGCGTTGGACCGGCCCTCCGCCGCCAGTGCCATCACCTCCCGCTCCCGGCCGGTGAGTTCGGCCAGGCGCTCCGGGGGAGCCAGCTGGGTGCCCGGCGCGGGGGAGGTCAGGAAGCGGGTGATGAGGGTGCGGGTCGCGCCCGGCGAGAGCAGCGCGTCGCCGGACGCCACCGTCCGGATGCCGGCCAGCAGGGCGTCCGCGGTGACGTCCTTGCCGAGGAAGCCGCTCGCCCCGGCCCGCAGCGCCTGGGCGACGTAGTCCTCCGTCTCGAAGGTGGTGAGGATCAGCACCCGGGTGTCGGCGAGGTCGGGATCGGCACAGATCGCGGACGTGCCCGCGAGGCCGTCCGTGCCCGGCATCCGGATGTCCATCAGCACGACGTCCGGCCGGTGGGCGCGGGCCAGTTCCAGCGCCTCGGCGCCGTCGGAGGCCTCCCCGACGACCTCCAAGTCCTCGCAGGAGTCGATGAGGATGCGGAACGTGGCCCGCAGCAGCGCCTGGTCGTCGGCGAGCAGGATCCGGACGGTCACGAGGACTCCCCTTCCCGGGCTTCCCCGGCGGTCGGCTGGAGCGGCAGCGCGGTCGTGACCTCGAAGCCGCCCTCGGGCCGCGGGCCCGCGCACAGCTCGCCGCCGATGGAGTGGGCGCGTTCCCGCATCCCCGTCAGACCGAAGCCGCCGGTCCCCTGGGCGGTCGCGGGCGGTCCGTCGTTGCTGACGCTGATGAGCAGCCGGGCGTCGGCGTAGGTGAAGCGGACGTGGGCGGTGTGGCCGGTGGCGTGCTTGGAGACGTTGGTGAGGGCCTCCTGCACGATCCGGTACGCGGTCAGGTCCACCCCGGGCGACAGCGGCCGGGTCACGCCCTCGGTGAGGACGGTGACGTCGAGGCCCGCCGACCCGCACGCCGAGATCAGCTCGGGCAGCCGGGCGAGCCCGGGGGCGGGCTCCAGCTTCTCGCGGTCCGGGACGTCGTCCTGGCGCAGCAGACCCAGGGTGGCCTTCAGCTCGCGCAGCGCGGAGGAGGTGGTGCCGGTGAGGTCGGTGAGGATCTTCTCCGCCTGCCGGGGGTGGCTGCGCGCGAGGTGGGCGGCGGTGCCGGCCTGGGCGTTGGCCAGCGCCAGATGGTGGGCGACGACGTCGTGCAGCTCACGGGCGATGCGCATCCGCTCCTCGGTGACCCGCAGCCGCGCCTCCTCCTCCCGGGTGCGCTCGGCGTGCTCGGCGCGGGCCTGGACGGCCTCCAGGTAGGCGCGCCGGAACTGGGCCATGTTGCCCGCCGCGAGCGGCAGCGCCAGCCAGAAGACGGGCCCGATCACCCTGAGGACCAGGGAGAGGCCGTCCCAGGAGTCGATGACCACGTTCATCGTCACCAGCATGACCACGATGACGGCCCCGTAGACCCGGGTCGTCCTGCGGTCGCACAGCGCGGCCAGCCAGTACATCGCCGCCAGCAGCGGGGCCAGCAGCAGCGGGGTGAGCAGATAGCCGCGCACGATGGCGGCCGAGGTGACCACGGCGGTCACCACGACGACCTTGCGCGGGTAGGTGCGGTACTTCAGCAGGACCAGACAGCCCACGCCGAGCAGGACCTCGGTGGCCTTGCCCGAGTCCGGCGGGTCGGTGCCGGGCATGCTGAGCTGGGTACCGAGGACCGCGCACCCGATCAGGGCCAGGACCATCACCACGTCGATGGCACGGGGATAGCGCGCCGCGTACTGCTCGAAGCGGTCGGCGTGGCGCTCCAGACTTCTGCTCATGGTGCTCTCTCGGTCAGGTGCCGCTGTCCATGGTGGCCGACGGACGGGCCGCCCGTTGCTCCGGGCGGCCCGTCGGGAAGCCTCCGCTCAGGCGCGGGCGACCTCCTTCTGTCGGGGCGCCCGCTCCTCGGCCGGGGCCGGGCGGCTGAGCGCCTCGCCCTCGACGTCGACCCGGGGCAGGATCCGGTCCAGCCACTTCGGCAGCCACCAGGCCTTGTCGCCGAGCAGGGCGAGCACGGCCGGCACGATCGCCATACGGACGACGAAGGCGTCGAAGAGGACCGCCGAGGCGAGCCCGAACCCGATCATCTTGATCATGGAGTCGCTCTCGCCGATGAACCCGGCGAACACCGCGATCATGATCAGCGCGGCGGCCACGACCACCCGGGCGCTGTGCCGGAAACCGGAGGTCACGGCCTCGGCGGGGCTCTCGCCGTGGACGTACGCCTCCCGCATCCGCGAGACCAGGAAGACCTCGTAGTCCATCGCGAGTCCGAAGACGATGCCCACCAGGAAGATCGGCATCAGGCTCATGATCGGGCCGGTCTGCTCGACGCCGAAGAGCTCCGCGCCGTGCCCCTGCTGGAAGACCACCACGACCGCGCCGAGCGAGGCGAGGACCGAGAGCAGGAAGCCGAGGGCCGCCTTCAGCGGGACGAGGACGGACCGGAAGACGACCAGCAGCAGGATGACCGCGAGCCCGACCACGACGATCAGATACGGCACCAGCGCGGACTGCACCTTGTCGGAGATGTCGATGTTCAGCGCGGTGGTGCCGGTGACCTCGAAGGTCGCCCCGGTCTCCGACTCGACCCCCGGACGCTCCCCGCGGATCGTGTTGACCAGGTCCTTGGTCTTCTCGTCGGTCGGCGCGGTGGCCGGTACGACGGAGAAGACGGCCGTGTCTCCGGCCTCGTTGAAGCGGGCGGGCGACACCGACACCACGCCCTCCGTGGCGCCGATCTCCTTCGAGACCGCGGCCGCGGCGGCCTTCGGATCGTCGTTCCCCCGCGCGTCGACGACGACGGTCAGCGGCCCGTTGAAGCCGGGCCCGAAGCCCTCGGCGAGCGCGTCGTAGGCCCGCCGCTCGGTCGTCGACGTCGACTTGGCCTCGTCGCCGGGCATCCCGAGCTGGAGGTCGGTCATCGGTATCGCGAGGGCGCCGAGGCCCACGACCCCGAGCAGCAGCACCGGCAGCGGGCGGCGCAGCACGAAGCGGGCCCAGCGGGTGCCGCCGTTGTCCTTGGCGGCTTCCTCGGTACGGCCGCGGCGGCGGGCCTTGCGGGCCAGCACCGCGTTCGGCCAGAAGCCGAGGAAGGCCGGGACGAGCGTCAGCGCGATCAGTACGGCGATCACCACCGCCCCGGCTGCGGCCAGACCCATCTTGGTCAGCATCGGGATGCCGACGACCGACAGACCGGCGAGCGCGATGACGACGGTGAGCCCGGCGAAGACCACCGCGGATCCGGCGGTGCCGGTGGCGAGGGCGACGGCCTCCTGGGGCGCCCGTCCCCTGGCGCGTTCCTCTCGGTAGCGGGAAACGACGAACAGGGCGTAGTCGATGCCGACGGCGAGGCCCAGCATCATGGCCAGGGTGCCGGTGGTGGTGGACAGGCCGAGGGCGCTGGACAGCGCCGTGATCGCGGCCATGCTCACGCCGACGCCGATGAGGGCGGTCAGCAGCGGCAGTCCGGCGGCTGCCAGCGAGCCGAAGGTGACGAGCAGGACCACGGCGGCGATGGCCACACCGATGATCTCGGCCGCCCCGCCCGGCCCTCCGGTGTCCTCCATGGCGGTGCCGCCCGCCTCGACGGTGAGCCCGGAGTCCCGGGCCTCCTTCAGCGCGTCCTCGAGATGGGTCAGGCTGGCGTCGGTGAGGTCGTTGGCGCCGACCTTGTAGGTGACGGTGGTGTACGCCGTGGTGCCGTCCTGGCTGACCGCGCCGGCCTGGAAGGGGTCGACGGCGCTCGCGACCTGCGAGCCGTCCCCGAGTTCGGTGACGGCGGCCTCGACGGCCTGCTTGTTCTCGGTGGCGGTGACCTTCTGGCCGTCCGGCGCGACGAAGACGACGCGGGCGGTCGCGCCGTCGGCGGTGGTGCCGGGGAACCGCTCCTCCATGAGGTCGAACGCCTTCTGCGACTCGATCCCCGGCATGGAGAACTCCTCGTCCACCGCGCCCGGGGCCTTCATGGCGCCGAGCCCGACGGCGGCCAGTACGGCCGCCCAGACCAGGGCGACGTACCAGCGCCGCCGAAAGGCCATGCGGCCCAGTCGATACAGGAAAGTAGCCACGGGGGGAGGTCTCCACATCTGGACGGCTGGACGTCGAAGGTCCCTCCAGGCTCCCGGGGAGGGACCCCCTGTGTCGTCGTCCGGCTGCCGTCACTGCGCGGTACTGAAAACGCAGTACGCCCCGGTTCGCGGCTCCCTCCCGGGGACGAGCACGGATCAGCCCCAGGTCGTGACCGGCGTACGCCGTCCACACCCTGTGGATCCCTCGCGCCTCCTCCGGCGCGCCCCTCAACTCCCCTAGGTTGCCTCCTGGTTGGGCAGCACAGCCCTTCGAACACGGGAGCGGCCATGAGCACGAGGACAGGACCCCAGAGATATCCGGGCGCGAGCCGGATCAACTGGTACCAGGACGACTTCGGCGGCGACGCCATGCAGGTCAACGTCGTCGTCCTGCACACCACCGAGGGCCGCTCGCTGCCCGGCTACGGGGGCGGGTCCTCCGCGCCGAACCTGACCGCCGTGCCGGATCTCGGGGCGAAGAAGCTGAAGTGGTACCAGCACTTCGACATCGAGACCTCCTCCCGCGCGCTGGTCAACCTGGGCGGCGGCGTCGACACCAACACCCTGAACGTCTGCCAGGTCGAACTGGTCGGCACCTGCGACCCCAAGACACACGCCAAGTGGAAGAAGGCCGGCAACTCCCACGTCTACTGGCCGGAGGCCCCCGAGTGGGCACTGCTCGGCGTCGCCCGGTTCCTGGCCTGGATGCACGAGGAACACGGCGTGCCCCTGTCCGGCCCGCGCGCCTGGCCCGCCTATCCGTCGTCGTACGCCAACGGCGGCGGCCAGCGCATGTCCGGGTCGAAGTGGCTGGCGTTCAAGGGGGTGTGCGGCCACATGCACGTGCCGGAGAACGAGCACGGCGACCCCGGTGCGATCGACTTCGCCCGGCTCGTGAAGCATGCCAAGGCCGATCTGGACCTCGGGGACGACGCGGAGGAGCCCGCGGAGACCAAGCCCGGGACCCGGCCCCGGGTGCCGGCCTTCCCCGGGCGTAAGCACTTCCGCGAGGGCGCCTCCAGCGAGCATGTCCTCAAGCTCGGGAAGCAGCTGGTCGAGCGGGGTTTCGGCGACCACTACAAGGTCGGGCCCAGCAGGACGTGGGGAGAGGCGGACCGGCTGAACGTGCGGGACTTCCAGAAGTCGCGGGCGGAGCTGCGCGGGGACGCCGACGGGCATCCCGGGCCCCTCACGTGGCGGCTCCTCTTCGCGTGAGAACGATCTCGTGAGGATTTAAATTACTGAACCGTAACCTACCGACCAGTACCGCGGGTAACTCCCCGGTAGGTACGTTCCTGGCGAGCCTTTCCGCGGCCCCCGCCGCGCGCTTTTGGACGACTGCGCGCGCGGGGGCCGTCGTACCACCGCACCTTCCTGACCAGCCGCTTCAACAGGAGGTTCGCCATGCCCGTACGCAGACGGCTCCTGGCCGGGGGCGTCATCACCGCCGCCTGTCTCGCCACCCAGGCCCTCACCGGCACCGCCGCCACGGCGGCCGACGAGGTCGTGTCCCGAGGCGTCACGATCCCGGCCTTCTACACCCCGCCCACCACCCTGCCCGCCGCCGACGGCGCCCTGGTCCGCACCGAACCGCTCAAGCTGGCCCTGAGCCTGCCGAGCCTGGACGGCCCCCTGCCGGGCAGGGCGACCCGGCTCATGTACAAGTCGACCGATTCCAACGGCCGTCCGATGGCCGTCACCGGCGCCTACATCGAACCCTCGGCCGCCTGGCGGGGCGAGGGCCCGCGCCCGCTGGTCGCGCTCGCCCCCGGCACGATGGGCCAGGGCGACCAGTGCGCCGCGTCGATGGGCTTGGAGCACCCGCTGCGGTTCAACGGCGAGACGGTCTCCGTCGGTTACGAGGACCTGGCGATCTACCGCCTCCTCGCCAAGGGCGCGGCCGTCGTCGTCACCGACTACGCGGGTCTCGGCACGACCGACCGGCTGCACACCTACGTCAACCGCGTCGACGAGGCGCACGCCCTGCTCGACGCCGCCCGTGCCGCCCGCGCGGTCACCGGCGCCTCGGTGACCGCCGAGTCCCGGGTGGGCCTGTTCGGCTACAGCCAGGGCGGCGGAGCGAGCGCGGCGGCGGCCGAGCTGCAGCCGTCGTACGCCCCCGACGTCCACCTCGCGGGCGCCTACTCCGGTGCCCCGCCGGCCGACCTGACCGAGGTCACCCGGGCCATCGACGGCAGCGAACTGGCGGGCGCCCTCGGCTGGTCGCTCAACGGCTTCCTGCAGTCGGACCCGACGCTGAGGCCGATCGCGGACGCCCACCTGAACGCGGCGGGCAAGGCGGCGCTGGCCGATCTGTCGACGATGTGCGTCGGGGACGCGCTGTTCGCGTACGGCAAGGCCAAGAGCACGGCGTGGACGAGCGACGGCCGCTCGGTCAGTGACATCATCGCCGCCACGCCCGCCCTGAAGTCCTTCCTGAACAGCCAGCGCATCGGCTCCCTGAGGCCGACGGCCCCGGTCCGGGTGGCCACCGGCGTCAGCGACGACCTGGTCCCGCACGGCCAGGCCCGCGAGCTGGCGAAGCAGTGGTGCGCCAAGGGCGTGAACGTGACCTACGACGCCGAGATCCTGCCGAACACGGGCAGCCCGCTCCTCAACCACTTCACCCCGCTCCTCACGGACCAGGGCAAGGCGGTCGACTGGCTGACGGACCGGCTGAGCGGCAGGTCCGCCCACTCCAATTGCTGGAGCATGCCGCTTCAGCCGTGAAGGTCGAGCAGTTCACCGAGTCCGGCCTCGGTGAACGCGCTCACCAGCTCCTCGCGCCCCTCGGTGAAGTGGTCCCAGCTGTCGTAGTGCACCGGGACCACCCGGCGGGCGCCGAGGAGGCGGGCCGCCTCGGCCGCCTGTGAACTGTCCAGCACCAGCGGGGCTCCCGCGAAGAGGACCGGGAAGCGCGGGGCGCCCGCGAAGAGGACGGCGGTGTCGACCGGGCCGAAGCGGTCCGCGATCTCCTTCACCGCGTCCAGCGAGGCGTTGTCGCCGCTGACGTACACCGACGGCAGGCCCTCGCCCGTCAGCACGAACCCGACCACCTCGCCGGTGACCGGCTCCACGGCCTCCTTCGGCCCCGGGCCGTGGATCGCCGGTACGGCCGTGATCGTGACCCTTCCCTCGCCGTCCGGGCGGTCCAGTTCGAGGGTCTCCCAGTCGGCCATCCCCTTGGCGTTGCCGCCGAGGCGTCCGCCGCCGCCGGGCGTGGTCAGGGTGAGCGGGACCTCGGCGAGCAGCGCGCGGCCCGAGTGGTCGAGGTTGTCGGCGTGCTCGTCGTGGGAGAGCAGCACGACGTCGATACGGCCCAGTTCCTCGGGAGTGGCCCGGGTCGGGGCGTTCTTGCGCAGGGTCGGGCGGCCCGGGCTGCCGTACTCGCCGGGGGCGTCGAAGGTCGGGTCGGTCAGGAAGCGCAGTCCGCCGTACTCGAAGAACGCGGTGGGGCCGCCGAGGACGCGTACGGGCAGGGGTGTGGGCATGGAACAGGGCTCCTCACGGATGGGATGTCGGTCATCCGTGAGAGAAGGTAGCCCGTTCTCACGGATGGACGCAATAGATCCGTGAGAGTCGCGGCACCTCATGGATGAGGGCAAGCCGTACCATGAGGTCCATGACTGAGACCGTGGCCGTCGACGGCGGCACCCCGCCGCCCGCCCCGGGGGCGGAGCAGTACCCGGCGCTCGACTTCGCCAACAGCGCCGTCGCCCTGCCCGGCGGCCACTACATCGACCTCCTCGGCACCCCCGACGGCGCCGGACAGTGGCTGGAGCGGCACGGGCTCGCCCCCGCCGACGCCGGGATCCGGGAGATGTGCGCGGCGCAGCTGCGGTCGCTGCGCGAACAGGTCCGCGCGCTGCTCGCCGCCCGCCTCGACGGGGCGCCGGCGCCGACCGGCGCGCTGGCCGCCGTGAACGACGCGCTGACCCGCGCCCCGGCGGCGTCCCTCCTGCACTGGGACGCCACCCGCGGCCTGCACCGCGCCCCCGTCCACCCCACCGACCAGATCCTCGAGCACGCCTTGGCCGCGCTCGCCGCCGACGCCGCCGACCTGCTGACCGGCCCCGACGCCGACCGCCTCACGGCCTGCGGCTCCCCGCCCTGCAACCGCTACCTGCTCCGGCACGGCCGCCGCCACTGGTGCTCCACCCGGTGCGGCGACCGCGCCAGAGCGGCCCGCGCGTACGCGCGGCGCAGCGGCTCGGTGGATCAGTAGCGCACCGCGCGCTCCACGTTCGCCCTGACGTCTCCGGTCAGGTCGCGTCTGCCGGTGGCGGTGGCCTTCTTCGACTGGTTCGCCGGGACGTCCGAGATGGTGACGACGACCGGTTCCAGGAGATTGCCGTTCGGGTCGGAGAGGTTGATCTGCACCACGAAGGACTTGGTGGAGTCCGTGGTGTTCTCGGCGGTGGCCTCGACGCTCACCCGGCCGTCGGAGCCGATGTCCGGGTCGCCCAGGGAGACCGCGTCCTTGGCGTTCACGCCGCCCTTGATGTCGCCGAACCTGCGTTCCGCCTCGGACGCCAGCGACTGGGCGGCCGACGCCGCCTCGCTGACCGCGCTCGAGGGGGTGTCGTCGTCGGAGCAGCCGGTCAGCACGGCGGAACCGGCCAGCGCGAGGGCAGCCACCGCCGTCAGACAGCGGAGCCGGGAGCGGGGCATGACGCCTCCAGATGTGCGCGGGGGTCAGGGCTTCGGGTTCCTTCATTGAAGGTCCGCGCACGCCGTCCCGCACGCCGGAGGTTCACCCGGACGGCTCAGCCCCCGTGGTGGAGGCGTGCGCCCGATCGGAGGGTGGTCGCAACGACCACACGAGGAAGCGGAGTAGGTCCATGACCCAGCAGCCGCACGCGACACAGCCTCCGACCGGGGAAGGGCAGAAGTTCCCCCACGACCCCCAGGCCCCCGTGTGGGGCGAGGGCCACCGCGCGGCCGGCCCCGCCCCCGGCCAGGCGGGCCCCACCGGCACCGACTGGCAGACCGGCGGCATGGTCTTCGCCGGTGTCCTGATGATGGTCTACGGCGTCGTGGCCATCCTCCAGGGCATCTCCGCCATCGCCACGGACGGCGTGTACGAGGCGATCAACGACTACGTCTACGAGATCAGCCTCACCGGCTGGGGCGTCATCCTGCTCTGCCTCGGCGTCCTCGCCACGGCCGTCGGCTACGGCATTCTCAAGGGCTACTGGTGGGCGCGGATCACCGGTATCTTCCTGGCCTCGCTCAGCATGGTGGCGCACTTCATGTTCCTGCCCTACCAGCCCGTCTGGTCGGTCCTCATGGTCGCGCTGGACTTCTTCGTGATCTGGGCCCTGGCCACCGCGCCGGGCAAGCCGAAGACGTCCGCGCCCACAGCGCCGTAACCCCAGGAGAAGGGGCTGCCCCCGTGGCGGGGCAGCCCCTGATCCGCGGGCCGACCGGAACCCGGACCTCAGACGTGCCCGAGGCCTCCGCTGCCGAAGGATCCACTGGACCCCGGCAGCCACCGCTTTCGGTTCTGGTCCTCGCCGGTCTTGCTGCCCGCGTGGTGGAGCTCATGGGGCAGTACCCGCTCGCGGCCCTCCGACCGCGGCAGCTCGTTCGGCTCCCGCATTTCCCTGACCTCGTGCACCGCCCCGCCCTCCGGCAGCTTCGGCTGCTCCTCGGGGCTGGGGTGCGGAAGCTCGCGGTCCATGACCCGCATCCCGAACTGCACCGCCCACACCAGTGCACCGGCGATGATCAGGCCGCCGACAAACGCTGCGGTCACGTTGAGCACGTCGCTCCCCGATGCCGCCAGAACAACCGTCGTAGCACTCATGCCCTAATTATCACCTAATCAGCCGAATAGGCTCCTTGTGTGGGAGGCGACACCCCATGACCGAAACACCCGGAGCCTTCACCGAGCAGGATCACGCCGAGCGCATGGCGCGGGCCACCCGCGACGCCGTCGCCGCCGGCCTGGCCGGGCTGCTGGTCACCCCGGGACCCGATCTGGCCTGGCTGTGCGGCTACCGCCCGACCGCGATCACCGAGCGGCTCACCCTGCTCGTCCTCACCCCCGAGTCCGAGCCCCGGATGCTGGTCCCCGCCCTGGAACGCCCCGACGCCGAGGCCGCCCCCGGCGCGGGCGCGCTGCGCCTGTCGGACTGGCGGGACGGCCAGGACCCGTACGCGGCGGCGGCCGGCCTGCTGCGCCCGCAAGGCCGCTACGGCGTCTCCGACTCCACCTGGGCCCTGCACCTGCTGGGCCTCCAGGAGGCGCTGCCGCTCACCACGTACCGCGCCCTGACGACCGTGCTGCCGATGCTCCGCGCGGTGAAGGACGAGCACGAGGTGGCCCGGCTCGCGGCGGCGGGCGCGGCGGCGGACGCCGTGTACGAGGAGATCCTCTCCGTCCGCTTCTCCGGCCGCCGCGAGCGGGACGTGGCCGCCGACCTGGCCCGTCTCCTGCGCGAGCACGGGCACTCCCAGGTCGACTTCACGGTGGTCGGATCCGGCCCGAACGGCGCCGACCCGCACCACGAGGCCGGCGCCCGGGTCATCCAGCGGGGTGACATGGTCGTCCTGGACTTCGGCGGCCTGCTGAACGGCTACGGCTCCGACACCACCCGCACGGTCCACGTCGGCACCCCCACGGACGAGGAACGCCGGGTCCACGACCTCGTGCGGACGGCCCAGCAGGCGGCCTTCGAGGCGGTGCGCCCCGGAGTGGCCTGCCAGGAGATCGACCGGATGGCCCGGACGGTGATCGAGACCGCCGGGTACGGCGAGTACTTCGTGCACCGCACGGGCCACGGCATCGGCGTGACGACGCACGAGCCGCCGTACATGGTGGCGGGCGAGGAACTGCCGCTGGTCCCGGGGATGTGCTTCTCGATCGAGCCGGGGGTCTACCTGCCGGGCCGGTTCGGGGTCCGGATCGAGGACATCGTGACGTGCACGGAGGACGGCGGCAGGCGCCTGAACAACACGGCACGCGAGATGGCGCTGGTGGAATGAGGCTCAGGGCCCGTTGATGCCGTCCTGCGGCGCGACAGGCGTCCCGATGGCGGCCGGTGGCGGCCCGTCCACCGTCACGGCGATCTGCTCGCTCATGGCGGAGACCCCGTTCAGGGTGGCCGTCGCCTGGAGCAGGCCCGGGCCCGGGGTGAGGGGGAGGGCCGGGACGCAGGACCAGGTGCCGTCGGCGGCGGTGGTCGTGGAACAGACCTCGTTCTCCAGGGCGTCCCGCACGCTGACCTGCGCGCCGGGGTAGGCGGTCCCGGACGACTCCGGCCGCGTGCCGAGCGGTACGCCCGACGGGGGGCGCAGCAGCGCCGGGGCGGGCAGGCCGACGGTGACCTCGCAGGCGCCCCGGTCCCTCGGCTCGTCCTCGGCGTCCGCCAGCACCAGCGCGCAGCCGCTCAGCCGGGTGCCGGGCACGGCGTCCGCGGGCACGGCCAGCACGAACGGGAAACCGCGCCCGCTCCACGACTGCTTCTCGGCGCCCCCGGCAAAGGTGTACGACCCACCGCGCCCGCCGTCCAGAACGGCACCGCGGTACCCGTCGGCGGCGAGGGGCGTGCCGGTGACGCGGGCGGACCGAGGGGCCACCAGGGTGAGCGTGGACCCGTCGCCGAGCCCCGGTCCCTCGTACCCGGCGACCTCGACGACCCCCTCCCGCCCCGGCTCGATGACGGCGGCGCCCCACAACTCGCCTTCGTGCCGGGCCGAGGCCGTCCCCGAGAGCACCAGAACGAGCCCACAGAGGGCAAGGCCCCCTCCGATCCACCTCATCACCGGCACAGCGCCTCCCGGACACAGGGGTTCGAACACCCACCCGCGATTCTTCCGGCCCCCCGCTCCCGGGACGCCCCCGGTTCGGCCGTACGGCTCAGGTGAGCCACACGGTCGTGTCCGGCGCGAGCCGGCCGTCCGACGCCAACGGCGCGCTGCTGATGACCACTTCACCGGCAGGAAGTGCCACCGGACCGCCGGACAGGTTGGCCACGCACCGCCAGCCGTCCGAGCGGATGAAGTGCAGGACGCCCTCCGGCGCGTCGTCGGCCCAGGTCAGGGTCTCCCCCTCCAGCAGCTTCCGGCGCAGCCGCAGCGCGCGGCGGTACAGCTCCAGCGTGGACCCCTCGACCCCGTCCTGGGCCTCGACGGACAGGCCGCCGAACCAGTCCGGCTGGGGCAGCCACGCCCCGCCCACGCCGAAGCCGTACGAGGGGCCGCCCACCGTCCACGGCAGCGGCACCCGGCAGCCGTCACGCCCCTTGCGCACCCGTCCCGTCTGTTCCCAGATCGGGTCCTGGAGCACCTGTACGGGCAGGTCGGCGACCTCGGGAAGGCCGAGCTCCTCGCCCTGGTAGACGTACGAGGAGCCGGGCAGCGCCAGCATCAGCAGCGTCGCGGCCCGGGCCCGCCGCAGCCCCGCCTCCCGGTCCACGGAGGGAGCGCGACCGCCGGAGAGCAGCCAGGCGTTCTCGTCCGTCCCCGGCGGCAGCAGCAGCCGGGACGCGTGCCGGACGACGTCGTGGTTGGAGAGCACCCAGGTCGCGGAGGCACCGGCGGCATGGGCCTGGGTGAGGGAGTCACTGATGACGGACCTCAGCTGCTCGGCGTCCCAATGGGCTTGCAGGTACTCGAAGTTGAAGGCCTGGCCCAGCTCGTCGGGGCGGGCGTAGAGGACCCGGCGGGCGCCCGGGACCCAGGCCTCGGCGACGGCCATGCGGGGCGGGGAGTAGGAGTCGAGGATCTCGCGCCAGTCGCGGTAGATCTCGTGGACCTCGTCGCGGTCGTAGAAGGGGTGCGTGCCGGGGGCCATGCCGACCAGGGCGTCCTCCCCGCTCAACTCCGGTTCGCCCAGGTCGCGCAGCGGTTCGTCGAGGTCCTTGGCCAGGGCGTGGGCAACGTCCACGCGGAAGCCGTCCACGCCTCGGTCGGCCCAAAAGCGCAGGGTGGTGCGGAAGTCGGCGCGGACCTCGTCGTGGGCCCAGTTCAGGTCGGGCTGCTCGGGTGCGAACAGGTGCAGGTACCACTGCCCGTCGGGCACCCGCCGCCAGGCGCTGCCGCCGAACACGGACTGCCAGTCGGTGGGCGGGAGTTCACCGTGCGTCCCGCGCCCGTCCCGGAACACGTACCGCTCCCGGGCCGCCGAACCCGGCCCGGCCGCGAGGGCCTCCTGGAACCAGACATGCCGATGGGAGGTGTGGTTGGGCACGATGTCGACCATGACCTTGAGCCCGAGGCGGTGGGCCTCGGCCACCATGGCGTCGAAGTCGTCGAGGGTGCCGAGGCGGGGGTCGACGTCCCGGTAGTCGGCGACGTCGTAGCCGCCGTCGGCCAGTTCGGACGGGTAGAAGGGGCTGAGCCACAGGGCGTCGACGCCCAGCGCGGCCAGGTGCCCCAGCCGCTCGGTGACACCCCGGACGTCCCCGAGCCCGTCACCGTCGGCATCGGCGAAGCTGCGGGGATAGACCTGGTAGACGACGGCCTGCCGCCACCAGTTCGGGTCCTTGCTGGAGAGGTCGGGCGCGGTGGGGCGAGCGGTCACGCGGGCTCCTCTGCGATACGGATCTGCCATACGAACCGGGACGACAAAGGAGAACCTGTCCAGAATGCCGGGTGGGTGAACGCGGAACTACCGAGCGCTCTCGTCTCCCGCCCCCGCGCCCCTCACACCTGCGCGCGCCCCTGCTTGCGCACCTCCGCCACCCGGTGGGCCCCCAGTTCCGTGGCCGCCCAGGTCCATTCGGCCGGTACGTCGCCGAGGCCGCCGTTGGTGAGGACGATGGCGTCGGCGCCGACCCGGACCGCGGCCAGGTCCACGGTGAGCGTGTTCTCCTCGCCGTCGGACACCGCGATGCGCAGGCCCTGGCGGGCGTCCCCCACCTCCGGCAGTTCCGTCTCCCAGACCGCGGCGCGCTCCGGCTTCCCGGTCGCCGTCACCGCCGTGAACTCACCGCACTTGTCCGGCAGCGACCGCAGCCAGTCCAGTGTGCGGTCCACCTCCTTCGGCGGGTGGGCCACCACCTGGTAGCGCATCTGCGCCCCGTCCCAGTCGTCGTCGAGGCCGGTCACCGCGCGTGTCCGGGCGTCCGGGCCGAAGAACTCCTCGGTGTAGAGCATGTCGAGCAGCCGCCGGCAGTCCGGCTTCTCCGTGCTCGCCTTGAGCATGCCGTCCCGCCAGGTGGCGGCGCCCTGGGTGGCCGACCAGGGTTCGCCGAGATCGGCCTCGGTGATCAGGGCCGCCTGGGCCTGGGCCTCGGTGAGCGCCGGAGCGGCGGCCGGCGAGGGGGCGGTGCTGGGGGCGGTGCCGGTCCGTGCCGGGGAAGGGGAGGACGAGGCCGAGGAAGAGGACTTGGCCGCCGCTCCCGTGTCGCCCGCGCCGCAGGCGGTCGCCGTCAGCAGGACGCCCAGGGCGAGCGCCGGGGCGGTGAGGAGACGAACCGGGGGTCGGGGCATCGGGAGACCTCCTGCGAGAGCGCTCATGATCGAACCTGCGTCCTCCCAAGGCACCACCGCCCACGCCCGTCCACCAGCGCGCCGGTCCGTCCGGGTGAGCGGACCGCCCCGGTGGAAAGTCGGTGGACCTGGTGGAAAGTCGATGGACCCGGATCGGCGCGGGCGTGCGGGCTCGTGGGGCCGAACTGTGGGCGGCTGCGTAAGGTCGGTCCCGTAGAGACGACGCGACGTTCGAGGAGTGTTCGTGAGCGGTCAGCCCATTCCGGTGATCATCGACTGCGACACCGGCGTCGACGACGCCCTGGCCCTGCTGTTCGCCGTACGGCATCCCGGTCTCGACGTGCGCGCGGTGACCTGTGTGGCCGGGAACACCGATGTCGAGGGCGTCGTCCGCAACACGCTCACCGTGCTGGAGGTGGCGGGGGCCGGGGACATCCCGGTCGCCCGGGGTGCCGAGCGGCCGCTGATCGAGCCGGTGCGCACCGCCTCCCATGTCCACGGGCGGGACGGGATGGGCGATCTGGGGCTGCCCGCGCCGACCCGGCGCCCGGTGGACGTGGACGCGGTGACGCTGCTGCGCCGCGAGATCCTGGCCTCGCCGCGGCCGGTCACCCTGATCCCGACCGCGCCGCTGACGAACATCGCGCTGCTGCTGCGGACGCACCCCGAGGTGGTCCGCAACATCGAGCGGATCGTGTTCATGGGCGGGGCGGTAGAGACCGGGAACGCCACTCCGGTGGCCGAGTTCAACGTCTGGCACGACCCCGAGGCCGCCGCGGTCCTGCTCACCGCCGGGGTGCCGATCACGATGTACGGCCTCGACGTGTTCCAGCGGGTGCTGGTCCCGGCGGCGGACGTGCAGCGGCTGCGGGCGAGTTCGGAGCCGCGGGTGCGGCTGGCCGGTGAACTCCTCGCCCACCGGCCCTCCGCGCCCGACCCCGACGGCGACGACCCGTCCGGCGGGCTCGGCGACGCGGGCGCGGTCTGCGCGGTCGTCGACCCCGGCGGCATCACCACCCGCCTCCTCCCGGTCGAGGTCTCCCTCGCCCCCGGCCCCACCCGGGGCCAGACGGTCGTCGACCGGCGAGCCCGGCCCGGGGAGGCGGAGATCCACCACGGCGAGCGCGAACTGCATCTGGTGGACGTGGCGTTGGACGTCGACGTCGAGCGCTTCGTGAAGCTGTGGCTGTCGGCGGTGGAGGGCGACTAGGGCAGCCCTAGGCCACCGCGTCCACCTGCTCCCGGGTCCCGGCCTCCCGCGCCACGACCCGGCGGCGCCGGGTCGGCAGGCCCGCGGTCGGGTTGGCCACGCCCCAGGCCGCGCCCTTGCAGATCAGCTCCTTGTAGCGGGCGGCCAGTCGGCCCGTCAGGGCGCGCTCGACCGTCTGGTCGTCGGCGGTGACGAACTGGATCAGGCCCTCCTTGCGGCCGAGCGAGACGCACTGCTGGTAGTAGCGGATGGAGCCGCTCGGAACCTTGGTGCCGGTGAGGCGGGCGGCGAGGGCGTCGGCGGCCTGCCAGGCCATCGGGACGCCCGAGGCGCAGGACATGCGCAGCGGCTTGTCGCCGGGGCCCATGGCCAGCGCCGCGTCGCCCACGGCGTACACGTCCGGGTGGGAGACCGAGCGCATGGTGGCGTCGACCACGATCCGGCCGTGGTCGGTGACCTCCAGGGTGGTGGCACGGGCGATCGGGTGGACGGCGAAGCCGGTGGTCCAGACGGTGACGTCGGCGGGCACCTCCCGGCCGTCCGCCGTCGTCACCGCGTCCGCCGACACGGCGGTGACCGCCGCGTGCTCGTGGACCGTGATGCCGAGCCGGTCCGTCACCGTCCGCAGGTGGGCGCGGCCCTTCGCGGAGAGCCAGTCGCCGAGGGCGCCGCGGGCGGCGAGGGCGACGTCGAGGTCCGGGCGGGCCTCGGCGATCTCGGTCGCCGCCTCGAGCCCGGTCAGGCCGCCGCCGACCACGACCACCGACTGTCCGGCGCCCAGCGCGGCCAGGCGCTCGCGCAGGCGGAGGGCGCCCGGGCGGCTCGCGATCTCGTGGGCGTGCTCGCGGACGCCGGGGACGGCCTGGTCGTTCCAGGCACTGCCGAGGGCGTAGACGAGGGAGTCGTACGCCAGGGTCTCCCCGGTGTCGACCGCGACCGTCCTGCGGTCGACGTCCACCGAGGCGACCCGGGCGAGCTTCAGTTCCACGCCCGTGCCCGCGAACATCTCGTCGAGCGGCCGGGGCCTGAGGTCCTGGCCGGTCGCGAGCTGGTGCATCCGGACGCGCTCGACGAAGTCGGGCTCGGCGTTGACGAGGGTGATGGTGACGTCCTCGCGGCGCAGCCGCCGGGCGAGGCGGCCGGCCACGACGGCTCCGGTGTAGCCGGCTCCGAGGACGACGATGCGGTGCTGCATGGGCCTGCTCCTGTCTGCGCGGGATCCGCCGCTGCGTGCTGCGCGGTGTCGTCCCTTGAACCGGGCAGCCCGGCGTTTCCTGACAGGAGCAGGGTGTGGCCTGCGTCACATGGGGAGGGCGGGGGTCAGATGGTGCACAGCAGGGCGCCCTCGTGGTCCGCGGCGGCCCACTGCTCGGTAGCCCGGACGAGCTTGTCCGGGTTGACCTGGCTGCGGACCGCCACGATGCCCTCCGCCGTGACCTCCAGGCAGGTGATGGCGACGACCCGGCCGTCCACCACCGCCACGAAGGCGGGTTCGCCGTTGGCGGTCGTGGCGTAGATCTCGGACGTGCCGCCGACGACGGCCCGCTTGGCCTCGGTGGGCTTGAACAGGCCGCGCAGGAACGCGGCGACCGCCTGCGCGCCCTCGACCGCCCTCGCGCGTGCCGGGATCTTGCCGCCGCCGTCGCCGACCGCGACGGCGCCCTCGGTGAGCAGCCGGACCAGCGGTTCGGTGCGGCCGCTGGTCGCCGCGGCCAGGAACTCCTCGACGACGGCGCGGGCGGCGGCCTCGTCGATCTCGGTGCGCGCCTTCCCGGCGGCCACGTGCTTCTTGGCCCGGTGGTAGGTCTGCTGGCTGGCGGCCTCGGAGATCTCCAGGATCTCGGCGATCTCCCGGTGCGGGTAGTCGAAGGCCTCCCGCAACACGTACACCGCCCGCTCGCCCGGCGACAGCCGCTCCAGCAGGACGAGGACGGCGTACGACACCGACTCGCGCTGTTCGGCCGTGTCGGCGGGGCCGAGCATCCGGTCCCCGGCGAGCAGCGGCTCGGGGAGCCACTGGCCCACGTAGGTCTCACGGCGGGCGCGGGCCGAAGTGAGCTGGTTGAGGCAGAAGTTGGTGAGGACCTTGGTCAGCCAGGCCTCGGGCACCTCGATCCGCTCGACGTCGGCCGCCTGCCAGCGCAGATACGTCTCCTGCACGGCGTCCTCCGCCTCGCTCGCCGAGCCGAGCAGCCGGTAGGCGATGGCCTCCAGCCGGGGCCGGGCGGCCTCGAAGCGGTCCACGTCCGTGATGATCAGGGCCATGCCCGCGAGCCTAGCCGCCGGAAACGGAGAAGGGCGGGCCGGGGCCCGCCCTTTCACCGCGGTCCACCGCCGCGAACTACCGCCGCGAACTACCGCACGCTACGCACGAGTCGAGCGCCGCTTGCGGGTGGCCAGCACGATCGCGGCGCCGCCGCCGAGGAGCACGGCCGCGCCGATGGTGATCGGCAGGGTGCTGCTGTCGGCGCCGGTCTCCGCGAGGTCGTCGCCGCCTCCGCCGTTCGGGGTGGGGGCCGGCGGAGTGGTGGAGGCCGGGGTCGGGGTCGGGGCGGACTCCGAGGGCGGCTCCGTGGCCGGGGTCTCGCTCGCCGGGGGCTCCGAGGCCGGGACGGACTCGGCGGGCGTGGAGGGGCTCGGCGTGGCCGGGGGCGTCGACTCGGGGACGGTCGTGCAGTCCTTCGTGCCGCCGTTCCAGGCCGCGATCAGCTTGTCCTTGATGACCGGACGGTCCGGTCCGATGGGCACCTCACCGTGCTCGAAGCCGTCGTCGGCGTCGAGCTTGCCGTCGAACTTCACCGCGCCGCGGTAGAGGTCGATCTGCGCGAAGCAGCCGGCGTCCGGCACCGCGATGTCGAGCGTGTCCGTCTGGCCGGGCTTGACCGTGACCGTGTCGAAGTCGACGAAGACCTGCTCGCCGGAGGTGGCGAAGGTCGGGCCGTGGGCCAGGTAGGAGGCGAGCGAGGCGGTGCAGGTCGTGGCGTCGGCGGCGGCGCGGACGGTGACGTGGACCTTGCCGTCGTCGGTGACCTTCAGGCTCTGGTCGTCGACCTTGACGGAGTCCTGGAAGGTCGTGCCGTCGAGCGAGAACTGGCACCGGTCGGTGGCGGTCTCGGTGCCGGCCCCGGTGCCCGGCTGGTACTGGCCGCCCGACTTCCAGCCGTCGCCGCCCGGCGTACCGGTGGCGTGGGCGCCGGAGGCGGCGGCGACGGTGGCGGCGCACAGGGCGAGCGACGCGGCGCCCGTCCCCAGCAGGCGTCGCGCGATGACACGTCTCGCTATGGACATGCGGTTCCCCATCTTGACGTGAGCAGAACCCGGGCGACGGCAGGCGGGCAGCGCGCAGCGACGGCGGGGCCGTGCCGGGCCGGGGTGGTGGTCGAAGAAGCACTGGGCTCAGTGGTCACATGTGCCACAGCGCGTGGCCCATGGTGGTCGCGCCCGGATGCCCTGTCAACCTGCGGGAACGCACCCGGAGTTCACGCCTCCACACCATTTCGCCACACAGGGAATCATTGGGTCCGGATCACCGCCCGATCCCCGTGCGTCCGGTGCCCTCGGGGGCCGCCTCGGACCGCGAGGTCCCCTGCTCGTCGCAGGCGGCTTCATCGCGGCGGGCGGATTGGAGTCGCGGGCGCGATCACTCCACGGCCCGCCAGATCGGCGCCGCGGCGGCCGAGCGCCCCTCCTGAACTCCCGCCTTCGTGTGGACCCCCGGGCGCGTCAGGGCCCCGAGATCCGCAGCCGGTGCCCCACCACGTCCCGCGCGACCTCGGCCGCCGTGCGGCCCTGGGCGAAGGCGCGGGCGCGGAGGAGGGCCAGCGCCTCGTGCGCGCCGACGCCGAGCTGGGCCATGATCATGCCGATGGCCTGGTAGACGGTGTCCTGGTCGGCGGCCAGGCCGCCCAGCCAGCCGGACCGGTCCAGCGCCGCGTCCCCGACCCCGCGGGTCAGTTCCGTCAGCGCGATCGTCAGCGCACCGGCCAGCGCCCGTGCCGTCCGCAGCTCGTCGGCGGTCAGCTCACCCGGAGTGTCCCGGTAGAGGTCGAGCGTGCCCACGCACACCACGTCGTCGCCGAGCGGCAGCGAGTACGTCGCCCGCACCCCGATCTCCGCGGCCTCCTCGGCGAAGACCGGCCAGCGTTCCGCGTCCCGCCCCTCCGTGAGGTCGCAGGCGAGCACGGGCCGTCCGCTGCGCGCCGCGCTCTGACAGGGCCCGTCGCCCAACGTGGCCTGGATGTCCGTGGCGTACGCGGCCCGCGCGTCGCTCGCACACAGCTGGACCGGCATGTCGTCGTCGTGCAGCGAGACGCTCGCCCCGGTCACCGGCAGCAGTTCGACCGCGACAGCGCACAGCCGGCGCGGGATATCACCGGGACCCGTACCCGGACCGTCGGCGGCACCACGGTGGTCGTCCCCGGGCCGCACATCACCCGCCTCCTCACACCTTCAGCGTGGTGCTCAGGTTCACCGGGTCGCACCGCTCCGCAAAGCCTCCGTGCCCCGGACCGCCCGACTACCCGTGCCCCAGGGAGCGAAACCGCCCTCCACCGAGCCCTCACCGCTTCTCGTACGGATTCGCCGGCTCCCCCACGCTCCGCACCGACTCCGCGTCGAGGACCGGCGGCCAGGCTTCGTCGGAGCCGAGCGTGCCCTCGGGGTGCCAGGTGCCGGTGACCGTGACCCAGGTGTCGTCGGGCGGGGCGTCCGCGCCCCGGACCTCGACCTTGGCGGTCGTGGCGTCGGCGGCACAGCAGGAGACCAGCAGCCGGGTGACGTACCAGCTCCCGTCGGCGTCGTGCGTGACGAACCCGGTCATCCGGACCGTGCGGCCCTTCAGCGAGCGCTCGCTGTCGTAGATCGCCCGGGAGGTGAACTCCCCGAGCGTCAGCTCCACCGGGTCCGCGGCGGGCAGCGCCGGGAAGGTGCCGACACCCTGGGCCGCCCGCTCTGCGGCCTCCCGTTCGGCGCTGTAGGAGCCGAGCGCGGGCGGCGGGAACAGGAGCAGGGCGAGAGCAGGCAGGGTGAGCAGCCAGGCCACCCGGGGGTTGTGGCCGTGACCGCCCCGGCTCCCCAGCGCCGCCACCAGCCCCAGCACCACCAGCACCGCCCCCGACACGACCAGATACGGCCGCAACCCGGGCTGCACATAGCGCAGATACAGCTCGCTGAAGAGCGAGATCCGCAGGATCGCGCCCCCGACGAGCAGCAAGAGGACAGCGGGTCCGTACCGCCTCACAGCAGCCACCACCCCACCAGCACGCTGGAGATCACCGCGACCACCCAGGTCGCCGCCGAGAACCGGACCGCGAAGGCCCGCCCGAAGGTGCCGGTCTGCAGGGCGATCAGCTTCAGGTCGACCATCGGCCCCACCACCATGAACGCGAGCCGCGCGGTCGGCGAGAAGCCGCTGAGCGACGCGGCCACGAAGGCGTCCGCCTCGCTGCACACGCACAGCACCACGGCGAGCAGGGCGAGGAGCAGCACGGACGCCCAGCCGGGGACGTCGAGCAGGGAGCGCGGTACGACGATGTCGAAGGTGGCCGCCGCTGCCGCGCCCACCACCAGGAAGCCGCCCGCGTGCAGGAAGTCGTGCTGGAGCCCGGCGGTGAAGGCGCGCAGTCCGGTGGCGGAGTCGGGGGCGTGGCGCGCGGGCCGCCGCAGCCACTCCTCGCGGCCGAACCGGACCCACAGCCAGCCCATCACGACCGCCGTGACCAGCGAGGCGAGCAACCGCCCGAGCACCATCTCGGGCTGCCCGGGGAAGGCGACGGAGGTGGCGATCAGCACCACCGGATTGATCGCGGGCGCGGAGAGCAGGAAGGCGAGCGCCGCCGCCGGGGCCACGCCCCGCCGCATCAGGCTGTCGGCCACCGGCACGGACGCGCACTCGCACCCCGGCAGGACGACCCCGGCCGCTCCGGCCACCGGCACGGCGAGCGCCGGATTGCGCGGGAGGAGCTTGGTGAACACCCGCTGCGGCACGAAGGCGCCGATCGCCGCCGACACGACCGTGCCGAGCAGCAGGAAGGGCACGGCCTGTACGGCGATGGCGGTGAACACCGTCCACCAGGCGGCCACGGGCGGCGTGTAGAGGTCGAGCGCGAGGACCGGCCCGAGCACGGCCGCGACCGTCGCCACGGCGAGCAGCGCGGCACCGCCGAGCACCAGGTACACGAGGGCGCGCAGGCCGCAGTAGACCACTGTCCGTTGATTCGCCACGCGCCTGTCCCGGTTCTCGATGTGCTCGGCGAGAAGCTAACCGCACAGGCTGTGGATGATCACAGCGGGGGCTGTGCGGGTGCGGGTCCGAGGGTGGTGGTGCCGGGGGCCGTACGGTGGCCCAGGCCCGTCCGGTACGCGTCGAGGGCGGCCTCGACCCTCCCCGTACGGCGCAGCAGATCGCCCAGCAGCCGGCACAGGTCGGCCAGGTCACCGGCGGCGCCGGCCCGCTCCAGCAGGCTCAGGGCGCGGACGTAGTGCTCCTCGGCGGCCTCGGTGTCCCGGGCGTCCTCGGCGATGATGCCGAGCAGGCGGTGGGCGGCGGCGGAGTGCAGGGCGCCGCGTTCGGGGCTGAGGTCGGACAGCACCTCGTGCAGGAGGGCGGCGGCCTCCTCGGACTTGCCGCGCCGGTGCAGCACGTCGGCCAGTTCGACGGCGACCTGGCTGGTGTAGAGGGCGGCCCGCTTGGCGGAGAGCATGGCGCGGGCCTCCCGCAGCTCGGCCTCGGCTCGGTCCAGCTCGCCGTTCTGCGCGCTGACGTACCCGCGCATCCAGTGGCAGTGGGCCAGTTCGGTACGGATCTGAAGGCCCCGGTACAGCTCGGCGGCCTTCGCCAGGGAGGCGTCGGCCTCGGCGATCCGGCCCTCGGCGAGCAGCGTGCGGGCGACGGACCGGTGCATCCGGGCCACCAGCGCCGGGTCTCCCGCCTGCGGGGCGAGTGCGAGGGCCAGCTCGGCGGCCTGGGCGGCACGGGCGTGGGCGCCCAGGTCCATGTACGGGCCGATGACACTCGCGTAGAGCAGCAGCAGCGCGTCCGGATCGTGCAGCCCGCCGCGGTTCAGCTCGTCGAGGGTGGACTCCAACAGGTATACGGCGTAACGGAGTTCACCGGCCAGGTAGTGGGCGACGGCCCGTCCCCGCAGAGCCGGGACCCGTACGGGCAGCGGCTGTCCCGCGAGGGCCGCCTCGGCCTGTTCGAAGGAGCGCAGGGCGGCGTCCAAATCCCCGGTGTCGATCCCGCACTCCCCGAGGCCCAGCAGAGCGGCGACCCGCTCCTCGACGAGCCCATGGGTGTCGGCCTCCGCGAGGACCGCGGTGAACCCCTCCGCCGCGGCCTCGGTGGCGCCGGTCGCCAACGTCTTCTGCGCCCCCGTGAGTTGGAGCCGCAACTCGGTCGCGAGCCGGGCCGAACGGCCGGTGATCAGCTCGTCGTACGCCACGCCGAGCCGTTCGGCGATGTGCCGGAGCGCCTCGTCGGAGGCCCGGACCCGACCGGCCTCCAGGGTGGAGATGTAGGCGGGTGTGTAGGCGGGCTCGGCCAGCTGTTTCTGCGTCAGGCCACGCTCGAACCGCCACGCCTGCACCCTGCGCCCGATGGTCAACGGGTCGTCGCGCTCCGACATCGCCCAACTCCCCTGGTGCCTCTTGCCGTTCGACTCCGACAGCCCCTAGGTTAAACCGGGAATTAAGCCTGATTACCGAGCCCGCTTAATACATCGCGTCAATACACCGGTTGCGAGGTAGCCGTGCTCGACCGCACCAGCACAGCCGAGCGTTATGTCCGAGGAATCGCCGCCGCGGTGGTGGCGGTGGCCGCGCTGATCCTGGCAGCGAACGCGGGCCCGGCGAGGGCGACGGAGACGGTTCAGGACCCCAGGGCGACGTGCCTGATGAACGCGGAGTAGGACGCGGGGGAGAGGGCGAGCATTCCGGCGGCGGGGTTCTTGGAGTCTCGGACGGCTATGTGGGGGGCGAGGTCGGCGACCTCGACGCAATCACCGCCGGTGTTGCCGCTGTACGAGGACTTACGCCACCGCGTGCACTTCGGGTCCAGGTCCATACTGCTCCTCCATCACGCGAGTGATCAGTGCCGCCGACTCCTCCACGGAGAGAGCGGACGCCTGCAAATGAGCGTAACGAAGGGTCGCGTCCTTCACAGTGGTGGGGTTGGCTGTCATGTGCCCGGAGATCAGGTCCTCGGTGTACACGATGTCCGGATGATCGCCGAAGCGCAGGGTGTTGAACGAGCCGATCAGGCTGGCGTGTGCACCCGCCTCGAACGGCAGCACCTGGATGCGCACCCCCCGGCACTCGCGGAAGCTGAGGAGATGGCCGAGCTGTTCACGCATGATCTCGCGGCTGCCGATCGGCCTGCGCAGTGCCGCCTCGTCCAGAATCACCCAGGCCAGCGGCGGCTGTTCACGTGCCAGGAGGCGCTGCCGCTCCAGCCTCGCGCCGACCAGCTCGTCGAGCTTCTCCGGCATGCCGGTGGCCAGCACGGCACGCGCGTAGGCCTTGGTCTGGAGAAGGCCGTACACCATCTGCGCCTGGTACGTGCTGATGTACGTCGCCTTCGCCTCCATCTCCGCGTACGGCTGGAACCAGCTCGGCAATTGGCACCGTAGGACCAGGCCGATCAGGCGCGAAAAGTGGCCGTCCGTCATCAGCGCCGCGTCCGCCCGTTCCGCGAACTCCCTCGTCGGCACCTTCAGCGTCGTCTCGATCTGGCCGATCAACGAACCCGTGCAGAAGATGACGTCGCCGAGTTCCTTCTGGGTCAGCCCCGCCTCCTCCCGCTTCCTGCGCAACTCGTAGCCGAAATAGTCCAGTGGGGAGGCACTCGGATCCAGTTCGCGAATGTGCACCATGTAGCCGAGAGTAACGACGCCACTACAGTGCCGTGCGGGAAATCTCCAAATACCCTGACCGCATGACCTCCGACCTTGAGGACTTCTACCGCGATCTGCACCAGCACCCCGAACTCTCCTTCCAGGAACACCGCACGGCCACCCGGCTCGCGGCGCGGCTGACGGCCGCGGGGTTCGAGACCACGGAAGGCATCGGCCGTACCGGAGTCGTCGGGATGCTGCGCAACGGTGACGGGCCGACCGTCCTGCTGAGGGCCGACATGGACGCGCTGCCGGTGCAGGAGGAGACCGGGCTGCCGTACGCCTCGACCGTGCCCGGCGTCATGCACGCGTGCGGGCACGACATGCACGTCACGTGGCTGGTGGGCGCCGCCGAGGAGCTGGCCGCCCGGCGGGCCGACTGGTCGGGGACGCTGCTGGCGGTGGGGCAGCCCGCCGAGGAGGTCGGCGGCGGCGCGGCGGCCATGGTGGCGGACGGGCTCTACGACCGGTTCCCCCGGCCGGACGTCCTGCTCGGACAGCACGTGGCACCGGGGCCGGTGGGGCGCGTCGCCCATGTGCCGGGGCTGATCATGTCGGCGACGACGGATGTCGAGATCACGGTGTACGGGCGGGGCGGGCACGGCTCGCGGCCCGAGACGACCGTGGATCCCGTGGTGACGGCCGCCTTCCTCGTCACGCGGTTGCAGACGATCGTCAGCCGGGAGCTGGCCGCGCGGGAGCAGGCCGTACTGACCGTGGGGCGGATCGAGGCGGGGACGGCCGCGAATGTCATCCCCGCCACGGCCCGGATGTCGCTGAACCTGCGCACGCAGTCGGAGGGCGTACGGGACCGGATGATCGCCGCGATCCGGCGGATGGCGGCCGGGGAGTGCCTGGCCGCGGGGTGTCCGCGCGAGCCGGACGTGACGGTGGGGAGTTCCTTCCCGGTGACCGTCAACGACGGGGAGACGGACCGGCGGGTCGCCGCCGCGCACCGCGCGGAGTTCGGCGCCGACGCCGTGTTCGACCCGGGCCCGGCGATGGGCAGCGAGGACTTCTCGCACCTCGCCGACGGCAAGGTGCCGTACTCCTACTGGTTCGTGACGAGCACCCCGCCCGCGGCCTGGGACGCGGCGCCGGGGGACGACCTGCTGGGGCGGTCGGAGTCGGTGCCGAGCAACCACAGCCCGCACTTCGCGCCCGACCTGGCCACCGTGCCGACCGGGGTGCGGACGCTGGTGTCGGGGGCCCTCTCCTTTTTGTCAGTGGCATGACTTAGTCTTCGCTCACCCGCCACACGCGGCGCACAAGCCCCACACATCGGGGCCCGGCCCCCTTGCCGAGGGCCCGCCCGTGGCGGCCCACATCCTTTTTCGTTCCGGGGGGTTCGAAACAGCGTGCGCAGACGCACTCTCACCACGGCCGCCACCACCCTGGCGGTCCTCATCAGCTCGGCGGCGCTGGCCGCCGTGCCCGCCGCCGCCGACTCCGTGAAGACGCTGCCGGTGAAGTCGACCGCCGACATCGTGGTGGACGGCGTCCACCAGCGGGTCTTCGTCAGCGACCCGAGCAACGGCAAGATCGTCGTCACCGACTACGCCGGAGCCGTCGTCCAGCAGGTGACGAACCTGCCCGGCGTCACCGGCCTGGAGCTGTCCGCCGACTCCGGCACCCTGTACGCGGCCGTGAAGGACGCCGACGCGATCGTCGCGATCGACACGGCGACCGGGGGCGAGTCCGCCCGTTACCCCGTGGGTGACGCCCCGCTGAGCGTCGCCGCGGCCGGCGGGAAGTTGTGGTTCGGCTATGGCGCCGCCGCCGCGGGCAACATCGGCTCGCTCGACGTCTCCGGCGAACAGCCGGTCGTCACCCTCGACCAGGACCCGAACCGCCTCTTCTACGACGCGCCGATCGTGGATGCGGCGCCCGGCGCGAACGTTCTCGTGGCGGGCGAGCGGGGCGGCTCCGTCGTGGGCGCGTACGACGTGTCGACGGGAACCGCCACCCGTACCGCCGCCACCGGCGACGCGGGCGACAACATGGGTGACCTCCAAGTCACACCGGACGGCACGCAGGTGATCGTCGCCAGCGGATGGCCGTACCACCACATGGTGTTCAAGACGTCCGACCTCACCGCGGACGGCACGTACGCCAGCAGCCACTACCCGAACTCCGTGGCCATCGCCCCCGACGGCACCCTCGCGGCGGGCATCATGGGCATCTACAGCGAGGACGTCTGGATCTACAAGCCGGGCACCACCACGTCGGTTCGCGAGTACGACTTCCCCAACACCGGCACCACGTCCGGCTCCGACCTGCTCTCCACCTCAGGCCTCGCCTGGACGCCTGACGCCTCCCGGCTGTTCGCGGTGACCTCCAACAGCGAGGGCGTGTACAGCCTGCGGTCCCTGACCGCGCCCACCAAGGCGGTCACGGACATCACGGTGAGCGCCCCGGCCTCGGCCCCGCGCGCCCAGAAGCTCACGGTCACCGGCAAGGTCACCTCCCGGATCGCCGTTCCCGCCGGGAGCCCGCTCACGGTGAGCCGCACCGACCTGGAGAACCCGGCCGGCAAGGCGCTCGCGCCGGTCACGGTCAAGGCGGACGGCAGCTACTCCTTCACCGACACCCCGACCGTCGGCGGCAAGGTCAAGTACACGGTGCACTACGCGGGCGACGCCGAGCACGCGCCCCGATCCGCTTCCGACACCGTCGAGGTCTCCCGCGCCAAGCCGACACTGACGCTGAACAACAACGGCAAGGTGTACGGCTACGGCGCGGACGTGAAGTTCACGGCGCACCTCGGCACGACGTACAAGAACCGCAAGGTCGAGATCTGGGCCAACCCCTTCGGCTCGGACAAGCCCAACCAGCTGGTGAAGAGCGGCACGGTCAACTCCTCGGGCGACCTCTCGGTCGTCCTCGACCTCAAGCGCGACGTCACCGTCACGGCCAAGTTCGCGGGTGACGCCCGCTACCAGCCGCGCACGGTGACCAGCACGGCCGGCGCGAAGGTGTCGATCTCCACGGCGGTCAGCGGCCACTACAAGACGAAGTACACGTGGGGGCACACCTACCACTACTTCAGGGTCTCCAAGGACCCCGTCTTCACGGCGACGCTGCCCCCGTACCCGGGCCGGCAGCAGCGCCTGCAGATGCAGGTCTACTCGGGCGGCGCCTGGCACACCACGGGCAGCGAGTACTTCACGGTCGGCTCCAACGGCAAGTCCGCCGTGGAGATCACCGGCACCCCGCCCACCGGCTACCGCTTCCGGGTGCGCAACTCCTACGTCAACGGCCACGGCGACAGCGTGAACTCGACCACGCACGGCGCCTGGAAGTACTTCACCTTCACGAGCTGAGCGAGGCCAGGGAGCTGAGGCGCTGCTGGACGTGGTCCAGCGCGCCGTCCCGGCGCCCCGGCACCCGCGCTCTCAACTCGGCCAGCGCGGGCCCCAGTTCACGGGCCCGCGCCGGGTCGCTGACGCACCCCCACTGGTGGTGCGCCCGGTCCACGGCGGACTCCACGTCCGGATCGGCCGCCGACTGTCCGGCGGCCAGCCGCGCGGACGCCACGTGCAGCCAGCCCCGGCAGCTGCGCTCGGCGTCCCCGGCGAACATCGCCAGATCGGCCCGGACCTCGGCCCAGTGCAGCGCCTGCGCCGAACCCGGGCCGTACGCCTGTACGGCGGCCTGCTCGTGCCGGGCGGCGAGCGCGTCGGCGTCTCCGTGCCGGCCGGCCTGGACGGCGGCGGTGATGGCGGAGTGCGGGTCCGTGTGCACGGTCCCGAGCACGAGGTCCCGGTGCCCCTCGCTGCCGAGCCGCGCGAGCGCCTGCTGATGCAACTCCCCCGGCTCCGGCCGACGTCCGCTGCGCAGGATCGTCGCCACCGCCTTCATGTACGACGGCACCGCCACCGTCCGCCGCCCCGGCGGCGGGGCGATGCGACCGTGAACGGCGATGTTGTGCCCCGAGTCCAGCGGGCGGGTGCGCAGCAGCTCCCAGGTCTCCGTGTCCGCGTGCAGGTCCAGCAGCAGCGTCGTCGTGCCCGGTGCGCGCAGCCGCAGCTCCTCCCGGACCCAGTGCCAGGGCAGGGCCGTGTAGCGGACCGTGGACGGGGTCGTGCGGGCCAGCGCCAGGTGCACCAGCCTTTGCCTGCGGTCCAATTGGAGCTGGCCGGTGACGAAGACGGTGAGCGGTCCCGGGGCCGCGGCGGCGGCGCGCAGCCGGGTCAGGACGGCCTGGGGTTCGAGGGGGTCGGCGAGTTCGACGACGTTGGCCGTGTCCGTGCCGGCCAGCACCGCGGGCGGTACCGCGGCCAGGACGGGGAGC
Source organism: Streptomyces sp. NPDC043726 (assembly GCF_056436565.1). NCBI lineage: Bacteria > Bacillati > Actinomycetota > Actinomycetes > Kitasatosporales > Streptomycetaceae > Streptomyces > Streptomyces sp. NPDC043726. The sequence continues at coordinate 353,412 of NZ_JBWKCI010000003.1, forward strand.
ACGGACGCCGCGTCCACCAGACAGCCCTTGCCCGCCGGTGAGGCGGCGAGCAGCAGCACGGTTCCGGGCATCGGTCCCTCCCCATCCCCCGTCGATCACGTACGGCAGCACCGTAACCGCTGCGGCTGCAAAGGGGGGCCTCAGGAGCGCAAAGGTCCGATTCACCCCGCTCGGGGGCCGTCACCGGCGCACTCCGCCCGCGTCCCGGCGCACTCCGCCCGCGCCTCGGCTCACTCCGCCCGGCGCACCGCGTACACCGTCGTGTCGTCGGCGAGCAGTCCGCCGCAGTGGCGCAGGGTGCCGTCCCGGACGTAGCCGACCAGGCGGCGCGGCTCGGCGAGCCGGGGGTCCGCGGCGACGGCCCGGGCGACCTCCTCGGCGAGCGGGTAGAAGGCGCCGGTGCCGTCGCGGGCCTCGGTCACGCCGTCGGTGGTCAGCAGCACCGTCTCACCGGGGGCGAGGGGGGAGCGCAGCACCCTGGGCGGGCCCGAGCCGCCGGTGAGTTCACCGAGGCCCAGCGGGAGGGCTTCGCCGGGCGGCAGCTGCCGTAGGCCCGAGGGACCGATCACCAGGGGCGGCTCGTGGCCGAAGACCACCGACTCCAGGGTGCCGGGGTCGTCGGCCGGGAAACTCAGCAGGACGGCGGTGGCGAAGCGGTCGCCGTCGTCGCGGCCGAGGGCGGTGGTGTGGGCCGCGTGCCGGATCATGCGGATCTCCAGGTGCTCGGCGACGGTGGCGAGATCCGGTTCGTGGTATCCGCACTCACGGAACGTGCCGAGCAGCGCGGCGGCGGCCTCCACCGCGTGGAGCCCTTTTCCCTGGACGTCACCGACGAGGACCCGGGTGCCGTGCGGGCCCGGCTGGATGTCGTAGAAGTCGCCGCCGACCGCCGCGTCGACGTCAGCGGTGAGATACACGCCCGCGTGGTCGAGGCCGCCCCAGGGTGTGGGCAGCGGGCGCAGCACGGTACGGCGGATGGTGTCGGTGACGTCCCGCATGTGCAGCATGCGCCGCTCGCCGCGCACCCGGACCGCGCAGGCCAGCGTGGCGAGGATCCCGCCGATCGCGGAGAGCAGCAGGTCGGGCAGCCCCACCTGGAACTCGCCGGGCCAGGTGCTGTCCGCCACGACATAGGTGGCCGTCGACAGCACCGCGAACGCGGCCGTCCCCCACACCCCGCACAGCGTGGCGGCGATACCGGGGACGAGGACCAGCCAGGAGATGATCCGGAAGTCCTGCGCGGTGTACCAGTCGGTCACCACGATCGCGACGAGCAGCAGCAGCGGCGGCGCCCAGGCCACACTCCGGCCGCCCACCCGCAGCATCTGATGGCGCTGGACCACGTCACCGGGGGCCCGGACCGGCCGCCGCCGGGCGGGGCGGCCGCTCACCGGTGTCAGTCCGCGCCCACCGCTCATGCCGCCAGCGAAACACGGCGGCATGGGCCCCGCATCTTCGACTTGCCAGGCCCCCCGCCGCGGGTGTGCCCTTGATGTCGGGGGCGTCAGAGACCTGAAGGAGGAGGTGCTCCCATGGCTCACGCGGCACCCAAACCCGGCAGCCGGATGCCCAAGGTGACCGTTTCACCCGACATCTTCAGCGAGCGCACGCACAGAATGGGGCGGATCGGGATCCCCGTCGTCCTGGGCCTCGTCTACGGCTACTGGGCCGCGGCCAACCGGCGCGGCGGCGGCGAGATCACCGGCTGGAACATCCTGTTCGGCTTCGTCACCGCGATCGTGTTCATGGTGCTGTGCATCGCCGTGGCCGAACTGGCACCCAAGCTGAAGCGGGAACTGCACTCGCTGACGAAGTCCGCCTTCGCCGGTGCCGCCTTCGGCTTCCTCTACAGCCAGACCGGCGCGAGCGTCCTGCGCTCGGTGACGATGAGCCTGCTGATCACGGCGGCCATCTTCGCGGTGTTCTTCTACCGCTACTACACCCACGAGGACGCCGAGGGGAATCCCCTTCCCCGCTGACGCCTCCGGCGCACACGCGTGGGCCCCGGCAGCGATGCCGGGGCCCACGCGCTCCCTCACCTTCCCCTCACCAGCCGCCCAGCCAGCTCCACGCGCCGGCCGACGACACGGACGCGGATCCGCTGGACGACGAATTGGAGGCGCTCCAGCTCCACGAACCGGACGCGCTCCACGAACCGGAACCGGACATGCTCCAGGAGTCGTTGGTGAACGGCTCGTCCCAGTTGGTCCAGGACCCGTCCTTCCATTCCGGGCAGGGGTCCGAGCAGTTCGGCACATGGGCCCCGCCGGTGTCGACGAAGGCGGCGGCCGCCCAGCCCTGGGCGCCCTTCAGCCAGTACCAGTGCGGGTTGCCGTTGACGCTCTGGCCGCGGACCTTGCAGTCCACGGGGTCCTGGCTGCCCGGGGCGAGCCAGGTGACGACGGGCGAGTGCGTGGTGGGCGCCGCCCTGACGTTGAGTTTCGTGTGGGAAATGACCGTGCCCCAGATCGGATGACCGCCGCCGCGTCCTTCGGAGAACGTCGACGGGGCGCTCTCGGGCGCGAGGGTCGGTGCGGTCGCCGTGGCGGTGGCTGTGGCGGCGATCAGAGAGCCGCCGGTGAGCAGGGCCAAGGCCAGGGTCCGCAGAGCCGGAGTGGTGCGCATGATCGCCTCCTTCTCCCCAGCACCAGGAAACACCCGTTCGGGTGAACCCTCCACCGGAGAGCCTGGATGCCAGTTCCCCCAAGGGGTGCGGGCCTGTCGGCCATACGGCCGTGAGCGCTGGCCCGCCGGACCGGGCCCGTCTTGCCTGGAGGGGTGTCCTCCCGCCTGCGGAACGCCCTCTCGGCCGCGCTGATCGCGCTGGCCTGCCTCCTGGTGCCGTTCGGCGCCCTGGCGGCCTGGGCGTCGTACGGCCTCGCCGACACCGGCCGCTACGTCACCGCGATGGCTCCGCTGGCCGCCGACCCGGCCGTGCGGGACGCGGTCGCGGACACGGTGGGTGACGGAATCGTGCGGGAGACGGACGCGGACGCGCCGCTGCGGCCCTTCGTGCGTGACGCGGTGCGGTCCTTCACCGGCACCGACGCCTTCCGCACCGCCTGGGACGCGGGCAACCGGGCCGTCCACGACGCGGTCCTGCGGGCCGTGCGGGACGGCGACGGGGGCGAGGTGCGGGTGGACCTGGCGCCGGTCGCCGCCGAGGTGAAAGCCCGCCTGGAGGCCGACAACATTCCGCTCGCGAGTCGGATCCCCGTCGAGCACACGGAGGTGGCGGTGCTGCCCGCAGCTGAACTGGAGGAACTGCGGCGGGGGTTCCACGCGCTGGAGATCGCCGGGTTCTGGCTGCCCGTCACGGCCGCCGCGCTCGCCGTCGCCGGGATCGCCGTCGCCGCCTGCCGCCGGCGGGCGGTCACCGCGACCGCGCTGGGCACCGCGCTGGGCGGTGCCTTCCTCGGTCTCGCGGTCGCCGTCGGGCGCCGGCTGACCCTCGCCGATCTGCCCGACGACGTCCACCGTCCGGCGGCGGGCGCGGTCTACGACGCCCTGACCGCGACCCTGCGCACGGTGTCGTGGCTGCTGGTGGCGGTCGGCCTGCTGGTGGCCCTGGGAACCTGGCTGCTCACCCGGCGACGGCAACCCCCGGTCGCGGCGTCCCGTCCTTGAGGGGGAAGGGGGCGAGGAGTTGAGGACAGGCGGGCGGCGGTTCCTGGCCTGGTGCGCGGGACTGTCGTGCGCCGGGGTGAGCGTGGTGGTCGGGTGCCGGATCGCCGACACGGACGGGATCACGCCGGTGCCTCAGCTGCTGGCCTTCCTGCCGTGGCTGGTGGTACCGGTGGGCCTCGCCCTGGCCTGCGCGCTGCTCGCGCGGTGGTGGGCCGGGCTGGTGTGGGGGGTGCTGGTGCTCGGCCTGCTGGCGTGGTTCCTGGAGCCGTACGGCAGGACGGGCGCCCCCTCAGGTCCCGCCGTGGCGTCCTTCCGGGTGCTGACGTCGAACGTGGCGTACGGGCAGGGGACGAAGGCGCTGGTGTCCGCTGTACGCCGGGAGAACCCGCACGTCGTGTTCGTCTCGGAGTGCGACCCCGCCTGCGAGGGGCGGTTGGGGGATGGGCTGGACTTCCCCCACCGGGCGGCGGTCCCGGGATCCGGCTCCAAGGGCTCGCTGATCCTCAGCCGCTTCCCCCTCCGGGACACCGACGGCGTCCCCGGCACGATGGGCATGCCCGGCGCGGTGGCGGACGTGCGGGGTCACGCCGTACGACTCCAGCTGGCGCACCCCATGCCGCCGCTGCCGGGCCAGGTGGACGTCTGGCGCGAGGAGTTGGCGGAGCTGCGGGACTACGCGAAGGCGTCCGCAGGCACCCCGACCGTCCTCGCGGGCGACTTCAACGCCTCCCAGGACCACGCGTCCTTCCGCCGCATCCTGGACACGGGCCTGCGGGACGCGGCCCGCCTCACGGACGAGTCCCGCACCCCGACCTGGCCGTCCCACCCCACCCCGACCCCGGGCGTCCAGATCGACCACGTCCTGCTGTCGGAGCACTTCTCGGCCCGCGAGACCCGCTTCCTGGACCTGGCGGACACCGACCACAAAGCGGTGGTCGCGGACGTCACACTCCACGGATCCCGGTGATCCGCCCGCCCATAATGGCCGCATGTCCCGCGAGTTCCCCATCGGCCTCACCCCTCCCGACTGGCTGGTCCGGAACCTCCGGGCGCAGACCGCCCCGGTCAACCGGGCGGCCGTGGCGCGGGCCGCCGTCGCGATGGCGCTGCCGCTCGCCGTGGGGCTCGCGGTCGACGAGCCCCAGTACGGGGCGCTCGCCTCCATGGGAGCGCTGTCCGGGGTCATCGGGGACACGGCCGACGCCTACCGGATGCGGCTCCTCAACATCGCCGTGCCGCAGCTCTTCGGCGCCGTCGGGATCACGCTCGGCTCGCTGGTGTTCGGGCACGGATGGGTCGCGGTCGCCGTCGTGACCGCCGTCGCGCTGGTCTCCGGGATGATCTCGACGATCGGCGCGGTGGCCTCCGTGTCCGGCCTGCTCCTGCTGCTGAACTCCGTGGTCGGCGCGGGCCTGCCGATGCCCGGCGAGTGGTGGCTGGCCCCGCTGCTGGTGACCGGCGGCGGACTGCTCGTCCTGCTCCTCGCCCTGCTGGCCTGGCCCCTGCGCGGAGGGGTCCCCGAACGCACGGCGGTGGCCGACACCTACCGCGCGGTCGCCGACCTGCTGGCGGCGACCGGACGCCCCGAGACCTACGACGAGGTCCGCCACAGCGTCACGCAGTCCCTGAACCAGTCGTACGACCTCGTCCTCGCCCGCCGCACCCGCCACCACGGCCGCAGCCCCGAACTGACCCGGCTGCTGGCCCAGTTGAACGCGGTCATCCCGGTCGTCGAGGCCGCACCCGCCGTCCACCTGAGCGGCCGTCCCCTGCCGCCCGAACTCCCGGTCGCGGTACGGCACCTCGCGCAGGCCGTGGACACCGGATACACCGGCCCCATAGGCCTGAAGCTCCCCACCCCGGCCACCGAGACCGCCCGCGCCGTCGACCACGCCCTGCGCCACGCCGCCGACGTCGTCGCCGCCCCCGACGTCGACCCGCGCGGCATCGACGACCGCCTCGGCCGGCCCGCCGCCCTCGGCATCCGCGCCGCGCGCGCCGCCCGCAACGTCGCCCTCTCCGCCGCCTCCTGGCGCTACGGCCTGCGCCTCGCCCTGTGCATCGGCGTGGCCCAGGTCCTGGTGTCGATCATCCCGGTCCCCCGCTCCTACTGGGTCGCCCTGACCATCACCTTCGTGATGAAGCCCGACTTCGGCTCGGTCTTCTCCCGCGCCCTGCTGCGCGCGCTCGGCACGGTCGCGGGCCTGGTCGTCGCGGCGGCGGTCCTCTCCCAGGTGCCGCGCGGCTGGTGGGACGTACCGGTGATGCTGCTGCTCGCCCCGCTGATCCCGGCGCTCACCCCGCGCGGGTACGGCTACCAGACCGCCGCCATCACCCCGGTGATCCTGCTCCTGTCCGACGTACTGAACCACCAGGGCACCGACCTGCTCCTGCCCCGGCTGGTGGACTCGCTGATGGGCTGCGGGATCGCGCTGATCGCCGGGTATCTGCTGTGGCCGGAGAGCTGGCACACCAGGGTCGGCGACCGGCTGGCCGACGCGGTGCGGGACACCGCGAGCTACGTGGAGGGCGCGTTCGGCGCGCAGGCGGTGGACCCCGCGGCCCGCGCGCGGATGCGCCGCCGCCTGTACCGGGACCTGTCCGTCATCCGCACGGAATTCCAGCGCGCGCTGACCGAACCACCGCCCACGGGCCGGAGGGCGGCGGCCTGGTGGCCCCTGGTCGTCGCGGTGGAACGCATCGTGGACGCGACGACGGCCGCGAGGGTCCGCGTCAAACACGGCGCACCACCCCCCACCCAGGCGGAAATCGACCAGGTGGTGCGCCAGCTGAGGGAACTGTCGGACGGCCTGCGCCAGGTGGACGTCCTGTACGCGGTCCGCACGGACCTGACGGGCCCGTCGGGAAGCGTCCTGGAGCCCTTGCGCCAGGAAGTGGCGGCGGCGAGGGCGATAACTTCCCCGCGGTGAGGTGTCCCCAGAGCCGAACCACCCGAGCTCATGGGCGAACTCGGGTGGCTCAGGGTCAGGGCTAAGGCTCAGACGCCGATGTCGCGACCATCCTTGCGCCACACGGCGACAACGGCCGGCCGGACGTACGTACCCGGCCCATCAGGCCACGTGCTCTCCGGCTTCTCCACCGTCGCACCGGTGATCTCACCCGGGTGCTGCACCGCGACCAGCACCCGCCGGTCCTGGACGATCGGGCCGCAGGTCTCCGCGCCACGCGGCACGGTCAGGAACTGCTTCAGCTCACCGCGCCGGTCACCGCGCGTAGCGACACCGAAGAGACCGTCGTGCGAGCCGAGCTGCGCGCCGTCCGTGGAGATCCACAGGTTGCCGTGCGGGTCGAAGGCCACGTTGTCCGGGCAGGAGATCGGGCTGACCTGGTCCTTCGGGAAGCCCGCGAAGTAGGTGGCCGGGTCGTTCGGGTCACCGGCGACCAGGAACAGGCTCCAGGCGAACTTGGTGCTGTCGGCGCAGTTCCAGCGCTCGGTCAGCTCCAGGATCTGGCCGTGCTTGTTGGCGTTGCGCGGGTTGGCCTCGTCCGCCTTGGCGTTGGTGCCGATGCCGCGGTTGGTGTTGTTGGTGAGGGCGACGTACACCTTGCCGGTGTGCGGGTTGGGCTCGACGTCCTCGGGACGGTCCATCTTGGTGGCGCCCACCTTGTCACCGGCGAGACGCGTGAAGACGAACACCTCCTCGGCGGTCATGCCCTCGACGTGGCTGACCGCGCCCTTGGCGGAGGCGGTGGCCAGCGGGATCCACTCGCCGGAGCCGTCGAACTCACCGTCGGCGGGGAGCTTGCCGGTGCCGTCGATCTCGATCGCGGGGGAGTCACCGGTGAGCTTGGCGACGTAGAGGGTGCCCTCGTCGAGCAGCGAGAGGTTGTGCTCGCGCACAGCGCGGGACGACCCCTTCTTCATCCGCTTGCTGCCGACGAACTTGTAGAAGTAGTCGAAGCGCTCGTCGTCACCGGTGTAGACGACGGGTCGGCCGTCGTGGGTGAGCCGCACGGTCGCGCCCTCGTGCTTGAAGCGGCCGAGCGCGGTGTGCTTGCGGGGCTTGGAGTGCGGGTCGTAGGGGTCGAGCTCGACGACATACCCGAAGCGGTGCACCTCGTTGGGCTCCTGGGCGACGTCGAAGCGCTTGTCGAACAGCTCCCACTTGCGCTCGGTGGCGCCGGTGCCGATGCCGTACCGCTTGTCCGTGGCGCGGCTGGAGTTGGCGAAGTACTGGTTGAAGTTCTCCTCGCCGTGCAGCGTGGTGCCCCACGGGGTGGTGCCGCCGGCGCAGTTGTTGAGGGTGCCGAGGGCCTTGGTGCCGGTCGGGTCGGCGGAGGTCTTCAGCAGGTCGGAACCGGCGGCCGGGCCGGTGATCCGGAACTCGGTGGTGGCGGTGATGCGCCGGTTGAGCGGGTGCCGCGGCACGGGCCGGAGCTGGCCGTTCTTCTTGTTCCCCTCCACGACGACGGCGGACAGCCCGTGCGCGGCCCAGGCGATCTCGACCTGCTCGCGGGTGGGGTTGGCGGCGTCGTAGCCGCGGAACATCAGGATCTCGTCGGTGTACTCGTGGTTGGCGACGAGGATCTGCCGGTTGTACTCACCGGGGAGGGGCAGCAGGGCGAGGAAGTCGCAGTTGTAGCCGAACTGCCCGGCCTGGGCCGCGGCGGTCTGCTTCTCCGGGTCGAAGGCGGGGGCGCCGCGCAGGATGGGCTCGCCCCAGCGGATGACGACGTTCTGGCCGTAGCCCTCGGGCACGGTGACGGCGTCGTTGGTGTTGGGGGCGACGGCCGTGAAGCGCAGACCGCGGGCACCGCGGCTGGAGTGCTTGGTCGACGTGGCGGGCGCGGCCTGGGCCTCCGGGGCGGCGGCGACGGTGCCGGCGGTGCCGGCGGCGGCCGCGGCGGTCACCACGGCGGCGGCGCGCATCACGCTACGGCGGCTCAGGGCGCCGGCGATGATGTCGCCGACGTACGGGTTTGTGGTGGTGTTGGGCACCTCGTGGAAACAGGCGTCGCCACACCGGAAACGGCAGGTCATGGCGGAACGCCCACCGGGATGCGAATCGTTCGACGTTCTGATGAGCGGCAGCGGAATGCGCACTTTGTTCTCCCCTTGCTTCCCCTTGAATCCAGCCTGACGGACGGTAGGGGGGCGTTTGTGCGAAAACGGGGACGCGTCATGAACGAAGGGTGAACTGGAGGTATCGGAACCTGAGTTGAGGGGCGTGCCGACGGTCAGGGCATCCCTGCCGAAGATCACGACCGGGGGCGGCTAACCTTACGTGTCCGTCCTGGCCAGGGATTGACGGGCTACAACTCATGCGAAGGGTTGCGCACATGGGCATTCTCACTCTCCTGCGGAACGCGTTCGGCCGCGGCCGTAAGGGCCGCACGCCCGAGGCAGAGGGTGCGGACACGACGCCCAGGGCCGAGGTCACGACCACGACCACGCCCGAGGCCCAGACCGACCACCCCCAGGTCCCGGAACCCCGCCAGTCGACGGACTCCGAACACGAACTGGTATCAGCAGCCTTCGACAACGTCACGGTCCCGAAGCAGGCAGAAGGAGAACCGCCGGCACCTGAGCCGACGGTTTCTGAGCCGACGGCGCCTGAGCCGACGGCGAAGGCCGAGCCGGTGGCGGAGGCTGAGCCGGTGATCGAGGCCGAGCCGGCGGCGGAGCCGAAGCCGGTGCTGGAGGAGAAGCCGGAGCCGGTCGCGGAGGCTGAACCCGAGCCGGTGCTGGAGGAGAAGCCGGAGCCGGTGATCGAGGCCGAGACGCCGGTCGCCGAGGCTGAACCCGAGCCGGTGCTGGAGGAGAAGCCGGAGCCGGTGATCGAGGCCGAGACGCCGGTCGCGAAGGCTGAACCCGAGCCGGTGCTGGAGGAGAAGCCGGAGCCGGTGATCGAGGCCGAGGCGCCGGTCGCCGAGGAGAAGGCCGAGCCGGTGGCCGAGCCTGAGCCGGTCGCGGAGGCTGACCCGGAGCCGGTGAGCGAGCCCGAGCCGGCCGCGGAAGCGGAGCCGGTGGCGGCGGAGCCCGAGCCGGTGCTGGAGGCGAAGGGTGAGCCGGAGCCGGTGGCCGAGGCCGAGCCGACGCCGGTCGTGGAGGCCGAGCCGACGCCGGTCGCTGTGGTGGAGGCCGAGCCTGAGCCCGTCGTAGAGGCGGAGGCGGAGCCTGAGCCGGTGGCGGCGGCTGCACCCGCTGCGGAACCGGTGATCGACGAGCCCGCGGCCGCCGACGGCGAGGACGCCCCGCAGGGGCCACCCGCACCCGACCACGAAAGCCGCACGGGTGGTGCGGGTGGGAACAACCCGGCCGAAGGCGAAGCCGAGGCCGAGGAGCCGCAGCCGACCCCCTCGGCAGCCGCCACCACCCTCGCCCGCCTCAAGACCCGCGCCCCCGGCCTGGCCACCGCCTACCGCGCAGCGGCAACCGCGCTCAAGAAGAACGACCTCACCGGCACCCGCGCCAAGACCTACCTCGTGCTGGACCGCTCCGCGAGCATGCGCCCGTACTACAAGGACGGCTCAGCCCAGGCTCTCGCCGAGCAGACCCTCGCCCTCGCCGCCCACCTCGACGACGACGCCACCGTCCACGTCACCTTCTTCTCCACCGAGCTCGACGGCACCACCGAGCTCACCCTCACCGACCACGAGAACAAGATCGACGACACCCACGCGGCCCTCGGCCGCATGGGCCGTACCAGCTATCACGTGGCCGTCGAGGAAGTCGTCACGCAGCACCACAAGAACACCCCCGCCGGCACCCCCGCCCTCGTGATCTTCCAGACCGACGGCGCCCCGGACGCGAAGACCCCCGCCACCCAGGCCCTCACCGACGCCGCCAAGAACCACCCGGGCATCCACTTCGCCTTCGTCGCCTTCGGCGAGCACGACAACAAGGCCTTCGACTACCTCCGCAAACTGAAGACCGACAACACGTCCTTCTTCCACGCCGGCCCCACCCCCCGCGAGCTCACCGACACCGAGCTCTACACGGGCGTACTGGAGAACTGGCGCCCGTAACGCCGTACACACCACCGAGGCCGCCCCTTCCCACCCCTCAAAACGGGAAGCGGGCGGCCCACCCATGTCGGCTACGATTTCAAGGTTCGAAAAACAACCGACCCGGGAGCAGCCAAACCATGGCTCGACACCTCATCACCAGCGCCCTTCCGTACATCAACGGGATCAAGCACCTGGGCAACATGGTGGGGTCCATGCTCCCGGCGGACGTGTACTCCCGGTACCTCCGCCAGCGCGGCCACGACGTCCTCTACATCTGCGCCACCGACGAGCACGGCACCCCCGCCGAGCTGGCCGCCAAGGAGCAGGGCCTGCCGGTCGCGGAGTTCTGCGCCCAGGCGCACGACGCCCAGAAGGCGGTCTACGACGGCTTCGCGCTGGCCTTCGACTACTTCGGCCGCAGCTCCAGCGAGCAGAACGTCGAGATCACCCAGCACTTCGCCCGCAAGCTCCAGGAGAACGGCTTCATCGAGGAGCGGGCGATCCGCCAGGTGTACAGCCCGGCCGACGGCCGCTTCCTCCCGGACCGCTATGTCGAGGGCACCTGCCCCCACTGCGGCTACGACAAGGCCCGCGGCGACCAGTGCGAGAACTGCACCCGGGTGCTCGACCCCACCGACCTGATCAACCCGCGCTCGGCGATCTCCGGCTCCACCGACCTCGAGGTCCGCGAGACCAAGCACCTCTTCCTCCTCCAGTCCAAGCTGGAGAACGAGGTCCGCGAATGGGTCGCCCGCCACGACCAGCAGTGGCCGCACCTGGCCTCGTCCATCGCCCACAAGTGGCTCACCGAGGGCCTGCACGACCGTGCCATCACCCGTGACCTCGACTGGGGCGTCCCGGTCCCGGCCGACACCTGGCCGGAGCTGGCGGCGGAGGGCAAGGTCTTCTACGTCTGGTTCGACGCCCCGATCGAGTACATCGGCGCGACGAAGGAGTGGTCGGACCAGGACCCGGAGAACCGGGACTGGAAGGCGTGGTGGTACGACGTCGACCAGGACGTCCGCTACACGGAGTTCATGGCGAAGGACAACGTCCCCTTCCACACCGTCATGTTCCCGGCGACCCAGCTCGGCGTGCGCGAGCCGTGGAAGAAGGTCGACTACGTCAAGGCCTTCAACTGGCTGACGTACTACGGCGGCAAGTTCTCCACCTCCCAGAAGCGGGGCGTCTTCACCGACCAGGCCCTGGAGATCCTCCCGGCGGACTACTGGCGCTACTTCCTGATCGCCAACGCCCCCGAGTCGGACGACTCGTCCTTCACCTGGGAGCACTTCACGGCGACGGTGAACAAGGACCTGGCCGACACCCTGGGCAACTTCGTCAACCGCGTCCTGTCCTTCTCCAAGAAGCGCTTCGGCGAGGAGGTCCCGGCGGGCGGCGAGCCCGGCGAGGCCGAGGCCCGCCTGGGCGAGGAGATCGCGCGCCTCCTCGCCGAGTACGAGGAGCACATGGAGGCCCTCCAGTTCCGCAAGGCCGCCGCGGCCCTGCGCGCGCTGTGGTCCGCGGGCAACTCCTACCTGGAGGAGAAGGCCCCCTGGCTGGAGATCAAGACGAACCAGGAGGGCGCCGCCCTGACCCTCCGTACGGCGATGAACCTGATCCACCTGTACGCGGTGGTGTCGGAGCCGTTCATCCCGTCGACGTCGGCCGCCATGCGCCAGTCCTTCGCCCTCACCGACGACACCGCGACCTGGGTCTCGGCGGACGAGGCGAAGTCCCTGGCCTTCGTACCCGCCGGCACCGCCTTCACCGTCCCGCCGGTCCTGTTCGCCAAGCTGACGGACGAGGACCTGGAGACGTACAAGGACCGCTTCGGCGGGGACACAGCCGCGTAACAGCCCTTCTCGGACCCCCCACTCACCAGATATATCTGGCCATGATCACGCGGCCGGCCCAGGCCGCGTGACATTCGAGTGGGGGGTCCTCTCATGGCTCTTTTCGGCAACGCACACCCGATCGACCCGGCGCAGGCCGCGCAGGACTACGCCAAGCTGCTCGGTCAGGGGGAGACCGTGCACACCGCCTACCTGCTGATCCGCGACACCATCCTGTTCACCGACCGTCGCCTGATCCTGGTCGACAAGCAGGGCATCACCGGTAAGAAGACGGAGTACCACTCCATCCCCTACCGCAGCATCACCCACTTCGCGGTGGAGACGGCGGGCACCTTCGACCTCGACGCCGAACTGAAGATCTGGGTCTCCGGCACGCAGATGCCGATCACCAAGACCTTCACCAAGGGCGTCGACATCTACGAGGTCCAGGCGATCCTGACCCAGTACGTGGCGCGCTAAAGATCCACATTTCGGCGGACGGTGACACCTCTTTCACTATTCATTCACTTGCATATAGTGTTCGCTTCACCCAGTCACCGTCCGCCTCATCGGCGACGAGCAGCATCAAGGACCGCCGTGAAGCGCATATTGATCCGATCCGGAAAGAGCCCCTTCCGGGTCGCCTCCCCGACCGAGTTCATCCACCAGGACCTCATCGGGACGAACACCGGCAATCTGCTCTTCAGCGACTCCGCCCACAAGATGCTGACGACGCCCGGCACCGAGGTCACGTCCAACGGCATCCGCACCATTCACACCGCCGAGCGCGCCGCGGAGATCAACGAGCAGTACGACGTCTTCGTCGTCCCCCTCGCCAACGCCTTCCGCCCGCAGTTCCAGGCTTCGCTCGACCGGCTCTCCAAGCTGATCGAGCAGCTCACCATCCCGGTGGTCGTCTTCGGCTGCGGCGCCCAGACCACCGACGACTACGCCACCGACCAGCTCAAGCCGATGGAAGCCTCCGTGAAGCGCTTCCTGAAGGCCGTCCTCGACCGGTCGGCCTCCATCGGCGTCCGCGGCGAACTCACCGCCGGCTATCTGCGGGACCACGGCGCCCCGGCCGACAGCGTCGACATCATGGGCTGCCCGTCGATGTTCCTCTACGGCGAGACCTTCCCGGCGATCCGCGCCACGGAGATCACCGCCGACTCGCGCATCGCCATCAACATGTCGCCGAACGCCCGCCCGGTCGGCCCCATCGCCGGCATCGCCGAGTACGGCCACGCGCACTACCCGAACTTCACCTACTACGCGCAGAACACCGTGGACGCGGAACTGCTGCTGTGGGGCGACACCACGCCCGAGTCGGGCGCCCGGGACCCCTTCCCGAAGATGCTCACCCACGACCTGCTGCGCGAGAACAAGGTGCGCATGCCGCTGGACCCGGCGACCTGGATCGACGAGCTGCGCGGCTACGACTTCGCCTACGGCACCCGCATCCACGGCAACATCGCCGCCCTGCTGGCCGGCACCCCCGCCGTCGTCCTCACCCACGACTCGCGCACCCTCGAACTGTGCCGCTACTTCGACATCCCGCACCGCGCGCTCTCGTCGCTGTCCGCCGACACCGACCCGCGTGACCTGTACGAGGCCGCCGACTGGTCGGCGATGATCAAGGGCCACGGCGAGCGGTTCGAGCGCATCACCGCGTTCCTCACCCGCAACGGCCTGGACAACGCCTACCAGCACGGCGACGGCGGTGCCGCCTACGAGGCCCGCGTCGCCTCCCTGGACCTCCCCGCCTCGATGCAGGTCTGGGACGGCACGGAGGACGGCCAGACGCGCTACCGCATGAGCCGGCTGCGGGAGCGGATCACGGTGTCCGAGACCAAGCTGACGACGGCCACCAAGCAGAACAGCGACCTGCGCGCGAAGCTGACCGCCGCCGAGAAGCGCGCGACGGGAACGGCCGAGCGGCTCGACGCCGCGGTCAAGCAGCTGGAGGCCACGCGCAAGCAGCTCGCCGCCATGGAGCGGCGCGTCGCGGGCATGGAGAAGCGTGTCCTGGTCCGCCTCGGCCCGGCCCTGCGCCGCCGCAGCCGCAAGCTCTCCGGCTCCACCGACAAGGGCTGACGCCCGCCGCCTTGACGGTGATCAACCGCTGGTAGCATCCGTCCACTTGTGCGAGGGCGGGGACCCTCGCGGGGGAGGGAACCTCACGTGGGCAGACACGCCCTGAGACGGGGCGGTCTGGCCGCCGCCGTCTCCGCACTGGTGGTCGCCGTCGCGGCCACGTCCGTGATCGTCCTGACGGACGGCACCGACACAGCGGAGGCGGCCGAGGCCGCAACCACCAGGATCGCGCTCAGCGATCCCAGCTCCGCCACTCCGCGCGATGACCGCCCGTTCGTCGCGGGCGAGAGCGGCTATCTGCACCGGGCGGACGGTTTGGCGGGGCTGCTGTGGACGGACTACGCGACCGGTGACACGGTCACCGTCAAAAACGCGGACGGCGGCGTCTACAGCCCGACCGACACCTGCGAGTGCCGTACGGCCCGGTACGGATCCGACGCGGACCTGGTCGCCCTGCCGTCGGCGGCGGCCGCCGCGTCCGTCACCCTCTGGGACCCGGCGACGGCCACCTCCAAGGCGGTGACCTGGACCAGTTCCGGCGAAGGGTATTACCGGGCCCTGGCCGGGGACACCATCGTCACGAACTACTCCCTGATCGACTTCGTCGACGGTGCCCAGCGCACCCGCAGGGTGACCGGTGAGTGGACGAACATCCAGGACAAGGAGATCGTCGCCGCGGACTCCAAGGGCGTGCTGTGGGCGCGTAACGGCGGCATCCACTACATCGACGTCGACTCCGCCGTGAACACCGAGGTGTTCGCCGGCGACGCCGATGACTACGTGATGAGCGAGGACCGCGTCGGCTGGTACGACCGCGGCACCGGCGAGCTGCACCTGAAGTCCCGTACCGACCTCACCGCCCCGGAGCAGGTCGTCACGCTGCCGTATCCCGACGAGACCAACGGCGAGCCGGTCCTGGTCGGCGACTGGCTCGTGCTGCCGTCCGGCCTCGAGGTCGTCGCCCTCTCGCTCACCGACGGCTCCACGCGGACGCTGCTGTCGAACGCGGGCGAGTACGCGCTCCCCGCCTCCGGGGGCGCCCTCGTCACGGGCGGCACCGGAGCCGACGACTGGTGGCTCCAAAGGGTGAGCCAGGCCGCGGACGGCACCCCGGCACTGCAGAAGCTGTACCGGGTCCCGGCTGCGGAGAAGGCCAAGCGGGGCATCGCGCTCAGCCGTGGCAGCCTGCGTGTCGTCGACTCCGGCCGCTACACGACCTTGCGCTCCCTGACCACGAACGGTTCCACCGTACTGACCGCGACCGCCGCCGTGGACAGCGCCCAGCTCTCGTCCAGAGTGGTCTGCCGCCAGGAGGGCAGCACCACCTGCGTCCCGCTGTGGGGCAACACCGGCACCGAGCCGGACGACGTCTACCTCAGCACGTTCGCTGACGTCGGTCTGGAGAACGCCGACCGGGTCACCTCCGTGGCGGGCAGCGACCTGGAGTTCGGCACCGCCGGCGGCAGCATCGTCGACGTCTCCGACGACTACGCCGTCTACACCTCCGGATCCACCCAGTACGTCGGCGAGTTCGGCCAGGGCCAGCAGTTGAAGCGGTCGGCACGCGCCGCCGCCTTGAACGGCCCCACCCTGTGGAGCGCCACCACCACCGCCGGCAAGCTGACCTCGTACAGCCTCACCACCGAGAAGACCCTCGCCACGGTGACCGTGCCGGGCCTCGGCTGTGTGCCGAGCGAGCTGCAGGCGGCGGGCCGCTGGGTGTACTGGGCCTGCGGGTCGGCCTCGGCGGGCGTGTACGACACCAAGGCCGGTACGGCGAAGGCAGTCACCCCCGGTGACGTGCTGCTCGCTGACGGCTTCACGGTCCGCCACGACCACGCGGCCGCGACCCTGGTCCTGACCGAGGCGGCCACCGGCACCACCCGGGTGATCGCCTCCGGCCTGCCCGACAGCGGCGTCGCCCTGGACCGCCGCCACCGCTGGACCGTGGACGAGTACACGGGCCTGGTCGCCTGGTTCGACCTGTACGAGCGCACCCAGGTCACCACCACCGGAGTCACCCCGTCGGCGGTGACGGCGCTCCGGGCGGAGACCGGCGACCTCGCGACCCCGTCGACGGCCTGGCAGGGCGACTGGCTGCTGTCCCGCCCGGTCAATTCCTGGTCGCTCACCCTGACCTCCGTCCAGAGCGATGCGAACGGCAAGGCCACCCGCACGATCACCGGCGGCGCCGCCTCGGCACGGGTGTCGGTGTCCTGGAGCGGGAAGACGGTGAGCGGGAGCTGGTTCCCGACCGGTGAGTTCCGGTGGACGCTCAAGGCCATCGGCGTGGGCACCACAACGCCGGTCACGGTGACGTCCGGCGAGGGCTTCATGGAGCGGGGCGCGCCCGTCCGGCACGACTTCACCAGCCCCGACGGCCCCGACGGCCGCGGCGACCTGCTCACCCTCAGCTCCTCGGGCAGCCTGACCTGGCACGCGGGCACCGGCACGGGCAAGTTCGGCGAGAAGAGAACCGGCACCGGCTGGCCCACCACCGTCAAGGTGATCCCGTTCGGCGACCTGAGCGGGGACCGCTGCAACGACGTCCTCGTACGGCTGTCGAGCGGAGCCCTGCGCCTGTACAAGCCGGGCTGCTACACCACGCCCAAGCCGTCGACGTCGTACACGACCCTCGCCTCGAGCGGCTGGACCCAGTACGACGTCCTGACCTCCCCGGGTGACCTGACCGGCGACGGCCGCCCGGACCTGCTGACCCGCAACGCCTCCACCGGCACCGTCTACCTCCACAAGGGCACCAGCACGGGCAAGCTCTCCGCCCGCGTGAAGCTCTACGACAACTGGAAGACGTACAAGAAGATCGTGGGCGTCGGTGACATCACCGGCGACGGCAAGGCGGACCTCCTCGCCCAGGACAAGGCCAACACCCTCTACCGCTACGACGGCAAGGGCGACGGCACCTTCGCGCCCCGCGTGAAACTGTTCAGCGACTGGGGCGCCTCGTACAACGCGGTCGTGGGCGTGGGCGACATCACCGACGACGGCAGAGCGGACCTCGTCTCCCGCGACGCCAGCGGCAATCTGTGGCGCAACAGCGGCGACGGCAAGGGCTCCTTCGGCTCCCGGACGAAGATCGCGACCGGTTTCGGCGGCTACAAACTCCTGTCCTAGAGGGGATGTTCAGATGCGCAGATGGGGTATGGCCGCGTTGCTGGCGGCGGGGCTCACGGTGGGCGTGCTGAGCCCCGCGCAGGCGGTGCACGGCGCGGTGCCGGGGGACTTCAACGGCGACGGGTACAAGGACGCCGTACTGCCGGCGCCGGGGGCGAACGTCTCCGGCAAGGAGGCCGCGGGCGCGGTGGTCGTGCTGTACGGCTCGAAGTCGGGGCTGACCGCGAGCAACCGCAGGACGATCACGCAGAACACCTCGGGAGTGCCGGGCACGGCGGAGGCGTACGACGGGTTCGGGGCCGCCACCGCCACCGCCGACCTGAACCGGGACGGCTACGCAGACCTGGTCGTGGGCTCGCCTTACGAGGACACCTCCAAGGGGACGGACTCCGGCGCGGTGACGGTGCTGTGGGGCAGCAGGAGCGGACTGACGAGCGGGACGGATCTGCCGTCGCCGTCCGGCTCCCCGCACCTGTACGGGCAGGACATCGCCGCGCTCAGTCTGGGCGCGGCGTCCAAGACCTGGGCGGCGGCGGCCGGTTACGACGCGTCCGTGCACTTCACGGGCCCTTTCTCGCGCACCGGCACCTTCGGCGTCGGCATGCTGAACATGGACACCGGCTCCCTGGAGTCCGTCACGCTCGGCGACTTCGACGGCGACGGGGTGCCCGCCCCGGCCGTCGTCACCGCCCGGGACGGCGACCTGACCGGCGGCCGCATCTACACCACGTTCGCGTACGGGACGGAGCTCGCGGGCAACGGCCTGATCGCCGCCACCGGCGACGTCAACGGCGACGGTTACGCCGACCTCGTGGCCGGCGACCCGGACGAGCCCGCGATCGAGGGCACGGACGGCGCGAAGGGCGGCCGGGTCCTGGTCTGGTACGGCTCCGCCAACGGCATCTCCCACGCCACCGAGCCCGTCCAGCTCACCCAGAACACCGCGGGCGTGCCCGGGGCGAGCGAGAAGTACGACGCCTTCGGCGGCGGTCTGACGGTGGCCGACCTCAACGGGGACGGCCTCGCGGACATCGTGGTCGGCGCACCCTACGAGGACGTCGGCAGCGTCCAGCGCGCCGGTGCGGTCACCGTGATCCCCGGCCGCGCCTCGGGCGCCCTGGGCACCGGCGCGTACACCTTCACCCAGGACACCTCGGGCGTCCCGAGCGTCTCCGAGGCCGACGACTTCTTCGGCACGACGGTCTCCTCCGGTGACGTGAACAAGGACGGCCGCCCGGAGCTGATCGTCGGTGCCGTCGGTGAGAACAACTCCACCGGGGCGGTGTTCGTGCTCCCCGGCGGCTCCACCCGCCCCACGGGCACCGGCGCCCGCGTCTTCACCGGCCCCTCGCTCGGCCTGACCCAGGACAACGGCACTCTCCTCGGCGGCAACGGGCTGCTCGGGATCATCTGACGCCGGTGCCGAGGGGTCAGGTGCCCGTGTTCGTCGTGTCCGGGTCGACGCCCATCGTGATCGAGCCGGTGACGCCCTTGGCGATGTTCTTCTTGCTGTACTTCAGCCTGAGGAGGCCGCCGGTCGTGCCGGTCTGGTCGTAGATGGTGTCCTCCGTCAGCGTGGTGCGCTCCGTCGTGCTCGTGGAGTAGGGGTCCACCTCGGCCGAGGCCAGGACCGACTCCTCGTCGAAGAAGAACTGGCCGGTGTGGCAGGTGTGGCCGCCCTCGTAGCCGGCGTCCGTCCACTCGCCGTCCACGTGCACCTTCGTGTGGATGTGGACGCAGCGGCCCCGGTACCAGCCCGGGAAGATCGTCCTGAACGTCACGCGGCCGTGCTTGTCGGTCTTCCAGGTGCCGCGCAGATAGCGCTCGTCGTCGGTGGGCTCCTCGTGGATCCCGCCGCCGGTGCCGCCGGAGGGCGGCTCGCCCGTGGGTGTACCGGACGGCATGTCGCTCGGGGCGTCCGTGGGGGGCGTGCCGCCGCCCGTCGACAGACTCTCGTAGCCCGAGTAGATGCCGAGCGCGTCGCAGTGCCAGATGTCGACCGCCGCGTTCGCGATCGGCTCGCAGGTCTCGTTGTCGATCACCTTGAGATTCAGGACGAGCGGGATGCCCTCCTTGTCCTCCGTGATGTCCCGGCGGATCTTGTCGGCGTCGATGTAGTACGGACCCTCGGTGGTCTCCGAGGTGAGCCTGTAGCAGGCCTCGGCCGCCGACCCGGACTCCGAGGCCGTCCCGGCCGTCCCGCTCGTCTCGTCCGCGAAGGCACCCGCCGCGAGCGTGCCGCCCACGCCCACCGCCGCCACCGCACCCGCTCCGGCGACGACGACCTTACGCCGCGTCAGGTCCCGCTTGTGTTTCGGCTCTTGGGCCGTGTGGTTTCCCGTCATGCCCGCCGACGTTAGGTAAGACGCCTGTAAGGAGCGTGGGTGCGGGCTGTGGCCGGCTGTGAAAGCTGAAGGGCCCGGAACCGTGGAATACGGCTCCGGGCCCTGCGGCTCAGGTGCTCACTACTTCGGCTGCGGCTTGCGCACCGTCAGGTGCAGTTCCTTCAGCCGGGCCTCCTCCAGCTCCGTCGGCGCGCCCATCATCAGGTCCTGGGCGTTGCCGTTGAGCGGGAAGGCGATCGTCTCGCGGATGTTCGGCTCGTCGGCGAGGAGCATCACGATGCGGTCCACGCCCGGGGCGATGCCGCCGTGCGGCGGGGCGCCGAAGCGGAAGGCGCGCAGCATGCCCGCGAACTGCTCCTCGACGGTGTCACGCTCGTAGCCCGCGATCTCGAAGGCCTTGAGCATGATCTCCGGCTCGTGGTTCCGGATCGCGCCGGAGGACAGCTCGACGCCGTTGCAGACGATGTCGTACTGCCAGCCCAGGATGTCCAGCGGGTCCTGGGTCTCCAGGGCCTCCAGACCGCCCTGCGGCATCGAGAACGGGTTGTGCGAGAAGTCGATCTTCCCGGTGTCCTCGTCCTTCTCGTACATCGGGAAGTCCACGATCCAGCAGAACCGGAAGACGTTCTCCTCGAAGTGACCGGCGCGCTTGGCGGCTTCCACCCGCACCGCGCCCATGATCTTCGAGACCTCTTCGAACTCGCCCGCGCCGAAGAACACGGCGTGACCGGCGGACAGCGACAGGCGCTTGGTCAGCTCGGCGACGTTCTCCTCGGTCAGGAACTTCGCGATCGGGCCGGTCAGCGAGCCGTCCTCGGCCACCCGCACCCACGCCAGGCCCTTCGCGCCCAGCGAGACGGCGAAGTCGCCGAGCTGGTCGAAGAACTTCCGGGGCTGCGCGGAGACGTCCGGCACCGCCAGCGCGCGCACGTGCTTGCCGGCGAAGGCCTTGAACTCGGAGCCCTCGAACACGTCGGTGATGTCGACGAGCTCCAGCTGGGCCCGCAGGTCCGGCTTGTCGGAGCCGTACTTCAGCATCGCCTCGCGGAACGGGATCCGCGGGAAGGGGGAGGTGACGTGCCGTCCGTTGCCGAACTCCTCGAACAGCTCCGTCATGAGCTTCTCGATCGGCTGGAAGACGTCCTCCTGCTCGACGAAGCTCATCTCGACGTCGAGCTGGTAGAACTCGCCCGGCGAACGGTCGGCGCGGGCGTCCTCGTCACGGAAGCAGGGCGCGATCTGGAAGTACCGGTCGAAGCCGGAGATCATCAGCAGCTGCTTGAACTGCTGCGGCGCCTGGGGAAGGGCGTAGAACTTGCCCGGGTTCAGGCGGGAGGGGACGACGAAGTCGCGGGCGCCCTCGGGGGAAGTCGCCGACAGGATGGGGGTCGCCATCTCGTTGAAGCCGAGGGCCACCATCTTCGAGCGGATCGAGGCGATCACCGCCGACCGCAGCATGATGTTCTTGTGCATGCGCTCGCGGCGCAGGTCCAGGAAGCGGTACTCCAGGCGCCGCTCCTCGTTGACCCCGTCCTCGGCGTTGATCGTGAACGGCAGCGGGGCGGCCGCGCCGAGCAGCTCGACCTCGCCGACCTCGACCTCGACCTCGCCGGTGGGCAGGTCGGGGTTCACGTTGTCGGTGCCACGGGAAACGACCTTGCCGTCCACACGGACCGTGGACTCCTTGGACAGCTTGTCCAGGGCCTCGTAGGCGGCGGTGCCGGGGCGGGCCACGAGCTGCGTGATGCCGTAGTGGTCGCGCAGATCGATGAAGAGGATGCCGCCCAGGTCGCGCCGATTGTGCAGCCAGCCACTCAGCCGGACGTCGGTGCCGACGTCAGAGGCGCGGAGCTCGCCGCAGGTGTGGGACCTGTACCGATGCATCGTCGTTCATCCAGTCTTCGCGGATCGGGGTCGAGTTTCACGTGAAACACCCCCAGCGTACCGGGCAAGCGGCACCCCCTTCGGTGGCAGCCCCGGACGGCCTCTTCTTAGAGTGGGTCAATGCGCACTGGTGAGCCCCTGCCCGCCGTGGGGGAGGTTCTCGCCGCCCTGGCGACCGGCCAATGGCACTGGTCCACCGCCACCGGGCTGGTCACGGCCGATGCCGGGACCGCCCGGCTGCTCGGGCTGCCCGGGGAGCGGGCCACCCTCCGGGAGTCCCAGGTGCGCGCCCGGCTGCACCCGGTCGACTGGAACG
Source organism: Streptomyces sp. NPDC043726 (assembly GCF_056436565.1). Taxonomy (NCBI): domain Bacteria; kingdom Bacillati; phylum Actinomycetota; class Actinomycetes; order Kitasatosporales; family Streptomycetaceae; genus Streptomyces; species Streptomyces sp. NPDC043726. Next base: position 375,617 of record NZ_JBWKCI010000003.1, read on the forward strand.
AGATCACCGGTGTGATCCAGCTCGCCGTCGCCGAGGGCACGCTCGGCGAGGTGCGGGTGCGGATCATGGACGAGCGGGGCGAGGTCGTCCGCGTCACCCGCGCCCGCTTCAAGCCCTCCTTCGACCCGCACAAGCGGGCGTACGAGGTGATCGGCACCCTTCAGGAGGTCACCGAGCCCGAGCCGGGCACCCCGGCCGGGCGGCGCGCGGTGACCGGGGACTGGCGGCGCTCGCGGGAGGCGTTCCTGCTGGACGCGGGCCGGGCGCTGGCGGAGGCGCGGTCCACGGCGGAGGTGCTGCGGGTCGCGGCCGGGCTGTCGATGCCGGGGTTCTCACCGGACGGGCTCGCGGTGTTCGGGGTGGAGGCGGACCGGCTGACGATCATCGGCCACCACGGGCAGCAGCCCGGGGACGAGGCCCCCTTCACGCACATGTCCCTGCAGACCGACTATCCGGCCGCCGAGGTCGTCCGCACCGGCCGGGCCGTCTACCTCTCCACCCCGGAGCAGTACCGCTCCCGCTACCCGGTGACCTGGCCGCTCGCCGAGCACTTCGGCCGCCACTCGTGGGCGTACCTGCCGCTGACGGTCGCCGGGCGCACGATGGGCGCCTGGATGGCGGCCTTCACCTATCCGGTGGCGTTCACCCCGGACGAGCGCTCGGTGCTGACGACGGTGGCCCGGATGCTGGCGCAGGCGCTGTCCCGGGCCGGGGCCGCGGAGACCCAGCGGGAGCTCACCGACGGGCTCCAGCGCTCGATGCTGCCCACGCTCGGCAGGCGGGAGATACCGGGCATGAGCGTCGCCGCCCGCTATGTGCCCACCGGCGGCGGCCTCCAGGTCGGCGGTGACTGGTACGACATGATCCCGCTGCCGGCCGGCAGGTTCGCCCTGGTCATCGGGGACGTCCAGGGCCATGACGTACGGGCCGCCGGGCTGATGGGCCAGCTGCGGATCGCCCTGCGCGCCTACGCCTCCGAGGGCCACCGCCCGGACGCGGTGCTCTCCCGGGCCTCCCGCTTCCTGCACGGCATGACCGACCACACCCCCGACGACCTGCGCTTCGCGACCTGCCTGTACGTCGAGGTCGACCCCGCCTCGGCGACCCTGGACATCGCCCGCGCCGGGCATCCGGACCCGGCGGTCCGAATGGCGGACGGCACGGTGCTGACCCGGCCCACGGCCGGCGGGCTGCCGCTCGGCATCGATCCGGACGCGGACTATCCGACGACCCGGATCACCATGGAGCCGGGCGAGACGATGCTGCTGTGCACCGACGGTCTGATCGAGACCGGCGGCCACGACCTGGAGACCGGCTGGAAGCGGCTCCGCTCGATCCTGGAGGAGCACAAGGGCGAACTGGAGGAGCTGGCCGACGCCCTGGTCCAGGCGGTGCACGGGCCCTCCTCGCACCACACCACGGGCCCGCTGGCCGACCGGCGCGAGGACGACATAGCGGTGCTGCTGCTGTGCCGGGAGGGGGAGGGCTGCGGCTGCGGGGCGCCGGTGGCCGTACGGCCCGTCGTGCGCCGCTCGATGCTGACGGTGGCCCAGGACGAGCCCGAGATGGTCGCGGTGGCCCGGCAGCAGTTGCGTGAGCTGCTGCACGACTGGTCCTCCGCCGACCAGGTCGACTCCGCCGTGCTGCTGCTCTCCGAGACGCTGACCAACGTCCTGGTCCACACCGACGCCGACGCCCTGCTGCTGACCGAGGTGCGCGGCGAGCCGGGCGCCCGCCGGATGCGGGTGGAGGTCACCGACACCGGCGACGACCTCCCGCACAAGCGCCGACCCGGCGAACTGGCCTCCTCCGGCCGGGGCCTGATGCTGATCGAGCTGCTCGCGGACACCTGGGGGGTGGATCCGCGGGGCCGGGGCAAGAGCATCTGGTTCGAGCTGACGGAGTCGGACGGCAGGAGTGGAGCGGACGGAGCGGGCCCGTAGGCCTCAGGCCCGGCCGCCGAAGTACACCCGTACCTCCCGGATGAGGCCGTCGCGGACGGTGATGGCCTCGACGTTGCGGTACCGCTCACCGGTCGTCAGCACGTACTCGTAGTGCGCGAGGACGACCTCCGGGTCGGCCTGCGTCAGATGCAGCATCCGCTGCTCGCGCATCCGGTCGGCCGTGGGAAAGCACCGCTCGAAGAAGGCGGCCTTGTCGATGTGGTCGTCCTGGGGGCTGGTGAAGGTGAAGTCGTCGGCGTAGAGCGGGAACGCCGACTCGCGGTCCTGCGCCCGGTAGAAGCGGAACGCGGCCTCCACGGCATCGGCCGGGCTGATGCTCATACGGCTTCCTTTCCGGAGTCGGACGGCTCGGGCGGCGTGTAGCGCGTGCGCAGCTCCTGGAGGACGCCGAAGGCCGCCGCCGTCAGCGGGACCGACAGCAGCATGCCGAGGATGCCGGCCACCGAGGCACCGGCGGTGATCGCCACCATCACCACCGCGGGATGCATCTGCACGGTCCTGCTCTGGATCATCGGCTGCAGGACGTGCCCCTCCAGGAGCTGGACCGCCACGACGACCCCCAGTACCCACAGGGCGATCACGAAACCCCGGTCGGCGAGCGCGACCAGCACGGCGACCGCGCCGGAGATGAAGGCGCCGAGGTAGGGGATGTAGGCGGCGACGAAGACCAGGGCGCCGAGCCCGACGGCGCCCGGCACGTCGAGGATCAGCAGGCCCAGGGTGATGCAGAACGCGTCGATGAAGGCGATGAAGGTGGTCCCCCGCATGAACCCCTCGACGGCCTCGAAGGCCCGCCGCGCCATCGCCACCACGGTGTCGGCGGACCCGCTCGGCGCCATCGAGCGCAGAGTGTCCGCGGCACGGTCGGAGTCGCGCAGGAAGAAGAAGACGAGCAGCAGGGCCAGTACGGCCATGGCGATGGTCTCGCCGACGACGCTGACCCCGCTGATGACACCCGAGGCGGCGGTGCCGCCGAACTTGGTGAGCAGGTCCTTGGAGTTGGAGGCGAGGTCGTCCAGCGAGGTCCCGGCCGCCCCGAAGTGGTCGGCGAGATCCTCGGCCGCGGTCCTGAGGGAGGCGACGATCTGGTCGCCGGTGTCGATGAGCGCGGCCACGACGATGTACACCGCGCCGCCGACCACGGCCACGACGGCGACACAGGTGAGCGCGGCGGCGACGGACCGGTGGACCCCGGCCTTGACCAGCCGCCGGTGGAAGGGCCCGAGCAGCGCGGTGCCGAGCAGCGCGAGCAGCACGGGCACGACGGCCGTACGGAACTCGTCGGCGAGCCGGATCCCGACGTACACGACCCCCGCGGCCAGCAGGATCACGGCACACCAGGCGCCGACCCGGCGCACGGGTTCGGGGAGCAGCTGTCGGGGGGCCTCCACGCTCCCACTCGATCACGGGCCGGGTGGGCCCACCCCTCGGCGGGCCCACCCGGGTGACGGAGCGTCAGCGGCGCCCCTGCGCCTCAGCGGGAGCCGGCGCTCAGCCCTGCGGCCCGCTCTCGGTCATGCCGTGGACGGCCGGGACCGTGCCGAGCCGGCCCTTCTGGAAGTCCTCGAAGGCCTGCTGGAGTTCCTCGCGGGTGTTCATCACGAAGGGGCCGTAGTGCGCCATCGGCTCCCGGATCGGCTGCCCGCCCAGCAGGACGACCTCCAGGTCCGGGGTGTGGGAGTCCTGCTTCTCGTCCGCCCGGACGGTCAGCGAGCCCCCGGCGCCGAAGACGGCGGTCTGGCCGAGCTGGATCGGCCGCCGCTCCGCGCCGACGGAGCCGCGCCCCGCCAGGACGTAGGCCAGGCCGTTGAAGTCCTCGCGCCAGGGCAGGGTGACCTCGGCGCCCGGCGCCACGGTGGCGTGCACCATCGTGATCGGGGTGTGGGTGATGCCGGGACCGGCGTGCCCGTCCAGCTCACCGGCGATGACCCGCAGCAGGGCGCCGCCGTCGGGGGTGCTCAGCAACTGGACGCTGCCGCCGCGGATGTCCTGGTAGCGCGGGGGCATCATCTTGTCCCTGGCCGGGAGGTTCACCCACAGCTGCAGGCCGTGGAAGAGGCCGCCGGACATGACCAGCGACTCCGGCGGCGCCTCGATGTGGAGCAGGCCCGAGCCGGCCGTCATCCACTGGGTGTCGCCGTTGGTGATGGTGCCACCGCCGCCGTTGGAGTCCTGGTGGTCGAAGATCCCGTCGATGATGTAGGTGACGGTCTCGAAGCCACGGTGGGGGTGCCAGGGGGTGCCCTTGGGCTCGCCCGGGGCGTAGTCCACCTCGCCCATCTGGTCCATCATGATGAACGGGTCCAGATGGCGGTAATTGATCCCGGCGAACGCCCGGCGCACCGGGAAGCCCTCGCCCTCGAAACCGCTCGGCGCGGTCGTGACGGCGAGCACGGGACGGGCCACGGCCTCCGCGGGCGCGGCGACACGGGGCAGCGTCAGCGGGTTCTCGACGGTCACTGCAGGCATGTCGGTACCTCCTTGTGCGTCCAGTTTAGTTGAGCGTTGAACTTCCTGCCACCCCACAACGGAGAAAGCCCGAAGGGCATTCCCTCCGGGCTTCTTCCGAGTCGGATGATCAGTTGCTGAAGTACAGGTACTTCCAGGATCCGTACGTCGTCGAGTTCACGTTGTCACCGGACGAGCCGTTGATGTACGCGGACCGCATCCGCACCCGGATGCCCGACTCGCCGGGCGCCTCCAGGGTGATGGCCGACTTGCCGGTGGAGCCGAGCGCGAAGTACTCCGAGTCCAGCGCGTACCACGAGCCCTGGTACCAGAACTGCAGGTCGAAGCGCTGCATGCGGCCCGGGTAGTAGCTCATCGAGGTGGTGAGCAGCGGGTCGGTGCTCTTGTGGAACCAGTAGTACGTCGTCGAGCCGATCTTCGCCGTCTTGTAGTGCTTGGCGACGGCGGTGGAGACCTTGACCCGGGCTCCGGCGGTGACCTTCACCGTCTTCGGCTTGTAGCGGGCGTCCCCCTTGAACACCGCCGTGACGGTGGTGTCCCGGGTCATGTCCACCCAGGCGGCGATGTTGCCGTCGGAGTTGACCGTGCCGCTCTTGATCAGCTTGTTGGGCTTGTCCGAGCCGTAGGGGTTGGCCCAGATCTCGACCGAGCGGTTCTTGTACGTCGTCCCGAGGTGCGCCGTGAACTTCACGTCGGCGCCGTACGAGTACACCTTGCCGTTGTTGTTCAGGCTCAGCGAGGTGGAGGCGCGGGAGACCTCGACGGTGTCGGAGGCGGTCACCGCGGTGTGCGTGGCGTCGCCCGCGTACTTCACCGTGTACGTCACCTTGCCGCCGGCCGGCGGGGTGTTGCTGAAGGAGTAGCTGCCGTCCGCCTTCACCGTGACGGAGGGCAGCGCCTTGCCGTTCGGGCTCTCCAGGTCGGTGCGCGTGACCGAGAGCTGGGGCCCGGCGGGCAGCGCCAGCGTCGCCGACAGCTTGCCGGTGACGGTGAGCGGCTTGGCCCGGGTGGCCGTGGCGGGGGCGCTCGCGGTGAGGGTGGGGACGTTGAGGGTGGGGTCGGTGAGCGCCTTGAGCGCGTAGCCGCCGCTCACGGAGACGAGGGCGAAGAGCCGGGAGTCGTCCGGGGCCCAGGCCACCGCGGCCGGTTCCCAGCTGCCCGCGCTGTACGTCCGTACCGGCTGCGTGGCGTTCGGACGGTAGATCGCGATCTTGGTGCCCATGACCTGGGCGATCATGCCGCTGCGCCCGACGTCGGCCTGCTGCCCGGCCGGGTACGCGCCGGCCTTGGTGAGGGTGCCGTTCGCGTAGGCGTGCCGGTCGGTGCCGTTGATCAGCACCTGGTCGGCACCCGCGACGAGGTCGATGTCCCGGACGCCGTCGTTCAGGGCGTAGGAGCTGTCGTGCCAGGCGGTCAGCACGGGCGTGCCGCCGGAGACGTCGAACACGGCCTCGGTGCCGGTGGAGTCCCCGGTCTCACCGACGGCCAGCAGGCCGGGCCGCAGCGGGTCTGTGTCCAGCAGGGCCTGCCCCCACATCCCGGACCCCGTGCCCTCGGTCGGGATCTGCGCCAGGGACACCGGGTCGACGCCGCTCGCCGGGTCCACCGACGGGTCGACGGAGCCCAGGTCGCCGTCCCACTGGTCGCCGTAGCTGAACCAGACCTTGCCGCCGGCGTACTCGACGTACACCGGACCGACGCCGGTGGCGACCGGGTAGCGGGCCTTGATGTCCAGGGTGGCCGCGTCCAGGGCCACGATCTCGTGGCTGACCCGCGCGGTGGCGTACAGGGTGCTGCCGTCGTCGGAGAGCGCCAGGTCGAAGACCCCGTCGATGCCGGTCACCGAGTCGACGCGGTTGCCGTTGTAGTCGGCGGCGATGATCCGCCCCGTCGCGTCGTCACCGAGGTAGACCCGCTCGCGCGCCCCGTCGACGACCATGCCGCCGTACGAGCCGACCGTGGCCGTGACGGCGGCGGCCGGACCGGCCGCGGCCACGCTCAGCGCCGCCGAGCTGAACAGGACCGCGAGCGCCGTCGCGGCCGAAGTGCTGCGCATGCGCACAGTGATGAACCCCCACAGAGAACCCGGCGGTGCCGGGGAGATGAGAGCGCCGCGCGGCGCCCGGACGCGGGTCGCGGGGACGCGATCGCGTGCGGGGCGCGGCTGCCAAGGGGCACCTTATGGCATGGCTGTGACAACGAGGGAGGGGGCATCTCCCCGTCGGGACTCCCTGGGGGAACCGCTCAGCCGTACATCCTGCGCATCGCGAAGTCGACCATCTGCTCGACCGCCTTCGCGTCGAAGACCATGCGGTGCTCGCCCTCCATGTCCAGGACGAAGCCGTAGCCGGTGGGGAGCAGGTCGATCACCTCGGATCCGGTGATCACGAAGTACTTGGACTCCTTGCCCGCGTACCGGCGCAGCTCCTTGAGCGAGGTGAACATCGGGATCACCGGCTGCTGGGTGTTGTGCAGCGCCAGGAACCCGGGGTTGTCACCGCGCGGGCAGTACACCTTCGAGGTCGCGAAGACCTGCTGGAAGTCCTCCGCCGACATCTGCCCGGTGGTGAAGGCCCGCACCGCGTCCGCGAGCGAGGGCGGGGACGGTTCGGGATAGAGCGGTGGCTGCTGGCCGTAGCCGCCGCCCATGGGCTGCTGCGGCGGGGCGTACCCCTGCTGTGCGGCGCCCCCGTCCATGGGCTGGCCGTATCCATACATGACCGCAAGCCTAGTACCGACGCTCCGGCGAACCGACAGCTACTTGACAAGCCCTCGCCCTGGTTCCGGCGCCCCCGCCGCTCGTAGCGTCGTGTCATGCCGAGCCACCACGACGACGAGGCCCACGATCACGACCGGGGACTCTCCTACGACCTTCCCGTCCTCGCCCGCCGCCGGATGATCCGGCTGATGGCCGGGGCGGGGCTGATTCCGCTGGTGGGCTGCTCCGGCGACGACGACACCACGCGGCCGGGGCCCTCCCCCTCGGGCGGGTCCGCCGAGTGCGCCCCCGTCCCCGAGGAGACCGCCGGCCCCTTTCCCGGTGACGGTTCCAACGGCGTGAACGTCCTCGAGGAGAGCGGAGTCGTCCGCGGCGACATCACCCGGAGTTTCGGCGACTCGGCCGGCGGCACCGCCGAGGGCGTCCCGCTGACCGTCACGCTCACCGTCGTGGACGCGGCCTCCGGCTGCGGTACGCCGAAGCGGGGCGCCGCCGTCTACGTCTGGCACGCCGACCGGGACGGCGGTTACTCCCTGTACACGAAAGGAATCACGGACGAGAACTATCTGCGGGGCGTCCAGGAGACGGACGACGAGGGCCGGGTCACCTTCCGGACCGTCTTCCCCGGCTGCTACCCGGGCCGCTGGCCGCACATCCACTTCGAGGTCTACGACAGCCTCGCCGACGCCACGATCGCCACCGCCGCCACCAGCACCTCGCAGCTCGCCTTTCCCCCGGGATGTGTGCGAAACGGTGTACAGAACCGTCGGCTACAGCGAAAGTGTGACCAACCTCAGCCGGCTCTCGATCGAGACGGACAATATTTTCCGTGACGGCTACGACCGGCAGCTGGCGGTCACGAAGGGCGGCCCGGAGGCCGGATACACCGCCACGCTGGTGGTTCCGGTGTGACCCGTCACAGATGCCCGGAACGGGGTTGCGGCTTATTACCGACGGGTAGCATCATCGTAGCTACTTGTTGGTACGTGAACTAGCGCGAGGATCCAGTGCCTCGCCGATCTCTCTACGGAGCCGTCGCCATGGGGCACTACAAGTCGAATCTGCGCGACATCGAGTTCAACCTCTTCGAGGTGCTCGGCCGCGACAAGCTGTACGGCACCGGGCCCTTCGCCGAGATGGACACCGACACCGCGAAATCCATCCTCGAGGAGATGACCCGCCTCGCGGAGAACGACCTCGCGGAGTCCTTCGCCGACGCCGACCGCAACCCTCCGGTCTTCGACCCGGAGACCAACACCGCGCCGGTCCCCGCGTCCTTCAAGAAGAGCTACAAGGCGTTCATGGACTCCGAGTACTGGCGGCTCGGCCTCCCGGAGGAGATCGGCGGCACCACCGCTCCCCCGTCGCTGATCTGGTCGTACGCGGAGCTGATCCTCGGCGCCAACCCGGCCGTGTGGATGTACTCCTCCGGTCCGGCCTTCGCCGGGATCCTCTTCGACGAGGGCAACGACGTCCAGAAGAAGATCGCCCAGATCGCCGTCGAGCGGACCTGGGGCTCCACCATGGTGCTGACCGAGCCCGACGCGGGCTCCGACGTCGGCGCCGGACGCACCAAGGCGATCCAGCAGGAGGACGGCTCCTGGCACATCGAGGGCGTGAAGCGCTTCATCACCTCCGGTGAGCACGACATGGAGGAGAACATCCTTCACTACGTGCTGGCCCGTCCCGAGGGCGCCGGTCCCGGCACCAAGGGCCTGTCCCTCTTCATGGTCCCGAAGTACCTCTTCGACTTCGAGACCGGCGAGCTGGGCGAGCGCAACGGCGTCTACGCCACGAACGTCGAGCACAAGATGGGCCTGAAGGCCTCCAACACCTGCGAGATGACCTTCGGCGACCGGCACCCCGCCAAGGGCTGGCTGATCGGCGACAAGCACGACGGCATCCGCCAGATGTTCCGCATCATCGAGTTCGCCCGCATGATGGTCGGCACGAAGGCGATCTCCACGCTGTCGACGGGCTACCTGAACGCGCTGGAGTACGCCAAGGAGCGCGTCCAGGGTCCGGACCTCGCGAACTTCATGGACAAGACCGCGCCCAAGGTCACCATCACCCACCACCCCGACGTGCGCCGCTCGCTGATGACGCAGAAGGCGTACGCGGAGGGCATGCGCGCGCTCGTGCTGTACACGGCCTCGATCCAGGACGCGATCGCGGTCAAGGAGGCGGCCGGCGAGGACGCCAAGGCCGAGCACGCGCTCAACGACCTGCTCCTGCCGATCGTCAAGGGCTACGGCTCCGAGAAGGGCTACGAGCAGCTCGCCCAGTCGCTGCAGACCTTCGGCGGCTCCGGCTTCCTGCAGGAGTACCCGATCGAGCAGTACATCCGGGACGCCAAGATCGACACCCTCTACGAGGGCACCACGGCGATCCAGGGCCAGGACTTCTTCTTCCGGAAGATCGTCCGCAATCAGGGCGCGGCCCTGAACGGCCTCGCCGAGGACATCAAGAAGTTCCTGGCGCTCGGCACCGGCGGCGAGGAGCTGGCCGGCGCCCGCGAGCAGCTCGCCAAGGCGGCCGTCGAGCTCGAGGCCATCGTCGGCCTGATGCTCACCGACCTCGCCGCCACCGAGCAGGACGTCAAGAACATCTACAAGGTCGGCCTCAACACCACCCGCCTGCTGATGGCCTCCGGTGACGTCGTCGTCGGCTACCTGCTGCTCAAGGGCGCCGCCGTGGCCGCCGAGAAGCTGGAGACGGCCTCCGCCAAGGACCAGGCCTTCTACACCGGCAAGATCGCGGCGGCGAAGTTCTTCGCGGCCAATGTCCTCCCCGGCGTCACCGGCGCGCGCAAGCTCGCCCAGGGCGTCGACCTGGACCTGATGGAGCTGGACGAGTCCGCCTTCTAGTCCCGGACCTCCCGCCCTTCCAGTACCGCGTCCACTCGTCACCAGGGCCCGCCTCCTCATCAACAGGGGGCGGGCCCTGGTACGTCGTTAAGGTGAACCCCATGAGCGAACCCTCCCGCTTCGACCGCGGCCACACCGACGACCTGATGACCTTCCTGGCGGCCGGCCCGTCGCCGTACCACGCCGTGGCGAACACCGCCGAGCGGCTGGAGAAGGCCGGGTTCCGCCAGGTCGCCGAGACGGACGCCTGGGACGGGACGAGCGGCGGCAAGTACGTCGTCCGCGGCGGCGCGATCGTGGCCTGGTACGTGCCCGAGGGCGCCGCTCCCCACACCCCGTTCCGCATCATCGGCGCGCACACCGACTCCCCCAACCTGCGCGTCAAGCCGCTGCCCGACTCCGGCGCCCACGGCTGGCGCCAGGTGGCCGTGGAGATCTACGGCGGACCCCTGCTCAACTCCTGGCTGGACCGCGACCTCGGCCTCGCGGGCCGGCTGACCCTTCGGGACGGCTCGACCCGGCTGGTGAACGTCGACCGCCCGCTGCTGCGCGTCCCCCAACTCGCCATCCACCTCGACCGCGCGGTCTCCTCCGAGGGGCTCAAGCTCGACAAGCAGCGCCACCTCCAGCCGGTCTGGGGACTCGGCAACGACGTGCGCGACGGCGATCTGATCGCCTTCCTGGAGGAGGAGAGCGGACTCGCGGCCGGCGAGGTCACCGGCTGGGACCTGATGGTCCACTCCGTCGAACCGCCCGCCTACCTCGGCCGCGACCGCGAGCTGCTGGCGGGCCCGCGCATGGACAACCTCCTGTCCGTGCACGCCGCGGTGGCGGCGCTGACGGCGGTCTCCGGCGGCGACCTTGACTTCATCCCGGTCCTCGCCGCCTTCGACCACGAGGAGAACGGCTCCCAGTCGGACACCGGCGCCGACGGGCCGCTGCTCGGCGGCGTGCTGGAGCGCTCGGTGTTCGCGCGCGGCGGCTCGTACGAGGACAAGGCCCGTGCCTTCGCCGGGACCGTCTGCCTCTCCTCCGACACCGGGCACGCGGTGCACCCCAACTACGCCGAGCGGCACGACCCGACGCACCACCCCCGGGGCAACGGCGGGCCCATCCTCAAGGTCAACGTCAACAACCGCTACGCGACCGACGGTTCGGGCCGGGCGGTGTTCGCCGCCGCCTGCGAGCGCGCCGGGGTGCCCTTCCAGTCGTTCGTCTCCAACAACGCCATGCCCTGCGGCACCACCATCGGCCCGATCACCGCGGCCCGGCACGGCATCCGGACCGTCGACATCGGTGTGGCGATCCTGTCCATGCACAGCGCCCGCGAACTGTGCGGCGCCGACGACCCGTTCCTGCTGGCGAACACGCTGGTGGCGTTCCTGGAGGGGTAGTTCGCGCGGTCCCGGGTACCCGCCTGCCACAGACACATCAACTGGGGAGGCGAGGTCATGGGCCTCGGCGGATGCATCATCCTCATCGCCGCGGGAGCCATTCTCACGTTCGCGACCGACTGGGAGATGGAAGGGATCAATCTCGACCTGGTCGGCGTCATCCTGATGATCGTCGGCCTGATCGGCGTCACGACCTTCAGCAGCATCGCCCGGCGCCGCCGGGTGGTCGTGCCACCGCCGACGACGACGCAGGTCATCGACGAGACCGGCCACCGGCGGGACGGGTACGGCGGCGGCTACGGCGCCTGAGGGTCCATGCCGGCGAGCACGAGGGGCAGGCGGTCCGCGCCGCCCTCCGTGACGCGGACCGGCACGCCCCAGTCCTGCTGGTGGACATGGCAGGCCGGGTATTCGTTCTCGGGGTCGTCGTCGCACGAGGCGGCCATCGCCGAGATGTGCAGGACGCCCTGCTCGACGCCGGGGTCGAGGCGCAGGACGCGGGAGAGCTCCGGGTCGGCGCCCTCGCCGGACAACAGCAGCTCGGGCGGGGTGGACGAGACGAGCAGTCGGGTCGAAGGGCCGTACCGGGTGTCCAGCTTCTGGCCGGCCGGGGCCTGGAAGATCACGTCCAGCTTCAGCTCGCCCGGCGCGACGTCGGTGGCGGCGCGCTGGGTGCGATGGGCGACGGCGGCCACCCGGACCGCCTCGTCGGGCAGCCGCAGCCGGGTCAGCCGGTGCCGGGCGGACTCGACGACGACGATGTCCTCGCCGACGAGCACGGCACCGCTGGGCTCGCGCAAGTCCGTGGCGAGGGTGGTCACTTCACCGGTCGCCGGGTCGTAGCGGCGCAGGGCGTGGTTGTAGGTGTCGCTGACGGCGACCGAGCCGTCGGGCAGCGCGGTGACGCCCAACGGGTGCTGGAGCAGGGCCTGTTCGGCGGCTCCGTCGCGGTGCCCGAAGTCGAAGAGCCCGGTGCCGACGGCGGTGTGGACGGCGCCGTGGCGGTCGACCCAGCGCAGGGCGCTGGTCTCGGAGTCGGCGATCCAGAGCCGGTCCTCGGTGGCGGCGAGCCCGGAGGGCTGCGCGAACCAGGACTCGGGTCCGGGCCCGTCGACGAGGCCCTCGTTGGTCGTACCGGCGGCGACGGCGACGGAATGGTCCTCCGGGTCGTACGTCCACAGCTGGTGGACGCCGGCCATCGCGATCCACACCTTGCCGTGCCAGTAGGCCACGTCCCAGGGCGAGGAGAGGTTGACCTCCCGGCCGGGCCCGGAGGTGGCGTCGCCCTGCATCCACTGGTCGCCGGTGCCCGCCAGGGTGGTGGTCCGGCCCGACTCCGGGTCGAAGCGACGGAGTATGTGGTTCACCGTGTCGGCGACGACGACGGACCCGTCGGGCAGCAGCGCGAGCCCCTGGGGCTCGTTGAACCGTGAGCGGGCCCAGGTGCTGTCCGTCGCCCCCCGGTGATCCCCCTGTCCGATCCGCCGCCCGACGCTCTCGCCGTCCGGAGCCAGCTCCACGAGTTGGTGCCGCGTGGTGTCACTGACCAGGATGTTCCCGGACGGCAGGACGACGGCCTTGCCGGGGAACCGCAGCGCGGTCGGCTCCGGCTCGGGCGCCACGTACGGGCCGTCACCCCGCCGCAGCGTCCCCTTCGCCGCGTGCTCCTCCTCCAGCTCGGTGACGAGCCGCTCAATGGCGTGCACATGCCCCTCACCGGCGTGCTGGGCGACGACGTACCCCTCCGGATCGATCACGACGAGCGTCGGCCAGGCCCGCACGGCGTACTGCTTCCAGGTCGCCAGCTCCGGATCGTCGAGCACCGGATGCTCCACCCCGTACCGCTCCACCGCGTCCACGACGGCCTGGTGCTCGGCCTCGTGCACGAACTTCGGCGAGTGCACCCCGACGACCACGACGGTGTCGGGGTGCCGGTGCTCCAGGGAGCGCAGTTCGTCGATGACGTGCAGGCAGTTGATGCAGCAGAAGGTCCAGAAATCGAGGATGACGATCCGTCCGCGCAGCTCGGCGAGGGTGTACTGGCGTCCTGCCGTGTTCAGCCAGCCGCCCTTGCCGACCAGCTCGGGGGCGCGGACACGGACGCGGCGGGGTGCGGAATCGCTCATGGATCAAGGGTGCCACCCGGCACCGACCGTCACGTCAGCGCGTGGCCGGTCGTCTCGTCGACGTGGTCGGGGACGTCCTCGTGGCGGTCGCCGACCGTGGAGGTGCCGGTGGGTTCCAGCAGGAGGATGTCCGTGGGGACGGGGGCGTAGGGCTTGTGCTCGACGCCCCGGGGGACCGTGAAGACGGAGAGCCGGGGCAGGACCACCGTGCGCTCGCCCGCCGGTTCCCGCAGGGAGATGTGCAGTTCGCCCTCCAGGACCAGGAAGAACTCGTCGGTGTTCTCGTGGACGTGCCAGAGGTGTTCGCCCTCCACATGGGTCACGCGGACGTCGTAGTCGTTGACCGTGGTGGCGATGCGGGGGCTCCACTGCTCGGTGAAGGAGGCGAGGGCCGCGGGCAGGGAGACGGGTTCGTTGGTCATGCCGCCCATCGTGCGGGTGGACCAGGGCGCGGGCGAGTGCTAGGAATCGCATATGGCGCAAGGATCCTCTCAGCCGCGACCGCGGCCGCATCGGGTGGCCGTGATCGTCGACGAGGGCACCAATCCCTTCGAGGTCGGCGTCGCCACCGAGCTGTTCGGGCTGCCGCGGCCCGAGCTGGGGCTGGCGGGGCCGCTGTACGAGGTGGTGCTGTGCACGCCCGTGCCCGAGGTCCGGATGAACCACGGGTTCTTCACGATGACGGGTACGGCGGGCCTCGATGCCGTCGATCGCGCCGACACGCTCGTCGTGCCGGGGCGGCCCGACAACGTCGTACCGCGTTCCGCGCCCGTGCTCGACGCCGTCCGGCGCACCCACGCGCGCGGGGCGCGGATCCTGAGCTTCTGCACCGGCAGCTTCGCGCTCGCCGAGGCCGGGCTGCTCAACGGGCGGCGGGCCACCACGCACTGGATGTGGGCCGAGGCGTTCCGGGAGCTGCATCCGCGGGTGCTGCTGGAGCCGGACGTGCTCTTCGTCGACGACGGCGACATCCTCACCGCCGCGGGCAGCGCGGCCGCGCTCGACCTCGGGCTGCACATCCTGCGCCGGGACCACGGCGCCGAGATCGCCAACGCCGTCTCCCGGCGGCTCGTGTTCGCCGCGCACCGGGACGGCGGGCAGCGGCAGTTCGTGGAGCGGCCGGTGCCCGAGGTGCCGGACGAGTCGCTGGGGCCGCTGCTGGCGTGGGCGCAGGAGCGGCTCGCCGAGCCGCTGACCGTGGCGGAACTGGCGGCGCGGGCCGCGGTGTCGCCCGCCACGCTCCACCGGCGCTTCCGGACCCAGCTCGGCACGACCCCGCTGGCCTGGCTGACCGGGGAGCGGGTGGCGCTGGCCTGCCGGCTGATCGAGCGCGGGGAGGAGCGGCTGGAGATCGTCGCCGAGCGCAGCGGGCTCGGCACGGCGGCGAACCTGCGGGCGCGGCTGCGGCGGGAGACCGGGCTCAGCCCGTCGGCCTACCGGCGGCGTTTCGGACCCCGCGCCGGGGAACCCCTGCTGTCATGAGATTCCTCGTGCGCGACCGGCTCCTCGGCTTCGGTGACGACTACTGGATCGAGGACGACCGGGGGAACAAGGTGTTCCTCGTCGACGGCAAGGCCATGCGGCTGCGGGACACCTTCGAGCTGAAGGACCGCCAGGGGCGGGTCCTGATCGACATCCGGCAGAAGATGCTGGCCCTGCGGGACACCATGCTGATCGAGCGGGACGGCGAGCCGCTGGCCACGATCCGCCGCAAGCGGCTGTCGCTGCTGCGCAACCACTACCGGGTGGCGCTGGCCGACGGCAGCACCGAACTGGACGTCAGCGGCAAGATCCTCGACCGGGAGTTCGCCGTCGAGTACGACGGTGAGCTGCTCGCGGTGGTCTCCCGGCGCTGGCTGCACGTCCGTGACACCTACGGCGTGGACGTCGTACGGGAGGACGCGGATCCGGCGCTGCTGATCGCGGTGGCGGTGTGCGTGATCCACCTGGCGGAGAAGGAGCGGGAGGGGGACTGACCGGGTCGGACCCGGGAGGGGGACTGACCGGGTCGGACCCGGCCCCGCTCAGAGGACCCGGTCCTTCAGCGCCGGGAACTGCTCCCGCGTCGTCGCGACCTTCCCCGGGTCGAACTCGACCGTCAGGATCTCCTCGTCGTGGCCCGCCTCGGCGAGGATCTCGCCCCAGGGATCCACCACGATCGAGTGACCGGCCTGCGGAACTCCCGCATGTGTCCCGGCCGTTCCACAGGCGAGCACGAACGCCTGGTTCTCCACCGCCCGCGCCTGAGCCAGCAGCGTCCAGTGCGCCCGGCGGCGCTCCGGCCAGCCCGCGGAAATCACGAAGGTCTCGGCGCCGGTGTCGACGAGACCGCGGAAGAGTTCGGGGAAACGGAGGTCGTAGCAGGTGGCCACGCCGACGGTCGTCCCGGCGAGGCGTACGGTCACCAGTTCGCGCCCGGCGCCCATCAGGACGGCCTCGCCCTTGTCGAAGCCGAAGCGGTGGATCTTGCGGTAGGCGGCGGCCAGCTCACCGGAGGGGGAGAAGACGAGAGAGGTGTTGTAGAGCGGTCCCTCAGGGTCCCGTTCCGGGATCGACCCCGCGTGCAGCCAGACGCCCGCGTCGCTCGCGGCCTTGGCCATCGCCTCGTACGTCGGCCCTTCGAGTGGCTCGGCCTCCCGGCCGAACTCCTCGTAGGCGAAGGCGCCGGTGGTCCACAGTTCGGGCAGGACGACCAGATCGGCCCCGGCCTGCTCCCGGACCAGGGAGGCCACCCGCACCCTGCGGGATTCGACCGATTCGCCCTCGTCTA
This sequence comes from Streptomyces sp. NPDC043726, assembly GCF_056436565.1. Lineage (NCBI taxonomy): Bacteria > Bacillati > Actinomycetota > Actinomycetes > Kitasatosporales > Streptomycetaceae > Streptomyces > Streptomyces sp. NPDC043726. The sequence continues at coordinate 391,926 of NZ_JBWKCI010000003.1, forward strand.
CGGCGATCTGGATCAGAGAGGCGCGCACACTACCACCGTCCTGGCATTCGAGCCGTCCACACGGGCCTACGATCGTCACACGAAAGCACTGCCGGGGTGCCTCTCAGCAGCGTAACTTAGCGTTCCAAGACACCCGCCGACAGCCACCTCCCACTGGCACCGCCGCCACCACCAGCCCGTGTACCGACCGCCGAGGGGTCCCGTTCCGTGAGTCTGCATCCCACCCTCCAGCCCTACGCCGACGCCTGGACCCACTCCATCGACGCGATATCCGAGCTGGTGACGCCCCTCGTGGAGGGCGAGTGGAACCGGCGTACGCCGTGCCCGGGCTGGTCGGTCCGGGACGTGGTGTCGCATGTCATCGGCCTGGACTGCGAGATGCTCGGCGATCCGCGGCCGATCCACACGCTCCCGCGCGACCTCTTCCATGTCACCAACGAGGCCCAGCGCTACACGGAGATGCAGGTCGACGTCCGCCGCCATCACACGGCGCCGGAGATGACCTCCGAGCTGGAGTACACGGTGATCCGCCGCAACCGGCAGCTGCGCAACGAGTCCCGGGACCCGGGGACGAAGGTGCGCGGTCCGCTGGGCCGGGAGATCACGTTCGAAGAGTCCATGCGGGGGCACGCCTTCGACGTGTGGGTCCATGAGCAGGACCTGCGCGCCGCGCTCGGGCGGCCCGGGAACCTCGACTCGCCGGGTGCGCTGGTGGCGCGGGACGTGCTGCTGGATGCGCTGCCGGACGTCGTCGCGAACAAGGCGGACGCGCCGCGCAGTTCGGCGGTCGTGTTCGACGTGCACGGGCCGGTGGAGTTCCTGCGCACGATCCGGGTCGACATCCAGGGCCGCGGGACGCTGGAGACGGCCCCCGCGCTGGGGCCCGCGGCGACGCTGACGCTGGACTGGGAGACGTACGTCCGGCTGGCCTGCGGGCGCGTGGCCCCCGAGGCGGTCGCGGACCGGATCAAGGCCGAGGGGGACGCGCTGCTCACGGGCGCGATCCTGAGGAACTTCACGGTGACGCAGTAGCGGGTCACGCGGGAACGGGGGCCCGCACAAAAGCCGTGGCGTGTCGCTGAGTTCGGTGCTTCCCTGCCCTCATGACTGACACGAAGATCGACGGACCTCCGCGGCTGAGCCGGCTCGCCTTCCACAACCCCCTCTCCGAGGAGCGTGCCGGGCGCCTTGTGCACCGGCTCGCGCAGAACGCGCCCGCCACCGTGCTCGACATCGGGTGCGGGTGGGGGGAGTTCATGCTGCGGGTGCTCGCCGCGGCGCCGGGGGCGACCGGTGTCGGCGTCGACATCAACGCCGTTGACCTGGAGCGGGGGCGGCGCGAGGCGGAGGCCCGGGGGCTCGCGGGGCGGGTGGAGTTCCGGGAGGAGTCCGCCCGGGACGGCAAGCAGGAGCCCGCCGACCTCGTGCTGTGTCTGGGATCCGGTCAGGCTCTGTCGGACGATCCCGACGAGGCGATCCGCGCGCTGCGGGGGCTGGTCCGGGACGGGGGCCGGGTGTTGCTCGGGGAGGGGTTCTGGGAGCGGACCCCGACCCCCGAGGAACTGGCCGGGATGTGGCCGGGGGCCGCCGTCACCGATCACCACAGCCTCGCCGGTCTGCTCGATCTGGCCGTCGACGCCGGGTTCAGGCCCGAGTGGACGGAGACGGCGAACCGCGACGAGTGGGAGGAGTTCGAGTCCGGGTACCAGGCGGACGCCGAGGTGTGGCTCGCCCTGAACCCCGGGCACCCCGCGGCGGCTCAGACCCGGGAGCGGCTGGACCGGCACCGGGGCCAGTGGATGAACTACCGCGGGGTGCTGGGCATCGCCTACCTCACGCTGGTCGCCGCGGGCTGAGCGCTCACGCCGGGACGTGCACCGTCTCCACCCGGCTCGCCACCAGCCGCTCCCGCTCCCGCCGGGCCGCCCGCTTGCGCAGGCGCAGGATCTGGCTGACCCCGAGCGCCTGGAGGACGAACACGGCCGAGAAGGCGACGGAGTAGTCGTCGCCGGTGGCGTCGAGCAGGACGCCGACCGCGAACAGGGTCGTCATGGAGGCGACGAAACCGCCCATGTTGGTGATGCCGGAGGCGGTGCCCTGGCGCTCCGGCGGGTTGGCCGGGCGGGCGAAGTCGAAGCCGAGCATGGAGGCGGGGCCGCAGGCGCCGAGCACCACGCACAGCACGATCAGCAGCCACATCGGGGCCTGTTCGGCGGGATAGGCGAGGGTGGCCGCCCACATCAGGGCGGTCGCCCCGACCGTGCCGAGCGCCAGCGGGAGCCGGGCTCCGTGGTGCCGGGCGACGAGCTGGCCGTAGACCAGGCCGAACACCATGTTGGACAGGACGACCAGGGTGAGCAGTTCGCCCGCGGTGGCGCGGCTGAGGCCCTGGGCCTCGACCAGGAAGGGCAGGCCCCACAGCAGCAGGAACACCATCGCCGGGAACTGGGTGGTGAAGTGCACCCACAGGCCGAGCCTGGTTCCCGGCTCCCGCCAGGAGGCGGCGATCTGGCGGCGGACGTAGGTCGCGCCCTGGTGCGGGACCGGCTCGGGTTCGTGGCCCTCGGGGTGGTCCTTGAGGAAGAGCAGCAGCAGGACGAGGACGACCACTCCGGCGAGCGCGCTGCCCGCGAAGGCGGCCGTCCAGCCGACGCCGTGCAGCAGCCGGGCCAGGACCAGGGTGGAGACGAGGTTGCCCGCCATGCCGGCGAGCCCGGCGAGCTGGGCGACGAGCGGTCCGCGCCGGGCCGGGAACCAGCGGGTGCCGAGCCGCAGCACGCTGATGAAGGTCATCGCGTCCCCGCAGCCGAGCAGCGCCCGCGAGGCGAGGGCCATGCCGTACGTCGGGGAGAACGCGAAGCCCAGCTGGCCCGCGGTGAACAGCACCACGCCGATGGTCAGCACCTTCTTGGTGCCGAGCCGGTCGACCAGCAGGCCGACGGGTATCTGCATGCCCGCGTAGACCAGCAGCTGGAGGATGGAGAAGGTGGACAGGGCGGAGGCGCCCACGTCGAAGCGGTCCGCCGCGTCGAGTCCGGCGACGCCGAGGGACGTACGGAAGATGACGGCGACGAAGTAGACCGAGACGCCGATGCTCCAGACGGCGATCGCGCGCCGGCCGCCCGGGGGGTCGCCCGGCAGTGCCGCCGCGGTCATCGGACCTCACCCCGGGCCAGGTGCGAGAACCAGCCGACGTGCCGGTGGACGACGCCGACGGCCCGCTCGGCGTCCCCGGAGCGCAGCGCGTCGAGGATCTCCTCGTGCTCGGCGAGGGTCTTGGCGATCCGGTCGGGGTGGGAGTGCATGACGGCCACGCCCATGCGCAGCTGGCGGTCGCGGAGCTGGTCGTAGAGGCGGGAGAGGATGTCGTTGCCGCCGCTGCGGACGATCTCGGCGTGGAAGCAGCGGTCGGTGACCGCGGCGGCGGCCAGGTCGCCGGCGGCGGCCTCGGCCTTCTGCCGCTCGAGCAGTTCCGCGAGCCGTTCGAGGAGCCCGGCGGGGGCGGGGACCGCCTTGCGCGCCGCGTGCTCCTCGACCAGCAGCCGGGTCTCGACGACGTCGGCGATCTCCTGCGCCGAGACCGGCAGCACGAGGGCGCCCTTCTTCGGGTAGAGCTTGATCAGCCCTTCCACCTCCAGGCGCAGCAGCGCCTCGCGCACGGGCGTGCGGGACACCCCGGTGGCCTCGGCCAGCTCGCCCTCGGTGAGCAGCGTGCCGCCCTCGTAACGGCGGTCCAGGACGGCCTGCTTGACGTGCGAGTAGACGCGATCGGCCGCGGGGGGCTGCTTGGCGGGGGCGGTGGGGGTCGCGGGCGGGGCTGACGGCATGCGCACATCTTAGATACAACACGTACGCAAGAGGGAGCGCCGTCCAGCATGCGGACCCCGGGCGAACGGGGGCCACATTCACCCCAGCAGCCGCACAACTTTCTGTGCTACTTACGTGTCACACACGTGCGGCCCCACTTTCTTTCCCCTCCAACTCGGCCGCACCACTGGGGCATTCGACTATTTCGGGGTATTTGTGTTGATTTCCGCCACGACGGGCCTCCGGGTCCGCAGGGCCGCGGCCGTCGCGCTGACGACCGGCGCGATGTTCACCACCGCGGCCCTCACCGCGGCACCGGCCCAGGCCGTGACGGCGCCCACCATCACCGCCAAGGGCGGGTACCTGATGAACAGCGCCACCGGCACCACGCTCTACACCAAGACCGCCGACACCAAGCGGCTCACGGCTTCCACCACGAAGATCATGACCGCCAAGGTCGTGCTCTCGCAGTCGAACCTGAACCTCGACTCCAAGGTCACCATCAAGAAGGCGGTCAGCGACTACATGGTCCGCAAGGGCTATCCGTCGTCCGCCCATCTGATCGTCGGCGACAAGGTCACCGTCCGTCAGCTGCTGTACGGGATGATGCTGCCGTCCGGCTGCGACGCCGCCATGGCGCTCGCCGACAAGTTCGGCACCGGGACGACGGTCGCGGCCCGCACCAAGAACTTCATCGCCAAGATGAACAACATGGCCAAGAGCCTCGGCATGACGAACACGCACTTCGACTCGTTCGACGGCATCAGCAACGGCTCCAACTACTCGACGCCGCGCGACCTGACCAAGCTCGCCCGCTCGACGATGAAGAGCTCCACCTTCAAGACGGTCGTGAAGACCAAGTCGTACACGGCCAAGACCGTCACCAGCAGCGGCTCCACCCGCACGATGGCCCCCTGGACGAACACCAACACGCTGCTCGGCTGGAACGGCACGCTCGGTGTGAAGACCGGCTCGGGCACCGAGGCCAAGTACGTCCTCGTCTTCGCCGCCACCAAGAACGGCGAGTCGGTGATGGGCGCCGTCATGACCTCCTCCTCGGCGGCCAACCGCACCGAGGACGTGAAGAAGCTCATCAACTACGGCTACGCCAGGATCAGCTGACAAAAATCTGATCGGCCGTACATCCCTGTGCGTGGTTCGTGAGTCTTCTGAGAGCACCCCCATTGCCCTGCGCGATCTCTCGGAAGACTCGGAGCATTCACAAGTGATTACCGGCATCAAGGGCGTACGCATCCGCAGAACCGCCGCCGTCGTGGCCACGACCGGGGCCCTGGTGGCGGGCGGTGCCCTGGCGGCGCCCGCCCAGGCCGCGGCGCCCGCCCAGGTCACCGCGGCCGCGGCGCCCACGGTCAGCGCCAAGGGCGCCTTCATGCTCAACAGCGCGACCGGTTCCACGCTCTACAGCAAGGCCGCCGACACCAAGCGGCCGATGGCGAGCACCACGAAGATCATGACGGCGCGGGTCGTGCTGGCCATCGAGGGCGTCAACCTGGACACCAAGGTCACCATCAAGCAGGCGTACCGCGACTATGTCGCCCGGGTGGGCGCGAGCACCGCGGACCTGAAGACCGGTGACAAGGTCACCGTCCGCCAGCTGCTGGTCGCGATGATGCTGCCCTCCGGCTGCGACGCCGCCATGGCCCTCGCCGACAAGTTCGGCACCGGGTCCACGGTCGCGGCCCGCACCAAGAACTTCATCGCCAAGATGAACAAGAAGGCGGAAGCGCTCAAGCTGACGAACACGCACTTCGACTCGTTCGACGGCAACTCGACGCAGAACACGAACTACACGACCCCGCGCGACCTCGCGAAGCTGACCCGCAGCGCGATGACGTTCTCGACGTTCGCGGGCATCGTGAAGAAGCCGTCGTCCGTGCACTACGCGACGACGAGCACCGGCGGCACCCGCAAGTACACCTGGTACAACACCAACCAGCTGCTGGGCTCCTACAGCGGCGCGATCGGTGTGAAGACCGGCACCAACACCCCGTCCGGTCCCTGCCTGGTCTTCGCCGGCACCCGCAACGGCAAGACGGTCGTGGGGGTCCTCCTGAACGACTCCTACCGCTTCACCGACGCCGCCAAGCTGATGGACTACGCCTTCGGCTCGACGACGGCCGCCACGATGCAGCTCCGCACGCTTCCGCCGGGCGCCCAGCGCGACTGACCCACGGCAATCGAAGGGGCCCACCGCCGAACGGCGGTGGGCCCCCCTTCGCGTCACATGCCGGTCACGCCCAGGTGATCAGCCGCTTCGGCTGCTCCAGGATCGCCGCCACGTCCGCCAGTACCTTCGAGCCCAGCTCGCCGTCGACCAGGCGGTGGTCGAAGGAGAGGGCCAGGGTGGTGACCTGGCGGGGCTTGACCTTGCCCTTGTGGACCCACGGCTGGAGCTTGATCGCGCCGACCGCGAGGATCGCGGACTCGCCCGGGTTCAGGATCGGGGTGCCCGTGTCGACGCCGAAGACGCCGACGTTGGTGATGGTCACCGTGCCGCCCTGCATCGCGGCGGGGGACGTCTTGCCCTCCCGCGCCGTCGACACCAGCTCGCCGAGGGAGTCGGCCAGCTGGGGCAGCGTCTTGTCGTGCGCGTCCTTGATGTTCGGCACGATCAGACCGCGCGGGGTGGCCGCGGCGATGCCCAGGTTGACGTAGTGCTTGACCACGATCTCCTGGTTCGCCTCGTCCCAGGAGGCGTTGATGTCCGGGTGGCGCTTGATGGCGACCAGCAGGGCCTTGGCGATGAGCAGCAGCGGGTTGACCCGCCTGCCCTCGAACTCCTTGTCCTGCTTCAGCTCCTCGACCAGCTTGACCGTCCGCGTCACGTCCACCGTCACGAACTCCGTGACGTGCGGGGCCGTGAACGCCGAGCCGACCATCGCCGCCGCGGTGGCCTTGCGGACCCCCTTGACCGGGACCCGGGTCTCGCGGGAGCCGTCGTACGTCGACACCGGGGCCGGGGCGGGGGCCGCGGCGGGCCTCGGCGCCTCGACGACCGCCGGCTCGGGCGCCGGGGCCACCGCCGCGTGCACGTCCTCGCGGGTGATGATGCCGTCCGGGCCGGTCGGGGTGACCGTCGCGAGGTCGACCCCGAGGTCCTTGGCGAGCTTGCGCACCGGCGGCTTGGCCAGCGGGCGCTCCTTCACCGCCCCGTGGCCGTTCAGCTCGGTCTGGATCGCCGCGGCCGCCTCCTGCGCCGGGACCTGGGGGCCCTTGCGCGGGCGGCGCTTGGTGGAGGACGCGGCCACGCCGTAGCCGACGAGGACCGGCTGGCGGCCCTGCGGCTTCTCCTCCTCGGGCGTGGGGGCGGCGGGAGCGGCGGCGGGGGCGGCCTCGGCGGGCGCCGGAGCCGCGGTGCCGCCCGAGACGTCCACCGCGATGATCGACGTGCCGACGTCGACCGTGGTGCCCTCGGGGAAGTGCAGGGAGCGGACCACTCCGTCGTAGGGGATGGGCAGTTCGACGGCGGCCTTGGCCGTCTCGACCTCGCACACCACCTGGCCGTCGGTGACCGTGTCACCGGGCTGGACGTACCACTTGAGGATCTCGGCCTCGGTGAGTCCCTCACCGACGTCCGGCATCTTGAACTCGCGTACGGACGCTTCCGTCATCGTCGTCACGACCCTCTCCTCAGTACGCCAGGGCACGGTCGACGGCGTCGAGCACCCGGTCCAGGCCCGGCAGGTACTCCTCCTCCAGGCGCGCCGGCGGGTACGGGGCGTGATAGCCGCCGACCCTGAGCACCGGGGCCTCCAGGTGGTAGAAGCAGCGCTCCGTGATCCGGGCGGCGATCTCCGCGCCGGAGCCGAAGAACACCGGCGCCTCGTGCACCACGACCAGGCGGCGGGTCTTCTCCACCGAGGCCTGGATGGAGTCGAAGTCGAGCGGGGAGACCGAGCGCAGGTCCAGGACCTCCAGGTTCCGGCCCTCCTCGGCGGCCGCGTCGGCGACCTCCTGGCAGAGCTTCACCATCGGGCCGTAGGCGGCGAGGGTGAGGTCGGTGCCGGGGCGGACGACCCGTGCCTTGTGCAGCGGGCCCGGGATCGCCTCGGTGTTGACCTCGGCCTTGTCCCAGTAGCGCCGCTTGGGCTCGAAGAAGATCACCGGGTCGTCGCTCTGGATGGCCTGCTGCATCATCCAGTAGGCGTCCGAGGCGTTGGAGGGGCTGACGATCTTCAGTCCGGACACATGCGCGAACAGCGCCTCGGGGGACTCCGAGTGGTGCTCGACCGCGCCGATGCCGCCGCCGTAGGGGATGCGCACGACGACCGGGAGCTTGACCTTGCCCAGGGAGCGGGCGTGCATCTTGGCGAGCTGGGTGACGATCTGGTCGTAGGCCGGGAAGACGAAGCCGTCGAACTGGATCTCCACCACCGGGCGGTAGCCGCGCAGCGCGAGGCCGATCGCGGTGCCGACGATGCCGGACTCGGCGAGCGGGGTGTCGATGACCCGCTCCTCGCCGAAGTCCTTCTGGAGGCCGTCGGTCACCCGGAAGACACCGCCGAGCTTGCCGACGTCCTCGCCCATGATGAGGACCTTGGGGTCGGCCTCCAGGGCCTTGCGCAGCGATTCGTTGATCGCCTTGGCGAGAGCCATCTTCTCGGCCATGTCACTTGCCCCCTTCTGCGTCCGCGAACGACGCCTGGTAGGCGGCGAACTGGGCTCGCTCCTCGTCGACGAGCGCGTGCCCGTCCGCGTACACGTTCTCGAAGATGGCGAAGTGGTCCGGGTCCGGCATGGCACGGACCGCCTCGCGCACTCGCCTGCCCAACGCCTCGGACTCGGTCTCCAGTTCCGCGAAGAATCCCTCGTCCGCGTGGTTTGCGGACTCCAGGTACTGGCGAAGGCGCTGGATCGGGTCCTTGGCCTCCCAGGCCACGCGCTCGTCGTCGCCGCGGTAGCGGGTCGGGTCGTCGGAGGTGGTGTGCGCGCCCATGCGGTAGGTGTACGCCTCGACCAGCGTCGGGCCCTCACCGCGGCGGGCCCGCTCCAGGGCCCACTTGGTGACCGCGAGACAGGCCAGGACGTCGTTGCCGTCGACCCGGACGCCCGGGAAGCCGAAGCCCTGCGCGCGCTGGTAGAGCGGGACGCGGGTCTGCTTCTCGGTCGGCTCGGAGATCGCCCACTGGTTGTTCTGGCAGAAGAACACCACCGGCGCGTTGTAGACGGCCGAGAAGGTGAAGGACTCCGCGACGTCGCCCTGGCTGGAGGCGCCGTCGCCGAAGTAGGCGATCACCGCGCTGTCCGTGCCGTCCTTGGCCGCGCCCATCGCGTAGCCGGTGGCGTGCAGGGTCTGCGAGCCGATGACGATCGTGTACAGGTGGAAGTTGTTGCTGTTCGGGTCCCAGCCGCCGTTGTTCACACCCCGGAACATGCCGAGCAGGTTGGTCGGGTCGACCCCGCGGCACCAGGCGACGCCGTGCTCGCGGTAGGTCGGGAAGACGTAGTCGTCATCGCGCAGCGCCCGCCCGGAACCGATCTGGGCGGCCTCCTGGCCCAGCAGTGAGGCCCACAGGCCCAGCTCGCCCTGGCGCTGCAGGGAGGTGGCCTCGGCGTCGAAGCGGCGGGTGAGCACCATGTCGCGGTACAGACCGCGCAGCTCTTCGGGGGTGACGTCGGCGACGTACTGGTCGTACTCGGCGTTCTTGACGCGCTTGCCCTCGGGCGTCAGCAACTGAACGAGCTCGGGCTTGGTGCTCGGGGACTTCCTGGTCCCGGCGCTGCGTCGCGGTTTGCGCGCGGCAGTGCTCTCCACGGTCACGTGTGCTCCTCCGTCGGTCCGGCCCCCGGGGTTGCCGGGATGACCAGTGCGGCTCACCTGGTCCGACACCCGTGCACGGGGTGGGTGTCACTCGGCCGGAACAGGCGTGACAGGTGCCCCGGCGAGCGCCCTGCAACCATCACGTTACCCAGTGCGGCACATTTCTGTGAAACCCCCTTTGACCTGCGATTTTGCTTGGATTTCCAAGTAAATCGCGAGGAACTCGAAGGGCACTGGTCACAGCCTTGCAGGAGGCCGGAGCAACGGCACGTTATCCCGCCCACCCAGGTCAGAGGAAGAGTTTCCGTGTCTGACTTACCCCGGGTACGAAGACGGAGAAGTCAGGGTATTTCTACTTGACGACCACGAGACTGTCCGACCACGCGCCGAGACGATCGTGCGCGTATCGGCAACCCGGCCGGACACTCCCGGAACCGGCGGCGGCCTCGAACGCCACTTCCGGAGCACCCTGTGACCGAATGCGACTGACGTCGACTTTCTGTGACAACGCCCAGCTCACAGGCTCGGCTCGTGCCCTAGCATCTGGCGCGTGCCGCGCCCTTGTGTACCACCCCCCGTGCATCCCGCGCCCCCACTGGGCGCCCTGCTCCGCCAGTACGCCGCCGGACGCGCGGTCGCCTGTGAGCCCGTCGACCAGGGCCTGCTGAACCGCGGCTACCGGCTCCACACGACCCGCGGCCGGTACTTCCTCAAGCACCACTTCGACCCCGAGACCGCCGCCCCCGCCGCCATCGCCCGTCAGCACCGGGCCACCCAGCGCCTCGCCGACCTCGGCGTCCCGGTGGCGCCGCCGCTGGCCGGACGGGACGGCCGTACCGTCGCGGTGGTCGGCGGCCACGCCTACGCCCTGCACCCCTGGATCGACGGCCGGCACCGGCACGGCGGCCAGCTCGCGCCGGGGCAGTGCGCCCGGCTCGGCGCGCTGCTCGGGGCGGTGCACGCGGGTCTGGAGCGGGTGATGCCGGCGGAGGGGCGGGCGCCCGCGGTGAGCGCCGACCCCACGGACACCGTCGCCCTCATCGAGGACCTCCTCGAGCGGGTGCGCCGGCACCGCCCCGCCGACTCCTTCGACGCCCTCGCCCGGCACCGGCTGCTGGAGCGGCGCGAGCTCCTGGAGCGGCACGCCGACCGGCGCCCCCCGCGCGGGGGATCGGTGGGCTGGGTGCACGGGGACTTCCACCCCTTCAACCTGCTCTACCGGGGCGACGCCCCCGCCGCGATCGTCGACTGGGACCGGCTCGGCGTGCAGCCCCGCGCGGAGGAGGCCGTACGGGCCGCCGCGATCTTCTTCGTACGGCCCGCCGGAACCCTCGACCTGCCGAAGGTACGGGCGTACACGCGCGCGTACCGCCGAACGGCGTCCGCCACCCCCTCGGAACTGGCGGCGGCCGTCCACCGGGTCTGGTGGGAACGCCTCAACGACTTCTGGATGCTGCGCTGGCACTACGAGAGGAACGACACCCGCGCTGACCCGCAGTTCCCGGCGGCGTCGGCCCTGGTGGTGTGGTGGACACGGAGGTACGACGAGGTCTGCGACGCCTTCACCGCATGACCTGTCAGCCCTCCGCGCCGCCGTCCGTGCCGCCGTCCGTGGTGCCGCCGATGATCTCGCCCGTCGGCTCGCCCGTCGGTTCGCCCGTGGGCTCCTCGGTCGGCTCGGTCGGCTCGGTGGTCGTCGGCTCGTCCGTCGGCGTCGGCTCGTCCGTCGGCTCGGTGGCCGAGGGCGACGGCGTGTAGGACGGCGTGTACGACGGCGTCCAGTTGGAGCCACCGTCGGAACCGGAGTCGTCGTCCGTGGACGCGTCGGTCGGCTCCTCGGACTCGTCGTCGCTCGGCGTCTCGCTGGCCGTCTGATCGTCCTCGGACTGCGTGACGCTCGGCGACTTCGTGGTGTCCGTGCCGGGGTTCTTGTCGTTGTCGCCGTTCAGCGCGAGGGCGACGCCGGCCGCGATGGCGATCACCGCGAGGACGGCCAGGATCCACAGCTTGCCGCGGCCGCTGCCCTTGTTGCCGTGCCCCTCGAAACCGCCGTCGTCCCCGCCGCCGTAGCGGCCGCCGGGCAGGATCGGTGCCGCGATCGCCGTCGTGCCGGAGGCGTCCGCGCCGGCGTGGCCCATCACGGCCGTCTGCGCGAAGCCCCCGGAGGGGGTGCGGCCGTCGTGCGTGTCGACCGGCCCGGTGTTCCAGGTGCCGGTGTGGCTGCCCTGGTCGTAGAGCATCTGGAGGCCGTACTGGACCAGGCCGCGCATCTCCTCGGCGGTCTGGAAGCGGTCGTCGGGCTCCTTGGCGAGGGAGCGCATGACCAGGCCGTCCAGCTCCGGCGGCGCGGCGTCGGAGGCCTCCGACGGGGGCGTCGGGATGTCCTGGACGTGCTGGTAGACCACGGACAGCGGGGTCTCGCCCGTGAACGGGGGCCGCAGTGCGAGGAGTTCGTACAGCAGACAGCCGGTCGCGTACAGGTCGGAGCGGTGGTCGACCGCCTTGCCGAGCGCCTGCTCCGGGGAGAGGTACTGCGGGGTGCCCATGACCATGCCGGTCTGCGTCATCGTCGTGGACGCGCCGTGCAGGGCGCGGGCGATGCCGAAGTCCATCACCTTGACCGCGCCGTTGTTGGTGATGATGACGTTCGCCGGCTTGATGTCACGGTGCACGATGCCGTGCTGGTGGGAGTAGGCGAGCGCCTCCAGCACCCCGGAGACGATGATCAGGGCCTGCTCAGGCCCGGGAGCCTCGGCGTTGATCAGGAGGTCGCGGATGGTGCGCCCCTCGACCAGCTCCATGACGATGTACGGCACGCTCTGGCCGCCCACGAAGTCCTCGCCGGAGTCGTACACGGCGACGATCGCGTGGTGGTTGAGACCGGCCACCGACTGGGCCTCGCGGGTGAACCGGGCCTTGGAGACCGGGTCCTCGGCGAGATCGGCGCGCAGCAGCTTGACCGCGACGGTACGTCCCAGACGTACGTCCTCGGCCGCGAAGACCTCGGCCATGCCGCCCCGGCCGAGTCTGCGGGTGAGCCGATACCGGCCGTCGCCGACCAGCCCGCCGTTACCCCACAGCTCGGGCGCATCTGACATACCGCCGCCAGCCGCCTCGGGGTCGGACGGGCCCTGAGCGCGCTGCTGCTGTGCCATCAGTCCTCGCCGTCGTTTCTGCCCGCGGTGCGCGCGGTGTTGTTACGGTCTCCGTCGGCCACGCTACAGCCTCCGCCGGGGCCGCCGGTCCGTGATGGACCCCGCGGCCGGTCCATGACGGACCGGCCATGAAACCCGCAAGCCGCTCCGTCGTGCAAATTCTGTGTACCGGCCGTACGGCCCCTGTAACGCTTGCGCGACGCTTCTTTCGCGTACGGTCACGGAACGGGCACCGAGCTTGACGTGTCACTGCCCTGGGGCAGACTTGGCCGGGAATAGCACTTTCGATCAACGACGGATCACCGACGGATCACCGACAATCGTCCGGCGCCGACGGGCTATGGGGGACACGGAGACATGAGCCAGGACGGCGCACAAGGGCGGTACGCGGGACGAGCACTGGCGGCCGGCCGCTACCAGCTGCGCGACTTGCTCGGCGAGGGCGGCATGGCCTCGGTGCATCTGGCGTACGACGCCGTGCTCGACCGGCAGGTCGCGGTCAAGACCCTGCACACCGAGCTGGGCCGGGAACAGGCCTTCCGCGAGCGCTTCCGCCGCGAGGCCCAGGCCGTGGCCAAGCTCACGCACACCAACATCGTCTCGGTCTTCGACACCGGCGAGGACGACGTCGACGGGATGACGACGCCGTACATCGTCATGGAGTACATCGAGGGCCGGCCGCTCGGCTCGGTGCTCGACGAGGACGTCCGGCAGTACGGCGCGATGCCCGCCGACAAGGCCCTGAAGATCACCGCTGATGTGCTGGCCGCGCTGGAGATCAGCCACGAGATGGGCCTGGTCCACCGGGACATCAAGCCGGGCAACGTGATGATGACCAAGCGCGGCGTCGTCAAGGTGATGGACTTCGGCATCGCCCGCGCCATGCAGTCCGGGGTCACCTCGATGACCCAGACCGGCATGGTCGTCGGCACCCCGCAGTACCTCTCCCCGGAGCAGGCGCTCGGCCGGGGCGTGGACGCCCGGTCCGATCTGTACTCGGTCGGCATCATGCTGTTCCAGCTGGTCACCGGGCGGCTGCCGTTCGAGGCGGACTCGCCGCTGGCCATCGCGTACGCGCATGTGCAGGAGGAGCCGGTGGCGCCCTCCTCCATCAACCGCTCGCTGCCGCCCGCGGTGGACGCGCTGGTCGCCCGCGCGCTGCGGAAGAACCCGAACGAGCGTTTCCCGAGCGCCGAGTCCATGCGGGACGAGTGCCTGCGGGTGGCGTCCTCCTTCCACGCCGCCGCGCCCAGCATCGTGCCGGGCACGCCGACCGCCAGCGGCGCCGGAGTCGGCTCCGCGGTCTTCCCCCCGGTCGACCAGGCGACGCCCGCGCCGACCGGCCCGGTCCAGACGCCGTATCAGCCGACCCCGACGCCGAATCCGTACGGCACCCCGACGCCCGGACCCGCTCCGGCGTACGGCTACCCGCAGCAGCCGGGCTACCAGACGCCGGCGCCGGCCGGGTACGCGTCGACTCCGCCGCCGTACACGATCAACCCGCAGCAGCACGCGTCCGGTTCAGGGGGAGGCGGGCGCCGGAACAACAAGCCGGTGATCATCGGTTCGATCGTGGTCTCGGTGCTGGCGGTGGGCGGTCTGATCGCCGCGCTGACGCTCAACGGCGGCGGGTCGGACGACGACAACCCGAAGGCCGACCCCAGCAAGTCCCCGACGGTGGTGGAGGGCCATCGCGGCCCGGACAAGACGAAGACCATCGAGACGGACAAGTGCACCGAGCCGGTGGAGTCGTACAACGACCCCGACATGGTCGAGCTGCCCAGCTTCACCTACAAGAACTACGACTCGGTGCGCGCCTGCGCCCGGGCCGCGGGCTGGGAAGTCGACCGCAACGACGTGGACGAGAACACCTTCGGCCAGGACACCGTCATGGAGCAGTTCCCGACGGCCGGCACGGACATCGACCCGGAGAACCCGCCGAAGATCACGCTCAACGTCTCCACCGGCAACCCGCCGTCCTGACCCGGACACAGTGAAGGGCCCGGTGATTCCGGGCCCTTTCGCATGGATACGGCTGGATACGGCTGGATAGGACTGGATACGGCTGGTTACAGCTGGATACGGCCTACAGGTACGGTCCGCCCGAGCGGCCGGGGTGCTGCTGGTCCTCGCCCTCGTGGCCGCCCACGCCCGGGGGGAGCGCGCGGCGCATCTGTTCCAGTTGGGCACGGGCCGCCATCTGCTGGGCGAACAGGGTGGTCTGGATGCCGTGGAAGAGGCCCTCCAGCCAGCCGACCAACTGAGCCTGCGCGATCCGCAGTTCCGCGTCGGACGGGGTCGCCTCATGGGTGAACGGCAGGGACAGGCGCTCCAGTTCCTCCACCAGCTCGGGGGCCAGGCCGTCCTCGAGCTCCTTCACCGAGCTGGCGTGGATCTCCTTGAGCCGGACCCGGCTGGCCTCGTCGAGAGGAGCCGCGCGCACCTCCTCGAGCAGCTGCTTGATCATGCTGCCGATCCGCATGACCTTCGCCGGCTGCTCCACCTGCTCCGTCACCGGAATCTCGCGGGAGTCCTCGTCCCCGTTGCCGCCGCTGAGCGCCATGCCGTCCTGGCCCACGACCAGGATCTGCGGGTTCTCCGGCGACCGTTCGTTCCTCGGCATCTCCATGCCGCCATTCTCTCGCACCCGTCCATCTCATCAGCGTGGTGCCCCCCAGGACGGGTGATCCACCGTTTACGCCGGGATCGATCTGTCGGCGGCGCCTGGAATGCCGGAGTCGCTGGGGAATGTGAGGCTTGTCCCGTGACTCGATGGCTGCGGACGGTACGGACGACGGGACTCCTCGTCGTCCTGATCGGCGGGTACGGGGGCGGCACGGCGTGCGGGGTGGACACGACGCCCTCCGCCTCGGCCTCTCCCTCGGTGTCACGGGCCGGGAGTCTCGCCGGTGAGGGGCGGGACCGGCCCGGGCGGCCGGACGTGACCGTGCCGGAGGAGGAACCCGTCGCCGAGCCCTCCCCCGCCGCCCCTTCGGAGCCCGCGGCCTCCCCCGCGCCCGCCGAGGTCGTCGGCGTCGGCGTGCGGGCCGAGCCCGTGCTCGAGGTGCTGCCGCTCGGCAGCGGTCTGATGCTGATCGGGCTCGGCCTCGGGCTCGCCTTCGTCGGACTGCGGCTGCGCCGGACCGACTGACCGACCGCCGGTCGGCTGACCGGCCGGCCGCTCAGCCCGTGACCAGCAGCACCTTGCCGATGTGCCCGCTCTCCTCCACGACCCGGTGCGCGGCGGCCGCGTCGCTCATCGGGATCTCCCGGTCGACGACCGGACGCACATGACCGGCGTCGAGCAACGGCCACACATGCTCGCGTACGGCCGCGACGATCGCCGTCTTCTCGGTCAGCGGGCGGGCCCGCAGCGAGGTCGCGCTGACCGCGGCCCGCTTGCCGAGCAGGGTGGCGATGTTCAGCTCGCCCTTGATCCCGCCCTGCATGCCGATGATCGCGAGCCGGCCGTTGACGGCCAGGGTGCGGACATTGCGGTCCAGGTACTTGGCGCCCATGTTGTCGAGGATGACGTCGGCGCCCGCCCCGTCGGTGGCCTTCTTGACCTCCTCGACGAAGTCCTGCTCCTTGTAGTCGACCAGGATGTCCGCGCCCAGCTCCGCGCACCGCCGAAGCTTCTCCGGGCTGCCCGCGGTGACCGCCACCTTGGCGCCGACGGCCTTGGCGAGCTGGATCGCCATGGTGCCGATGCCGCTGGAGCCGCCGTGCACGAGCAGGGTCTCGCCCGGACGCAGATGGGCGATCATGAAGACGTTCGACCAGACCGTGCAGACCACCTCGGGCAGCGCCGCCGCCCGGACGAGGCCGACGCCGTGGGGCACGGGCAGCAGCTGACCGGCCGGGACGACGACCTTCTCGGCGTAACCGCCGCCCGAGAGCAGGGCGCACACCTCGTCGCCGACCGCCCAGCCGGAGACGCCGGGGCCGATCTCGGCGACGCGTCCGGAGCATTCCAGGCCCGGGTAGGGGACCGCGCCGGGCGGCGGGTCGTAGAAGCCCTGCCGCTGCAGGATGTCGGCCCGGTTCACGGCGCTCGCCGCCACCTCGACCAGGACCTCGCCCTCACCGGGCACCGGATCCGGCACCTCGGCCCACACCAACGCCTCGGGCCCGCCGGGTTCGTCAATCGTGATCGCATGCATGAGAGGGACGCTACTCCTCGGTCCCCGGTCCCATCCCGCCTCGGTCCTTGGACCGGTTCGCTGAGAAATCCCTGTGCGCCACCGATGAGTTTGGGGGACGGTAAAGGTCTCCCCATGCGTAACCAAAGTGCGCGGAAGGATTACCCACCATGAGCCAGCACACGTCAGCCCTGGCCATCGAGACCGCGGGCCTGGTGAAGACGTTCGGCGACACCAGGGCCGTCGACGGAGTGGATCTGTCGGTCCCGGCCGGCACGGTCTACGGCGTCCTCGGCCCGAACGGCGCCGGAAAGACCACCACCGTGAAAATGCTCGCCACCCTCCTTCGGCCCGACGGCGGCGAGGCCCATGTCTTCGGTCACGACGTCGTACGCGAGGCGGACGAGGTGCGCGGCCGGGTGAGCCTGACCGGCCAGTACGCGTCGGTCGACGAGGACCTCACCGGCACCGAGAACCTGGTGCTGCTGGGCCGTCTCCTCGGCCACTCCAAGCAGACCGCGCGCGTCCGCAGCGAGCAGCTGCTGGAGGCGTTCGGGCTGTCCGAGGCGGCCGGTAAGCAGGTCAAGCACTACTCGGGCGGCATGCGGCGCCGTATCGACATCGCCGCGTCCATCCTCAACACCCCCGATCTGCTCTTCCTCGACGAGCCGACGACCGGGCTCGACCCGCGCAGCCGCAACCAGGTGTGGGACATCGTGCGCGCGGTGGTCGCCCAGGGCACGACCGTGCTGCTGACCACGCAGTACCTCGACGAGGCCGACCAGCTGGCGTCCCGGATCGCGGTCATCGACCACGGCAAGGTCATCGCCGAGGGCACCAAGGGCGAGCTGAAGGCGTCGGTCGGCGCCGGGTCCGTCCACCTGCGACTGCGGGACGCGGGACAGCGGGCGGAGGCGGAGCGCGTGCTGCGGACGGCGCTGGACGCCGCCGTACAGCTGGAGCACGATCCGGTGGCGCTGACCGCCCGGCTCTCCACCACGGCCGGCGACAACGCGGCGGAGCAGGCCTCGCGGGCGCTCGCCGAGCTGGCCCGCGGCGGCATCACCGTCGACAACTTCTCGCTGGGACAGCCCAGCCTGGACGAGGTCTTCCTCGCCCTCACCGGACACCCGACCAGCGACGACACCAAGGACGAGGTGGCGGCATGAGCACCGCGACGAGCACGGAAGCCAAGGAACTCGCCCCCGTCAGCACCGAGTCGCTCGCCGCGCTGCTCGTCGCCGGCGAGCGGCCGCCCCGGCCGAGCGCGCTGTCGGCGTCGCTGACCTTCGGCTGGCGGGCGATGCTGAAGATCAAGCACGTCCCGGAGCAGCTCTTCGACGTCACCGCGTTCCCGATCATGATGGTGCTGATGTACACGTACCTGTTCGGGGGCGCCCTGGCCGGGTCCCCGAAGGAGTACATCCAGTTCCTGCTGCCGGGCATCCTGGTGATGTCGGTCGTGATGATCACGATGTACACCGGGGTGTCGGTCAACACGGACATCGAGAAGGGTGTCTTCGACCGGTTCCGCTCACTGCCGATCTGGCGGCCGTCGACGATGGTCGGCTATCTGCTCGGCGACGCCCTGCGCTACACCATCGCGTCGGTCGTGATGCTCGCCGTCGGCATGATCATCGGCTACCGCCCGGACGGCGGGGTGGCCGGCGTGCTCGCCGGGATCGCGCTGCTGGTGGTGTTCTCGTTCGCGTTCTCGTGGATCTGGACGATGTTCGGGCTGCTGCTGCGCACCGAGAAGTCGGTGATGGGCGTCAGCATGATGGTGATCTTCCCGCTGACCTTCCTGTCCAACGTCTTCGTCGACCCGAGGACCATGCCGGGCTGGCTCCAGGCCTTCGTCAACAACAGCCCCATCACCCACCTGTCCTCCGCGGTGCGGGAGTTGATGGCGGGCGACTGGCCGGCCGACGAGATCGCCTGGTCGCTGGGGTGGGCCGGGCTGTTCATCGCGGTCTTCGGGCCGATCACGATGCGGCTGTACAACCGGAAGTGACGGCCAGGGGCTGTTCTAGTCCTGCGGGATCGGGCGGACGTCGGGTGCCACCTGGGTGCTCGGCGTCGCCCGCACGATGGTGATGAGGCGGTCCGTGGCCTGGAGCTTGCCGACGTCCGGGTGGTCGTAGCCGAGGACGCGGTGGCCGCGGACGACGCTGACGACCAGGTCGTCCGTCTCGCGCGGGCCCTTGCCCACCTCGGCCTTTATGACCGGCCGTTCGACGAGGTCGAGTCCGCTGCCCTGCTGGATCAGGTCCTCCATCACCATGCCGGCCGCGGGGCTGAGCACCGACAGGCCGAGGAGCCGGCCGGCCGCGCTGGCGCTGGTGATGACCGCGTCCGCGCCGGACTGCTTCAGCAGCGGGGCGTTCTCCTCCTCGCGCACCGCGGCCACGATCTTCGCCCCGCGGTTGAGCTGGCGGGCCGTCAGCGTCACCAGGACGGCGGTGTCGTCGCGCTGGGTGGCGATGATGACCTTCCGGGCCTTGTGCACCTCGGCCCGCTTCAGGACATCGCTGCGGGTGGCGTCCCCCACGATGCCCGCGTAGCCCTCGGCGGTCGCGGCATCGATCACCTTGGAGCTGGGGTCGACCACGATGACCTGCTCCTTCTTCAGCCCCGTCGCGCAGACGGTCTGGATCGCCGAGCGCCCCTTGGTGCCGAAGCCGACGACGACGGTGTGGTCGCGCAAGGCGGACCTCCAGCGGTTCAGACGCCATTCCTCCCGGGTGCGCTCGGTGAGGACCTCCAGCGTGGTGCCGACCAGGATGATCAGGAACAGCACCCGCATGGGCGTGATGACAAGGATGTTGGTGAGCCGGGCGGTGTCGCTGACCGGGGTGATGTCGCCGTAGCCCGTGGTGGAGAGGGTGACGGTCGCGTAGTAGAAGGCGTCGAGGAAGTCGAGGCTGCCGTCGGAGTTGTCGTTGTAGCCGTCGTGGTCGGCGTAGACGATGAAGGCGCAGACCACCAGCAGGCTCAGCGCCATGACCACCCGCTTGGCCACCTGCCGGAACGGGTGCTCCACCACCTTCTTCGGCAGCTTCACCCGCTGGGTCACCAGGTGTTCGTCCGGCTGGCGGGCGATGACGTCATGGCCCGGAAGTTTCACGTGAAACACACCCCGATCCCTGAGGACGCCCACGGCAGGTCCAGCAGTTCCGCCTCGTCCCCGGCCCGGGTACCGCCCGGCGGTACGACGGCCAGGGCGTCGGCCGCCGCGATGCCCCGGAGCATCGCCGGGCCGTTGTAGTGCAGCGGGACCGCATGGTCTTCGCGCAGCACGACCGGGACGAGCCGGGTGTCGTACGGATGCCCGTGCGTCGCGTCCCGCAAGGGCAGCAGGTACGGCTCGGGGGCGGGTCGCGCCGCGAGGGTGCGCAGCAGCGGCTCGGCGAGCGTGAGCAGCGCGGAGACGGCCGCGAGGGGGTTGCCGGGCAGGCCGACCAGGTGCTGGTTCTCCTTGGTGCGGGCCAGCAGCATGGGGTGGCCGGGGCGCACCTTGACGCCGTCGACCAGGAGTTCGGCGCCGATCCTGCGCAGGGTGGGATGGACGTGGTCCACGGGTCCGGAGGCGGTACCGCCGGTGGTGACGATCAGGTCGGCCTCGGAGTAGGCGACGGCCTTGTGGAGCGCCTCGGCGTCGTCGCCGAGCCGGCGCACGGTGGCGACCTCGGCGCCGAGCGCGCGCAGCCAGGGGGGCAGCATCGGGCCGAGGGCGTCCCGGATCAGCCCGTCGTGCGGGAGCCCCGCGGTGAGCAACTCGTCGCCCAGGACGAGCACTTCGACGCGCGGCCGGGGGACGGCGGTGACGCTGTCGTAGCCCGCGGCGGCGGCGAGGCCGAGGACGGCCGGGGTCACCAGGGTGCCGACGGGCAGGAGTTGGTCGCCGGAGCGGCACTCCTGGGCGCGGGGGCGGATGTCCTGGCCGTGCTGGAGGTCCCGGGTGGTGTGCAGCCGGCCCTTGTCGTCGGTGCGGCCGTGTTCGCTGCGCAGCACGGCGGTGGTGTCCGGCGGGATCCGGGCGCCGGTGGCGATACGGACGGCCTCGCCGTCGGTGAGCGGGGCGGGCTCGGCTTGTCCGGCGAGGATCCCCGTGTCCCGTACGGCCCAGGGGCCGGGGCCCGCGACCGCCCAGCCGTCCATCGCGGAACTGTCGAAGGAGGGCAGGTCGGTGAGGGCGGTGAGGGGGGCGGCGAGGGTGAGGCCGAGCGCCTCGTCGAGGGGGGCGGAGACCGGGTCTCTGCGGGCGTCGCGGCCCCGGCCCGCGCGGGCGGCGACGGCACGGGCCTCGGGCCAGGGGGTGGCCCGGTGGTGCCCGTCGCCGTGTCCGTGCTTCTGCTTGTCCTGATGCTGATGCTGGTGCTGGTCGGGGCTCTCGGGCCGCTGCCGCGGGGCCGGTGCGGGGTCACCCGTGGGGTGGGGCTCCTTCACGAGGGCGAGCACCTCCTCGACGTCGAGGTCCTCGGCGTCCTGGTCGTCCCGGACGCTGCGGGGGGTCATCCGGCGTCCGGGCCGGCGCCGGGCTCCGCGTCCGCGCCGGGCGTCTCCTCGTTCGCCCAGCGCAGGGCGAGGGCCGCGGCCTTGCGGCTCGCCACGGCGACCGCCTCGGGACCGCCCTCGGCGCGGGCAGCCGCGTAGCCGACGAGGAAGGTGGTCAGCGGGGCCGCGGGCCGCGCCACGCCGTGGGCGGCGTCGCGGGCGAGGTCCAGCAGGAGCTTGGTGTCGACGTCGAGGTCGATGCCCAGCTCGTCCTTGACTGCGGAAATCCATTCATCCAACACGTGCCCATGCTCCCTGATGCGTGCCCTGGCGGTGGCGATGTCGTCCCAGGTGTCGCAGTCGAAGGACGCGACGGGGCCGGGGACGCGGGTGAGGCGGAGTCCGGAGGTGAGACGCCGCAGGGGCAGGCCGGTGAGGGCGCCGTGCTCCTGGGTGAGGGCCGCGAGACCGGCACGCAGCGCGGACGCGCGGTAAGCGGCGACGAGGGGCTGGTCGCGGCCGTCGGCGTCGGTGAGCAGCGCGCCGTCCGTGTCACGGACGGCGCGAAGAAGCCGCTCCACGGTGGCCGCGTCGAGGAACGGCAGGTCGGCGGAGAGCAGCAGGATCCGGTCCGCCGAGGTGCGGCGCAGACCGGCGTCGAGGGCGGCGAGCGGGCCGCCGCCGGGCGGGTCCTCGCGGGCCCAGGTCACCGGGCGCGCGGTGGGCCTGAGGTCGGCGACGACGACGGTGGCGCGGGCGCCCGCGCAGGCGGCGAGGACACGGTCCAGCAGCGGCCGTCCGCCGACGCTCAGACCGGGCTTGTCCGCACCGCCGAGCCGCCGCGCGCCACCCCCGGCGAGCACGACGGCGTCGTACGCCTCGGTTGTCGGCTCGGCCGGGGGCTCGTACGCGGTCACCCCCTGAGTATGCGTGTCCCGGCGATCACAGGGAACGCGCGGGAGGGCGCGCGATCAAAGGGTGCGCAGCAGGACCGCCGGCTGTTCCACGCAGTCCGCGACATACCGCAGGAAGCCGCCCGCCGTGCCGCCGTCGCAGACCCGGTGGTCGAAGGTGAGCGAGAGCTGCACGACCTGGCGCACCGCCAGCTCGCCCTCGTGCACCCACGGCTTGGGGATGATCCGGCCGACCCCGAGCATGGCCGCCTCGGGGTGGTTGATGATCGGCGTGGAGCCGTCGACGCCGAACACGCCGTAGTTGTTCAACGTGAAGGTGCCGCCGGTGAGTTCGGCGGGCGTGAGCGCGCCGGTGCGGGCCGACTCGGTGAGCCGGGCGAACTCCGCGGTCAGCGACTCCGCGTCCCGCGCGTGGGCGTCCCGGACGACCGGGACGACCAGACCCCGCTCGGTCTGCGCGGCGAAGCCGAGGTGGACGTGGTCGAACTGGATGACCTCCCTGGCCTCCATGTCCACGGTGGAGTTGAGCTCGGGGAAGCGGGCGAGGGCGGCGGTGCAGATCCGGGCCAGCAGGGCCAGCAGGGAGATCTTCGGACCGCCCGCGGCGTTCATCGCGGTGCGGGCCCGCATCAGCTCGGTCGCGTCGGCGTCCACCCAGCAGGTCGCGTCCGGGATCTCACGCCGGCTGCGGGAGAGCTTGTCGGCGACGGCACCGCGGACGCCCTTGAGGGGGACGCGCAGGCCTTCGGCGGGGGCGGAGGAGCGGACGGGGGCCGGTGCGGGTGCGGGGACCTCCGGAGCCGTGGCGGTACGGCCCTGTGCGGCGGCGGCGCGCAGGGCGTACTCCACGTCGGCGCGCAGGATCAGTCCGTCGGGGCCGGAGCCGGTCATCTCGCGCAGGTCCAGGCCGTTCTCGCGGGCGAGGCGGCGCACGAGCGGGGAGATCACGGGGACGGGGCCGTCGCCGCGGGTCTCCTCCTCGACCGGTGCCGTCCTGGCCGGTGCGGTCCCGGCCGGTGCCGTGTCCCGCACGCCGTGTCCGGCGGCGGTGCCGACCGGTCGCGCCACGCTCTCCGCGGGCGGTGCGGCCGAGCCGTTGGCCGACGGCGGGGCCGGGCGGACCCTGCGGCGGCGGGCCGGGGCCTCCGAGGTGCCGTAGCCCACCAGGACGTTGCCCGAACCCTCGGTGTCGGGGCCGTCGGCCGGTGCCCCGACGGCGACCGTGATCAGCGGCGCCCCGACGGGCAGCTCCGTGCCCTCCTCGCCGAAGCGGGCGGTGACCACGCCGGCGTAGGGGCAGGGGACGTCGACCATCGCCTTCGCGGTCTCCACCTCCACGACCGGCTGGTCGACGGCGACGACGTCGCCGACCTGGACCAGCCAGCGCACGATCTCCGCCTCGGTGAGCCCCTCCCCGAGGTCGGGGAGCTTGAACTCCAGCACCTGTGCCATCAGCTCTCGGCCTCCCATTGCAGACGCCCCACGGCGTCCAGGATCCGGTCCACGCCGGGCAGGTGGTGACGCTCCAGCATCGGCGGCGGGTAGGGGATGTCGAACCCGGCGACCCGGAGCACCGGCGCCTCCAGATGGTGGAAGCAGCGCTCCGTGACGCGGGCCGCGATCTCCCCGCCCGGGCCGCCGAACCCGCCCGACTCGTGCACGACGACCGCTCGCCCGGTCCGTCGCACCGAGGCGCAGACCGTCTCGTCGTCGAACGGCACCAGTGAGCGCAGGTCGACGACCTCGAGGTCCCAGCCCTCCTCGCGGGCCGCCTCGGCGGCTTCGAGGCAGACCGGCACGGACGGACCGTACGTGATCAGCGTGGCGCTCCGGCCGGAGCGCCGCACCACCGCGCGGCCGATCGGTTCAACGTGCTGCGGCTCCTCCGGGTTCCAGGAGTCCTTCGACCAGTACAGCCGCTTGGGCTCCAGGAAGACGACCGGGTCGTCGGAGGCGATGGACGCCCGCAGCAGGCCGTAGGCGTCGGCGACCGTGGCGGGCGTGACGACATGGAGGCCCGGGGTCGCCATGTAGTACGCCTCGGAGGAGTCGCTGTGGTGCTCGACGCCGCCGATGCCACCGCCGTAGGGCACACGGATGGTGATCGGCAGCGGCATGGTGCCGCGGGTGCGGTTGCGCATCCGGGCGACGTGGCTGATCAGCTGCTCGAAGGCGGGGTAGGCGAAGGCGTCGAACTGCATCTCCACGACCGGGCGCAGTCCGTACATCGCCATGCCGACGGCCGTGCCGAGGATGCCGGCCTCGGCGAGCGGGGTGTCGGTGCAGCGGTCCTCGCCGAACTCCTTGGCGAGTCCGTCGGTGACCCGGAAGACGCCGCCGAGGGTGCCGACGTCCTCGCCCATGACGTGCACGGACGGGTCGTCGGCCATCGCGTCGCGCAACGCGCGCGTGAGGGCCTGCGCCATGGTGGCGGGCTTCACCGCGACGGTGGTCATCGCATGTCCCCTTCGGCGTCCAGCTCGGCGCGCAGCTGGCTCTGCTGGGCGCGCAGTTGCTGGGTGGGCTCGGCGTACACATGGGCGAACAGGTCCATGGGGTCGAGCACCGGGTCCTGGTTCATCCGCTCGCGCAGGTCGGCGGCCATGGCCTCGGCGGCGTCCCTGGCGGCCTGCTTGCCGGCCTCGTCGATCAGGCCGCGCTCGGTGAGCTCGTGCTCCAGCAGGGCGATCGGGTCGTGATCGCGCCAGGTCTCGACCTCGGCGTCGCCGCGGTAGCGGGTGGCGTCGTCGGCGTTGGTGTGGGCGTCGATGCGGTAGGTGATCGCCTCGATCAGGGTGGGTCCGCCGCCCGCCCGCGCCCGGCGCACGGCGTCGGTCAGCACCTCGTGCACGGCGACCGCGTCGTTGCCGTCGACCAGCCGGCCGGGCATGCCGTAGCCGACGGCCTTGTGGGCCAGCGACGGAGCCGCGGTCTGCTTGGCGAGCGGTACGGAGATCGCGAAGCCGTTGTTCTGGACCAGGAAGACCACCGGCGCCTGCCACACGGCCGCGAAGTTCAGCGCCTCGTGGAAGTCGCCCTCGCTGGTGCCGCCGTCGCCGACGAGCGCGAGCGCGACCACGTCGTCGCCCTTGAGGCGGGCGGCGTGGGCGAGCCCCACGGCGTGCGGGAGCTGGGTGGCGAGCGGGGTGCACAGCGGGGCGATGCGGTGCTCGTGCGGGTCGTAGCCGGTGTGCCAGTCGCCGCGCAGCAGCGTCAGCGCCTGCACGGGGTCCAGGCCCCGGGCGACGGCCGCGAGGGTGTCGCGGTAGCTGGGGAAGAGCCAGTCGCGCTCCTCCAGGGCGAGCGCGGCGGCGACCTCGCAGGCCTCCTGACCCGTGGTGGACGGGTACACCGCGAGCCTGCCCTGCTTGGTCAGGGCGGTGGCCTGGGCGTTGTACCGACGGCCCCGCACCAGCTCGGCGTAGAGCCGGCGCAGCAGGCCGGGGTCGGCCTTGGCGGCCGCTTCCGTGCCGAGGACGCGGTAGGGCTCGGCGTCGGGCAGCAGCGGCGCGGGGTCCATGCGGGGCTGCCAGGCGGGCGGCGGCGATGGCCGGTACGCGCCTCGCTGCTCCATGACCGTCATGACGGCACCTCCTCGTGGGAGCGGCTACGGGAGGCGGGTCGGCTGTGACCCGCCTCACCTACCGATTGTTCGGTCGTCGGCACATTTTGGCTACAGGCACCTCCAGGCTGTGGACAAACGGTTCTCCACAGCCTGGAATGAACGCAGTACGTCCACGACAGGGAGGCGGGGGGACATGGCACCTGAACAAATGGCCGAGAGCCCCGACGGGGGCGGCCCGCTGCCGCCGCCGCGCCCCCTCGACGCCATCGATCAGGACATCCTCCAGATGCTCCAGGCGGACGGCCGCGCCTCCATACGGTCGGTCGCCGAGCGGGTGCACGTCTCGCGCGCCAACGCCTACGCGCGCATCAACCGCCTCATCGAGGACGGTGTCATCCGGGGTTTCGGCGCCCGCGTGGACCACGAACGCGCGGGGCACGGGACGTCGGCGTACATCACCCTGAAGATCGTGCAGAACACCTGGCGCACCGTCCGCGAGCAGCTCAGGCAGTTGCCCGGGGCCTCGCACATCGCGCTCGTGGGGGGCGACTTCGACGTCCTGCTGCTGGTGCACACGCCCGACAACCGGGCCCTGCGCGAGCTGGTGCTGACCCGGCTCCAGGCCATCCCCGAGGTGCTCAGCACCCGCACCCTGCTGGTGTTCGAGGAGGAGGACCTGGAGCCGCAGGGCTGAGCGCGCCGCGCGGACGTGGCCGCCATGGTGCGCAGCATCCGTGCCGACCTGCGACGCGGCAGCGCCCAGGCGACCGCGAGCAGGCCGAACCCCCAGTAGACCAAGTCCGCGAAGACGACGAAGACCCCCGTACCGAACATGGCCTACTGCCACGCGAGCACCGGCAATCCGATCAGCGTGGCCACGAGAGGCGCCCGCCACCACATGAGGTCGTCGGACAACGGCATGTCGTTGCGGCCCATGCGCCCCAGTCCACCAGCCGGGGCGGCGTACTCATCCGGGCAGGCGCGCGTACTCACGCGGCCTGGCGCAGGCCCCCGAAGACCACGCGCGTGACGGCGTCGGCGACCTCGCGCTCGTTCATGCCCCGGCTGTCGGGGCGGTACCACTCCACGATGGAGTTGATCATCCCGAAGACCAGCCGGGTGGCCAGCCTGACCTCCACGTCGGCGCGCAGGTCCCCGTCGGCCGCCGCCGCCTTCAGCAGCTCGGCGACCTCGTGGTCGAAGTCCCGGCGCCGCTCCAGCGCCCACCGCTCGGTACCGGTGTTGCCGCGCACCCGCAGCAGCAGCGTCACGTACGGCAGCTCGGCTATCAGCACCTCGACCATGCGCCGGACGACGTGCTCCAGGCGCTCCGAGGCGCGCCCCACGCGCGCGGGCTCCTCCTCGAGGATCCCGAAGAGACCGTCCAGCGCCCGGCTCACGGCCCGGCGCAGCAGCTCCTCCTTGCCGGTGACGTGGTGGTAGATCGACGACTTGGAGATGCCCGCCGCGCGGGAGAGGTGCTCCATGGAGGTGCCGTCGTAGCCGCGTTCGTTGAAGACCTGGACGGCCACCGACAGCAGCGTCTCGGGGGTGTACGTGTCGCGCTTGGCGGTGGTCATGAGCCGCTGCCCTCCCGCTTGTCGGTGGCGTACGCGTGCCGGTAGAGCGCCAGGGAGGGCGCGTACCGCCCCGAGGGGTCGCGCAGATGGAGGTCGTCGAGGAGCGCGTAGGCCCAGTTGCGGCCCAGTCGGCGGCTCCACTCGAAGGGGCCGAGCGGGTAGTTCACGCCGAGCCGCATCGCGACGTCGACGTCCTCCTCGGTGGCCACGCCCTTGGCGACCGCGTCATGGGCGAGGTCGACGATCCGGGCGACCGTGCGGGCGACGATCATGCCGGGCACGTCGCCGATGACGCTGACGTCCTTGCCGAGCGCCTGGAACAGGCCGGTGGCCTCGGCGAGGGTCTGCGGGGACGTGTCCTGGGAGGCGGACAGGGCGATCCGGGTGGCCCGGCGGTAGTCGAGGGCGAGGTCGAAGTAGACGACGTCCCGGAACTCCACCGAGGTCTGCCCGTCGGCGAGCGCCAGCTGGCCGCCGCCGGGCAGCACGAGCCGGGTGCCGTGGTCCTCTTCCTCCTCGCGCACGGAGACGCCCGCCTCGCGCAGCAGCGTGAGCAGTTCGGCGGCCGGGCCCAGATCGCCCTCGGCGACGACGTACGCGGGGGCGCGCTCCGGCTCGGCGGTGTGCGGTTCGGAGCGCTCGGCGTCCGCCGCGTAGTCGTACCAGCCGTGTCCGCTCTTGCGGCCGAGGCGGCCGGACTCGACCAGACGGCGCTGGGCGAGCGAGGGCGTGAAGCGGACGTCCTGGAAGAAGGACTGCCACACGGAGTGGGTGACGGACTCGTTGACGTCCTGCCCGATCAGGTCGGTCAGTTCGAAGGCGCCCATCCGGAAGCCGCCGCACTCGCGCAGGACCGCGTCGATGGTGGCGGGGTCGGCGCCCTGCGCCTCGTGGACCGCGAAGGCCTCCGCGTAGAAGGGCCGGGCGATGCGGTTGACGATGAAGCCGGGGGTGTCGGCGCAGGCGACCGGGGTCTTGCCCCAGGCGCGGGCGGTCTCGTACGCGCGCGTGGCCGAGGTGACGTCGGTGGCGAACCCGGAGACGACCTCGACCAGCGGCAGCAGCGGGGCCGGGTTGAAGAAGTGCAGGCCCACGAAGCGGCCGGGGTTCGCGAGGGCCCCACCGATCGCGGTGACCGACAGCGAGGAGGTGTTGGTGGCGAGCAGACAGTCGTCGGCGACGACCTCCTCCAGCGTCCGGAACAGCTCCCGCTTGACGTCGAGGCGCTCCAGTACGGCCTCGATCACCAAGGCGCAGTCGGCGAGGTCGGTGAGCGTCTCGGCGGGCCGCAGCCGGGCGCGCGCCGCGTCCCGGTCGGTGTCGGTCAGCCGGTCCTTCTCGACGAGCCGGTCGAGCCGGGCGCCGATCGCGGCGGCCGCCTCCTCGGCCTTCCCGGGCACGGAGTCGTACAGCCGTACGGGATGGCCGGCGACCAGCGCGACCTGGGCGATGCCCTGGCCCATGGTGCCGGTGCCCACGACGGCCACAGGGCTGCTGAGGTCGAGTGCTGTCATGTCCGCGATCCTCCCGCACGGGGTTTTCCACAGATGCGGCGGACCCCCTTGTACCGACCGATCGTTCGGTTACTCTAACTCTCGATGGCTGTTCCTGCCCATGTTTCTGCCAGGTCATGAACTCGACGAGGAGTTCTCGAGACTAGGAGTTGGTCCCGCATGGCCGCCGCCCTGACCCCCCACGACCTGATCGCCAAGCACCGGCCCACCCTCGACCAGGCGCTCGAAGCCATCCGCACCCGCGCGTACTGGTCCCCGCACCCCGAGCACCCCAAGGCCTACGGCGAGAACGGCAGCCTGGACATGGCGGCGGGCAAGGCCGCCTTCGACGCCCTCCTCGGCACCCGGCTCGACCTCGGCCAGCCCGGCACCGACGGCTGGGTGGGCGGCGAGATTTCCCCGTACGGCCTCGCGCTCGGCGTCGAGTACCCGCACGCGGACGTGGACGTACTGCTGCCCGCCATGAAGGCCGGGCAGAGGGCCTGGCGGGACGCGGGCGCGGAGATGCGCGCGGTGGTCTGCGTGGAGATCCTCAAGCGGATCAGCGACCGCACCCACGAGTTCGCGCACGCGGTCATGCACACCTCCGGGCAGGCGTTCATGATGGCGTTCCAGGCGGGCGGCCCGCACGCGCAGGACCGCGGTCTGGAGGCGGTCGCCTACGCGTACGTGGAGCAGGTCCGCACCCCCGACACCGCTGAGTGGACCAAGCCGCAGGGCAAGAAGGACCCGCTCGCGCTGACCAAGGCCTTCACGCCGGTCCCGCGCGGGATCGCGCTGGTCATCGGCTGCAACACCTTCCCGACCTGGAACGGCTACCCGGGCCTGTTCGCCTCCCTCGCCACCGGCAACGCCGTGCTGGTCAAGCCGCACCCCCGCGCGGTGCTGCCGCTCGCCCTCACCGTCCAGGTCGCGCGGGAGGTCCTCACCGAGGCCGGGTTCGACCCGAACCTCGTCGCGCTCGCCGCCGAGCGGCCGGGCGAGGGCATCGCCAAGACGCTCGCCGTGCGCCCGGAGATCCGGATCATCGACTACACCGGTTCGACCGCCTTCGGCGACTGGCTGGAGGCCAACGCCCGCCAGGCGCAGGTCTACACGGAGAAGGCCGGCGTCAACACGGTGCTCGTGGAGTCCACGGACGACTACAAGGGCATGCTGTCCAACCTGGCGTTCTCGCTGTCGCTGTACAGCGGGCAGATGTGCACGACGCCGCAGAACCTGCTGATCCCCCGGGACGGCATCCGCACCGAGGACGGTCCGCGCTCCTTCGACGAGGTCGTGGGGGACCTCGCCCGCGCGGTGGACGGACTGCTCGGTGACGACGCGCGGGCGAACGCGCTGCTCGGCGCGATCGTGAACCCGGACGTCAAGGCCCGCCTGGAGGGGGCGGCCGGGCTCGGCGAAGTCGCCCTCGCCTCGCGGGAGATCAGCAACCCGGACTTCCCGGACGCGGTCGTCCGTACGCCGGTCGTCGTGAAGCTGGACGGCGCCAAGCCGGACGACGCGGTCGCGTACATGAGCGAGTGCTTCGGCCCGGTGTCGTTCGCGGTGGCCATGGACTCCGCCACCGACGCGGTGGAGCTGCTGCGGCGGACGGTCCGCGAGAAGGGCGCGATGACGGTCGGGGCGTACACGGTCGACCCGGAGGTCGAGGCCGCGGTCCAGGAGGTCTGCCTGGAGGAGGCGGCGCAGCTGTCGCTCAACCTCACGGGCGGGGTGTACGTGAACCAGACGGCGGCGTTCTCCGACTTCCACGGCTCCGGTGGCAACCCCGCCGCGAACTCCGCGCTCACGGACGGGGCGTTCGTCGCCAACCGGTTCCGTGTGGTCGAGGTGCGGCGGGAGGCGTAGACAGGGCCTAGGAGCCGCTGAAAGCGCTCCAGTGGTACAGCGTCATGGCGACGCTCGTCGCCAGGTTGTAGCTGCTCACCTGGGGGCGCATCGGCAGGGACAGCAGGTGGTCCGCCCGGTCGCGGACCTCCGCTGACAGGCCGGTGCGTTCCGAGCCGAAGGCCAGGACGGCGTCGTCCGGGAGCTTGATGCCCCGGATGTCGTCGCCCTCCGGGTCCAGGGCGAACAGGGGCCCCTCGGGCAGTTCCTCGGCCGTCACCCGCTCCACCGCCGTCGCGAAGTGCAGGCCCGCGCCGCCGCGTACGACCGTGGG
Source organism: Streptomyces sp. NPDC043726 (assembly GCF_056436565.1). Taxonomy (NCBI): domain Bacteria; kingdom Bacillati; phylum Actinomycetota; class Actinomycetes; order Kitasatosporales; family Streptomycetaceae; genus Streptomyces; species Streptomyces sp. NPDC043726. The sequence goes on from NZ_JBWKCI010000003.1 coordinate 423,046, forward strand.
GTGCCAGGGGTCCAGCGTGCCGGTGGTGATCACGCCCGTCGCGCCGAAGCCGGCGGCCAGGCGGATGACCGCGCCCGCGTTGCCGAGGTTGCGCGGCTGGTCGAGGAGGACCACCGGGGTCGTGCGCGGCCGCGCCGCGAGCCGCTCCAGGTTGGCCGCGCGGGACGGCCGTACGGCCAGTGCCGCCACCGCCGTGGGATGCGGCCGCGGGACCAGGGCGCGGTAGGTCTCCTCGGGGACCTCCGTCAGCAGGGCCGCCAGGTGCTCGCGTACGTCCGGGGCCAGCTCGTCCGCCAGGGACAGCGCCGCGTCCCGGTCCACCGCCACCGCCACGGGCACCTCCGCCCCGAAGCGCACCGCGTGCTTGAGAGCGTGGAAGCCGTCCAGGAGTACGGCTGTGTCGGCGAGGCGGTGCCAGGTGGTGACGGGGGCGGTCATGACCGCGAGCCTACGTGGGTGGGCTCGGGGTTCTCCGGGCTGCGGGGCTCGGGGAGCGGCACGGCGTCCTTGCGGCGCACGGGCAGCCGGGCCGCGAGCGCGCCCATCCGGCGCAGGAACGTCGTCGGCAGGAAGACCGCGTCCGCCGCGATCATCGCCAGGGAGAAGAACGGCAGTCCGAGCACGACCGCGATCACCGCGTGCTCGAAGATCATGGCGGCCAGCAGGACGTTCTTGACCCGCCGGTTGAACAGCGTGAACGGGAAGGCGACCTGGACCAGGACCGTCCCGTAGGTCACCAGCATCACCATCGTGCCGCCGGCCGTCAGGGCGTCGGCGAGCGCGGGCCAGGGGGAGAAGTAGTCCAGGTGCAGGGGGTAGTAGACGGCGGTGCCGTCGCCCCAGCGCGAGCCCTGGATCTTGTACCAGCCGGCGGTGGCGTAGATCAGACAGGCCTCGGCCATGATCACGAGCAGGGCGCCGTTGTGCGCGATGTTCGCGACCACGTCGAGCAGGACGCGCGGCTCGGCGGTCTTCGCGCGGCGCCCGACGACCCACCACACGGCCTGGGCGATCCACACCGTCCACAGGACCAGGGGGACCGTCAGGTCGCCGTCGAGGCGGCCCGCCAGCGTCGCCGCCACGAGGAGCAGGCCGAGGACGGACCACAGGAGCGGGCCGACCCGGTCGGTCGGCCGGTCCCCTCGGCGCGCGTCCAGGGACCAGACCTGGCCGCAGCGGGTGAAGACCAGGTAGATCGACATCAGGTGCAGGACGTTGTCGCCGCCGTCGCCCATGAAGATGGAGCGGTTCTGCAGGGACAGCACACCGACCATGAACAGGACCGACATCGTGCGCGTCCGCCAGCCGAGCAGCAGCAGGACGGCGAAGAGCACGGCGAGGGCGTAGACCAGCTCGAACCAGAGGCGGCCGTCGGTCCAGATCAGGGCCGTGAAGGCGCCGTTCGTGGCGATCAGCTGCTGACCGAGCTCGAAGTTCCAGGGGCCGTCGGGTCCGTACAGCTCATGCCGGTGGGGCAGCTCGCGGAGCAGGAACAGCAGCCAGGTCGCGGCGAAGCCGATGCGGACGATCGCCGTCTGGTACGGGCCGAGGGCGGTCTCGGTGACGCGGGCGATGCCGGCCGAGACGGCGAGGGCGAAGCGGTTCACGCCAGGCCCCCCTCGGCCTCGTCCTCGGGGACCTCCCACCAGGGCAGCACCCGGTAGGCCGGCTTGTCCGGCACCTTCTCCTCGCTCCACTCGGGCGGGGGCACGTTGGTGGTCTCCGAGCGGACCTGGACGCGCTCGACGAGGCCGCCGGGCTCCGCCGCCCCCTCGCGGTCCAGGCGCAGGACCACGATGCGGCGCAGATACGACTCGGCCAGCTCGCCGCGCAGGCCGATGGGCCGGTTGTCGGTGTCGTGCGTGGCGACGAGGAAGTCCCAGGCGCGGCGCAGCTCGTTCTGCTGGGTGTGGCTGGGCAGCAGGTTGCCGTCGATGTCCCGGCCGTCCTGGGCGGACAGGTCGTACCAGCCGGTCGTGCGCATCTCCCCGTCCGCCTCGCGGACCTCGGCGCGGACCTGTACGGCGATGTTCTGCTGGAGCGGGTTCGGCGCGAAGAGCTTCCAGTTCTGCTCGAACTCCGGATAGATCCAGTCGTTGATGGCCGAGCCGTGCTGCTTGCTGACCGTGTTCGAGGGCGCGACATGCAGGAAGACCATGCCGACGTGGACACAGACGGCGACCGCTACGACGGCGAGCGCGAGGGCGGCGGCTATCTGGTAGCGCAGGGACAGGGCGGCCACGCCGACGCGCGGCTCGGGCGCGGGCTCGGGCGGCGGCCCGTGGCGGGCGTCACCCGCTGCGTCGTACGCGTCCATCCCGCCCCGTTCCCCGATTCCGGTCCGTCCTGCCGCACCGGAACGGTACTCAGGCCCGCCGCCGGGCACAGCCCCCTCGGTCGCGGCAGGGTGCCACCTTACGGGTCCCGGTTCACGGTGGGGTCACGTCTGCCGAGTGGTCGGTAGGGGTTGCGGCCCGTACCGTTCCCTTCTCCTAGAACCTGTTCTATCTTGACGGACCGTCAGATCTTTGTGGGCGCGGGAGGGCAGGGACCGTGGACTTTTCCTTCACCGAGGAGCAGCGGGCGGCGGCCGAGGCGGCGCGGGGGGTGTTCGCCGGGGTCGCGCCGGACGCCGTGCCGTCCCCCGCGCTGACCCAGGGGGCCGTGGCCGAGGACTTCGACCGCGCGCTGTGGGCCCGGCTCGCCGACGCCGATCTGCTGAGCCTCATGATCGCCGAGGAGCACGGCGGGGCGGGTCTCGACGCGGTCGCGCTCTGCCTGGTGCTGCGCGAGGCGGCGGGGGTGCTGGCCCGGGTGCCGCTGCTGGAGCACAGCGCAGCGCTGGCCGTCCTGGAGGCGTACGGCTCTCAGCGGCTGAAGTCCGGGCTGCTCGCGCGGGCCGGGCGGGGCGAGGTGGCGCTGACCGTCGCCGCGCACGGCCGTACCGGGCACGATCCGGCGGAGCTGGCGGTGACCGCGCGACGGGAGGGCGCGCAGTGGGTGCTCGACGGTACACAGACCGCGGTGCCGTGGGCCCACTCCGCCGACTTGGTCGTCGTACCGGCGATCACGGAGGGCGCGGTCGGCGCGGACGACGGGCGGGCCGTGCTGGCGCTGGTGCCGCGCGGGCACGCCGGGGTGGACCTCGCCGAGCAGTACTCCACCAGCGGGGAGCGGCTCGGGGAGCTGCGGCTGGACTCCGCGCGGGTCGCGGAGGTGGTGGACGCGGAGGGTGCCTGGGAACGGCTGCGGGAGCTGCTGACCGTGGGCACGTGTGCGCTGGCGCTGGGGCTCGGCGAGCGGGTGCTGCGGATGACCGGCGAGTACACCGGCAAGCGGGAGCAGTTCGGGTTCCCGCTCGCCACCTTCCAGGCGGTCGCCGTGCAGGCCGCGGACCGGTACATCGACCTGCGGGCCATGGAGGCCACCCTGTGGCAGGCCGCCTGGCGGGTCACGGCACGGTCGCCCGGCGCGCTGCCGGTCGCCGGGGACGTGGCCGTGGCCAAGATCTGGGCCGCGGAGGGGGTACGGCGGGTCGTGCAGACGGCACAGCATCTGCACGGCGGGTTCGGGGCCGACGTCGACTACCCGCTGCACCGGTACCACGCGTGGGCCAAGCAACTGGAGCTGTCGCTCGGCCCCGCGGCGGCGCACGAGGAGGCGCTGGGGGACCTGCTGGCGGCACATCCGCTGGGCTGAGACCCAGCGAGCCGGAGGATTCCCCGGCTCGCTACAGCACGAAGCCCTGCTGCCCGTCCTCCGTCACGACCGGGCGGCCCGCCGCCGCCCACACCTGCATACCGCCGTCGACGTTCACCGCGTCGACGCCCTGCTGGACGAGGTACATCGCGACCTGCGCGCTGCGGCCTCCGGAGCGGCAGATCACATGGACCCGGCCGTCCTGCGGGGCGGCCTCGGTCAGCTCGCCGTAACGGGCGACGAACTCGCTGATGGGGATGTGCAGCGCCCCCTCGGCATGGCCCGCCTGCCACTCGTCGGCCTCGCGGACGTCCAGGAGGAAGTCGCCGTCCTTGAGGTCCGTGACCTCAACCGTGGGAACGCCAGATCCGAAATGCATGACCCCGACGCTACCCGAGCAGTTCCGCGAGCTCGGCCTCGCGGGCCGCCACATCCGCCAGTAGCTGCTCGGCGATCTCCTCCAGCAGCTTGTCCGGGTCGTCCGGGGCCAGCCGGAGCATGGAGCCGATCGCGCTCTCCTCCAGCTCCCGCACGACCACGCCGAGCAGTTCCTTGCGCTCGGCGAGCCACTCCAGGCGGGCGTACAGCTCCTCGGCGGGGCTGGGCGTGCGCTCCTTCGGGGCCGGGCCCGCCGCCCACTCCTCGGCCAGCTCCCGCAGCAGGGCCTCGTCGCCCCGGGCGTACGCGGCGTTCACCCGGGTGATGAACTCCTCCCGGCGAGCCCGCTCCGCGTCCTCCTGGGCCAGGTCGGGGTGGGCCTTGCGGGCCAGCTCGCGGTAGAGCTTGCGGGCCTCCTCGCTGGGGCGCACCCGCTGCGGGGGCCGCACCGGCTGGTCCGTGAGCATCGCGGACGCCTCCGGGAACAGCCCCTCGCCGTCCATCCAGCCGTGGAACAGCTCCTCCACACCCGGCATGGGCATGACCCGGGCGCGGGCCTCCTGCGCCTTGCGCAGGTCCTCCGGATCACCGCTGCGCTCCGCTCGCGCCTCGGCGATCCGGGCCTCCAGCTCGTCGAGCCGGGCGTACATCGGGCCGAGCTTCTGGTGGTGCAGCCGGGAGAAGTTCTCCACCTCGACGCGGAAGGTCTCCACCGCGATCTCGTACTCGATGAGCGCCTGCTCGGCAGCCCGCACGGCCCGCTCCAGCCGCTCCTCGGGCCGGGGAGCGGAACCCTCCGCGGGCGGGGGAGCCGAACCCTCTGCGGGCGGGGAAGCGGAACCCTCGTCGGGCTGGGTGTCGGACTGCTCGGCTTCCGGGGTCGTCACCCGACCAGACTAGGCCACGGCCCGGCGGAAGCAGTCGTCGATCACGGCTCCCGTGCCTCGGGGCAGTCCGTCGGGATCCAGGACGCGGTCAGGTCGCGGCAGACCACGAGCAGCGTGCCGGGGCGGCAGGCGACCTCGTGCGTGCAGCCGTCGGGATGCGGCAGCACCTCGTCGAGGATCACCTCCCCGAGGCCCGTCACGTCACAGGCGTCCAGGACATCCACTTGGAAGCGCGAGACGCCGCTGTAGCGGACGACCAAGTCCTCGTCGTGCTTCCGGCAGTCGTGCCCGAAGTGCAGCTCGACCTCGTCCTCGGCGAGCCGGCGGACCTCCAGCGGGCTCAGGTCCTTCACGCACCGGGGCCCGGCGAAGGCGTAGTGCCCGGGGTCGGTGGCGAACTCCCGGGCGCCCGGCGGGAGGCTCCGCGCGAACTCGGGCAGCCGGTCCAGATACGGCTGTGGATCGATGACGCCTGTCAGCTCACCGACCCGCGCGTCGAGGTCGACGTACCTCACACTCCCGTCTCCGCCGCTATCCGGCCCGCCCGCACCGCCGCCACCAGGTCGCCGTGGTCCGCCTCCGTGCGGTCGGCGTAGGCCACGGCGAAGGCGGCGATCGCCTCGTCCAGCTCCTCGTTCTTGCCGCAGTAGCCGGCGATTCTGCGCGGGTCGGCGCTGTGGCTGTGGGCGCGGGCCAGGAGGGCGCCGGTCATCCGGCCGTAGTCGTCCAGCTGGTCGGGGGTCAGGGCCGCCGGGTCGACGCTGCCCTTGCGGTTGCGGAACTGGCGCACCTGGAAGGGGCGGCCCGCCACCGTCGTCCAGCCCAGCAGGATGTCGCTGACCACCTGCATCCGCTTCTGGCCGACGACCACCCGGCGCCCCTCGTGCTCCGGCGCCGGGGTCTCGAAGCCCGCCGTCGCCAGGTGCGGGACCAGTGCGGAGGGGCGGGCCTCCTTCACCTGGAGGACCAGGGGTTCGCCCCGGTGGTCCAGCAGCAGCACCACGTACGAGCGGGTGCCGACGCTGCCCGTGCCCACTATCCGGAACGCGACGTCGTGCACCGCGTGCCGGGCCAGCAGCGGGTGGCGGTCCTCCGAGAGCGTGCCGACGTATTCCTCCAGGGACGCGGCCACCGTCGCCGCCTCCTCGTCCGGCGTCCTGCTCAGCACCGGAGCGGCGGCCACGAACCGGCGCCCGCCGTCCTCGGTCGCCTCGGTCGACTTCGCCGCGAACCGGCCGCTGGTGTTGGAGCGCGCCTTCTCGGCCACCCGCTCCAGCGTGCCGAGCAGGTCGTGGGCGTCGGTGTGCGAGACGAGCTCCTCGTCCGCGATGGCGTTCCACGCGTCCAGCACCGGCAGCTTGGCGAGCAGCCGCATCGTGCGCCGGTAGGCGCCCACCGCGTCGTGCGCCGCCGCGCGGCAGGTGTCCTCGGACGCGCCCGCCTCTCGCCCGGCCAGCACCAGCGAGGCCGCGAGCCGCTTCAGGTCCCACTCCCAGGGGCCGAGCACCGTCTCGTCGAAGTCGTTCAGGTCGATGACCAGGCCGCCGCGCGCGTCGCCGTACAGACCGAAGTTCGCCGCGTGCGCGTCGCCGCAGATCTGGGCGAGGACGCGGGTCATCGGGGTGCGGGCGAGGTCGTGGGCCATCAGGCCCGCCGATCCGCGCAGGAAGGCGAAGGGCGTGGCCGCCATCCGGCCCACCCTGATCGGCGTCAGCTCGGGGAGCCGGCCGCGGTTGGACTCCTCCACCGCGGCGAGCGCGTCCGGGCGGTCGGGGTCCAGGTCGAGCAGTGCGTGCGAGTTGCGCGGGACGCGCTCGCGCAGGGCCTTGCCCTCCTGCTTCGGCGTGCCGTTCCCGGGCCACTCGGCGAATCCGCGCACCCGGGGAAGCCGACGCGACGCCGACCGCGCGCCCGCCTCATCCGCCTTCTCCGAAGCACCGACGTCGATCACACCGACCGCCTCCCCCGCACCCGGACCGCCTCCGGTCCGCACGAACATCAACTCGTGCCGACGGTACAGCGGGGGGACCGGAACGCGTCAGACCCTGTGGACAACCCGGCTGATGTGGAAAACCCCCGGCACCCGGCTGTGTGGTGGCCGGGGACTGATCGCGGGACCGGGAGGGGGACCGGACGCCCCGTCACCGCGGCCCGGCCGGATCCCCGCGTGCGCTCAGCAGCGCGCCGAACGCCTCGATCACCAACCGCAGCGACGCCTCCACCGCCGCGTCCGCCTCCGGCGTCCCCACCGTGTCCCCCTCCGGCGTCCCCGCCGGGCCCGACCGCGGCGGGAGGACCGGCCCTGTGCCGGCGTGGACGCCCCGGCCGGTCTCCAGGTACGCCAGGACGTCCTCGGCCCGGAGCGGGGTCCCGCCGGACGGGCGCGGCAGGTCGTCGAGCAGACCCTGGAGGGTGTCGAGCAACTGCCGCCGCTGCGCGGAGGGTTCGCGTTTCATACCCCCAGGCTGGTGAAGAGTGGTCAAGGACCGTTCAAGGAGCCGCCAACGTTTCCGTGCGCGGCTGGTCGGCGGTGGTGGCGAGGATGAAACGGGCCACGGCCTCGGGCGCGTCGTGCATCGGGACGTGACCGCATCCCGGCAGCGCGTGCGCCACCGTCCCCGCGGGGAGTTCGTCCAGGAAGCGCGCCTGCCCGGCCCGCAGGACGGCGTCCCGGGACCCGAACGCCACCCGCACCGGCACGCCGATCCCCCGTCCACCGGTGAACCGGGTGGTGCTGACGGCCTGCCAGGTGGACTCGAAGGCACGGGCCCGCGCCATGTCCCGGGCGGCCGTCCAGGCGTGGTCGTAGGGCAGCCGGGCGGGACGGCCGTAGATGCCCGCGAGCAGGGCGGCGCGGGTCGGCGCGGTCCGCAGGAGAGGCGCGGCGGGGCCGGCCAGCCAGGGTGCCGCCAGTCGGCGGGAGCGGAGCAGCAGGCGGGTGGTCAGCGGAGTCGTACGACGCCACAGGCCCGCCGGGGAGACCAGGCTCAGGGTGCGGACGCGGCCAGCCAGGGCCAGCTCCAGGCCCACCCAGCCGCCGAGCGAGTTCCCGGCCACGTGCGCCGTGGCGATCCCCCGCGCGTCGAGGAACCGGCCGACCGCTCCGGCGAGTTCGCGCGCGGTGGGCCGTACTCCCGGAGCGAGCGCGGGGCTGTCCCCGAACCCCGGCAGATCCACGGCGAGCACCTCGTGCCGCGCGGTGAGCAGCCCGGTCACCGGGTCCCAGCATCGCCTGCCGCTGCCGATGCCGTGCAGCAGCAGAAGGGGGGAACCGGAGCCGTGCCGGGTGTGCGCGAGGGCGGCGCCGCTCATGCCGCCGACAGACCCGGGACGGACGGACCGGGAACCGCGGTGTCCGAGACGGCGGGGCCCGAAGCAGCCGTATCCGAAGAGGCCGCGTCCGCAGCCGCCGTATCCGAAGAGGCCGTACCCGAACCCGCCGTATCCGACGAGGTCGTACCCGAATCCGCCGTACCCGAAGAGGCCTTGTCCGATCCCGCCGTATCCGAAGAGCCGGTGTCCGTGGCCGCCGTTCGCGAAGAGGCCGTATCCGAAACCGCCGATCGCGAAGAGGCCGCACCCGAACCCGCCGTACCCGCAGCCACCGATCGCGACGAGCCCGCACCCGAACCCGCCGTATCCAAAAAGGCCGTACCCGAAGCCCTCGTGTCCCGCAGGGTCGGCTCGATGCCCACCACCCGGTCCACCAGCCCCGGAGCCGCGCCGAGGTACCCCGCGGGGTCCAGCAGCGCGTCCAGTTCGGCCGGGTTCAGATTCCGTGTCACCTCGGGAGCCGCCGCGAGGACCTCCGCGAGCCCCGTCCCGCGTGCCGCCGCCTCGTGCGAGGCTCGCGTGAGCAGGGAGCGCGCCTCCGCCTTGCCCAGCAGCGGGGTCAGTACGGCCGCAACCCGCTCCGAGACGATCTGGCCGCCCGTCAGGTCGAGGTTGGCGCGCATGCGCTCCGCGTTCACGGTGAGGCCGGTGAGGAGTTCCGCCGCCGTGTGCGCCGAGCCGCCCGCCAGCCGCAGGCACTCCCGCAAGGGCTGCCACTCCGCGTGCCAGGCGCCGCCGGAGCGCTCGTCCTCCGCCAGCATGGCGCCGTACAACACGGCCGCGTACTGCGGCACTTGGAGCGCGGCCGAGCGCATCAGCGTGGCGAGGACCGGGTTCCGCTTGTGCGGCATCGCCGAGGAGGCGCCACGGCCGGCCACCGCCGGTTCCGTCACCTCGCCGACCTCGGTCCGGGCCATCGACTGCACGTCGACCGCGATCTTGCCCAGCGCCGCGGCGAGGAAGGCGCACACCGCCCCGGTGTCGGCGATCGGCGTGCGCAGCACATGCCAGGGCAGGGCGGCCGGGGCCAGGCCGGTCTCGTGCGCGTACGCCTCGACCAGCCGGTCGGCGTAGTCGTCGCCGGGGGTGCCGGCGTGTTCCAGGTAGCCGGCCAGAGTGCCGGCGGCGCCGCCCAGTTCGACGGGCAGGGAGGCGGCCAGCTCGTCCACGCGGTGCAGGGCCTCGGTCACCAGCTGGAGCCAGCCGGCCGCCTTCAGGCCGAAGGTGGTGGGCACGGCGTGCAGGGTGAGGGTGCGGCCCGCCATCGGGGTGTCCCGGTGCGCGCGGGCCAGCTCCTCCAGGGCGGCGGCGCACCGGTCGAGGTCGGCGCGGATGAGCTCGGTGGCCCGCCGGACGACCAGCATCGTGGCCGTGTCCAGGATGTCCTGGCTGGTGGAGCCGCGGTGCACGTATTCGGCGGCGGCCGGGTCCTCGGCGGCGACCACGGCGGTCAGCGCCTTCACGAACCCGACCACGGGGTTGGCGGTCTCCCGGGCCGCGTGGGCGAGCGCGCGGAGGTCGAGGCGCTCGGGGCGGGCCGCCTCGGTGATCGCCCGCGCCGCCGGCTCCGGCACCGTGCCGAGGCGGGCCTGCGCCCGGACCAGCGCGGTCTCCGCCTCGACCATGGCCGACAGCCAGGCCTCGTCGGACACGGCCGCCTCCACGGGCGTACCGGCCCGCACGGGGGACAGCAGCCCGGCGTCCGAAGGGTGCTGCGTGGCGTGGGGGTCTGACATGACTGGTTGCTCCTCCGGTACTGGTTCTGTGGGGCGACCGGCAGATCCGTGCCGACGATCAGCCGACTTCACGACGGGCCGCCGGCACGGATCCGCCGGTCTCAGCCGACCTCACGGCGGGCCGCCGGAACGGATCCGTCGATCTCAGCCGACCTCACGGCGGGCGCCGGCATGGATCCGCCGGTCTCAGCCGACCTCACGGCGGGCGGTCGGAACGGATCCGCCGGTCTCAGCCGACCTCACTGCCTGCCGCCGGCACGGATCCGCCGGTCTCTGGGGGCTCTTCATGCCGCCGTCCGCTCCAAGCTCCCCCGCTGGTCCCGGTCCAGTACCGCCCCGAGCGCCGCCTGGGCTATCGCGTCCGAGTCCGTCAGCGTCACCGAGTTGACGCCGGGGCGGATGCCCGCCGCGGTGACCCAGTGGACGGACTCCGTGGGCACGCCGAAGGCGTACCGGCGCGGGTGCGGGCGCCGGGCCGCGTCCAGCAGCTGGAAGGGGCGCGGGGTGACCGCGACGCCCTCCGTGTAGATCCACGTGCCGCTGCGGGTGGCGATCCGGTGCGCGGCGCACTGGCCGGTGTCCAGCAGGTGCCGCAGCAGCGGGTCCTCGGTGCGGCTCAGCGTGATGTCGGGCAGCCGCGCCTCGATCAGCGCCTCGGTGCGGATCCGGGAGCCGGGCACCAGCGGCGAGTGGGCGTGGAAGCCCTGCCGGTCGACGTCGACGCGCAGGTCGGGGCCGATGACGTGCAGCACACCGGCCTCGATCAGGGCGGCCGCCTCCTCGATGCGGGACGCGGGCGGCCCGATGGAGAGGAACGCGTTGAGCGGGGTGTACCAGCGGTCCAGGTGCTCGCGGTGGGAGTCGCCGTGCAGCCCGCCGTGGTCGACGACGAGCCGGATCTCGTTGCGCAGGTCGCGCAGCACGTCCAGGGCCGCCTTGAGCGGACCGCTGACATTGCCGCCCCGGGCCTCGGCGACGTCCTGGCGCAGATGGTCCAGCAGCCAGGCCGTGAAGTCCTCGGGGCCGCCGAACTCCTGGTCCTGGTACGGCCGGGAGAGCCGGTCCCAGTCCCAGCGGTCCTTCTCCCCGATCTCGTAGGCGTCGAGCACCGTCTCCTCCGCGGACGTGCCCGGCAGCGCGAGCAGGAAGGCCCGCTGGAACGCCTCGCCGCGGTCCGCCCGGCCGCGCGCGGCCAGCAGCGTCCGGTAGTAGACGGTCTCGACCTCCTTGGCGACCAGCGGCCACACGTCCCGCAGGAAGTCGGCGCCCTCGGCGCCCCGCGCCGCCCGCATCCGGGCGATCCGGGCCGGGGTGAGCAGCAGCGGCTCGTGCCGGCCGTGCGGGCCCTTCTCGTTCTCGCCGCGCGCCTGGTAGGGCACGCCGCGCCGGGAACCGGCGTACATCCGGGGCTCGCGGCCGGAGGGCAGGTAGACCAGCCGGCCGTAGACGCGGGTGAAGCTGCCGCCGCGGCCGGTGGTGAGCAGGGCCATGTAGTCGAAGAAGTTCAGCCCGAGCCCGCGCAGCAGGACGGGCTGCCCGGGCCGGATGCACTCCAGGTCGGTGTCGGCGGGGTTGGCGGGGGCGAGGTGGGTGTGGCCGTACTGGCGGGCGAGCGCCGCGAACTGCTCCTCCACGGCGGTGGGCCGGGCGGGCAGATGGCCCTGGGAGAGCACCACGGAGTCCAGGTCCTCCAGGACCGTGCCGTCCTCCAGCGTGACCCGCTGGCGTGGAGGGTGGCCGGTGGGCAGCGCGGCGGCCTCGTCGTCCAGGGCCACGGCACGGGACCGGTGCCAGCTGACGGTCACGCAGCTCGGGGCGTTCGCGACCGTACGGTCGAACGCCCAGCGCAGGTAGTGGCCGTAGAAGGCGCGGGTCGGGTAGGTGTCGGGGCCCAGCGCGCGGGCCTCGGCGAGGACCTGCTCCGGGTGGTGCCCGGGGATGTGGCCCGCGACCAGGGACTCCGCCCAGGCGTGCAGGCTGGGGCCCGGTTCCAGGGGGCCGGTCAGCTCGACGCTGGCGTCGGTGAACACCGAGATCTGTCCGGCCACCGTGTTCATCAGCAGGTGCGGGGACTGGCTGGTGCGCCAGACCTGGCCGGCGCCGGGCGCGTGCGGGTCGACGACATGGATGCCGATGGCGGTGTCGGGGGCGGCGGCACGGGCGGCGGCGCAGAGCCGCTCGATCACGGAGAGACCCCGCGGTCCCGCGCCGATCACGCACACGGTGTGCTGTCTGGTGGTCATGTCACTGTCCGTCCTGCTGAATACGGGACTCGGTACGGGGGTCCGGGCGGGCTGCGGTACGGGGGTCCGGGCGGGCTTCGGCACGGGGGTGTGCCAGGGCTTCGGTACGAGGGCGTGCGCGGGCTTCGGTGAGGCAGTCGTCGTGGGAGGAAGAAGCGGCGGGCGTCCACGGCACGGCGACCGCCGCGATCATGCGGCTGCCGACGACGGCGCAACGGCCGACCGTGCCGGGCGCCGGGCCGCGCGCGACGCGCAGCCGGACCGGCTCACCGGGGTCCCGGCCGGCCGGCGGCTCCTCCCACTCCAGGTCCACGGACTGGAAGGAGACGCCGTCCTGGGTGTCGGGCGGCAGCGCCTTGTAGAGGGCCTCCTTGACGCAGAACAGCCGCAGCACGGCACGGGCCGGGTCGGGGCAGTCGCGCAGCCGGCCGGCCTCCTCGGGCGTGCACACGTAGTGCAGGGCGGAGAGCAACTCCGCGCCCGTCTCCAAGGGTTCGATGTCGACACCGAGCCCGACGCCCCGGTCGGGTCCGGTCACGCACAGGGCGACCCGGTTGGTGTGACTGAGCGAGCCGGCCACGCCGTACGGCCAGCTCGGCGCCCCGCGGGCGTCGGCGCTCAGCCACCGGGGCATCCCGGTCAGCGCGGCCGTGGCGCGAGCCGCGGCGAGGCGACCCGCGGTGAAGGTCTCGCGGCGCAGCGGGGCCGTGTAGCCGCGCAGCAAGTCACGCACTCCGGCGGGCAGTTGCCGGAAGTCCAGTTCGCCGGTGTGCGCCTGGGCCGCGATCACGGGCGGCTCGAACAGGGCCGCCACGGCGGCCAGGTCGACGGGCTCGGGGTCCCCGCTCGCCGGCGCCGGGGCGGACAGCACGGCGCCGAGCCCGTCGAGCGCCGCCACCTCCCCCGGCACCGGGAGCAGCGCGGTCACCGCAGGGCTCCGATCGGGGTGCGGGTCAGCTGGGCGACCGCGTTGTGCACCACGGTCCGCCCGGTGCGCCCGGCGTACGTCATGATCGACTCGGGGTGGAACTGGACCGCGGCGAACCGGTGCCGGGGCGCCTCGACGGCCATCGCGACCCGTCCGTCCTCGGTGGCCGCGGTGACCCTGAGGGAGTCGGGCAGCGTGGCCGGGTCGGCGTACAGGGAGTGGTAGCGGCCGACGGTGAAGCTCTTGGGCAGCCCCTCCAGCAGCAGGGAGTCGCCCTCGGTGCGCCGGACCCGGGAGGGCTTGCCGTGCACCGGCTCGGGCAGCACGCCGAGGGTGCCGCCGAGGTACTCGACGATGCCCTGCAGGCCCAGGCAGACCCCGAACACCGGGATGCCGAGCCGCTCGGCCTCGGCGAGGGTGGCGGCGGTGCCGAAGTCGGCGGGCGTGCCGGGGCCCGGGGAGAGCACCACCAGGTCGGGGCGCTGCTCGGCGAGCAGGGGCAGATGGCCGCCGCTGCGGTAGGTGCCGACCTCGGCGCCGGTCTCGCGCAGATAGCCGGCGAGGCAGTGCACGAAGGAGTCGCGGTGGTCGACCAGCAGGATCCGCCGGCCGGTGCCGGGGCCCTCCGCGACGGACAGCCGGGGCCGCAGGGGAGCCGAGGGCTCGTCCAGCACGCCGAGCAGCGCCTTCGCCTTCAGCTCGGTCTCCAGTTCCTCGTCCTCCGGCGAGGAGTCGTGCAGCAGGGTCGCCCCGGCGCGGACCGAGGCGACACCGTCGTGCAGGTGGATGGTGCGCAGGGTCAGCACGGTGTCCAGGTCGCCGTCGAAGCCGATCCGGCCCACCGCTCCCCCGTACCAGCGGCGCGGGGAGCGCTCGTGGCGCTCGATGAACTCGATCGCGGACAGCTTGGGCGCGCCGGTCACGGTGACCGCCCACAGATGGGCGAGGAAGGCGTCCAGCGCGTCCCGGTCGGGCCGCAGCACGCCCTCGACGCGGTCGACGGTGTGGATGAGGGTGGAGTACTTCTCGATCCGGCGGCGGGCGGTGACCCGGACCGTGCCGGGCAGGCAGACGCGGGACTTGTCGTTGCGGTCGACGTCCGTGCACATGGTCAGCTCGTGCTCGTCCTTGGACGAGTTGAGCAGGGTGCGGATGCGCTCGGCGTCCTCCAGGGCGTCCCGGCCGCGGGCGATGGTGCCGCTGATCGGGGAGGTCTCGACGAGGGCGCTGGCCTCGGCCCGCCGGCTGACCCGGACGAACATCTCCGGGGAGGCGCCGACCAGGTACTCGTCCTGGGCGAGGTTCATCAGCAGGCTGTGCGGGGCGGGGTTGCGCTCGCGCAGGGTGCGGAACAGCTGGGACGGCGGTCGCCGGACGACCCGGTGGAAGGACTGGCTGGGCACGACCTCGAAGAGGTCGCCGGAGCGGAACAGCGGGCGGGCCTGCTCCACGACCCGGGCGTACTCGCCGGGCGCGTGGTCGCGCTCGGGGGCCTTCGCGGCGGCCACGAAGGGGCGGGCCGGGGTGGCGCGGTCCAGGCCGTCGGTGCGGGAGGCGCCGACGCGGAACTCGTAGTCGTGGCGGATCGCCTCGTCGGTCTCGAGGTCGAGTTCGAAGACGGTGTCGGGCAGGTGCAGCACCATGTCGCGGTCGCCCGGGGCCCGGTGCTGGGTGAGCGTCACCGGGTCGACCTGGAAGATCAGGTCGTAGCCGAAGGCGCCGTAGAGGCCGAGCAGCGGGTCGTCGGAGGCGAGGCCCTCGACGAGGGCGCGGATCGCGGCGAAGACGCCGACCTGGCGGGTGCGGTCCTCCTCGGCGAAGGTGCCGTCCGGGACGCCGCCGCGTACGCGCAGGGTGTCCCCGTCGGCCTCGGCGTGCCCGGTGGCCCGGGAGAGCAGGGCCAGCAGGGCGGGCAGGAGGACGCGGCCGCGCCGGTTGAGCGCGGTGACCCGTATCTCGGGTCCGGTGGCGGTGATCTCCACGGGTGGGTCGGTGTAGCCGATGATCCGGTCCTGGCCGCGGAAGAGGAGCATGCCGCGGCGTTCGTCGAGGGTGTCCTCCAGGTCGGTGCGGAGGGCGGCGGCGGAGCCGAGGAGCTCGGTGGTGCGGACGACCTCGACTCCGACGGGCGTCGTCCACCGTCCGGACGGGGCTGCCCGGCCGGTGCGCGGCCGGGAGGTTTCCAGCTGGGGCATCCCCCAAATTCCTTTCTCGAACCCGGTGGTGTCCCGGGGCGATGGGCTCACGCCCGGCGCGGTACGGGGTACGGCGTGGTACGGGGTACGGCGTGGTACGGGGTACGGCCTGGTACGGGGTACGGCCTGGTACGGGGTACGGCCTGGTCCGGACCGGGGCGATCCGGCCTGGGCGCGGCCGGGAGTCCCGGGCGGGGCGGCGGTGCGCCGGCGCCACCGGCTCGGGGTAGGGGCACTCCGGCCCACGGCGAGCCGAGCGGGGCGGTCGTCGGCGGGCGGGTTTCCGGGTGGTCGTGGGTGGGGTGGGTCTCAGGCGCCGGTCGTCCACACCTCGGCCGCGCGGCCCGAGCGGACGTGGGTCCAGCCCTGGCTCAGTTCGTTCGGGCGGCAGACGTACGCCGTGTGCGTGCCGGTCGCCGTCAGGCGTTCGGCGAGGGCCGAGCGGGCGGTGCGGTCGGCGGCGGGCAGTTGGTCGCCGGGCGCCACGGCCACGACGGCGAGCGGTACGGCCTCGGCGAGCGCGGCGACGGAGTCGACCAGCCGGGCCACCGGTTCCTCGGCCGGCGCGGGTGCCCGCACCAGCAACCCGAGGGAGGCGTCGGACAGTTCGAGCCGCAGCGCCCGCAACCGCTCCCCGGCCTCCTGTACGGCGGTGGCGTCGGCGTCCGTCGCGACCAGTACGGGACTGTCCTGACCGGCGAGCACCGCGTCTCCGGGTGCCGCCTGCCCGGCGGAGGGGACCAGCGTGGGTACCGGGCCCTCCGGCAGCGCCGTCACCCCGTCGCCGATCTTGGCGAGCTGGGGATCGAGCCGCAGCAGCACGTCCGCGGCGGACTGACCGGTGCGGGTGAGCAGGCGGAGCATCAGCGTGGCCGGGTCGAGGGCGCGGTGCTCCTCGGGGTGCGACCACATCCGCAGGCTCGCCCAGGCGGCCTCCTGCACGGACTGGACGATCGGCCGGCGGGTGGCCTCGTACGCGGCCAGCGTCGCCGGGAGCTCGTCGCCGTCACCGTGCTCGGAGAGCCGGCGGGCCAGCTCGACGGCGTCCTCCAGGGCCAAGGTGGTCCCGGAGCCCACGGAGAAGTGGGCGGTGTGGACGGCGTCGCCGAGACCCACCAGGCGGCCCGTGGACCAGCGGCTCGCGGAGATGTGCGGGAAGGTCAGCCAGCGCGACCCGTTCCCCAGCAGCTCGGCCCCGCCCAGGTGCTCGGCGAACACCTCGGCGCAGAACTCCATGGCCTGCTCGTCGTTCCAGCCCGGGGGCTTTCCGGCGCCCTCGGTGAAGCCGGCCCGCTGCCACGCCTCCTCACCGAGTTCGACCAGGAACGTCGAGCGGTCCGGGCCGTAGGGGTAGACATGGGCGCCGACCGGGCCGTACGGGCTGTCCGCGAACAGGAACGTCATCGCGTCGAAGGCCCGGTCCACCCCGAACCACGCGTACCGCCCGCTGCCGGGGACGACACCGGCCCCGAACTCCTCGGCGAACGCGGCCCGGGTGCGGCTGCCGGAGCCGTCGGCGGCGACGACCACGTCGTACCGCCCGAGCAGCTCGGACGCGTCGGCCTCGGTGTCGAAGTGCAGCCGCGCGCCCGCCTCTTCGGCGAGTTCGTTCAGCGCGGTGAGCAGCGTGCGCCGTTCGACGGCGGCGAAGCCGTGGCCGGAGGAGCGGATCCGCTCGCCGTCCCGGCGGACCTCCACGTCGTCCCAGCGGGCGCCGCGGTCCAGCAGGGCGGCGACCACGTCGGGGGCGGCGCGGCGCAGCCGGGCCAGGCTGAAGCGGGAGAAGACCACGCCGAAGCCGTAGGTGGCACCGGCCGGGCTGCGTTCGAAGACGTCGACCTCGTGGCCGCCGAGGCGGCGCAGCAGCAGGGCCAGCATCAGCCCGCCGGGCCCGGCGCCTATGCAGGCGACTCGCACGGCGCTCACGCTCCCCGCTCGGTGGGCGGCACCGGGGCGGCGCCCGGCATTCCGTCGGCGAACCGCTCGCGCAGCTTGCGGCGCAGGATCTTGCCGGCCGCGCTGCGCGGGATCTCGGAGACGAACTCGATGCGCACCGGCCGCTTGTAGCTGGCCAGTTCGCTGGCGCAGGCCTTCACCAGAGAGGCGGCGGACACGTCCTCGCCCTCCGCGACCACGAAGGCCACCGGCACCTCGCCCCACTCCTCCGAGGGGGCGCCCACGACGGCCGCGTCGGCGACCCCGCGCTGCGCGCCGAGGACCCGCTCGATCTCGGCCGGGTAGACGTTCTGGCCGCCGCGGATGAGCACGTCGTTGATCCGGTCGACCAGGTAGAGGTAGCCGTCGGCGTCGGAGTAGCCGAGGTCACCGGTGCGCAGCCAGCCGTCGCGCAGGGTGGACTCGGTGGCCGTGGGGTTGCGCCAGTAGCCGCGCATCATCCCGTCGCCGCGGACGCAGACCTCGCCGATCTCACCGGGGGGCAGCGCGCCGCCCTCCTTGTCCTGGACCTCGATGTGGCAGCCGGGCAGCATCCGCCCGGCCGAGCGCAGCCGGAGCTCCCGGGCGGCGGCGTCCGCGCCGTGGTCCTCGGCCCCGCCGAAGACGACGGTGGCGATCGGGCCACCGCCCTCGGTGATGCCGTAGATCCCGCGGAACGGGCAGGGGAAGCGCTCCAGGGACTCGCGCAGCAGCTCCTCCGGCATGGGGGCGCCGCCGAACATCACGTCGACGAGGGTGGACAGGTCGGTGGTCTCGAACGCCTTGGTGCGCAGCGCGAAGCGGACCATCGACGGGACCAGGAAGGCGCGGGTCGCGCCGCGCTGCTCGGCCTCGGCGAGGAAGCGCTGCGGGGCGAACTCCCGCTGGAGCACCAGGGTTCCGCCGGCCGCGAGCAGGGCCAGGCCGATCACCATGGAACCGTGGAACAGCGGGCACGGGTTGAGCATCACGTCGTCCGCGGTGAACCGGGCCTCGGCGGCGAGCGCCGTGTAGCAGGCGGACACCGAGCGGTGGGTGACGGCGACGCCCTTGGCCCGGCCGGTGGTGGCCGAGGTGTGCAGGATCGCGAACAGGTCGTCCATATGGGGCAGCGGCAGCGCCCGGCGGGGGGTGCTGAGCAGCTCCTGGTAGGCGGGGCTGTCCAGGGCGAGCTTCCAGCCGTCGCCGAACGCCTCCCCGAGCCGGTCCAGCACGCCCTGCTCGGCGATCACCCCGCGCGGGGCGGAGTTGGAGACGACGTGCTCGACCTCGGGGGCCGGGAAGGAGTGGTTGACGGGGCAGACGATCGCCCCGGCCTTGCCGGCCGCGATGTACAGCTCCAGGACCTCGACCCGGTTGGGCGAGCTGACCACGAGGCGCTCACCGGGGCCGATCCCGCGGTCGATCAGGGCGGCGGCCAACGCGTCGGTACGTTCGTCCAGTTCACGCCAGGTGAGCGAGAGCCGCTCGTCGGCGAGGGCGAGTGCGTCGGGGCGCTGTCCGGCGTGCCGCCGGACGAAGTGGGCCATCCACATCAGCGGGCCTCGCTCACGGCTGCGGAGCGCGCGGTCAGCACCTGGTCGATGCCCTCGACGGTGTGCAGCGCGGTCAGTTCGTCGTCGTCGAGCGGGTTGCCGGTCTGCTCCTCGATGGCGAGGGCCAGCCGGATCAGGTCGCCGGAGTTGAGCCCGGCCGTCGTCAGGTCGTCGTCACGGCCGATGCCGTCGAGCAGTTCGGGCATATCGACGAACTCCAGCAGGAGCGCGTGGCCCGGGGTGAGCTGGTCGGACATGGGAGTTCCCCTACGGGTGAAGAAGGCGGGTGGAAGGCCCGGCGGGGCCCGGGTGGCCGTGGGGCCCCGCCGGAGTTGGGGTGGTGCTCAGCGGCCCACGTCGGCCGGAGTGCGGCCGGAGTCCACCGGCTTGGTGGTCACGGGAGCCGGGTCGTTCTCGCCCTCGCTGAGGCCGAACCGCTCGTAGACCCGGGTCAGCGGCCGAGGAGCCCACCAGTTGTAGCGGCCGGCCAGCCGCATGAAGGCAGGGACGAGGATGCCCCGCACGAGCGTGGCGTCCATGAGCACGGCCAGCGCGAGACCGAGGCCGAGCAGCTTCATGTAGGTGATGCCGGAGACCAGGAAGGAGGCGAAGACCAGGGCGATCAGCGCGGCGGCCGCGGTGACCAGCCCACCCGTGCGCTGAAGGCCCAGGGCCACGGCACGCGTGTTGTCACCGTTCCGGTCATACTCCTCCTTGATCCGCGAGAGCAGGAAGACCTCGTAGTCCATGGAGAGGCCGAAGGCCACGCAGAACATCATGATCGGGGTCGTGGCGACGATGCCGCCGGTGACGGTGAAGTCGCCGGTCAGCCACATCAGGTTGCCGTCCTGGAAGACCCAGACCATGGCACCGAACGTGGCGGTGAGCGAGAGCAGGTTCAGCACGAACGCCTTCACCGGCATCAGCACGCTGCCCGTCATCAGGAACAGCAGCACGAACGTGGAGACGGCGATCAGCAGCAGCGCCCACGGCATCCGGTCGGTCAGCGAGGTCATCGTGTCCTTGAAGGAGGCGGCGGTGCCCGCGACCTTCACGTCCTCGAACGGCGCCTTCGCGTCCCGCACGTCGACGACCAGGTCCTGGCCCTCGTCGGTGTAGGAGCCGACCTCCGGGATGACCGAGAGCCAGGTGCCCTCGCCCTTCTCGTAGCGCTCGTTGATCGCGCCGGCCGGGGCGATCTGCTCGCCGTCCGTGTAGGAGCCGGTCAGGGCGTCCACCCGGGCCACGTTGTCGATCTTCGAGAGCTCTTCGGCGTAGGCCGCGACCTTGGACTCGCGGTCGGCCGCGCCGCCCGCGTTCTCGGCGACGACCATGAGCGGTTCCATCTCGCGGGCCGAGTAGTCCTCGATGAGGACGGTGCCGACCTGGTGGGCCTCGGCGTCCGCGGGCAGGGTGCGTTCGTCGGCGAGGTTGAGCTTGATGCCGAGGAACGGCGCGCCGAGCAGCAGCAGGACCACGATGACACCGGTGGCCAGCGGCAGCGGGCGGCGCATGACCAGGGTGGCCAGCTTGTGCCAGAAGCCGTTCTCGACAGCCTGCTCGGGCTTCTTGCGGTTCCAGGACCACTTGTTGATACGGGTGCCGATGACCGCGAGCAGCGCCGGCAGCAGCACCAGGGCGGCGAGCACCGCGAAGGCGACGACGGCGATACCGGCGTAGGCGAAGGAGCGCAGGAAGTACATCGGGAACAGCAGCAGCGCCGACAGCGACAGCGCCACGGTGATCGCCGAGTACAGGACGGTCCGGCCGGCGGTGCGCAGGCTGGTGGCGATGGCGTCGTTGACCGCGGCGCCCTTCCTCAGCTCCTCTCGGTACCTGCTGACCACGAAGAGGCTGTAGTCGATGCCGAGACCGAGGCCGAGGCCGGTGGTGAGGTTCATCGCGAAGACCGACACGTCGGTCAGCTCCACCAGCACCCGCAGCACACCGAGCGCGCCGATGATGGCGACGATGCCGACGGCCAGCGGCAGCAGGGCGGCGATGACCCCGCGGAAGATGAAGACCAGCAGGATCAGGGTGAGCGGCAGCACCAGGGTCTCGGCGAGCGCCAGGTCCTCCTGGGTCTGCTCGTTCATCTCGGCGTAGGCCTCGGCGCGGCCGCCGAACTGGATCTGCAGGCCTTCGAAGCCGTCCTCGTAGTGCGGACGGAGCTTGGCCAGGTAGTCGTCGACCTCGTCCTCGTTGCCCTGAAGGTGGGCGAGCACGAGGGCGGAGTCGGACTTCTCGGCCTTCAGGCTGGGCGCCTTGTCCAGGGTCCAGTAGGAGGCGGCCTCCTGCACGCCGTCCTCCGCGCCGAGCTTCTCGGTCAGCTCGGCACCCTTGGCGGCGGTGTCCGGGTCGTCGACGCCCTTCGGGGTCTTGACCAGCAGCACGAGGTTGGGCTCACCGGTGCCGAACTTCTCGCTGAGGATCTCGTTCGCCTGCGTCGACGGGGCGTCGGGCACCTCGTAACCACCGGAGGACAGCTTGCTGTTGACGGCGCCGCCGAGTCCTCCGGCCACGACACAGAAGAGCAGTCCCAGCCAGAGAACCAGCTTTCGGCGGCCGGTCGCCAAGGCGGCCAGCTTGTTGAACATGGGTATTCCTCCAGAAATGACGGGGCGGGGCGTCGCCCCGATGGGGGGATGTGTCCGCCCGTACGCTCAGGCGGGGGTACGGGCGGCGGGGAGCTGACGGCAGTCGACGCGGACGTGTCCGCCGGCCACGCAGTCGTGGTCGGCCAGCGACTCGTCGACGGACCGGTCCCAGGCAAGGAGCCGGTTGTGCACCGAACCTCGGGTGAAGTCGGCGAACTCTGGGTGGGTGGCCCGGTGCCGGGAGCCGAGGTACGCCAGCACCGGGTCCAGGAGCAGCCAGCGGCCCTCCTCGAACACCTCGGTCCAGGCGTGCTCGACGCCGACCAGTCCGAGCAGGAAGCCGCGGCGGGTACGGGCGCGGACGCCCGCCTCCTCGGCCCACCGCTGCATCTGCCAGGCGGCGACGACACAGTCCACGGTGCGGTGCTCGATCGCGGCCGCGGGGCGGGCCCGCAGCGCCTCGGGCACCCAGCCGTACTGGTACTCGCCGGAGACCAGCCGGTCGAGCAGGTCGTCGTGGATCCGGCGGACGGTCTCGGTGCGCGGGGCGTCCCGGTGGCCGCGGGTGGTGACCGTGGCCAGCGCGGTGCCGCCCTCTTCCCGCACCCACTCCGTCAGCCGGCCCTCGAACAGCTTGGGGGCGGGCTCGGCCGGGACCGGGGTGGTGACGCAGCTGGTGCACCCGGCCGCCGAGCAGGTGGCGGTGAGCCGGAGCCGGGTCACGCGCTCGGCCGTCCAGCTCTCGGGCTGCCCGGCCGCGAGCCGCATGCACTGGCGTTCGCCCAGCTCGGCCAGGGAGCGGCCGAGCCCGGACTGGAGCCCGAGGTTCATCACGTCGTGGTAGTCGTAGCGCAGTCCGTCGGGGGTGTCCTCGGCGGGGAAGCCGGCGCCGACCAGGTTCTCCAGGACGGCCTCGTCGACGGCGAGTTCGCGGGCGGCCTCCTCGTGGGCGAGCCGGGCGACCCGGAACTCCGCGGGCACCGGGACGAGCCGTTCCACCGCAGGGAGCCAGTTCGTCCAGAGCTCCGACGCCGTGGTGGTCCGGCGCGGCGAGGCGGTCGTCATCGTTCCTCCCCCGCCGTGGTCAGCACCGGCAGGTCGCCCGCGGCGAGCCGGCGCGCCACCTCCAGGCGCTTGACCTTCCAGGTGGCCGTGTGGGGGATGTCGTCCCAGCGGCACTGCACCGGCGCGGCCAGCTCGGGCAGGGAGGCGACCGCGCGGCGCCAGGCGGCGAGGTCAAGCGGGGCGTCGCCGCGGGTGACGACCAGCGGGATCGCGGGTCCGTCGGCCATCGGGATGATCACGGCCTCGGTGAGCTGCGGCAGCGCCTCCAGGATGTCGTCCTCGGCCGCCAGCAGGCTCTCCACACCGCTGCCCCGGTCCACGATCCGGTCGAACAGGTGCAGACAGCCGCGGTCGCTGACCAGGCCGTAGTCGCCCATCGCCCACCAGCCGTCGACCCGCTGGTCGGGGGAGCCGAGGTAGCTGGGGGTGACTCCGGAGGAACGGGCGAAGATCTGCCCGGGGGTGCCCTTGCGGGCCTTGTCGCCCGCGTCGTCGAGGACGCGGATCTTGGTGTGTCCGAGCACGGCCCGGCCGACGCAACGGCCTTCGTCGCAGCGGCTCTTGAGCTTGTGCGACTTGACGGTGACGGGTCCGGTCTCGGTCTGGCCGTACGCCTGCATGTAGCGGGCCCCGGGCTTGGCCGCGCCGAGCAGGGTGCGGATGGTGCGCGGGTGGGCGGCGTCGAAGGAGCTGACGAACAGCCGGGTCTGCGCGAAGAGTTCGGGCTGCTTCTCGGCGACCTCCTCCCAGCGGATGAAGGCGTTCGGGACGGTCTCCACGACGCCCGGGCGGACCGCGGCGAGCAGCTCGGCCGCGTTCTCGGGGGCGGTGTCGGTGAGGAAGCCGAGCGGCAGGCCGAGCGCGAGGATGGCGAGCATCCCGGACATGCAGCGGGCGTGCACCGGCGACAGGCACATCAGGTACGGGTCGCGCACCCGCAGCACCTTGCCGATGGTGATCTGCGGCCGGGCGTGCCCGGCGAAGCTGTGCACGGAGTGCAGCACCAGCTTGGGCACTCCGGTGGTGCCGGAGCTGTGGGTGACCAGCTGCGGGGTGTCCTCGCGGGGCACCGCGGCGGGCGGGATGTGACCCCGCTCGGCGTCCAGCAGGGACAGGCCGTGCTCGCCGCGCTCACCGACGTACCAGCGCGGCAGGGTCGGGTCGACGGAGTCCAGCACGCCGGCCGCCTCGGTGACGGCGTCGGTGAGGATCGCGGCCGGCTCGGCGCGGCCGGTCATGACGCCGAGGGCCTGGAAGCCGACGGCGGAGTGCACGAGCACCGGTACGGCGCCGATGCGGGCGCAGGCGAAGGCCAGCAGGGGGATGTCGAAGCTGGGCCGCTTGACGATGAGGATGCGCTGACCGTCGGTGACGCCGGCCCCGGCGAGCAGGGCGGCGGCCTCCTCGACCAGGTCGGCGAAGGTGGCGTAGTCGAAGTTCCGGCCGGCCTGCGGGAACAGGTCGAGCGGCTGGTCGAGGCGGATCGGCACCGCGCCGTGGCGGCGGCGGGCCTCGGCGGGGGCGGTGGCCAGCGCGAGCCGGCGGTTCACGCGCGCCATCACACACCCCCCGCCTTCGCCGCCCGGCGCTCCAGCTGCGCCGTGACGTGGGCGAGCAGGGCGTCGTAGGACCCGAACGCCTCGGTCGGCTCGTCCAGGTCCCACTCGATGCCGAAGGCGTCCTCGACGTCGGCGAGCAGGCGCATGAAGCCCGCCGAGGTGAGCCCCAGGTTCCACAGCGACGCCGCACGGGCCGCCGGGTCCTCCAGCGGCAGCGGAGCGCCGACCGCGTTCTCCAGCAGGCCGCGCAGGTGCTCCGCGACCGTCGTGCTGTCGTACATGTCTCCTCCAGTGACGGCCCGCGCGGAACCGCAGGCTCGGGGGTTCTCGTCGTCGACGGACGGGTCAGGCGGCGACGCGGTGGACGATCCGCTCGTTGCCGGTGTTCTCCTGGAAACCGCGCAGGGTGCGCAGGTAGTAGAGGAGGTACTCGGCGATCTCCTGCTCGCCGGTGGGGGCGTAGGAGGCGTCCGGGCCGCAGACGGCGGCGGTGTTGGTGAGGTCGAAGCGCTTGTTGTAGCGCAGGTACGAGCGGTAGAAGTTCATGCCGCCGTCGAGGGCCTCGTCGATCGCGGTGAAGCCGTCGCGGTCGTCCACCCACAGCGGCTCGCGCAGGCCGATCAGCTCGAAGATCTGGGTGACCATGTCCCGGACCTTCGGACCGTCGGAGTTGCCGAGGTGGAAGTACGTCTCCGGGGAGTCCGACAGCGAGATGGCGACCGCGTTGCGGGCCACGATGTCGACCGGGACGAGGTTCACGATGGTGTCGGGGTCGGCGAGCAGCCGCACCCGGGCGTGCGAGAGGAACGTACCGAGCTTGCGCGAGGCGGTCTTCTTGAAGACCAGCACCTGGCGGGCGAAGCCGTACAGGCCCGACCAGTTCAGCCCGTGCCGGGTGACGCTGTGGCCGATGACGACGGTGGGCCGCAGGATGCGGATCCGCATGTCGGCGGCGGCCTCCTCGACGAGGGCCTCGGCCCGCATCTTGGTCTGCTCGTAGCAGTTGTTGGCCACCGACTGATCGGTCACCGGACCCTCGGTGATCAGGTCGGTGCGCGAGCCGGCGACGTAGGCGGTGCTCACGTAGTTGAAGGTGCGCGCGCCCAGCGTGCGGGCGAGGTCGAGGACGTTGGCGGTGCCCTGGACGTTCTGGGCCTCGATCTCGGTGCGGTACTCCTCCTCGTAGCGCAGCGAGGCGGCGCAGTGCCAGACCTCGTCGACGGGCGGCAGCACGGCCGTGTCGACCCCGCAGCCGTCGACGGTCATGTCACCGTGCACGGCCAGGGTCCGACGCAGGATCTCCGGGTGCAGGTCGGACCGGCCGTAGCCGTCCGCCATCGCCGAGAGCGTCTCGTGCAGGCGCTGCGTCGCCTCGGCGTCGTCCTTGCCGCGGACCAGAGCGAGGACGGGGTCGTCGGTCTTGTCGAGCAGTTCGAGGACCACGGCTCCGCCGACGAAGCCGGTGGCCCCGGTCAACAGACGTGTTGTCATGAGTGCTTGTCTCCAGCGTCGGGACGTGGTGTGCGTCGATGGGGTGCTGCGGTGGTGCAGCGGAAGGCCTGGGGGAAGTGGGAGGGAAGGGGAGGACGGGGAGGGGGGCCGCGGGTCCGGGATCACCGGGCCCCGGCCGCCCCCCGTGTCGCCCGTCCCGCTACGCGGCGCCGTTGACCGCGGTGGCGGTCTCGGCACCGCGGCGCGCCTCGAGCTCGTGTACGAACTCGGAGACGGCCGTCTGGAAGCCCTGCGGGTCGTCGAAGAAGGGCACGTGACCGGCGCGGGGAAGGGTGACCGCCCGGCTGTCCGGGATGCGGGCCAGCGCGTCCTCGATGACGGACTCGCTCCACGCGAAGTCGCCGTCGCCGTTGATGATCAGCGTGGGGGCGGCGAGGCGGGCGAGCTCCTCCGGGTCGTCCTCGATCTCCAGGGAGGCGAGCAGGTTCTCCCGGATGGAGCCGACGGAGAGCAGGGACAGGAAGTTGTCCTTGAGCGCCAGGTAGGCCGCGGTGCCGCCCTCGTGGATCATCTGGTCCGGGAAGACCAGCGGGTAGAGGTGGCCGAACAGCTGCTGGGTGCCGCCGGACTCCAGGCTGGCGAGCCAGGAGCGGCTGACCAGCTTGCGGCGCAGGGTGCCGTTGGGCGAGAACGCCGGGCCCACCAGGACCAGGCCGGCCACGC
Source organism: Streptomyces sp. NPDC043726 (assembly GCF_056436565.1). Classification (NCBI taxonomy): domain Bacteria; kingdom Bacillati; phylum Actinomycetota; class Actinomycetes; order Kitasatosporales; family Streptomycetaceae; genus Streptomyces; species Streptomyces sp. NPDC043726. The sequence continues at coordinate 449,311 of NZ_JBWKCI010000003.1, forward strand.
GCTCGGGGTACTTCAGCGCGAACTCGCGGGCGATGAGGGTGGATATGGACGTGCCGACCAGGTAGGTCTTCTCGATGCCGAGGTGGTCCAGCAGACGGCGCACGTCCTCGACGTGGTCCATGAACGCGACCGGCTCCGGGCCCGGGTTGGAGGCGCCCTGGTTGCGCAGGTCGTAGTGGACCAGCCGGAAGTCGTCGGCCAGTTCGGTGGTGAAGTTCCGCCAGATCGGGCTGACGATGTAGAAGTTGTTCAGCAGGGTCACCGCGGGGCCCTCGCCGCTGTCCTCGTAGTACAGCTCGCCGCCGCCGGGCAGGGCGAGCGCGGAGTGGTTGAGGTAGCGGACGTCGAGCTGGCCGAACTGCTGGTCCGTCATGGGGTCTCCTTGGATGGTTCGTTCGGACGTGCGACGGGGAGCGATCCGGACGGGCGACCGTCGCCTGTGTCCAGACTGGGGTGGCCCGTTCAACACCCGCCCAAGGCGTGTCCAAGAGGCGGAAAACGTGCTGGTCAGAGCCGTTTTTCAGGGGTTGCGCGGGGCGCTGTCGCGGACGAGCGGGGACGGCCGGAATCGGCCGGCCGGAGCCCTATGTGGCAGGGGTCACCGGCCGCCGCCTCGGCGGCCCGGGAACGGCACCGTGCGGCCGCCCCGGCAGCAGCCCGCGCCGGGCGGCACCGGGGGCGTAGGGCCGATCGACGTCGGGCCTTACGGCGTCGAACCGAGGGGAGTCGGGGCGGGTGGTGTCGGGGCGGGCGGTTTCTGTACGACCGCTTTCGGTACGGCCGCTTTCGGTACGACCGGTTTCTGTACGCCCGGTTTCTGTACGACCGGTTTCTGTACGACCGGAGTTGGACCAACCGGAGTCGGACCAGGCGGAGTCGGACGGACCGCTGTCGGACGGGCAGGTGTCGGACGGACCGGCGTGGGATCGGCTGCTGTCGGATCCGCCGGTGTCATCGCGATCGGCCTCACTACGACCGGCTTCGCTACAACTGGCTCCGCCACGACCGTCTCCGCCACGACTGAATTCGCTACGTCCGAATCCGCCACGACCGTCTCCGCCACGACTGAATTCGCTACGTCCGGATCCGCCACGACCGTCTCCGCCACGACTGAATCCGCCATGACCGGCTCCGCCACGCCCCGCGTCCGCGCGCCGCCCCCCATCAACATCAACCCGACCAGCCTCAGCGGGCTCAACCTCACCCGAAGCGCCGCCAGTCGACCCGCCCCACCCCCCGGCCCCGTGGGCCAGCACCCCGACCCGGATCAGTTCCGGGACCCGGAAGGTGGCCGAGCCGCCCGGCGGGGCCTCGTCGAGGACCAGGACGTGCCGGTCCAGCAGCCGCCCCACCACCGACTGGGCGCTCCAGGTGTCGAGTTCCAGCACCTTCTTGACCTGCTCGGTGTCGAAGGGGCCGGATCCCGCCGCGGCGAGCAGGAACATCGACCGGCGCAGCCGGGGCGCGAGCCGGGCCAGGGCGCTGTCGGCCCGGGCGAGCGCGGCACAGGCCTCGTCCCGGAGCTCGGCGACCAGCCGGCCGTCGTCGAGCAGGCCCGCGGCCAGGTCGGTGAGCGTCCACATCGGCCGGGCCGCGTACAGCTCGCCCACCGCCCGCAGCATCAGCGGATGCCCGCCGAGGCGCGCCACCACGTGCCGCAGCGCCACCTGGTGCCCGGCGATGCGCTCCGCGCCGACCAGGCGCTCGAAGAAGCGGGCCGCGTCCTCGGCGCCGAGCGGCCCGAGGGTCAGGCGCCGGGCGCCGGGCAGTCCCGACAGCCGGACCCGGGAGGTGACGAGGGTCAGGCAGGAGTCACCGCCGGGCAGCAGCGGAAGCACCTGGTCGGTGCCGGCCGCGTCGTCGAGCAGGACGAGCAGGGACCGTTCCCGGGCGGTGCCCCGAAACAGCGCGGCGAGTCCCTCGGGGTCCTCCGGCTGCCGTTGCCGGGGAATGCCGAGCCCGTCCAGCAGCGACCGCAGCACGGCCTCCGGGGCACGCGGCCGGTCGGATCCGTCGTGCAGGGAGGCGTGGAGGAGCCCGTCGGGGAACCGGTCGGCCAGCGCGCGGGCGGCCCGCACGGCGAGCGCGGTCTTGCCGACGCCGGCCGGTCCGAGCAGGGTGACGACCTGGCCGGTGAACCGCTCACCGATCCGTTCCAGTTCCTGCTCACGGCCCACGAAGTCGGGTGCGGACAAGGGAAGTTGATCCACCGCGGGCGAGACGCGCGGGGGCGGCGCGGGCCGCCGTACGACCACCGCCTGGTCCGCCTTCCCGGCGGGCGGCAGGACCTCGCGCAGTATGTCCTGCTGCAGCTTGCGCACCCGCTCGCTCGGCTCGATGCCCAGCTCGTCGACGAGCCGCTGCCGCAGCCGCAGATAGGCGTCGAGCGCCGTGCTGCGCTGTCCCGACCGGTGCGCGGCGATCATCAGCTGGGCGGTGAACCGCTCGTCGAGCGGATGGTCCACGGTGAGCCGGCGCAGCTCCGCCACCAGCGCCTGGTGGCGGCCGAGTTGCAGATCGGCCTCGATCCGCAGCTCCAGCGCGCCGAGCCGGGCCTCACCGATCTGCGCGATCCGCGCGGTGAGCAGCGGACCGGCCTCCAGACCGGCGAACGGGTCCCCGCGCCACAGCGCGAGCCCCTCGCGCAGCAGCCGGGCGGCGTCCTCGGGGGCGCCGGAGGCGAGCGCGGCCCGGGCGCGGGTCGCCCGCTGCTCGAACTCCCAGAGGTCCAGCTCTCCTTGCCGGGCGGTCAGGCGGTAGCCGCCGGGCCCGGTCTCCAGGCGCTCGCCGGAGCCGTCGGCGCCGGGGAACCTCAGGGCCTGACGCAATTGGTAGATGTAGGTCTGCACGGTCTTGCGGGCGAGCCGCGGCGGCTCCTCGTCCCACAGCTCCTCGACGAGGGCCTGCGTGGACACCAGATGGTTGGCGTCCAGCAGCAGTACGGCCATGGCGCGCCGCGCCATCGGGGCGGTGAGGGTGCGCCGCTCGCCGCCCACGTGGATCTCGAGCGGGCCGAGCACCTTGATGCGCAGTTCGGGCAGGCCGGTGGCGGTGGTCATGTCGTCCTCCTCCGGCCCTGGCCCTTGCCCCGCTCGCGGGCGGGCGGATTCTGATGGGTCACGGTCCGCGCGGAGACCAGCCGGCCGGGGCAGGACGCCTCCGGCTCCAGTCCGCCGGGCAGCAGCAGGCCGAGGAAGTGCTCGACGGTTCCGTAGCCCGCCGTCGCACTGCCCGCCGTGGCACCGCCCGCGGTCGTCAAGTCCGCCGCCGTCCGGTCCGCCGCCGTACGGACGGCGTCGGTGGGCGCGCTCACGGCCGGGCTCCCGAGTTCGCGGGGCCGGCGTCCAGGTGGTGGTCCATGGCGCGGCGCTCCTTCCGGAACTCGCTCGGGGTGACCCCGTACCGGCCCCGGAAGAGGCGGCTGAAGTGGGAGGCCCCGTACAGTCCCGCCCGCTCGCCGATCAGCGCGACGGGCAGATGGTCGAGGGAGGCGTCGGCCAGTTCGGAGCGGCAGCGGGCGAGCCGCTCGTCGCGGATCCAGCGGGCCGGGCTGACGCCGAACTCCTGGAAGATCTTCTGGAGATAGCGCAGGGAGATGTTGTGCCGGCGGGCGATCTCGATCGGGCTGAGGCTCGGCTCGGCCAGGTGCTCGCGCACATGGGCCTGGATCCGCAGCATCAGCGCCTGACGGGCGATCTCGCTGTCGGCGCCGACCTCGCGCATCCGCTCGGCGAACAGGACGGCGGTCAGCTGGGCGACGCTCCCGCCGAGCAGGTCCACGGCCGTCTCGACTTCCTCGCCGTGCCGGCCGAGCCCTTCGAGCAGGCTGCTCAGCAGGGCGGCGGCGCCCTGGTCGCCGCTCCAGGCACGGGCGGTGAGCCGCTGGGTGTCCGCGGGGGTGAGCCCGACCAGGGAGTGGGTCACCATGACGTCGACCATCCGGAACTCCTCCGGCATGATCACCTTGAACGGGCGTCCGGTGTCGAAGGAGATCAGCTGCGGCGGCCGTACGACACCGTGCCGGCCGTCCTGGAAGACCCAGACCTCGCCGTGCAGCGGCCGGCACATCCGCAGCCGGGCACCCTCGCCGGCGCCGATCAGCCGACCGGGGCGGACGAGCTCACGCGGCCCGCCCTGCACGAGCGAGACGGTCACCTCGCCGAAGCGATGGCGGGCGGTCGTCCCCTCGAGGATCTCCTGATGGTTCTTGACGATCTGCAGTCCGCCGCGCTCGGCGGGCGGCGGATCGGCGGTGCACCTGCGTACCTGCCGCGGCTTCACCTCACTGACACGTTGCATCGCGTACCCCCTGTTTCCGATGTCGGAGCTCTCGCTGAAGCACTCATAGAGAAACATACCCGCATGCGGGTTTTCTACTTCGATCGAGAGTTTCGATGGATACGAGGGGTCGGGCGGCCGGTGAGGCCGGGTCGGCGCCGGCCTCACCGGGCCAGGGTCGGACCAGGTCAGGCCGCCTGCGCGATCCGCGGCCGCGGCACGGCCGGGACGGCGCGGTCGGCGTACAACTCCGCGACCTGGAAGGCGAGATCGAGCGCCTGGTAGCGGTTGAGCCGGGGGTCGCAGGCGGTCTGGTAGCGCCGGTGCAGATCCGTCAGACCGATCGGGTGGCCGCCGCCCACGCACTCGGTCACGTCGTCCCCGGTCAGCTCGATGTGGATGCCGCCGGGGTGGGTGCCGAGCTCGCGGTGCGCCTCGAAGAAGCCGGTCACCTCGTCCAGTACGTCGTCGAAGTGGCGAGTCTTGTGGCCGCTGGCCGCCGAGAAGGTGTTGCCGTGCATGGGATCGCAGATCCAGGCGACGGGCGCCTCGGTCTCGCCCACGATCTCGATGAGGGAGGGGAGCAGGTCGCGCACCTTCTCGCGCCCCATGCGCGTGATGAACGACAGCCGGCCGGCCTCCCGCTCCGGGTCCAGCCGGTCGATGAGCGAGAGCACCTCGTCCCGGGTGACCGTGGGACCGAGCTTGACGGCGACGGGGTTGCGGACCCTGGCCGCGAACTCGATGTGCGCGTGGTCGAGTTGCCGCGTCCGCTCACCGATCCAGACCATGTGCCCGGAGACGTCGTAGGCGTGTCCGGTGCGGGAGTCGATGCGGGTGAGGGCGGCCTCGTAGTCGAGCAGCAGCGCCTCGTGGCTGGAGTAGAACTCGGCGAGGTGGAACTCACCGGGGTCGGCGCCGCAGGCGGCGAGGAAGGTCAGCGCGCGGTCGATGTCCCGGGCGAGGGCCTCGTAACGGGCGCCGATGGGGGAGGAGTTGACGAAGTCGCGGTTCCACTCGTGCACCTGCCGCAGATCGCCGTAGCCGCCGGTCACGAAGGCCCGTATGAGGTTCAGGGTGGAGGCGGAGGCGTGGTACATGCGTTTGAGGCGTTCCGGATCCGGGCGGCGGGCCTCGGGGGTGAACTCCTGTCCGTTGACGGCGTCGCCGCGGTAGACGGGCAGGGTGACGTCCCCGCGGGTCTCGACGGGCCGGGACCGGGGCTTGGAGTACTGCCCGGCGATCCGCCCGATCTTCACGACGGGGACGGAGGTGGCGTACGTGAGCACGGCGGCCATCTGCAGCAGCGTCTTGACCTTGTCCCGCACCTGGTCGGCGGTGACCCCGTCGAAGGTCTCGGCGCAGTCGCCGCCCTGCAGCAGGAAGGCCTCGCCCTTGGCCACCCGGGCGATGCGCTCGCGCAGCTGGTCGCACTCCCCGGCGAACACGAGCGGCGGGTAGGACGCCAGTTCTTCGAGTACGCCCTTGAGGGCGTCCGGGTCGGGCCAGTCGGGCTGCTGGGCGGCCGGCAGCAGGCGCCAGGAGTCCACGTCCGTCATGCGCTGATCAGCATTCATGTTGGGCTGAGCCTCACTCTTGTCCGGGGAAGGGTTCGTGGGTCCGGGGGTGGGGTCGGGGCGGTTCGCGGGCCCGGGGCCCCGGGGTACGGAGCGGCCCTCCCACCGCCGGGACGCTCCTCGCCGGGGGATGTACGAGGAGGGCACCGGTCGACGGGAGGGCCGCGACTCGGGGGGCGAGCGGCATCCGGCCCGCCTACGGCCCCGGACTCACCGCGATACCCCCGACTCTACGAACCCCTCCACCCCGCTGGTTGCCGCACCGCGCACCACCCTTTGCCGAAACACGCGCGACCGGCCCCGCCCCCGGAACTTCATATTCCGGAGAGCGGGAAGGGGAAGGAGGGATCAATTGGAAGCCTGTATTCCGCCGAAGCACCCCGGGGAGATCCCCCAGGGAGGACTTTTTCCGGCCATACAGAAATGGCGATCACCTGACGGAACCGAGAATTCCGCGAACAAAACCAAAACCACAACCCCAGGAATGACCAATTCCGCGGGAGAGGGACGCGGGCAGACAAAGACCCGGCGCCCACATTCCCGGGCACCGGGCCACCGCCACGCAAGCCGGAACTCGCCCTACCGCGCACCACCCCTGGCAGGTTCGCGCACACCCGCTCGCCGAGCCCGGCCCCGGTGCCGCACCGGCGCCGTGCACACCTCGCCCCCCTCCACCGCCGCCCGCCGCCCCGCCTCCGCCGCCTCGATGATGATCTCGACGTACGGCAGCAGCCGCACCCCCGCCTCCGTCAACGCCAACTGCCGCCGGCTCCGGTCGAACAGCGCCGCCCCCACGGACTCCTCGAGGTTCTGGATCTGTGCCGTCACCGTGGACTGCGCGTAGTTGAGGTTCCGCGCCGCCCGCGTCACGCTCAACTCGGCGGCCACCTCACGAAATGCCCGAAGCTGCTGGATCTGCACTTGCCGCTCCCTTCGAAGGCGGCCTGCGAAGGGCCGCCCCAGAACTGCCTCAGACGGAGCTGTGGACCGCCGCCCCACGCGTCAGGAACTTCCCCCGGTCCGCGGTGATGTCGAGCAGCGCGTACACCTCGGGCCGGGCCAGCGAACGGGCCATCAGGTCGTAGAGCACCGCGATCCGCTCCTCCACGTCGGCCCGGTTCGTCATGACCTCCGACAGCAGCTGCACCCCGGTGAACGCGCCCACCGCCGCCTCCGACACCGGCGCCACCTCGATGCCCGGCACCAACTCCCCGCGTTCCTGGGCCTCTCCGAGCAGCCTCGAGCTGACCTCGATCCAGGCCTGGTACGGCACCTTGCGGTCGATCACGTCATGCCCCTGGTCGACCGCGAGGCGGATGCTTCCCTGGAGCATGCGGTCGAAGGTGAGCCGGTGCGCCACGAGCAGCGTCACGTCCACCCACTCCTGGAGCTTCGGCGCCCCCGGCTCCTGCGGCGGCGCGAAGTACCTGATCTGCTCCGCCACTTGCTCGTCCAACACGGCCTGCGCCAGCTCGGCCTTGGAGGTGAAGTGGAAGTAGAAGGCGCCCTTCGTCACACCGCACCGCTGGTAAACGTCCGAGATCCTCGTGGCGGAGTACCCGCACTCCGCGAACACCTCGCCCGCCGCCTCCAGAATCGCCTGGCGTGTCCTGATGGCTCGATCCTGCTGTGCCACGGGGCCCCCTTCCGTCGTCGTTGTTGATGATGGCTGTCAGCGGGTTCGTATGCGGAACCACCCGCTCTCATTGAAAAACATACCCGCATGCGCGTATCTTACCGGCGGGGTTGGAACCAGTCACCCGTCATGCACCTTCTCGTTCCAGAAGGAAGAGCAATGACCACGAACATTGGTATTCACAGGGGCCGACGCCGCCACGGGGGGATAAGGAAGACCGCGTTTCCGGTCCGGCCGGTCATACCGGCCAGGCCCGTCATCCTGCCGCCCGCGGCGTCGATCGACACCAGGCTCGTACATCGCACGCACCGGAAGGACGTACTGCCCACCGGCATCACCCAGCACGACGCCCTTCACTACACCGTCTCCACGCAGTGGCCCGCGGATCACCGCCGATTCACCGACGCACAGGGCGACTTCCTGCCCTCGCTGGTCATCGAGAGCGTCCGCCAGGCCGTGATCCTGGTCGCCCACGAGGGACTCGGAGTCCCGCTCGGCCACCAGTTCCTCGTCTCGTCCGCCCACCACCGGGTGGACCCCGGCCGGCTGCGCGCGCCCGACGCGCCCGCCCGCCTCGATCTGGACGTCTCCATCCACGACCTCAAGCACCGCCGCGGCGTTCCCTCGTCCCTGGAGGCCCGTGTGGTCCTCCGCGTGAACGGCGAGATCATCGGCACCGGCGGCGGCGAGTGCTCCGTCATGACCGCGGAGGTCTACCGCCGGCTGCGTCGCGGCCGTACCGAGACCGCCTGGCCCGCCGCGCTCGCGGCTCCGCTGCCCGCACCGGTGCCCCCGCACACGGTCGGCCGCGCCCTCGCGTCCGACGTGGCCCTGGCCCCCGGGGAGCGTCCCGGCGAGTGGCTGCTGCGGGCCGATGTGTCGAACGAGCTGATGTTCGACCACCCGAACGACCACATGCCCGCGATGGTTCTCCTCGACGCCGCGCAGCAGGCCGCGCACGTGGTCTTCGGACCGCGCCCCTTCCGGCCCTCCTCGTGCGTCGTCTCGTGCTCCCGCTACGTCGAGTTCGACTCCCCCTGCGTCGTCCGGACCGACCTCGAGGAAGAGGCCGGGCACGGATACGTCCTGTCCGTGACGGGACATCAGAACGGCGAGCAGGTCTTCGAGATCCTGTTCCGAGAAGCGGACCGCTAAGGGTCGTCCCTCGACCGACGCGCCGTCGCGGCAGGTCGCGTCCTCGCGGCGGAGCCGCACCCCGATGCGGCCCCACGCCGCTCCCGGCGCCTTCGGACCGCCCGCCCCTAATGCGCGCACAGTCGGCAGACCCTCCCCGACACCGCCGGTCCCTCACCGGCCGTACGGTCCCCGTCCCGGCAGCGTCGCCGCGACGACCCTCCACCGACACCCACGCGCTCGTGCCGTCCGATCCGCACGTCCGTGCCCCGGCATGTGTGGCGCCGTGCGTGATCCCGCCGACTACCGCCCATCCACCCTCACCACCCTCACCCTCGATCCCCCAGTTGCTTCGATCACCCGCCCCGACCCGTGACCCGCCGTGTGCGCGGCGGCCCGGGCGGGCGGGCCCCCGGCCCGCGCCGGACCCGCACCGCGTTCCACCGTCAGCACAGGAGCCCGTCCCATGACCCGCACCGACGGAACCCGCACGGCACGACCTGCCCCCGTGGTCCCTCGGCGCCGGCTGCCCACCAGGCACCGTCGCTCCCTCTCCCCGTCACCCCGCTCACCGCACCGTCCAGCCGCCGTCCACCGGCACCGTCGCGCCGACCACGAAGGACGCCCGGTCGCTGCTCAGCCAGGCCGCCGCCTCGGCGATCTCCTCCGGCACGGCGATCCGCGGCAGCAGCGCCGCCCGCTCCAGTTCCTCCGCCACTCCGGGAACAGCGGCCATCCACGCGTCCGTCATTTCGCTGTGGGTCGCCCCGGGAACAATGGCATTGACCCGAATTCCACGCGCCGCATATTCCGCTGCGACCGCTTTCGTCAATCCGATGACGGCATGCTTGGCAGCGATATAGGGCGCGGCCACCGGCGTCGCCACAAGACCGGCCGTACTGCTGGTGTTCACAATGGCGCCGCCCCGCTGGAGCATTGCGGCGACTTCCTGGCGAAGGCAGTTCCACATTCCGCGGACATTGGTGTCCATGACGGTGTCGTAGACCTCATCGCTCATCATGTGCATGGGCGTGCCCTCGGCCGCGACGCCGGCGTTGTTGAACGCCACGTCAAGCCTGCCGAATCTCTCCACCGCCCGCGCCACCCCCTCCGCCACCTGCTGGTTTCTCGCGACATCGACCACCACGTACTGCGCCTGGAAGCCCTCGGCACACAGCTCGTCGACCAGCGCCGCGAGCCGTTCCTCACGACGCGCGGCCAATGTGACCGCGGCGCCCTCCCGGCAAAAGACCCGGGCCGCGGCCGCTCCGATTCCACTGCTCGCACCCGTGATGAACGCGTGCTTTCCCTGAAGAAGTCCGCCGTGCCACATGGCCTCACGCTACCCGTAATGTAAGTCCCTGATTCGCGCCGCACTAGATCCTGGCTCGAATTCTTCATCGTCTCTGTATCGAGAGACCCGCCCCCCCACGCCCCGTTTTTCTTCCCCCCTCCGTTCCACACTTCCCGAGACGAGATCGGAAAGAAGACATGGCACCGACGCGACGGATCCTCATCACCGGCGGGACCGGGTTCGTGGGCTCCCACGTGACCGGTCTGCTCTCCACCGGCACCGACCCGGCGGACGCCCCCTCCCTACGTCTCCTGGTCCACAACCGCCCGCCCGCTCCCGACGGCACGGGCCGGGTGGAGGTGCGCCGCGGTTCACTCCGCGACCCCCGCTCCCTGCGCGGGGTCTGCGACGGCGTGGACACCGTGCTCCACCTGGCCTCACGGATCGGCGGCAGTCCCGCCGAGTGCGCGGCCGTCAACGACTCGGGCACCGAGGCCCTGCTGGCGGAGGCCGCTCGCGCGGGGGTCGAGCGGATCATCCAGCTGGGCACCACGGCCGTCTACCGGGACGAGCCGCACACCGGCGCCAAGGAGGGCGAGCCGGAACTCGGCCCCTCGTCGCCGACGAGCGTCAGCAGGCTGGCGGGGGAACAGCGCGTCCTCGCGGCCGGCGGTCTCGTCCTGCGCCCGCATCTCGTCCACGGTCCCGGGGACGTCTGGGTGGTCCCCGCGCTGGTGGACTTCCTCACCGCCTTCCCCCGTTGGATCGACGCCGGGCGTGCCCGTACGTCCGTGATCGGTGTGCACGACCTGGCCCGGGCCGTGGCCGCGCTGGCCGTGCGGCCCGAACTGCCGCGCGGTGCGGTCCTGCACGCCGCCCGGCCGGAGCCGGTGTCCGTGCGGGACCTGGTCGAGACGGTCTGCCGGGAGTTGCGGCTCCCGCTGCCCCAGGGAGAGGTGTCCTACGCCCGGGCCGCCGCCCTGACCGGCGCCGACCGGGACCGTCTGGTCCGGCGGCGTCTGTCGTTGCTGGCGGTCGACCACTGGTACGACAGCTCCCGTCTGTGGCAGTTGCTCGGGACGGCGCCCGCGAGCGACTTCGCCCGTGACTTCGCCGTCGGTGCCACCTGGTACCGGTCGCTCCTGGCCCGCCGTACGGACGGCGAGCTGTTCCCCACGAGGTGACGACCGGTCGGCCGGCGCACCCGGCCGCGAACCCCACCGGACTGTCCCCGGCCCGGTGGGGCCTGCTGCACCGGTGCTCAAGTTAAGGGGCGCGGGCGCGATCTTCTCGCCCGGCCGCGCACGCCCTGTGGCACATCCGCGCACGACGGCGCGGGTGCCGGAACGCCGGGTTGACGTGCCGGTACCCCGTGCCACGTTCACGCAGGATCTCTGGCCCGTTCGCGTCCGGCGGGCCCGCCCGGCCACCGGCCGGGCGATGGTGACAGGACGTATCGACGATGGGCCCCGCCGGATCCGAGGAGACATGAGATGGCGCCGCACGGTGACGACGTACTGGTGACGGGTGTCGGTGCGCTGACACCGCTGGGCGCGACCGCCGCCGCGTCCTGGGAGGGACTGCTGGCCGGGCGCTCCGGCATCCGCGATCTCGGGCCCGACTGGCCCGCTGACCTCCCGGTGCGCATCGCCGGCACCGTGGAGAGCGACCCGGCCGAAGAGCTCGGCCGGGCGCAGGCCCGCAAGCTGGACCGCGGCGAGCAGCTGGCCGTGGTCACCGCGCGCCAGGCCTGGCAGGACGCGGGCGCCCCGCAGGTCGAGCCGGAGCGGCTGGCCGTCGTGGTCGGCACCGGCATCGGCGGCGTCCTCACCACCCTGTCCCAGTACAACCTCTACGAGGGCTCCGGGATGCGTCGCCTGTCACCCTTCGCGGTGCCGATGCTGATGCCCAACGGCCCCGCCGCCTGGGTCTCCATGGAGCTCGGCGCCCGGGCCGGCGCCCGCGCCCCCGTGAGCGCCTGTGCGTCCGGAGCGGAGTCGATCGCGCTGGGCCTGGACCTGATCCGGGCGGGCCGCGCCGACGTGGTGGTCGCGGGCGGCACCGAGGCCACCCTGACCCCGTTCATGGCCGCCGCCTTCGGCCAGATGAAGGCGCTGTCCGTCCAGGGCGGCGACCCGGCGGCGGTGTCCCGCCCCTTCGACGCGGACCGCTCCGGCTTCGTGATCGCCGAGGGCGCCGCCCTGGTCGTACTGGAACGGGCGGAGTTCGCCCGCGCCCGCGGCGCCCGGGTCTACGGCGCCGTCGCGGGCGCCGCCGTGCACTCCAGCGCGCACCACATCACCTCCTCCGACGCGGAGGGCCAGGTGCAGGCGATGCGGACGGCGCTGGCGGACGCCGGCCTGGAGGCCCGGGACATCGGGCACGTGCACGCGCACGCCACCTCCACCCCGAGCGGTGACCTCGCGGAGGGCGAGGCGCTGGCGAAGGTGGTCGGCGAGGGCGCGGCGGTCACCGCCACCAAGTCCATGACGGGCCACATGCTCGGCGCCTCCGGGGCCTTCGGTGCCCTGTCGACCCTGCTCTCGCTGCACCACGGAGTGGTCCCCGCGGTCCGCAACCTCGACCGCCAGGACCCGGAGATCCGTCTTGACGTGGTCCGCGGTGAGAACCGCACCGGCAGCTGGGACGCGGCCCTCGCCAACTCCTTCGGCTTCGGCGGGCACAACGTGAGCCTGGTCATGAGGCGCGCCTGAGAGCTTCCTCACACGCGGGCCGGCGGCACGGTGAGAACCGCCGCCGGTCCGCGCGAGACAACCGTCACAGTCCCAAGGGACAACGAGAAAGGGCGGCATCTGATCGATGCCGCCCTTTCGACGGTGCGCGAGGGGGGAGTTGAACCCCCACGCCCTTGCGGGCACTGGAACCTGAATCCAGCGCGTCTGCCTATTCCGCCACCCGCGCATTGGGTGTGTCCTCGGGCTCCGTTCCTTGCGGTGCGGCGCCTTCCGACATCCAGAACATTAGCACGCCGGCCAGGGTGGGTTCACATCCCTTCTCCCCGGGCAGCAGCCCGACGACGGCCCCTGTCTCAGGCCGTGTCTGTTCACGTATCAACCTCGTACCGGTCCGGCTCGTCTGCCCAGGAGCCGGTCCGGGTCCACAGTCAGGTGCGGGACACTGGTCTGCGGCCGCCTCTACGATCCTGGGCAGGAGTACGTCCGAGGAGAGTTCGAGGGCGCGCTCCACAGGGAACTTCGTCCAGCGTCGACACCCGTCGGCCGGGCCGGACAGGGGGAACCAGCCGATTCACCGGCGCGTGGATACGATCAGTAAGCAGTACGAGGCGTACGACGGAAGCAGCTACGGAGGAGGTGCCCCATGGGAGTCCTGAAGAAGTTCGAGCAGCGTCTCGAAGGTCTGGTCAACGGCACCTTCGCCAAGGTGTTCAAGTCCGAGGTCCAGCCCGTGGAGATCGCGGGCGCGCTGCAGCGCGAGTGCGACAACAACGCGACGATCTGGAACCGCGACCGCACGGTCGTTCCCAATGACTTCATCGTCGAGCTGAGCACGCCGGACTTCGAGCGTCTGAGCCCCTACTCCGGGCAGCTCGGCGACGAGCTCGCCGGCATGGTCCGCGACTACGCCAAGCAGCAGCGCTACAGCTTCATGGGCCCCATCAAGGTCCACCTGGAGAAGGCCGACGACCTCGACACCGGCCTGTACCGCGTGCGCAGCCGCACGCTGGCCGGCTCCACCGACCAGCAGAGCGGCGGCCCGCAGCCCCCCGCCCCGGCCGGCCGGCCCGGCGGCTACGGCTACCCGCCCGCCGCCGCTCCCCCCGCGCCCGCGGGAGCCCCGCCCATGCCGAGCGCGCCGCCCCCCGGCGGCGCCCGCCCGGGCGGCTACGGCTACCCGCAGCCCGCCGCGGGACAGCGCCCCACGGCGCCCGCGGCCGGCGGCCGCACCCGCTACTGGATCGAGATCAACGGCACCCGCCATCAGATCTCCCGCGCGACGCTGGTGCTGGGCCGCAGCACCGACGCCGACGTGCGGATCGACGACCCCGGCGTCTCGCGCCGGCACTGTGAGATCCGGACCGGAACGCCCTCGACGATCGCGGATCTCGGGTCCACCAACGGCATCGTGGTGGACGGGCAGCACACCACCCGCGCTACGCTCCGCGACGGCTCGCGGATCGTCGTGGGCAACACCACCGTTATCTATAGGCAAGCCGAAGGGTGAAGCGGGGGCAATGTCAGAGCTGACCCTCACGGTCATGCGGCTGGGTTTCCTGGCCGTCCTGTGGCTGTTCGTGATCGTGGCCGTGCAGGTCATCCGCAGCGACCTGTTCGGTACGCGCGTCACCCAGCGCGGCTCGCGCCGGGAAGCGGGCCGGGCCCAGCCGGCCGCCCGGCAGGCCGCCGCGCCGCCGCAGCAGCGCCAGCAGGCCGCAGGGGGCGGCCGCCAGCGCCGTAACGCCCCCACCAAGCTCGTGGTCTCCGAGGGGACCCTCACCGGCACCACGGTCGCGCTGCAGGGCCAGACCATCACGCTGGGCCGGGCGCACGACAGCACGATCGTGCTGGACGACGACTACGCCTCGAGCCGGCATGCCAGGATCTACCCGGACCGCGACGGGCAGTGGATCGTCGAGGACCTGGGCTCCACCAACGGCACATATCTCGACCGGAACCGATTGACGACTCCCACGCCGATCCCGCTGGGCGCGCCGATCCGCATCGGCAAGACCGTCATCGAGCTGCGGAAGTAGCTGCATCATGAATGAGCGCGAGCGGAGCGAGCACGCGGTGGCGGCCCCCACGACGGGCCCCGGCGCGCTCCCGACCGGAGGGTGGGCACCGTGCGGATGTACCCGGAGCCGACGGGCGAGGTGCGCATGAGTCTGTCACTGCGCTTCGCCGCCGGATCGCACAAAGGCATGATCCGGGAAGGCAACGAGGACTCCGGATACGCCGGTCCCCGCCTGCTCGCGATCGCCGACGGCATGGGCGGCGCCGCGGCCGGTGAGGTCGCCTCCTCCGAGGCCATCTCCACGATCGTCGCCCTCGACGACGACGTCCCCGGCTCCGACATCCTCACCTCGCTCGGCACCGCCGTGCAGCGCGCCAACGACCAGTTGCGCTCGATGGTCGAGGACGACCCGCAGCTGGAGGGCATGGGAACCACGCTCACCGCCCTGCTGTGGACCGGGCAGCGGCTCGGTCTGGTGCACGTCGGCGACTCGCGCGCCTATCTGCTGCGCGACGGCGTGCTCACCCAGATCACGCAGGACCACACCTGGGTGCAGCGGCTGGTCGACGAGGGCCGGATCACCGAGGAGGAGGCCACCACCCACCCGCAGCGCTCCCTGCTGATGCGCGCGCTGGGCAGCGGCGACCATGTCGAGCCGGACCTGTCGATCCGCGAAGTCCGGGCCGGCGACCGGTACTTGATCTGCTCCGACGGTCTCTCCGGGGTGGTGTCCCACCAGACCCTGGAGGAGACCCTCGCCAGCTACCAGGGCCCGCAGGAGACCGTGCAGGAGCTGATCCAGCTCGCGCTGCGCGGCGGCGGCCCCGACAACATCACCGTGATCGTCGCGGACGTCCTCGACCTGGACACCGGCGACACCCTCGCCGGGCAGATCTCCGACCAGCCCGTCGTGGTCGGCGCGGTCGCCGAGAACCAGCACCCGCTGCACGACAACGGCATCATGCAGACCCCCGCGGGCCGCGCCTCGGGGCTCGGCCGCCAGGTGCCCGGACAGGGCGGCGGGGGCGGCGAGTTCGGCCCGCCCGGCTCCGGTGGCGACATCACCGGCTACATCGACACCTCCGGCTTCGGCGACTACTCCGACGACGACTTCGTGAAGCCGCGCAAGAACCGCAAGTGGCTGAAGAGATCCTTCTACTCCGTGCTCGCGCTGGCCGTCCTCGGCGGCGGTCTGTACGGCGGCTGGAAGTGGACGCAGACCCAGTACTACGTCGGCGCCAACGGCGAGCACGTCGCCCTGTACCGCGGCATCAACCAGGACCTGGCCTGGGTCTCGCTGTCGGAGGTGGAGAAGGATCACCCCGAGATCGAACTCAAGTACCTCCCGCCGTACCAGCAGGAGCTCGTCGAGGCCACGATCCCCGAGGGGGGCCTGAAGGCCGCCCAGCGGAAGATCGACGAACTGGCCCTGCAGGCCTCCGCGTGCAAGAAGCAGGCGGAGCGGCAGGCGGCCGCGAGCGAGCAGAACTCGAAGACCGGCGAGGGCGAGGCCGGAGGCACCACGGGAACCACGCGTACCTCCCTCACGTCCAAGGCGACACCGACACCGAACCCGTCGGACAAGCCCTCGGGTTCCCCGTCGACCTCCCCGTCCCCGTCCACGACCGCACCCACGCCCACTCCCGGCCCCACACTCTCGGAGGAAGAGCAGAAGGTCGTCTCGAAGTGCGGTACGCAGTAGGCAAGCCGTGAGAGGCCCCGTCACACGATGAGCAGTACTTCCAACCCGTCGACGCACCACACGTCCACGATCGGCTCCATCGGAGCGCCGAGCCGGCGCAACACCGAGCTCGCGCTGCTGGTGTTCGCGGTCGTCATCCCGGTCTTCGCCTACGCCAACGTCGGCCTCGCGCTGAACGACGAGGTGCCGGCCGGCCTGCTGGCCTACGGCCTGGGCCTCGGCCTGCTGGCCGGCGTCGGCCATCTCGCCGTACGGAAGTTCGCCCCGTACGCGGACCCGCTGATGCTGCCGATCGCCACTCTGCTCAACGGCCTGGGCCTGGTCGCCATCTGGCGACTGGACCAGTCCAAGAAGCTTCAGGCGAGTCAGCAGTACGTCGAGGCCGCACCGCGCCAGCTGCTGTACTCGGCGATGGGCGTCGCCCTGCTCGTGGCCGTGCTGATCTTCCTGAAGGACCACCGCGTCCTGCAGCGCTACACGTACATCTCGATGGCCGGCGCGCTGGTGCTGCTGGTGCTGCCGCTCGTGCCCGGACTCGGCGCGAACGTCTACGGCGCCAAGATCTGGATCAAGATCCCCGGCCTCGGCACGCTGCAGCCCGGTGAGTTCGCGAAGATCGCCCTGGCGGTGTTCTTCGCCGGCTATCTCATGGTCAAGCGAGACGCCCTGGCCCTGGCCAGCCGCCGCTTCATGGGCCTGTACCTGCCGCGCGGCCGCGACCTCGGTCCGATCCTCGTGGTCTGGGTGATGTCGATCCTCATCCTGGTCTTCGAGACCGACCTCGGTACCTCGCTGCTGTTCTTCGGAATGTTCGTCATCATGCTGTACGTCGCCACCGAGCGGACCAGCTGGATCGTCTTCGGTCTGCTGATGTCCGCGGTCGGCGCGGTCGGCGTGGCGAGCTTCGAACCGCACATCCAGACCCGTGTGCAGGCCTGGCTCGACCCGATGCGCGAGTTCACGCTCAGCCGGGAGGGCGTCCAGGACGGCATTGTCCACTCCGAGCAGGCCATGCAGGCGCTGTGGGCCTTCGGCTCCGGCGGCACCCTCGGCACCGGGCTCGGCCAGGGCAACTCCGACCTCATCGGCTTCGCCGCCAACTCCGACTTCATCCTCGCCACCTTCGGCGAGGAGCTGGGCCTGGCCGGCGTCATGGCCATCCTGCTGCTCTACGGTCTGATCATCGAGCGCGGCATCCGCACCTCCCTCGCGGCCCGCGACCCGTTCGGCAAGCTGCTCGCGATCGGCCTGTCCGGCGCCTTCGCCCTCCAGGTCTTCGTGGTGGCCGGCGGTGTCATGGGCCTCATCCCGCTGACCGGTATGACGCTGCCCTTCGTGGCCTACGGCGGTTCGTCCGTGATCGCCAACTGGGCCCTGATCGGCATCCTGATGCGGATCAGCGACACCGCGCGCCGCCCGGCGCCCTCCCCCGCCCCCAACCCCGACGCCGAGATGACCCAGGTGGTCCGACCGTGAACAAGCCCCTGCGCCGTATCGCGATCTTCTGCGGACTCCTGATCCTGGCCCTGCTGGTCCGCAACAACTACCTGCAGTACGTCAAGGCCGACGACCTGGCCGACGACGACGACAACCGCCGCGTCAACATCGAGCGCTACTCGACCCCGCGCGGCAACATCATCGTCGAGGGCAAGGCCATCACCGGCAGCGTCGAGAGCAAGTCCGGGGACTACAAGTACAAGCGCACCTGGACGAACGGCCCGATGTGGGCGCCGGTCACCGGGTACTCCTCGCAGGCCTTCGGCGCCAACCAGCTGGAGAAGCTCGAGGACGGCATCCTCACCGGCAACGACGACCGGCTCTTCTTCCGCAACACCCTCGACATGCTCACGGGCAAGCCGAAGGAGGGCGGCAGCGTCGTCACCACCCTCAACGCCGCCGCGCAGAAGGCCGCGTACGAGGGGCTCGGCGACAAGAAGGGCGCCGTCGCCGCGATCGACCCGGCGACCGGCAAGATCCTGGCGCTGGTCTCCACGCCGTCGTACGACCCCTCGAAGTTCGCCGGGACGCAGGACTCCGACGCCAAGGCGTGGAACGCCGTGCAGAAGGCGAACAACCCCGACGACCCGATGCTGAACCGGGCGCTGCGCGAGACCTACCCGCCGGGCTCCACCTTCAAGGTGGTCACCGCGGCCGCGGCCCTGGAGAACGGCGAGGTCTCCGGGATCGACGACGCCACCAAGACGCCGGACCCGTACCAGCTGCCGGGGACCACCACCGATCTCACCAACGAGCACGGTGAGTGCAAGAACGCCTCACTGAAGTACGCGCTCATGGTGTCCTGCAACACCGTCTTCGCGAAGATGGCCGACAACGTCGGCAACGAGAAGATGATCGAGCAGGCGGAGAAGTTCGGCTACAACGACGACGAGCTGGACACCCCCGTCCGCGCCGCCGAGAGCATCTACCCCGAGGACAACGCCCCGCAGAACGCCATGGACGGCATCGGCCAGGCCTCCAACCGGGCCACCCCGCTGCAGATGGCCATGGTCGCCTCGGCCGTCGCCAACGACGGCAAGCTGATGAAGCCGTACATGGTCGACCAGCTCAAGGCCGCGAACCTCGACACGATCGCCACGACCGACCCGGAGGAGCTGTCCCAGGCGGTCTCCTCGGAAACCGCGCAGAAGCTCCAGGAAATGATGGAGACGGTCGTCAACGACCCGCAGGGCACGGGCGGCAACGCGAAGATCGACGGCGTGACGGTGGGCGGCAAGACCGGTACCGCCCAGCACGGCCTGAACAACAGCGAGAAGCCGTACGCCTGGTTCATCTCCTACGCCAAGCTGTCCGACGGAAGTTCTCCGGTGGCCGTGGCCGTCGTCGTCGAGGACGGCTCGGCCAACCGCGACGACATCAGTGGTGGCGGTCTCGCCGCTCCGATCGCAAGGGACGTGATGAAGGCAGTCGTCGACAGCAAGAAGTGACCCCGCTCACGTCGCCTTCACATCGGTGCACGTTGCGATACCGGTCCTGTATCGGCTGACGGGCTTGGCCAGGTCACACAAAGCGAGCCGGGTACGGTAGGCCCGGACGGCAGCCTCCGAACCGTACGAACGTGCGGGTCGGGACCGACGGAGAGGGCTGGTAGGTAGCTTATGGAAGAGCCGCGTCGCCTCGGCGGCCGGTACGAGCTGGGCCAGGTGCTCGGCCGTGGTGGCATGGCCGAGGTATACCTCGCGCACGACACCCGGCTCGGCCGCACCGTGGCGGTGAAGACGCTGCGCGCGGACCTCGCGCGCGACCCGTCCTTCCAGGCCCGCTTCCGCCGGGAGGCCCAGTCGGCCGCCTCGCTCAACCACCCCGCGATCGTGGCGGTCTACGACACGGGCGAGGACTACATCGACAACGTGTCGATCCCGTACATCGTCATGGAGTACGTCGACGGCTCCACCCTGCGTGAGCTTCTGCACAGCGGCCGCAAGCTGCTGCCGGAGCGCTCGATGGAGATGACCATCGGCATCCTCCAGGCGCTGGAGTACTCGCACCGCAACGGCATCGTCCACCGCGACATCAAGCCGGCGAACGTCATGCTGACGCGCAACGGCCAGGTCAAGGTCATGGACTTCGGCATCGCCCGCGCCATGGGCGACTCCGGCATGACGATGACCCAGACCTCCGCGGTCATCGGCACGGCCCAGTACCTCTCTCCGGAGCAGGCCAAGGGCGAGCAGGTCGACGCACGCTCCGACCTGTACTCGACCGGCTGTCTGCTGTACGAGCTGCTGACGGTACGGCCGCCCTTCGTGGGCGACTCCCCGGTGGCGGTGGCCTACCAGCACGTCCGCGAAGAGGCCCAGCCGCCGTCGGTCTTCGACCCCGAGATCACGCCCGAGATGGACGCCATCGTCCTCAAGGCACTGGTCAAGGACCCGAACTACCGCTACCAGTCGGCCGACGAGATGCGGGTCGACATCGAGGCCTGCCTCGACGGCCAGCCGGTCGCGGCCACCGCGGCGATGGGCTCGGTCGGCTACGGCGGCTACCCCGACGACCAGCCGACGACGGCCCTGCGCTCCACGGACGCCGGCGCCACGTCGATGCTGCCGCCGATGAACCCCGACGACGGCGGCTTCGGCTACGACGACCGCCCGGACCGCCGCCGCCAGAAGAAGAACAACACCTCCACGATCCTGCTGGTCGTGGCGGCGGTGCTGGTCCTCGTCGGCGCGATCCTGATCGGCCGGTGGATCTTCGACAACGAGGGTGTGGCCAACGACACCACGAAGGCACCGGCCCTGATCGGCGAGACGCTGGACGAGGCCGAGCGGCTGGCCAAGAACGCCGAAGTGCAGCTCGTCCCCACGGAGAAGCCCTGCGAGGACCAGCCCAAGGGCAAGATCTGCACCCAGGACCCGAGGCAGGGCACGTCGGTCAAGAAGGAGTCCACCATCAACGTGGTGGTCTCGACCGGGGCACCGAAGGTGGCCGTGCCGAGTGTCCTCGGCGACGACTTCGACGAGGCCAAGTCCACGCTGGAGGGCGACAAGTACCAGTTCGACGTCAAGAAGGTGGAGGAGGTGTCGTCGGAGCCGGAAGGCACCGTGACGGCACAGGACCCCGAACTCGGCGAGGAGGTCGAGAAGGGTTCCACGATCACCCTCACAGTCGCCAAGGCCGAGGAGAAGGCCACCGTCCCCGACGTCGTCGGCAAGACCTGTGACGAGGCCAAGGCCCAGATGACGGCCAGCGAGCTGGTCGGTGAGTGCACCGAGGTCGACACCCAGGACCCGAACCAGGTGGGCAAGGTCATCACGACCACCCCGGCGGCGGGCCAGGAGGCCGACCCGGGCTCCAAGGTCAACATCCAGGTCGGCAAGCAGGCGAACACCCAGGTTCAGGTCCCGCAGATCCAGGGCCAGAAGCTGAAGGACGCCAAGAAGATGGTGGAGGACGCCGGCCTGGTGGTCGGCAACGTCCAGGGCTCCCAGGACGACAACGCCACTGTCTTCAGCTCCGACCCGGCCCCGGGAAGCACGGTCCAGAAGGGTTCGGCCGTCAACATCATCGCGGTCGACAGCGGCCAGGGCGACGGCGGCAACGACAACGGCGGCATCTTCGGCGGCGTGAACGGCGTGGCCTACCGCACCGAGAACTGATCCACCGCCACAGCACGTAAGAGGGCCCCGGCTCCCCTGCAGAGGGGGGAGCCGGGGCCCTCTTACGTCTAGCGAAGTTCCTTCGGCGGGGTGCGGCGGCTGTCCACCTTCTCCACCCGCTCCAGCTCGCCCCACACGATGTAGCGGTAGCGGCTCGTGTAGACCGGGGTGCAGGTCGTCAGGGTGATGTAGTGGCCGGCCTTCCGCTTGCCGGATTCCTCGGGGACGGCGCCGAGGACCTTGACGTTGTACTTCGAGGTCTCCGGGAGCGCGGCGTAGACCTTGTAGACGTACCACTTGTCCTTCGTCTCGAAGACGATCGGGTCGCCCTTCTCCAGCTTGTCGATGTTGTGGAACTTCGCGCCGTGGCCGTCGCGATGGGCGGCCAGCGAGAAGTTGCCCTTCTTGCCGGAGGTGGGCAGGACCGCCTTGACCGGGTCGGTGTAGTAGCCGGCCACGCCGTCGTTGAGGATCTTCGACGCCGTGCCCTTCTCGACCAGGATCTCGCCCTTGCTCATGTCGGGGACGTGGAGGAAGCCGACGCCGTTCCCGGAGTCGTAGGCGACCGGGCCGTCCCCGTCCTGCTGCGCCCAGCCGTCGCGGACCTTGTCGCCCTGCCGGTCCGCCTTGCGGTCCGCTATGACGTTGGTCCACCACAGCGAGTAGACGACGAACAGGCCCAGCACCAGGCCCGACGTGATGAGGAGTTCACCGAAGACGCTGATCGCCGCGGCGATCCGGCCGGAGCCCCGGCGGCGCGGCGCGGCGGGGGGATCGACGAGCTCTTGCTGCTCGGTGGTGGCTGCCACTGTTCATCTGCCCTTACTGCACGAGCGCATCCGGCTTGCCCTTGCTGCGCGGCCGTTCCTCGACCATCTTGCCCCAGACGATCAACCGATACTTGCTGGTGAACTCCGGCGTACACGTGGTGAGCGTGATGTAGCGGCCGGGGCCGGTGAAACCCGAACCCGGCGGGACCGGCTCCAGCACGCTCACATTGCTCGGCGCCGTCGACGGCAGCATCGACGCCATCTTGTAGACGAAGTACTCGTCCTGGGTCTCCACCACGATCGGGTCGCCCGGCTCGAGCCGGTTGATGTACCGGAACGGTTCCCCGTGCGTGTTGCGGTGGCCCGCCAGACCGAAGTTGCCCGACTTGGCCTGCGGCATCGCCGTCTTCAGCGCGCCCTCGGCGTAGTGCCCGACCATCCCCCGGTCCAGCACCTTCTTGCTGCTGATCCCCTCGGCGATCGGGACGACCACGTCCAGCTTGGGGATGTGCAGGATCGCGAAGCCCTGGCCCGGTTCGAAGGTCCCCGGGTTGCGCTTGCCGCTCGCCCAGTCCTCCTGGAGGGAGTCCTTCGCCTTGTCGGCCTGCGCGTGCGCCCGGACGTTCGTCCACCACAGCTGGTAGCTGACGAACAGCAGCATCAGCACACCGGTCGTGATGAACACCTCGCCGATCGCCCGGCTGGCCACCACTCCCGCGCTGGGCTTGCGCGCCCGCGCCTGCCGGCGCGCCTCCACGCGGGAAAGCGGACGTCCGTCCCGCGGCGTCGGCTCCTGGGGTGCGCCGGGTGCGCCCCCGTGACGCCCGTGGCGCCGCTTGGCGGCCTTTCTGCGGGCCGCGCGGCCCCCGTCCGGGCTCCCGGAGGGGGAAGCGGCGGAACGGCCCTCAGACGCGGATATTCGCTGCGCCGGAGACGGATCCGGAACCCGCAGCGCCACCGTCTCCTCGTCGGCCGGCTGCGCCCAGGGCTCACCCGCCCCGGCGCTGCCGTACCACTCCCCGAGCGCACCGGAGTCCCCGTACGGCTGCTCCCCGTACGAGGCACCGGACTCGCGCTCGGGGCGCAGTTGGGTCACGCCGTGGCCCTGCCCACCACCGGGGCGAGCCCCGCCGACCTCGCCACGGCGCCCTGGTCACCGCACTCCACCAGCCAGTTCGCCAGCATCCGGTGGCCGTGCTCGGTGAGCACCGACTCCGGGTGGAACTGCACGCCCTCGACCGGGAGTTCACGGTGGCGCAGGCCCATGATGATGCCGTCGTGGGTGCGCGCGGTGACCTCCAGCGCGTCCGGCACGGTGGCCGGCTCGGCGGCCAGGGAGTGGTAGCGCGTCGCCGTGAAGGGGGAGGGCAGGCCCGCGAAGACGCCCTTGCCCTCGTGCTCGACGGGCGAGGTCTTGCCGTGCAGCAGCTCCGGCGCGCGGTCCACGACACCGCCGTACGCCACCTGCATCGACTGCATGCCCAGGCAGACGCCGAAGACGGGGACGCCGGTGGCGGCGCAGTGGCGGACCATCTCGACGCAGACGCCCGCCTCTTCGGGGGTGCCGGGGCCCGGGGACAGCAGGACGCCGTCGAAGCCGTCCTGGGCGTGGGCCGTGGAGACCTCGTCGTTGCGCAGGACCTCGCACTCGGCGCCCAGCTGATACAGGTACTGGACCAGGTTGAAGACGAAGCTGTCGTAGTTGTCGACGACGAGAATGCGCGCGCTCACTGGTTGTCCACCGTCACATCACCGAAGGGAAGAAGAGGCTCGGCCCACGGAAAGACGTACTGGAAAAGGAGGTAGACCACGGCGACGACCAGCATGAGGGAGAGCAGCGCCTTCACCCACGCGTTTCCCGGCAGATGCCGCCAGATCCAGCCGTACATGCCGTCCCTTCCGTTGCGCCACGGCACCGGTCTCACGCCGTACCGCCCACCAGACTAACGGCGCAGGGCCGCTGGTTTCCCGGCCTCCACGGGCTGTGTGGCGTCCAGGTGCGCCCAGACGATCAGCCGGTGACTGTGCCCCCACTCCGGATCGCATGTGGTCAGCGTCAGGTAGCGCCCCGCGCGCGTGTACCCCGATTTACGTGGCACAGGGTCGATCACCTCAATGTCCGACGGCACGGTTTTGTAGGGACCTTTGTCGATGCGATAGGTGAACCAGGTCGTCCCGTCCGTCAGCACCACCGCGTCCCCGGGCCGCAGCCTGGGGAAGTCCTTGAACGGGTCTCCGTACGTCCGCCGATGGCCCGCGACGGAGAAGTTGCCCTGCTGCCCGAGCCGCGCGGTGTGCGCGTAGTGGCCGAGCCCCTTCTTGAGGGTGCCGGTCGCCGTGCCCTCCAGCACCGGCTTGTTCCACGTGAAACCGAGCCGGGGGATGTACATGATGGCGAACGGCTTCCCGCTCCGGTACGCCACCGGCTCGGGCGGGCTGGTGGCCGCGGCGCCGGGAGCGCCGGGTGATCCGGTGGGTTTCACGCTCCCCCGCGCCCACTGCTCTTCCAGCTGGTCGATCTGGTCGTCCATCACATGGTCGGCCTTCACGCCCGTCCAGAAGAGCACATAGACCACGAACAGCACGATCACGGTGCCGACGGTGATGCACAGCTCGCTGACGGTCCTGACGACAACGCGCACCGGCAGCTCCCGGTCGGTCTCACTCCACGGGCTGGGCGTACTGCAGATCCACTGTGCCCGAGTAACCGGGCAGAGTCACCGTCCCGTCCTCGGTCACTTTCCAGCCGAGTCCGTACACGTTGACGTAGACCATGTAGTTCTGGATCGCCGGACTCTCCGCGAGCGCCTGCTGCAGCTTCTCGGGCTCCCCGACAGCCGTGATCTTGTACGGCGGTGAGTAGACGCGGCCCTGGAGGATCAGGGTGTTGCCCACACAGCGGACGGCGCTGGTGGAGATCAGCCGCTGGTCCATGACCTTGATGCCCTTGGCGCCGCCCTCCCAGAGCGCGTTCACCACGGCCTGGAGGTCCTGCTGGTGGATGACGAGGTAGTCGGGCTGCGGCTCGGGATAGCCCGGCAGCTTCGCGGTGGCGTCCGGCGGGGCGTCGTTGAGCGTGACGCTTATCGCCTCGCCCTTCAGTTTCTGGGTGCCCGCGCTCTTCTCCAGGCCGGCGAGCTTCTCGTCCTCGGCCTTGGTGCTGCCGTCGTCCCGCTCGGCGAGCGTCTCCACGTCCTGGCGCAGGGCCGCGTTGGACTCGTCCAGCTCCCCGTTCTTCAGGCTGCGCTCGTGGATGAGGTCCGACAGCTTCAGCAACGAGTCATCCGTACGGATATTGGTGCCCTTGGCCGTGTTGAAGCTGGTGAAGAAAATGAGGCCCGCGAGCGCGAAGACGGCAGCGGTGAGCACCCGCACGGGCCGGAAGCGGCGCTCGGGGCCAGGACTGGATCCCGGTGGGGGAAAGTCGGCAGAATTGCTCAACGTACCCTTATCTCCTTCGGCGCCACGGAAGCACTACGCTAACGGACGCCCGGGGGAGCACTAAGAGTCCCCAGTTACGCTGCCCCGAGCCAGCCCCAGTTCCCTGCGCGGCCACGCAGCGCATCGACAGGAGAGACCCTCGTGCCGAAGTCACGTATCCGCAAGAAGGCCGACTACACGCCGCCGCCGGCGAAGCAGGCGACCGCCATCAAGCTGAACAGCCGCGCCTGGGTCGCACCCGTGATGCTGGCCATGTTCGTGATCGGGCTGGCCTGGATCGTGGTGTTCTACGTGACCGACGGCTCGCTGCCCATCGACGCTCTGGGCAACTGGAACATCGTGGTCGGTTTCGGGTTCATCGCCGCCGGATTCGGTGTCTCCACGCAGTGGAAGTAGCGGCCACGGCCCGGTGAACACACCTCTGCCCAGGGCTATCCACTGAGTTATCCACAGCCGTTGTCCACACGGAGTGGAAAAGAAAGACGATCTGTGGATAACCCCCGGGCCGTTGACGCCGGTGTGACGGAAGTACCGGCAATCGAAAACGCGTTCGCCCCCTGCCTGACCTGCGGAAACACCGGTCAGTGACAGGGGGCACAGTTGTTCCCGCACAGTGTGCACAAGATCCGGCACATGCTGTGGACAACAGGGCCGCTCAGCTGTGGATACGCGAGGCTCAGGTGAGCTGGGCGGTCCGGAGCACGGTGAGGCCGACGACCACGGCCAGCACGACGGCGGCGATGCCGTACTGGACGAGGGCACGGCGCTCGCGCGGGGCGTGGACCATGCCGTACCCGACCAGGACGCCCGCGACGAGGCCGCCGATGTGGGCCTGCCAGGAGATGTTGAAGCCCGGGCTGAAGGTGAAGATCAGGTTGATCGCCAGCAGCGCGATGATCGGGCGCATGTCGTAGTTCATGCGCCGCATCAGGACGGCGGTGGCTCCGAACAGGCCGAAGATGGCACCGGAGGCACCGAGGGTGGCGGTGTTCGGTTCGGCCAGCAGATAGGCGAGGGCGCTGCCGGCCAAGCCCGATACGAAGTAGAGGACGAGGTAGCGGGCGCGTCCGAGGGCGGCTTCCAGCGGGCCGCCGAGCCACCACAGGCTGAGCATGTTGAACAGCAGGTGGATGACGCTGCCGTGCAGGAACATCGACGTCAGCAGCCGGTACGACTGGCCTTCGGCGACGCCCTCGACATCGCCGAGGTGGGGGACGAAGGCCCGTCCGATGAGGTCGAAACTGTCCGTGAAGCGGTCGCCCACGGCCATCTGGACCAGGTAGGCCGCGACGCAGACACCGATGAGGATCTTGGTGACCAGGTGCGGGTCGGCCGTCAGGTTGCCGCCCGCCATCGTGCGGGGACGGTTGGCGGCGGGCGGGTGCCCGGTGCCGGAGCCGGTGCGGACGCAGTCGGGGCACTGGAAGCCCACGGAGGCGCTGACCATGCACTCGGGGCAGATCGGGCGCTCGCAGCGAGTGCAGCGGACGCCGGTCTCGCGGTCCGGGTGCCGGTAGCAGCCGGGCAGGCCCTGGGCCTGGTGCGCACTGTCTGGCGCCTGGTCCATGAGATCCCCTAAGTCGTCGTCCGGCATGCGTCCGCCCCGCCCATGTTTACGGATGAGCGGGGCGTTTGGTTCCCTTCGGACAACGCCGTGGGCCGTCGGCCGGGCGGCTCGGCCGGTCTTGAGCGGCTCAGCGGGTCTCGACCACGACCGAGTCGATGACGACGTCGTTGACCGGGCGGGCGGTGCGCGGGTTGGTCTGGGTGACGGCGATGGCGTCCACGACCTTCTGGCTGGCCGGGTCGGTCACCTCGCCGAAGATCGTGTGCTTGCGGTTGAGGTGCGGGGTCGGGGCGACGGTGATGAAGAACTGCGAGCCATTGGTGCCCGGGCCGGCGTTGGCCATGGCCAGCAGATACGGCCGGTCGAAGCGCAGGTCCGGGTGGAACTCGTCCTCGAACTCGTAGCCGGGGCCACCGATGCCGGTGCCGAGGGGGTCGCCGCCCTGGATCATGAAGCCGCTCAGCACGCGGTGGAAGATCGTGCCGTCGTACAGGGGGTTGCTGGAGCGCTCACCGGTGGCGGGGTTCGTCCACTCCCGTTCCCCCGTGGCGAGCTCGACGAAGTTCCGGACCGTCTTCGGGGCGTGGTTCGGCAGGAGCCGGACCTCGATGTCGCCCTGGGTGGTCCTCAGGGTGGCGTAGAGCTGCTCGGCCACGGTGTGCCTTCCGTCGTCCTGCGGTGATTCCCCGATCCTCGCACGGTCCTCGCGGCCCGTCGGTGCCCTGACGTCCTCTTCCCGGCGCACTCCGGGGACTTTCGCCAGCGGAAATCCGGCCGAGTCGCGCCGGGCCGGGGGCGCGGACGGGCGATCCGTGGCATTGTCGTCGACAAGCTCCTGTTGTCCTTATTCGTCTCTGTGACCCGGATGCCCGCCCGCACATGCCCCCCTGTCCATTGACAGGCATGATCCCTAAAAGGGTGGAAAGTCGAAATACCGTAACGCCACCGAGGAGGAGGATCCCGTGACCCGCAAAGACAGCGTGCGCGCCGCAGCCGGCTCGGCGAAGGACAGCGTGCGGCACGCCGCGGACGTGGTGGCGCCCTACGCCGGCACGGCCAAGGACACGGCCGCGCACTACGCACACGAGGCACGTGTACGACTCGCGCCGAAGGTGTCCCAGGCCGCCGAACAGGCCCGCGTGCAGTACGACACCCATGTCGTGCCGCGCCTGGAACAGGCCCGTACCCATGTGCCGCCGAAGGTCGACCATGCCGCCCATGAGGCCGCCGCCCGCACCATGGTGGCTGCCCGGCAGGCGGCCGATTATTCGCGGCCACGGCTGGAGCATGCCGTGGCAGTGGCAGTGCCCGTGAGGGACGAGGCCGCCGCCCGTGGTGTGGCCGCGCTGGCCGCGCTGCGCGGTCAGGTCACGCCCGAGGAGATCCAGAAGCTGGTCCGCAAGCACGACCGGCGGGCGAGGGCGGGCCGGTTCGCGAAGACCCTGCTGGTGCTGGGCGCGGTGGCCGGCGGCGCGTTCGCCGCCTGGAAGTGGTGGGACAAGCAGGCCAACCCGGACTGGCTGGTCGAGCCGCCCGCCGCGACGGAGGTCCCGGAGTCGGGCCACCTCACCTCGGTGGACGGCAGCGCCCCCCTCGACCCCGAGGTCCAGGCGAAGCAGGCCGAGGAAGAAGCCGCGAACCGCGACGACCGCCAGTGACCTGAGCCCGCACCCCCAAGCGCCCCGTGGGGCGGGAGACCTGTCGGGGGTTTCCCGCCTCGCGGGGCTGTTCCTTTGGGACGAGGTCGTCGGGCCGGCCGACGGATTCCAGCGGCATGTCCTGCTGGGTGGCGTCCCGCGTGAACGATTTCCCCCGCCTGCGCATCGTCGCGTCGGCCCCACGGCACGCGCGGTACATCTCGCTGTTCCCCTCGGGGCGGGGCATTGGCTCCGTCCTCGCCCGCGAGGTCTACGCCCAGTGCGAGACAGCCCGCCGCGCAGGATCGGCCACTGGGCGGCCATGTCGTGGACCAGGTGGAGGTCGCGGCCGCGGGTCTTCCAGCGGTGCTTGAGCACCTGGGCGGCGACGCCGTCGGTGCTGAGGCAGGTGATCGGGCCCTGACCGCGCCCGCCCACGGAACACAAAGACCCCTCCGACCGCGCGTTTGCGCAGGTGGGAGGGGTCTCGGGCTGTGGAGCCTAGGGGAGTCGAACCCCTGACATCTGCCATGCAAAGACAGCGCTCTACCAACTGAGCTAAGGCCCCGGGAAAGGCGACGTCCGCCGGAAGAACCACTTCTCCGGTGGGCGCCGCGAACCAGAGTACCGGGTCACCCCCGGTATCCCGCAAAAAGATTGGGGGTCCCGATGGCCGACCACTCTCCGTAAGATGCTCGGCGTGGTTCGCGACAGCGAACCGCGGTTCATGGGGAAGCGATGGGGAGACGCAATGGACGCCGCACAGCAGGAAGCCACCGCAAGAGCGCGGGAACTGCAGCGGAACTGGTACGGGGAGCCGCTGGGGGCGCTCTTCCGTAAGCTTATAGACGATCTTGGTCTGAACCAGGCTCGTCTGGCGGGGGTACTGGGACTGTCCGCACCGATGCTGTCCCAGCTGATGAGCGGTCAGCGGGCGAAGATCGGCAATCCGGCCGTGGTGCAGCGGGTGCAGCTGCTCCAGGACCTGGCGGGGCAGGTCGCGGACGGCAGCGTGAGCGCGGCCGAGGCCACCGAGCGCATGGACGAGATCAAGAAGTCGCAGGGGGGCTCGGTGCTCAGCAACGCCACACAGTCGACGAACAGTTCGGGGGCGCCCACGGTCAAGCGGGTGGTCCGCGAGATCCAGTCGCTGCTGCGCTCGGTCGCCGCCGCCGGCGACATCATCGACGCCGCGGACACCCTCGCCCCGACCCACCCGGAGCTGGCGGAGTTCCTGCGCGTCTACGGCGCGGGCCGCACCTCCGACGCGGTCGCGCACTACCAGTCGCACCAGAGCTGACCCCTGGTCCCGGTCGCCGAAGGGGGTTCGGCAACCGGGCGGACGGCAAAGCGGCGCGAGGGGGAGTCGTTTCTCCCGTCGAGGGGGAAGCAAGGGGGGTAAGCGGAGGGGGAGGAGCGGCGCACAGCCATGGGTGAGGTCTTCGCCGGGCGGTACGAACTGGTCGACCCGATCGGTCGCGGAGGGGTGGGCGCCGTCTGGCGCGCCTGGGATCACCGCCGCCGCCGGTACGTGGCCGCCAAGGTGCTCCAGCAGAGCGACGCCCACTCGCTGCTGCGGTTCGTCCGCGAGCAGGCCCTGCGGATCGACCACCCCCATGTCCTCGCCCCCGCCAGCTGGGCCGCCGACGACGACAAGGTCCTGTTCACCATGGACCTGGTCGCCGGCGGTTCGCTGGTCCACCTGGTCGGCGACTACGGCCCGCTGCCCCCGCCCTTCGTGTGCACGCTGCTCGACCAACTCCTCGCGGGGCTCGCCGCGGTGCACGCGGAGCAGGTCGTGCACCGCGACATCAAGCCCGCCAATGTGCTGCTGGAGGCCACCGGCACCGGCCGCCCGCGGCTGCGGCTGTCGGACTTCGGCATCGCGATGCGGCTGGGCGAACCCCGGCTGACCGAGACCAACCTCGTGGTGGGAACGCCCGGTTACCTGGCGCCCGAGCAACTGCTGGGCGCGGAACCGGACTTCCCCGCGGACCTGTTCGCCGTAGGGCTGGTGGCGCTGTATCTGCTGGAGGGCGCCAAGCCGGACGCCAAGGCGCTCATCGAGTACTTCGCCGCGCACGGCACACCGGGGGCGCCAAAGGGGATTCCGGAGCCGCTGTGGCAGATCGTGGCGACGCTGCTCCAGCCGGACCCCCAGGCGCGGTTCCGCACCGCGACCGGCGCCCGAAAGGCCCTCGCCTCGGCCGTCGAACTGCTCCCGGAGCCGGGCCCCGACGACGAGCTGATCGAGATCTTCGACCAACTCGGGTCCCTGCCGGAGGGCTACGGGCCACAGGGCCCGCTGAAGAAGGCGCCCGGGGTGGAGCGCACCACGACGACGAAAGCCCTGCCCAGCATGTCGGACACGGGCAGCTTTCCGCCGGCGCCCCCGCGACCGCCGGCCGAGCCCCGGCCACCAGCTCAAGCACAGCCGCAGTCCCACCCCCAGGCCCACCCCGAGCACCGCCAACAGCCTCAGGAACAGCCCGGCTCCTCCCCGTACGGACCCGCCCATGTCCTGTCCTCCCCCCGTTCGTACACCCCGGCCCCGCAGTACCCCGCGCAGCCCCCGACCCCGGTTCCGCACCGGCCGCCCGAGACTGCCTCTACTGCTTCGTACACCGCTCGGGTCCCGGAGGTTCCCACTCCCGTAGGCCCGCGCACGGCCCGCCGCCGCGCAGCCCGCCGCACGGGACCGCCCGCGAAGGTCGCGATCCCGCTGCTGCTGTTCGCCGTGGCCTGTTACATCGCGGGGTTCTGGGCGCTGGCTCGTATCTGAGGGGCACGTCGAGAGGGCTTCTGCAGGGCCCCGACAGGGCCTCGACAGCTCACAGCCACCAGCCCCGGCGAACGCCCCGACAGCTCACAGCCACCGCCCCTAGAGCGACGAAACCTTCCGCCGCCCCACAGCCGCCCACACCCCGAGCACGGCCAGGATCACGGTCCCCCCGCCGATCCCGCTCACCGCGACGATGGTCATGACCGTGTCGTCCTCCCCGCCCCCGCCGCCCCCGGAGGGCACCGCGTCCGACTCCCCCGGACCGGCCACCGGCGCGAACACGCCCTGCGGCTCGAACCGCCCGTCGTACGCCGGACCGGACTGCTCCGGGCCCTCGACCCGGACCCGCAGCGTCAACGCGAACGGGCCGTCCCCGAACCGCTCGGCCACCTGCGCGGACAGATGCGCCACCAGGTAGTAGGAGCCCCCGAAGCGCATCCCCGCGACCCGGTCGGTGCCGCCGTAGCGGTTGCCGTACGCCACCGGCGGCAGCGGATCCAGCGACACGGCCCGCCGGCTGCCGGTGTAGTTGAGGCTCGCGTCGTCGAGCGGGGCGCGCACCGGGTTGTGCAGCGACAGCTCCAGCGCGCCCACCACCACCCGGGAGCCCGCCGCGGAACCCGCCAGCTCCGCGGTGGCGTACACCTGCTCGCCCCAGCCGACCGGCACCTTGTAGAAGACGGTCCGGCCGGGCGGGAGGTCGGAGCTCCAGACGCCCTGTCCGATGGGAACGGCCGAGGAGAACCCCGCGCCACCGGGCCGCCGTACGGCCTCGTCCGGCAGCGGCCGGGGAGCGGCGGAGTCCCAGGCCTCGGGGGCCGTGGTGGCCGCCGCCTCCGCGAGGGGAGGCTCGGAGAAGGTGGCGAGTTCCAGGTCCCAGGCGACATCCTCCGGAGCCGTCGTACCGACCCGCTCGACGACCACGTAGTACGTGCCCGCCGCCGCGCACCGCGAACGGGACGCGGACGGCTCGCGCAGGCCCACGGCGGTGATCGGCCGCGCGCTGCTGCCGCCGCCGAAGTTCTCCGTCTCCGCGCCGCAGGAGCGCCCGTCGGCGTCCTGGACGGACACCCGGATCCCGTCGGAGGCGGAGACGACGGCGTCCGCCGGAGGGACCGCGGTGGCGGAGACGTAAGCACTGGAGGTGGCGTCGAGTTCGAGGCGGTAGTAGACCTGTTCGCTCACCGGGAGCGAACTGCGGTATGTCCGCCCGGACTCCAGACGGGTGGCGTCCGCGGTTCCGGCCACGCCAGGGACGGTCGTGGCGTCCGGCGAGAAGCCATACGGCGTCGGCGTCCCCGCCGCAACCGCGGACGGTCCACCGGTCCCGGCGACGGCCGCCCACAGCACCGCCCCCGCCACAGCCACGCGGCACACCGCACGCCGCCCCATCACGCACCGCCCCCTGCCCTCGCCGGCCTGTCGTCAGGCCTTCGTCAACGCGGCCTGTGCCATCAGACCCTCGACATCGCGAGCCCCGCCACCGCCGGGCCCCGGAACGTGCCCCATCCTGCCCACCCGGGCCGCGCCCCACCCGCCCAACAACACAAAACCCCGACCGCAACCACGGCCGGGGTCTGTTCTCAGATCAGGTTGTCACGAACCCGTGGGCACGGAGTCAGTCGCCTCCGTCCACAGATCCTGCTCGGCGCGATCCGCCTGGATCTGGCGGTACACGAGGAGCCCGCCGATGGCGGCCAGTGCGACCAGGAGAAGCTTCTTCACCGCGCGACCTCGTCTTTCCTTGACGTAGGGGACCTCTGGCGCCCGACTATACACACCGACCGATATCGATCGGTGACCTGTGCGGAGCCCTCAACTCACCACTCGCGGACCGCAGTAGAAGCGGAGACCGCCGCTCCGATCTGAGGGTGATCACACCCCTACAGACGGTGACTTTGAACCCCCTTCTCCACTTTTCAGGCTGCTTGCACCCATCCGGGTGGTGTTCATCTGAACATCGACGCGCCACGGGCGTAGGTCCACCACTTCGCGGCCCCCATACACATCATGAGGAAAGTACGCAAATCGCCCAACCCGAAAGTGAGGGGCCATGGCCCGGAACAAGGTCATGAAGCTGTGGACCGCCATCGTCACCGCCTTCCTCGCGCTGTGCACGGCGCTCGGACTCGTCACCACGACCGCCGCCGCGGCCGTACCGCAGACCGAGTCGGCTCGTGAGACCGGCAGCGAGAGCGGCACCGAGTTCACGGTGCCGGCGATGACCCACTGGGCCTGGGCCTACGCCCGGTCACTGCCCCCCACGATGAAGCAGCGCATCCGCGCCGAGGCCCACGGCAAGACACCGAGCTGCCGCCACCGCCCGGTCGAGGACACCGAGGCGGACCAGGCCGCGCCCGTCGACTGCGACGCCGCCGCGCCCCCGGCCGAGGACACCCTCATCCCGCTGCAGCGCTGACAGGGCCTTCGCGCACTCCGTCCCCCCATCCCCCCGTCCATCCGGCGAACTTGCGTACGCCTCACCAGGCCCGGCCACCCGGAAGAGTGGCCGGGCCTCGTCGTAGCCTGAGCCCATGCCTCGCACGCCCGCCGTCCGCGACAGCCGACGCCATCAGTGGCAGAAGAACCGGGTGCGCCGCCCGTGCGCGGAGCGGACCGGCCCCGGCACCACCGAGCACGACACCGGCCTGGACTGCTCCGATCTGGTCTTCCACGCCGAGTACGAACGAGCCGCCGATAGCGCCTCGTTCGGCCTGGTCACGAGCTTTCTGCCGCGCGACATGATCGCGGCCGGGGTACTGGAACTGCCCGCGAGCGCCCCGGTGCTGGTGCTGCGCAAGGCGTCGTACGACATCCAGGACCGTGTCGTAAAGGTCTCCCGCGTGACGCTCCCCGGCGACCGCACCGAACTGCTGTTCACCACCGAGCTGGAAAGGTGGTGAGGGCGGCCGTGCGCCGGCGCATCATCATCGTGACCGCCGTCCACGGCCCCTCGGCCCGCTTACTCCCGGAGGCCCACGCGTCGCTGTGCGCGCAGGAGCTGCCGGACGGCTGGGAGTGGCACTGGCTCGTCCAGGAGGACGGCACCAGCGACGCCGTGGCGCCGTACGTCCCCGACGACGCCCGCGTCACCTTCCGGCAGGGCCGCTCCGGCGGTCCCGGGGTCGCCCGGACCATCGCGCTGGCGCACGCCGAAGGGCCGTACGTGAAGGTGCTGGACGCCGACGACCGGCTGACACCCGGCGCGCTCGCCCGTGATCTGGCCGTCCTGGAGAGCGATCCCGGCATCGGCTGGACGACCTCGCGGGCCCTGGACCTGCTGGCCGACGGCTCCACCGTGGGCTTCCCCGGCGATCCCGGCGACGGTCCCGTCGAGCGGGGCGCGGTGCTCGAGCACTGGCGGGCGCACGACTTCCGCGCCCAGGTGCATCCGGCCACGCTCTGCGTCCGCCGGGACCTGCTGCTCGCGCTCGGCGGCTGGATGGCGCTGCCCGCGTCCGAGGACACCGGGCTGCTGCTGGCGCTGAACGCCGTGAGCCGGGGCTGGTTCACCGCCAAGGCCGGGCTGCTGTACCGGAAGTGGGAGGGGCAGGCCACGGGCCAGGCCTCGCACGTCGATCCGGCGGAGCGGGCGGCGCGGATGGCCGTGGCGGAGGCCCGGGCCCGGGCGCTGGCCGCCACCGGCTGGACCTACGGCCCGCCGAGCACGATCGCCTGCGACGGACACCGCTCCGCCGCCTCCCGCACCTCCTGATCGTCCCCGCGGTCCTCCCGCCCGGCGATGACGGCCCCGAACCCGTCCGCCACGGTGAAGACGGACGGCACCCGGTAGACGCACTCGCCGGAGCCGTAACACAGCTCCGGATCCACGGAGACCTTCGACATCCGCACTCCCGTCTCTCACCGGGTGCCTGCCCGGGCCGCGGGCCCGTCAATCAGCGGCCTCCCGCGACCTCGGGTTCACCGACCCGGGTTTCACCGGTCGAAGGGCAGATCCAGCATCCGGATCGCGTTCCCGCGCAGCAGCTTGTACGTCACCTCGTCGGACAGACCCGCCACATGCTCGGCCGCCACCTGCTTGGTGTGCGGCCAGGTCGAGTCGACGTGCGGATAGTCCGTCTCGAAGGTGGCGTTGTCCACCCCCACCGTGTCGATCGCCTCGATGCCGTGCCGGTCCCGGAAGAAACAGCAGAAGATCTGCCGGTAGTAGTACGTCGACGGCGGTTCCGGAATCAGGTCCTTCACCCCGCCCCAGGCCCGATGCTCCTCCCACACGTCGTCCGCGCGTTCGAGGGCGTACGGGATCCAGCCCATCTGTCCCTCGCTGTAGGCGAGTTTCAGCCGCGGGAACTTCACCAGGACTCCGGAGAAGAGGAAGTCCATCATCGACGCCATGGCGTTGTTGAAGCTCAGCGAGGCCTGCACGGCGGGCGGCGCGTCCGGGGAGGCGGCCGGCATCTGCGAGGAGGACCCGATGTGCATGTTCACGACCGTGCCGGTCTCCTCGCAGGCCGCGAAGAAGGGGTCCCAGTAGCCGGAGTGGATCGAGGGAAGTCCGAGATACGTCGGGATCTCGCTGAACGTCACCGCGCGCACCCCGCGGGCGGCGTTGCGGTGGATCTCCGCGACCGCCAGGTCGATGTCCCACAGCGGGATCAGACAGAGCGGGATGAGCCGGCCGCCGCTGTCGCCGCACCACTCCTCGACCATCCAGTCGTTGTAGGCGCGCACACAGGCGAGCCCGACCTCCTTGTCCTTGGCCTCCGCGAAGGTCTGTCCACAGAAGCGGGGGAAGGTGGGGAAGCAGAGCGAGGCCTCGACATGGTTCATCTCCATGTCCTCCAGGCGTGCCTTGGGGTCCCAGCAGCCCCGCCGCATCTGCTCCCGGGTGATCCCGTCGAGCGTCATCTCGTCCCGGGAGAACCCGACCGCCGCGATGATCCGCTTGTACGGGAAGAACTCGCCCTCGTACTCCCACCAGTCGGTGATCTGTCCGTCCGGATCGGTGGTGAACCGGTACTTTCCGCCGACGTACTCGAGCTCACCGATCCCGGCGGTGAATGGTTTGGGGCCTTTGTCCCGGTACTTGGCCGGGAGCCAGGTCTCGAAGAGGTGCGCGGGCTCGATCACGTGATCGTCCACGCTGATGACCTTGGGCAGTTCCCTGGTGCCGTCCACGCCGGCTGCCTCCCACCGCATATCTGACGGTTCGTCAGATACGAAGGTACGGCGGGACGCGGGCAGCGGCAAGAAGCGGGAGGTGTCGGCACACGGGTGCCGCGTCGTTCGGCACCGGTCCCTCCCCTCGCGGGGACCGGTGCCAAACGACGCGCCGGTGTCGGTCCCACGCCGTGGCGCGGACCGAAGTCGGGTTGGTCGGGAAGGCTCGCGGACGGGATCGTTCTTCCGTCACGGCGGCAAAGGCTGCGGACGCGGGCAGCCTCCCCGGACGACGCGCGGTTGACTGGCTACGCGGTGTGATCCTGCCAGTTGGGGCCCGTTCCGAGGAGGTTCCGGTTTTCAACCCTGGGCTTCCTCGCAGGTCAGCCGTATAAAGTGAGTTTTCCGGTCCGGACGTCCAGGCGCGGGTGAAGTAAGGGGTGGACGCCTTGAGTTCCGACTCAGGGGCACGCACGGCCTTCGCGGAACGCCTTGCGCTGTTGTACCGGGAGGCCGGCAACCCGCCCCTGAAGCGGGTGTCCGAGGCGGTCGTCCAGCTCCAGCGCATGGACGAGCGAGGGCGCCCGGTACGGGTGTCCGCGCAGCGCATCAGCGACTGGCGGCGCGCGAAGAACGTACCGGCGCAGTTCGCCGCCCTGGCCGCCGTCCTCCAGGTCCTCATCCCCCAGGCGCGGCGCGCGCGGGCGACGGCGGTCTCGCCCGGCCTGTACGACATGACGCAGTGGCAGCTCCTGTGGGAGCGCGCCGTGGCCGATCCGGTCGTCGCCGAGGAGCCCGCGTCCGAGGCGCCGGCCATGGAGACCGTCTGCCCCTACCGGGGCCTCGCCTCCTACCGGCAGGAGGACGCCCGCTGGTTCTTCGGCCGGGAGCGCAGCACCGACGCGCTCGTCTCCCATCTCCGGGCCGCCGAGCGGACCGGCGGACTGCTGATGCTCGTCGGCGCCTCGGGGGCCGGGAAGTCCTCCCTGCTCCACGCCGGCCTGGTGCCCGCATTACGGGAGGCGGGCGGGGAGGTGCTCCAGCTCGTCCCGGGAGCTGATCCGCTGGGGGAGCTGAGCCGTCGCGTCCCGGGGCTGCCTGGCGTTTCACGTGAAACATCGCGTCCCGAGGACGAGCCCGGCAGCCCGCAGTTCGGGACCGCCGTCCGCGAGGCCTTCGCGGCGGCGGCCTCGGGTGCCCCGCTGGTCGTCATCGTCGACCAGTTCGAGGAGGCGTTCACGCTCTGCGCCGAGGAGCGCGACCGGCACGCCTTCATCCAGCTCCTGCACGCCGCCTCCACCCCGGCGGCCGACGGCACCCCGGCCCCCGCGCTCGTCGTCCTCGGCATCCGTGCCGACTTCTACGAACAGTGCCTCGGCTACCCCGAACTCGCCGACGCCCTCCAGCACCGGCACATGGTGCTCGGTCCGCTGACCGCCACCGAGCTGCGGGAGGCGGTGACCGGACCGGCCAAGGCCGTCGGTCTGGAGCTGGAGCCCGGCCTCGCCGAGCTCATCGTCCGCGAGGTCAGCGCCGACGGCCCGCGCGGCGCCCATGACGCGGGCGTGCTGCCGCTGCTCTCGCACGCCCTGCTGGCCACCTGGCAGCGCCGCAAGTCGGGACGGCTGACCCTGGCCGGATACCGGGCCGCCGGCGGCATCCAGGGAGCCGTCGCGGCCACCGCCGAACGGGCTTGGTCGAGCCTGGACCCGGCGGCCCGGACCGCGGCCCGGCTGCTGCTGCTCCGCCTGGTGCGCCTCGGCGAGGACACCCAGGCCACCCGCAGGCGCGGCACCCGGCGTCAGCTGGCGGCGGAGTCGACGGACCCCGACAAGACGGAGGAGTCCCTCGAGGCACTGGTCCGCGCCCGGCTGGTCACCCTCGACGCGGAGACCGTGGAGATCACCCACGAGGCCCTGCTCCACGCCTGGCCGAGGCTGCGGGAGTGGATCGACGAGGACCGGGGCGGCAATCTGCTGCGCCAGCGACTGGAGGAGGACGGCCGCTCCTGGGAGGACTCCCACCGCGACTCCTCCCTGCTCTACCGGGGCTCCCGGCTGGAACAGGCGGACGGCTGGGCGAAGTCGGCCGGGGACACCCTGCTGACCCGCAGCGCGGTGGAGTTCCTGGCCGCGTCCGTACGGCTGCGCCGGCGCTCCCAGTGGATCCGGCGGGGCGCGGTGTCGGCGCTGATGGTGCTGGCCCTGGTGGCCGTCGGTTCGGCGGTGGTGGCCTGGCAGCAGCGCAACGACGCCGTGTTCGAGCAGGTGGTCGCCGAAGCCGACCGCGTCCAGTACACCGACCCGTCGCTGTCGGCCCAGCTCGACCTGGTCGCGCACCGGCTGCGCCCGGACGACGAGGGCACCAACAACCGGCTGGTGTCCATCGTGAACGCTCCGCTGGCCACCCCCCTCCTCGGCCACACCGGTGCCGTCTACCTCACCTCCTTCAGCCCCGACGGCAAGCTCCTGGCGACCGCCAGCTACGACCGCACGGTCCGGCTGTGGGACGTGTCGAACCGGGGCCGCCCGAAGCCCCTGGGCAAGCCCCTGATCGGCCATACGAGCTGGGTGAGCAGCGCGGTGTTCAGCCCGGCCGGCCGGACCCTCGCCAGCGCGGCGGACGACGGCACGATCCGCCTGTGGGACGTGACGGACCCGGGCCGGCCCAAGCCGCTGCGCACCCCCATGACGGGGCACGAGGGCACCGTCTACCTGGTCGCGTTCAGCCCCGACGGTCGCACCCTGGCCTCCGCCAGCGAGGACCGCACCGTCCGCCTCTGGGACGTCTCCGGCCCGGACCGCCCGAGGACCATCAGCACCCTGACCGGCGCCGGCGCCGCCGTCCGCTCGGTAGCGTTCAGCCCGGACGGCGACACTCTGGCCGCGGGCGGCGACGACGACACGATCCGCCTGTGGAACGTGACCGACCCGCGCCGCCCGAAGCCGTACGACAGCCGGCTGACCGGCCACACCGACCTGGTGCACTCCGTCGCCTTCAGCCCCGACGGGCGGACCCTCGCCAGCGGCGCCGCCGACGACACCGTACGGCTGTGGGACGTGGCGGACCCCGGTGACGCGTCCGCGCTCGGCCCGCCCCTGACCGGCCACACCGGCCCCATCTGGTCGGTGGCCTTCAGTCCGGACGGCGCGACGCTCGCCGCGGCCAGCGCCGACAGCACCGCGAGCCTGTGGAACGTCAGCGACCCGGCGTACCCCGCCCGGGTGGGCGAGCCGCTCGCGGGCAGCAGCGGCGAGATGTACGCCCTGGGCTTCAGCCCGGACGGCAGAACCCTGGCCACGGGCAGCGGCGACAGCAAGGTGCGGCTGTGGTCGATCCCCACGTCCGACATGTTCGGCCGCAGCGGAGCCTTCCGGCCCGACGGACGGGTCCTCGCCACGGCCGCACGCGACGGCAGCGTACGGCTGTGGGACGTGCGCACCCCGGACCGGCCCATGGCACTGAACAAGCCGTTCATGCCCGACGACGGCGGCCAGCGCTCCCTGCAGTTCGCGCCCGACGGCCGCACCCTCGCGGTGCTGACGGGCAACCGCTCGGTGTACCTGTGGAACGTCTCCGACCCCACCCGCCCGGTCTCCCACGGCCCGCCCCTGACCCTGCGCACCCGCTTCATGGGCCCGGACGCGCTGGCGTTCAGCCCCGACGGCCGCACCTTGGCCACCGCCTACGACGACCGCACCCTCCAGCTGTGGAACGTCTCGGACCCCTCCCGGCCGACCCCGTACGGCGCTCCCCTCACCGGCCACCGCGGCTACGTCAACACCCTCGCGTTCTCCTCGGACGGCCGCACGCTCGCCAGCGGCAGCGCGGACGGCACGATCCGCCTGTGGAACACCGCGGACCCCCGGCACACGACCGCGCGGGGAGGCTCGCTCACCGCCCACGAGGGCCCCGTGAACATGGTCGCCTTCAGCCCGGACGGCAGGACCCTCGCGAGCGGCAGCGACGACGACTCGGTGCGCCTGTGGGACGTGACGGACCCCGCGGGGGTGAGCGAGCCGGTGGCCACGCTGACCGGTCACACCGAGGCGGTCGTCTCCCTCACCTTCAGCCAGGACGGCCGCACCCTCGCCAGCGGCGGCAACGACAACACGGTCCGGCTGTGGAACGTCTCCGCGCCCGCCGACGCCGCCCCCATCGGCCAGTCGATGAGCCCCAACGCCAAGACGGGCAACTTCCTGTCCTTCAGCCCCAAAAGCCAGATGCTCGGCGTCTCCAGCGGCACGGACACCGTCCGCCTGTGGAACCTCGACGTGGACCGCGCCGTCCGCCGGATCTGCTCCACCACCCGAGGCGTCCTGACCGAGGAGAAGTGGGACGAGTACCTGCCCCGCCTCTCCTACGACCCCCCGTGCGACCACTGACCAGGACGTGATCCCGCTCACATAGACCACCCGGTCCCGAACGGCTGCCTCCCGCCGTTCAACCAGCCTTGTTACTGTTGGCCACAGCCCGATCGCTGGTGCATCCCCCGTCGCCAGCGATCGGGCGTTTTCGTACCCCTGCGATCAACAGGCAACGCGGTCGACCACCAACGCAAAAGACCCCCGGTCCTGATGGACCGGGGGTCTCTTCGCTGGTGGGGCTAACAGGATTTGAACCTGTGGCCTCATCCTTATCAGGGATGCGCTCTAACCAACTGAGCTATAGCCCCGCCGCGCTCTGCGGGGTGTGTCCCGCGCGCTGACTCCTGAAGATTAGCGCACGTGGTGCGCAGTCCCAAAATCGGTTGTCGGGGAACCGTCAGGAGAGGTTTGAACAGGCGCTCACTCGTCTTCGGCCAGCGTCAGTTCGACACCGCCCACGAAGCCGGCGGAGAGGTTGTAGATGAACGCGCCGAGCGTGGCCAGAGCCGTCGCGAGGACGACGTCGATGACCGCGATGATCGCCGTGAACATCAGGACGTTCGGCAGGGACAGGAACGACTGGAGGTCGAAGCCGTTCGACTCGTTGGAGCCGGTCGCCTCCGAGATCGTGCCGCCGACCGTGGAGAAGACGCCCATGGCGTCCATGACCATCCACAGCACCGCCGACGCGACGATCGTGCAGATGCCGAGCGCGATGGAGAGCAGGAAGCTGACCTTCATCACCGACCACGGGTCGGCCTTGGCCACCCGCAGCCGCGCCTTACGGGTCCGCGGCACCGTCCGCGCCCCCGTGCGCGGCCTGCGCACCGCACCGGACGGCGCGGCCGCCGGGTACGCCTGCGGCGGGTGGTAGGGCCCGGAGGAGGGCTGCGGCTGCCGCTCGCCGGGCAGCGGCGAAGCCGGGGGCGCCTGTTGCGCCGGCTGCTGCTGGTTCGCCGGGGCCGGGCCGGCCGCGTACTGCTGGGCCTGCGGGCCTCGGGTGTCCGTCACAGTTCCCCCCTGGGATCCATGCGTGTCGGGTGAGGGCGAGTCACTGGTCTGCGCGGCGGAGCCACGGCCGCCGCCGTTCGTCTCCGTACCCGTAGAGGTACCGGCCGATCCGGCGCCCGTGGCTCCGCTCACGTGACTCACTCCTCGTGCTACTCGGCCGAGGGCGCCTCACCCTCGTCCGTGCCGGCGGTCTCGGCGGTCTCGTCGTCGGCGATGTCGCCGTCGACCTCCTCCGCCTCGCGCCCCGCTTCGGCGTTACGTGCGATGCCGACCACGGCATCGCGCTTGCCCAGGTTGATCAGTTGGACGCCCATGGTGTCACGGCCCGTCTCCCTGACCCCGTTGACTCGCGTACGAATCACACCGCCGGACAGCGTGATGGCGAGGATCTCGTCCGTCTCCTCGACCACCAGCGCACCGACGAGCGATCCACGGTCCTCAACGATCTTGGCGGCCTTGATACCGAGGCCGCCGCGCCCCTGGACGCGGTACTCGTCGACGGGAGTCCGCTTCGCGTACCCGCCGTCGGTTGCAGTGAACACGAACGTACCGGGTCGAACAACATTCATCGAGAGCAGCTCGTCCCCCTCGCGGAAACTCATGCCCTTCACACCCGAGGTGGCACGGCCCATGGGCCGCAGCG
This sequence comes from Streptomyces sp. NPDC043726, assembly GCF_056436565.1. Classification (NCBI taxonomy): domain Bacteria; kingdom Bacillati; phylum Actinomycetota; class Actinomycetes; order Kitasatosporales; family Streptomycetaceae; genus Streptomyces; species Streptomyces sp. NPDC043726. The sequence continues at coordinate 492,101 of NZ_JBWKCI010000003.1, forward strand.
CGTCGTCCGTGGCGGTGAACCTGATCGACTGGGCCTTCTTGCTGATCAGCAGCAGATCGTCCTCGGCCGAGACCAGCTCGGCACCGATCAGTTCGTCGTCGGAACCGTCCGCCGTCTCTCGAAGATTGATCGCGATGACACCGCCGGAGCGCGGCGAATCGTAATCCTTCAGAGGCGTCTTCTTCACCAGACCGCCCTTGGTGGCGAGCACCAGGTACGGCACCGCGTCGTAGTCGCGGATCGCGAGGATCTCGGCGATGGCCTCGTCCGGCTGGAAGGCCAGCAGGTTCGCCACGTGCTGCCCGCGCGCGTCACGCCCCGCGTCCGGGAGCTCGTACGCCTTCGCCCGGTACACCCGGCCCTTGTTGGTGAAGAACAGCAGCCAGTGGTGGGTGGTCGAGACGAAGAAGTGGTCGACGATGTCGTCTTCCTTCAGCTTCGCCCCGCGGACGCCCTTGCCGCCGCGCTTCTGCGCCCGGTAGTCGTCCGTCTTGGTGCGCTTGACGTAGCCGCCGCGGGTGACGGTGACCACGATGTCCTCCTCGGCGATGAGGTCCTCGATGGACATGTCGCCGTCGTAGGGGACCAGCATCGTCTTGCGGTCGTCGCCGTACTTCTCGACGATCGCGGCGAGTTCCTCGCTGACGATGCCGCGCTGGCGGACCGGCGAGGCGAGGATCGCGTTGTACTCGGTGATCTTCGCCTGGAGTTCGTCGTGCTCCTGGATGATCTTCCGGCGCTCCAGGGCGGCCAGTCGCCGCAGCTGCATCTCGAGGATGGCGTTGGCCTGGATCTCGTCGATCTCCAGGAGCTCCATCAGGCCCGTGCGCGCGATCTCGACCGTGTCACTGGCCCGGATCAGCGCGATGACCTCGTCGATGGCGTCCAGGGCCTTCAGCAGGCCGCGCAGGATGTGCGCCCGCTCCTCGGCCTTGCGCAGCCGGAAGCGCGTACGGCGGACGATGACCTCGATCTGGTGCGTCACCCAGTGCCGGATGAACGCGTCCAGGGAGAGGGTGCGCGGCACGCCGTCGACGAGCGCCAGCATGTTGGCGCCGAAGTTCGACTGCAGGTCCGTGTGCTTGTAGAGGTTGTTCAGTACGACCTTGGCGACCGCGTCCCGCTTCAGCACGATGACCAGGCGCTGGCCGGTGCGGCTCGACGTCTCGTCGCGGACGTCCGCGATGCCGCCGATCTTGCCGTCCTTCACCAGGTCGGCGATCTTCTGCGCGAGGTTGTCCGGGTTGGTCTGGTAGGGCAGCTCGGTGACCACCAGGCACTGGCGGTTCTGGATCTCCTCGACCTCGACGACGGCCCGCATGGTGATCGAGCCGCGGCCCGTGCGGTACGCCTCCTCGATGCCCTTGCGGCCGACCACCAGCGCACCCGTCGGGAAGTCCGGGCCCTTGATGCGCTCGATGAGGGCGTCCAGCAGCTCCTCGTGCGAGGCCTCCGGGTTCTCCAGGTACCACTGGGCGCCCGACGCGACCTCGCGCAGGTTGTGCGGCGGGATGTTGGTGGCCATGCCGACCGCGATACCGGCCGAGCCGTTGATCAGCAGGTTCGGGAAGCGGGCCGGCAGGACGGTCGGCTCCTGGGAGCGGCCGTCGTAGTTGTCCGTGAAGTCGACGGTCTCCTCGTCGATGTCCCGGACCATCTCCATCGACAGCGGCGCCATCTTGCACTCGGTGTAGCGCATGGCCGCCGCCGGGTCGTTGCCCGGAGAGCCGAAGTTGCCGTTGGAGTCCACGAGCGGCATGCGCATCGACCACGGCTGGGCGAGGCGCACCAGGGCGTCGTAGATCGAGGAGTCGCCGTGCGGGTGGTAGTTGCCCATGACGTCGCCGACGACGCGGGCGCACTTGTAGAAGCCGCGCTCGGGGCGGTAGCCGCCGTCGTACATGGCGTACAGGACCCGGCGGTGGACGGGCTTGAGGCCGTCCCGGACGTCCGGCAGCGCACGCGAGACGATGACGGACATCGCGTAGTCGAGGTACGAGCGCTGCATCTCCGTCTCGAGCCCGACGGGCTCGATGCGCATCGCGAGTTCGCCGCCCTCTTCAGGGGTGACAGGGGTGTTCTCGTCGGCCATTGCTGGTGAAGATCCTTCCTGGTGCGGTCAGCTGAGACCGACTCAGATGTCGAGGAAGCGGACGTCCTTGGCGTTGCGCTGGATGAAGGCGCGGCGGGCCTCGACGTCCTCGCCCATGAGGACCGAGAACAGGTCGTCGGCCTGGGCGGCGTCGTCGAGGGTGACCTGGCCGAGGACGCGGTGCTCGACGTCCATCGTGGTCACCCGCAGCTCCTCGGCGTTCATCTCGCCGAGGCCCTTGAAGCGCTGGATGGAGTCCTCGCGGACCCGCTTGCCGCGCTGGCGGCCCATCTCCAGCAGCGCGTCGCGCTCCCGGTCGGAGTACGCGTACTCCACGTCGTCCCGACCCCACTTGATCTTGTACAGCGGCGGACGCGACAGGAACACATGGCCGGCCTCGACCAGCGGCCGCATGAAGCGGAACAGGAAGGTCAGCAGCAGGGTGTTGATGTGCTGGCCGTCGACGTCGGCGTCCGCCATCAGGATGATCTTGTGATAGCGCAGCTTCTCGATGTCGAAGTCCTCGTGGACCCCGGTGCCGAAGGCCGAGATCAGCGCCTGGATCTCCTGGTTCTGCAGGATCTTGTCGATCCGCGCCTTCTCGACGTTGAGGATCTTGCCTCGGATCGGGAGGATCGCCTGGTACTGCGGGTTGCGGCCGGACTTGGCCGAGCCGCCGGCGGAGTCACCCTCGACGATGAAGATCTCGCACTTGGTCGGGTCGTTCGACTGGCAGTCCGAGAGCTTGCCCGGCAGCGACGCCGACTCCAGCAGGCCCTTGCGGCGGGTCAGGTCCCGCGCCTTGCGGGCCGCCACGCGCGCGGTGGCCGCCTGGATGCCCTTGCGGACGATGTCGGCCGCCTCGACCGGGTTGCGGTCCAGCCAGTCGTTGAGGTGCTCGTAGACCGCCTTCTGCACGAAGGTCTTGGCCTCCGTGTTGCCCAGCTTGGTCTTCGTCTGGCCCTCGAACTGCGGCTCGCTGAGCTTCACCGAGATGATCGCCGTCAGACCCTCGCGGATGTCGTCACCCGTGAGGTTGTCGTCCTTCTCGCGCAGCAGCTTCTTGTCGCGCGCGTACTTGTTGATCAGGTTGGTGAGCGCGGCGCGGAAGCCCTCTTCGTGCGTACCGCCCTCGTGCGTGTGGATGATGTTGGCGAAGGAGTACACGCCCTCGCTGTAACCGCTGTTCCACTGCATCGCGACTTCGAGGGACAGGGCCTTGTCCTTGTCCTCCGCCTCGAGGTCGATGACCGAGGGGTGCACCGCGTCTCCCTTGCGGGAGTTGAGGTACTTCACGAAGTCGACGATGCCGCCTTCGTAGTGATACGTGACGTGCTTGACCTCGGCCTTCTCGTCGGCGCCCGCCTCGTCCGCCCCGGACGTGGCCTTCGCCGACTCGCGCTCGTCAGTGAGTTTGATCGTCAAACCCTTGTTGAGGAACGCCATCTCCTGGAAGCGCCGCGAGAGCGTCTCGAAGGAGTAGTCGGTGGTCTCGAAGATGTCGCCGTCGGCCCAGAAGGTGACCGAGGTGCCGGTCTCCTCGACGGCCTCGTGCTGGGCGAGCGGCGCCGTGGGGACGCCCATCTTGTAGTCCTGCGTCCAGCGGTGACCGTCCGTCCTGACCTCGACGGAGACCTTGCTCGACAGGGCGTTGACGACGGAGACGCCCACGCCGTGCAGACCGCCGGAGACCGCGTAGCCGCCGCCGCCGAACTTGCCGCCCGCGTGCAGCACCGTCAGCACGACCTCGAGGGCCGGCTTGCCCTCGGAGGGCACGATGCCGACCGGGATGCCACGGCCGTTGTCGACGACCCGCACACCGCCGTCGGCCAGGATCGTCACGTCGATGGTGTCCGCGTGGCCGGCCAGCGCCTCGTCGACCGAGTTGTCGACCACCTCGTAGACGAGGTGGTGCAGACCGCGCTCGCCGGTGGAGCCGATGTACATACCGGGGCGCTTGCGGACCGCGTCCAGGCCTTCGAGGACGGTGATGGCGCTGGCGTCGTACGAAGCTGTGGCCTCGCCGGTCGACGAGGTCACAGCGCCGTTCTCGCCGGCGTCGGTGGACGGGATGTTCTCGTTGGGGTTGCCGGAATCGGCCACGAAGCGCCCTTTCTGGCACAGCACGAGCCAGGCTCGTCGGCGGTTGCCGGAGCGGCTGCGGCATGTTGCGTTGGTAAGCCTTGATCAGCGTTGCTCAGCTTTTCCCGGACGGTCCCCACGTTTGGGGCGGGATTAGCTTCCAGTCTACCGGTAGCACCGACAGTGATGGGGGTTTGCCGGTACCTGAGTCCGCATGTGCCGCCCTGAACCGGTCTCTCCCGACTCCCCATATGCAGAGCGGGGCTCCAAGAGGCTCACAGCGGCACTCAGAGCTTCGGGGTGTCAACCCTTTGCTACTTGGGAGTCAGGTAGGCGGCGCGCCGGGATCCGCCGGCATGTCCAGGTGTACGACGGGACCGCTCCGACGTGCCAATACGTGATGTACGTCACCCGTAAGTGTCACCGGGGCCAGTGCTGCCCGGGGCGCGCAAGGGGCCGTAGCGGCGCTCGGGGCCGCCGGGGCCCAGGACCTTGATCGCCTTGACCGTGCCGTGCCCGAGATCCTCGTTCAGCCGGGCCACCAGCTGCGGGGCGAGCAGCCGCAGATTCGTCGCCCACGCCGTCGAGTCGCACCGCACGACCAGCACCCGCTCGTCCTCGTCGTATGTCACCGGCTCACAGTGGTTGGCCAGATCCGGCCCCACGATCTGCGGCCAACGGCCCATCACGCCGCCCACCGCGGCCGGCGTCTCCCAGCCGCGCTCGTTGATCAGCCGGTTGATGGCGGCGCCGAGCGCCATGGGGTCGCGGCCGTCGGCGCGCGCGCCGGAGCGCAGACCGCCGCCGCGGCGCGCCTGCTTCTTCTGCGCCTGAGCGTCGCCCCGCGCGCGTGCCTGCTCCTTGGCCGCCCGCAGCGCCACGCGCGCGAGGTCGACACCGGACGGCTCGGCGGACTTCTTCGGCTCCTCGGCGGTCATACGCGCTCCACCGTCCCCTCGGACACGGTGTACCGCGCCCCCGCCAGGACGTGCGGCACGTCGTCGTCGACCGCCGCCGTCACCAGCACCTGCTCCCCGGGCGCGACCAGCTCGGCCAGCCGCTCCCGGCGGCGGGTGTCCAGCTCGGCGAAGACGTCGTCCAGGACGAGCACCGGCTCATTGCCCTCGGCGCGCAGCAGGTCGTAGGAGGCCAGCCGGAGCGCGAGGGCGTAGGACCAGGACTCGCCGTGCGAGGCGTACCCCTTGGCGGGCAACTGCCCCAGCTTGAGCAGCAGATCGTCCCGGTGCGGTCCCACGAGGGTGACGCCCCGCTCGATCTCCTGCTTGCGGGACTCCGCGAGCGCGGACATCACCTGCTCGTACAGATCCTCGCGCGTGTGCGCCTCGCCGGGCGCGGACGGCTTGTACTCCAGCGCCAGCGGGCCGCCGCCGGGCGCGAGTTGCTCGTACGCCTTGTCCGCCAGCGGCTGGAGCGTGGCGATCAGGTCGAGGCGCTGGGCGAGCAGTTCGGCGCCCGCGCGGGCGAGGTGCTGGTCCCAGACGTCCAGGGTGGACAAGTCCATGGCGCGTCCGCCGTGCCGCCGGGCGAGCGCGGCCGTCTTGAGCAGGGTGTTGCGCTGCTTGAGGACCCGGTCGTAGTCGGAGCGCACCCCGGCCATGCGCGGGGAGCGCGCGGTGATCAGCTCGTCCAGGAAGCGGCGGCGCTCACCGGGGTCGCCCTTGACCAGGGCCAGATCCTCCGGCGCGAACAGGACCGTCCGCACGATCCCGAGGATGTCCCGGGGCCTGACCTGCGAGGACCTGTTGATCCGGGCGCGGTTGGCCCGGCCCGGGTTCAGCTCCAGCTCCACCAGCTGCTGCCGCTCGCCCTGCCGGACCTGGGCCCGGATGATCGCCCGCTCGGCGCCCATCCGGACGAGCGGCGCGTCGGAGGCGACGCGGTGGCTGCCGAGCGTGGCGAGATAGCCGACGGCCTCGACGAGATTGGTCTTGCCCTGGCCGTTCGGGCCCACGAACGCGGTGACGCCCGGGTCGAGCGGAACTTCGACCCGGGCGTACGAGCGGAAGTCGGCCAGCGACAGATGCGTGACGTGCATGGTGGTGCGCCGACCTCCCCCGGTCTCGTGTGGTGCTGGAGTTACTTCTTCTCGACCGCGTGGCCGCCGAACTGGTTCCGCAGCGCCGCGATCATCTTCATCTGCGGAGAGTCGTCCTGCCGCGAGGCGAACCGCGCGAACAGGGAGGCCGTGATCGCGGGCAGCGGCACGGCGTTGTCGATGGCGGCTTCCACAGTCCAGCGGCCCTCGCCGGAGTCCTGTGCATAACCGCGCAGCTTCTCCAGGTGCTCGTCCTCGTCGAGGGCGTTGACCGCCAGGTCCAGCAGCCAGGAACGGATGACCGTGCCCTCCTGCCAGGAGCGGAAGACCTCGCGCACGTCCGTGACGGAGTCGACCTTCTCCAGCAGCTCCCAGCCCTCGGCGTAGGCCTGCATCATGGCGTACTCGATGCCGTTGTGGACCATCTTCGCGAAGTGGCCCGCGCCGACCTTGCCGGCGTGCACCGAGCCGAAGTCGCCCTCGGGCTTGAGGGCGTCGAAGATCGGCTGCACCTTGGCGACGTTCTCCGCGTCGCCGCCGTACATCAGCGCGTAGCCGTTCTCCAGGCCCCAGACGCCGCCGGAGACACCGCAGTCCACGAAGCCGATGCCCTTGGCGGCCAGCTCCTCGGCGTGCTTCTTGTCGTCCGTCCAGCGCGAGTTCCCGCCGTCCACGACGACGTCCCCGGGCTCCAGGAGCTCGGCCAGTTCGTCGACGGTCGACTGGGTCGGCGCACCCGCCGGGACCATCACCCAGATCACGCGCGGGCCCTCGAGCTTGCCCACAAGCTCTTCCAGGCTGTGGACATCCGCGAGGTCCGGGTTGCGGTCGTATCCGACGACGGTGTGGCCCGCGCGGCGGATCCGCTCGCGCATGTTGCCGCCCATCTTGCCGAGGCCGACGAGACCGAGCTCCATCAGTTGTTCCTTAGGTTGCTGTGGCGTGAGTGGCACCTTCGTACCTACGTCCGAGCCTAAACCCGGACTCTCACGCACAACTGTGGGCATAGCCGCTCAGATGACCTGGCCGACTGAGCCCGCCCCCGGTCGGCCCCGACGCAGGTCAGCCGCTCAGCCGCACCGGCATGATCAGGTACTTGTACGCCTCATCGGCCTCGGCATCCAGCGCCGGCTTGCCGGACAGCAGGGCGGGCTTGGTGGACGTCGTGAACGACAGCTGCGCCACCGGGGAGTCGATCGCGCTCAGCCCGTCCAGCAGGAAGGTCGGGTTGAAGGCGATCGAGATGTCGTCGCCCTCGAGCTGCGCGTCGACCCTTTCCACAGCCTGTGCGTCGTCGCTGGACCCGGCCTCCAGGATCAGCACGCCCTGCTCGAAGCTCAGCCGCACCGGGGTGTTCCGCTCGGCCACCAGCGCCACACGCTTCACGGCCTCCACGAAGGGCGCCGTCTCGATCACCGCGACGGAGTTGAACTCGGTCGGGAACAGCGTCCGGTACTTCGGGAGGTCGCCCTCCAGCAGCCGGGTGGTGGTCCGCCGGCCCGCACCCTCGAAACCGATCAGGCCCTCGCCCGAGCCGGAGCCGGACAGCGCCAGCGTCACGCTGTCACCGCTGGTCAGCGCCTTGGCCGTGTCCAGGAGGGTCTTCGCGGGCACCAGGGCCACCGCGGACGCGTCCGGGTTCTCCGGCTTCCACAGGAACTCACGGACCGCGAAGCGGTACCGGTCGGTGGAGGCCAGCGTGACCCGGTCGCCCTCGATCTCGATGCGCACACCGGTCAGCACCGGCAGCGTGTCGTCACGGCCCGCCGCGATGGCCACCTGGGAGGCGGCGGAGGCGAAGACCTCACCGGGGACCGTGCCGGTCGCCGACGGCATCTGCGGCAGCGCCGGGTACTCCTCCACAGGCAGGGTGTGGAGTGTGAATCGCGAGGAGCCGCAGACCACGCTCGCCCGTACACCGTCTGTGGAAATCTCCACCGGCCGGTTCGGCAGCGCACGGCAGATGTCGGCGAGCAGCCGGCCGGAGACGAGGACCGTGCCCTCCTCCTCGACCTCGGCGTCCACCGAGACCCGCGCGGAGACCTCGTAGTCGAAGCCGGACAGGCTCAGCTGGCCGTCCTCGGCCTTCAGCAGCAGGCCGGCGAGGACAGGCGCCGGCGGACGGGCCGGGAGGCTGCGTGCCGCCCAGGCCACGGCCTCCGCGAGTACGTCGCGTTCCACCCGGATCTTCACTGTTGCCGCCTCCTGCTGCTGCCGGCGCTTCTCGCCCTGCCTGGCTTCGTCGTCTGTCTCGGTGCGTCGGTCCCCGTGTCATCGGTTCCTGTGACGGGAAGGACACCGGGGAACAGTCTGACGCACGGCACTGACAGTAGGTGCCCCTCGGGGTCAAGTCGTGACGAGGGCCAGCCGGGAGCCGGACAGCGAGTTGTGCACAGGACCCCCTTCGAAACGAATTCCCCGCTCTCTCTAGTTGTCGGTAGTAGTAGGGCCTGTGGAAACCGTGGATAACCACGTTTGCCCAGCTCAGAGCGGGAATTTTGTCCACTGCCCCTGTGGGCGGAGCCGGTGGACAACCGGGCGCTTCTGTGGAGAACAGAAAGTTCTGCACACCCCGTGCACAGGCCGGGGCGAGTTCTCCCCAGCGTCGTCCCCAGCTTTACCCGCCTTTCCCACAGGGCAACCCGGCACCTTCGTGTGACGCCTTTCACTCGACCCGGTGAGAAGGCGCGTCGGGTTGCCGAACAGTGGACAGTCATGTGGAGAAGTCGCTGATCGCTGGGGACAACCGGCCTCATCCTGTGGGTTGCCGGTGGACAACTCGATGCACAGCCTGTGGACCATCTCGCTGTCCACAGTCTGTGGAGATCCTTCGTCCACGAATCCACAACCGGCTGAGCTGGGCTGATGGTCTGTCAACCGCACAGCTGTGGATGACGATCTGGACAACTCCACAGTCCCCAGGATGTGGACGGAAGAAAGTCCCCGAATCTGTGGAGAGAGGCCGTAACCCGGCGGGTAATCGAACAACGGGTGATGTCGGTGCTGGGCGGCCGGAGCGCCCGCGGTGCCCCGGCACAGCGAAGGGCGCCCCCCGGATCTGCTCCGGAGGGCGCCCTGGACGCCGTGTCGAGCGGGCTGTCAGCCGGCCTTGATGCGGTTGGTGAGCTCGGTGACCTGGTTGTAGATGGAGCGCCGCTCGGCCATCAGATTGCGGATCTTGCGGTCCGCGTGCATGACCGTGGTGTGGTCGCGGCCGCCGAAGAGGGCGCCGATCTTCGGCAGGGAGAGGTCCGTCAGCTCCCGGCACAGGTACATGGCGATCTGGCGGGCCGTCACCAGCGCGCGCCCGCGCGAGGTGCCGCACAGGTCCTCGACGGTGAGGCCGAAGTAGTCGGCGGTGGCGCTCATGATGGCCGTGGAGGTGATCTCCGGCGCCGAGTCGTCGCCGCCCGGGATCAGGTCCTTCAGGACGATCTCCGTCAGGCCCAGGTCCACCGGCTGCCGGTTGAGCGAGGCGAACGCCGTCACGCGGATCAGCGCGCCCTCCAGCTCACGGATGTTCCGCGAGATCCGGGAGGCGATGAACTCCAGCACCTCCGGCGGGGCGTTCAGCTGCTCCTGCACCGCCTTCTTGCGCAGGATCGCGATCCGGGTCTCCAGCTCGGGCGGCTGGACGTCGGTGATCAGTCCCCACTCGAACCGGTTGCGCAGCCGGTCCTCCAGCGTGACCAGCTGCTTGGGCGGCCGGTCGCTGGAGAGCACGATCTGCTTGTTGGCGTTGTGGAGCGTGTTGAAGGTGTGGAAGAACTCCTCCTGCGTCGACTCCTTGTCCGCGAGGAACTGGATGTCGTCGACGAGCAGGATGTCCATCTCGCGGTACCGCTTGCGGAAGCTGTCGCCCTTGCCGTCGCGGATGGAGTTGATGAACTCGTTGGTGAACTCCTCGGAGCTCACGTAGCGCACGCGCGTGCCGGGATACAGGCTCCGCGCGTAGTGCCCGATCGCGTGCAGCAGGTGCGTCTTGCCGAGCCCGGACTCCCCATAGATGAAGAGGGGGTTGTACGCCTTCGCGGGCGCCTCGGCGACGGCGACCGCGGCCGCGTGGGCGAAACGGTTCGACGCCCCGATGACGAAGGTGTCGAAGAGGTACTTCGGGTTCAGTCGCGCGGTCGGCTCGCCGGGTCCGGTGGCGGGCGCGGGCTGCGCGGCCAGGGGGCCGGGGGCGCCGCTGGAGGCGGGCAGCGCGGAGCCGACGGGGCCGCCGCGGTGGACGGGGCCGTGGCCGGTGCCCGGCTCCGGCAGCTCCCGTCGGGCGTCGCGCTGGTCGTAGTCGGGCCGGCCCTGGTCGTAGTCGCCGCGCGGCTTGTCGTAGTCGGGGCGCTTGCTGTCGTAGTCACCGCGCGGGCCGTCGTACTCGGAGCGCTTGCCGTCGTAGTCGCCGCGCGGGCTGTCGTAGTCGCCGCGAGGGCCTTCGTAGGGCGGGCGGTCCATCGGCTGCGGGCGGTAGTCCTGCTGCGGCTGGCCGTAGCCGTCCTGGGCGTAGCCGTCCTGGCCGTAGTCCTGGGAGGACGGGGTGGCGTACGGGTCGCGCTCGGGGAAGCCGAGGCGCTGCTGCTGCCAGCTGTACTCGTCCTGCTGCGGGCGCGGCCAGGCGCCGGGCTCGGGGCGCTGGTACTCGGCCGGGTAGGCGGGCCGGGCCGTGGGGAGCTGGTCGCCCTGGTCGGACCGGGAGGGGTAGGCGTCGCCGTCGGCGCCGCGATGGCGGCCGTAGCCCTCGTACTGGCCGGAGGGGAGCTCGGGCTCCTCGTAGCGCGGCTGGGGGCGGGCAGGGGGCGCCGGCGGGGGCTCGCCCGCGGAGTCGTCGACGGTGATCGCGATGCGGATCGGGCGGCCGCACTCACGGCTCAGGGTCTCGCTGACGATCGGGGCGAGACGGCCCTCCAGTACGCCCTTCGCGAACTCGTTCGGTACGGCGAGCAGAGCGGTGTCCGCGACCAGCGCGAGCGGCTGGCAGCGGCGGATCCAGTGTTCGTCCTTCGCCTCGACCCCCTGGCCGCGACCCTCGCCGAGGAGTTGCTCGAGTACTCGTGGCCACACTGCGGCAAGATCGGCAGGTACGTCAGCCACAGGGCACGCTCTCTCACGGGTCCCACGAACGTGTGATTGTGGGACGGGTCGGGATTCAAATCGGGTGGGACGGGCGAATCGGAGTTCAGCCACGGTAGTCAGGGCGACGGGTGCGGTTCAAGTTGTTGTCCCCAGGCTGTGGATAGTGTCTCCCGGTGACCCCTGGTTTGACCGGATGGCGTAGCCCCGCGTACCGTAACCAGGTCGAGTTGTCGATGGCTGCTGCCGCCTGCCTCCGATGGGCACAAGATCACGTCCCCGCCACGGCGGGGGTGAACCGGTGATCGGGAAGCGGTGCACTCGGGCGTAACGCGAGCTACTCGTGGGCGCACGGTGACAGCCAGGACGGCACCCGCCACCACCGATTTGATTTCTGGAGCCCCCGAGTGAGCAAGCGCACCTTCCAGCCGAACAACCGTCGTCGCGCGAAGACCCACGGCTTCCGCCTGCGGATGCGTACCCGTGCCGGTCGCGCGATTCTCGCGAACCGTCGTGCCAAGGGTCGCGCCAGCCTGTCCGCCTGATTCCGGTCAGGTCATGACGTCGTGCTGCCCACCGAGAACCGGCTGAGGCGGCGCGAGGACTTCGCGACCGCGGTACGACGAGGACGCCGGGCCGGGCGCCCGACCCTCGTCGTCCACCTTCGTAGCGGTGCCACGGACCCGCACGCGCCTGGGGAGAGCGCTCCCCCGACGCGTGCGGGTTTCGTCGTCAGCAAGGCTGTCGGCGGTGCGGTCGTACGCAACAAGGTGAAGCGCCGGCTTCGCCATCTGATGCGCGATCGAGTCGACGTCTTTCCCCCCGGTAGCCTGGTAGTCGTACGAGCGCTGCCCGGTGCGGGTGACGCCGACCATGCACAGCTGGCCCGAGACCTGGATGCCGCTCTGCAGCGGCTGCTGGGAGGGGGCGCGCGATGAAGTACCCGCTGCTGGCTCTGATCAAGATCTACCAGTGGACCATCAGCCCGCTGCTCGGGCCGGTGTGCAAGTACTACCCGTCGTGTTCCCACTACGGCTACACGGCCATCGACCGGCACGGTGCCATCAAGGGCACGGCGCTCACGGCCTGGCGCATCCTGCGCTGCAATCCGTGGTCGCTGGGCGGTGTGGACCATGTCCCGCCGCGCAAGCGCCCGCGGTGGCACGAGATGTTGCGGGGCGCATGGCGCGCACGCAAGGGCGGGCCCTCCGCCGCCGAAACGGCCACCGAAGACCATGTTTCTTCGAGCCCGGCCGCAGAGACCCCGTCCCATGCCCAAGGAGCATGATTAGTGGACACGATTGCCAGCCTCTTCAGCTTCATCACGACACCTGTCTCCTGGGTCATCGTCCAGTTCCACACGGTGTACGGCGCCATCTTCGGCGATGACACAGGGTGGGCCTGGGGCCTGTCCATCGTGTCCTTGGTGATCCTGATCCGTATCTGCCTGATCCCGCTCTTCGTGAAGCAGATCAAGGCGACCCGGGCCATGCAGACGCTGCAGCCCGAGATGAAGAAGATCCAGGAGCGCTACAAGAACGACAAGCAGCGCCAGTCCGAAGAGATGATGAAGCTCTACAAGGAGACGGGCACCAACCCGCTCTCCTCGTGTCTTCCCATCCTGGCGCAGTCGCCGTTCTTCTTCGCCCTGTATCACGTGCTCAACAGCATCGCGAACAACGAGAAGGTCGGCGTCATCAACGACCGGCTGCTGGAGAGCGCGCAGCAGGCGCACATCTTCGGCGCGCCGCTCGCGTCGAAGTTCACGGACAGCGCGTCCAAGGTCGAGGCGCTCGGCTCCACGATCACCGACGTCCGTGTCGTCACCGCGATCATGATCATCCTCATGTCGGCGTCGCAGTTCTACACGCAGCGCCAGCTGATGACGAAGAACGTCGACACCACGGTGAAGACGCCGTTCATGCAGCAGCAGAAGATGCTGATGTACATCTTCCCGGTCATGTTCGCCGTCTTCGGCATCAACTTCCCCGTCGGTGTCCTCGTCTACTGGCTGACCACCAACGTGTGGACCATGGGCCAGCAGATGTACGTCATCCGCAACAACCCGACCCCGGGCTCCAAGGCCCAGGCCGCGTACCTGGAGCGCCTGACCAAGCACGTCACGCACCAGGGCAAGGTCCGTCGGCGCGGTGAGCGCAACATCATCAAGGCGATCGTCGCCAAGGGCCGTGACCGCAACGAGTACGAGCGCAAGTTCATCAACGGCCTGAGCAAGGCGGGGCTCGCCGCGCAGGCCGACGGCACTGTGGTGAAGAGCGAGACGCCCGTCGCGGTCGCGACCGAGGACGGTACGCCCACGGCGGCGCCGAAGCGCCAGCAGCCCAAGCGGCAGAGCAAGTCCCAGCGCCAGTCCGGCGGGACCAAGGCGGCGGGCGGCGAGTCCGAGGCCAAGACGTCGCTGACCAAGTCCGACGCCCCGGAGGACGCCAAGCCCTCCACCGCCAAGCAGGACCAGAAGCCCGCGTCCGGCACCCGCAGCAAGGCCCAGTCCGGACAGCGCAAGGGTCCGCAGCGGCCCAAGTCCCCGTCCAAGAAGTAAGAAGGAGTCCATCCCGTGACGGAAGGCACCACCTCCGCCGCTGCCGAGGGTGCAGACACCCTGACCCGCCTGGAGCAGGAGGGCGAGATCGCGGCGGACTACCTCGAGGGTCTGCTCGACATCGCCGATCTCGACGGCGACATCGACATGGACGTCGAGGCCGACCGCGCCGCTGTCTCGATCATCAGCGACACGGGCGGCCGCGACCTGCAGAAGCTGGTCGGCCGCGACGGTGAGGTGCTGGAGGCACTCCAGGAGCTCACGCGCCTGGCCGTGCACCGGGAGACCGGCGACCGCAGCCGGCTGATGCTGGACATCGCCGGCTACCGCGCCAAGAAGCGCGCCGAGCTCTCCGAGCTGGGCGCCAAGGCGGCGGCCGACGTGAAGAACACCGGCGAGCCGGTGAAGCTGAAGCCGATGACGCCCTTCGAGCGCAAGGTCGTGCACGACGCGGTCAAGGCCGCGGGTCTGCGCAGCGAGTCCGAGGGCGAGGAGCCGCAGCGCTTCGTCGTCGTGCTGCCCGCCTGATCGGTCCGTACGTTCCTCCGGCCCCGTCTGCCCGGCAGGCGGGGCCGAACTTTGTCAGCCTGATAGTTCTGGTGGTTCTGGTGTCGGCGCCCGGTGCGCCGGCGCCGTACGGAAGGACGGTCCCCCGTGACGGAGGCAGCGGAGCTTCCCCCCGCGCCCGAGCAGGCGCGTGCGGTGTTCGGTGATCGCTTCGCGGACGCGGTCCGATACGCGGAGCTGCTCGCGGAGGCGGGCGTGCAGCGCGGTCTGATCGGGCCGCGTGAGGTGCCGCGGCTGTGGGAGCGGCATCTGCTGAACTGCGCCGTGCTCTCGGAGGTCGTGCCCGAGGGGGTGACGGTGTGCGACGTCGGCTCCGGGGCGGGGCTGCCCGGCATTCCGCTGGCCCTGGTCCGGGAGGACCTGAAGATCACGCTGCTGGAACCGCTGCTGCGGCGGACGACCTTCCTGACCGAGGTCGTCGAGCTGCTGGGCCTGGACCACGTGACGGTTGTCCGGGGCCGGGCCGAGGAGGTCATGGGCAAGCTCCAGCCGGTGCACGTGGTGACGGCACGGGCCGTGGCTCCGTTGGACCGACTGGCCACCTGGGGCATCCCGCTGCTGCGTCCCTACGGCGAGATGCTCGCCCTCAAGGGCGACACCGCCGAGGAGGAGCTGAAGAGCGCCGCCACGGCGCTGAGCAAGCTCGGTGCGGTGGGGACGTCCATCATGCATGTGGGTGAGGGCGTGGTGGATCCGCTGTCGACGGTCGTGCGGGTCGAGGTCGGGGAGAGCCCCGGCGGTGTGCGCTTCGCGGCGAAGCGGGCGAAGGCGGCCCGGACGGGGCGGGCGCGTCGGCGGCGCTGATCCTGTCCCGTTCGTGATTCCTGAGGCCGACGGCGCTGATCCGTCCTGAGGACGAGACGTACTCCACACAAGCTGCCAAACCTACGCATGCCGGAGTGTCGGCGACAGATCGGCCCGTGCTGCTGTGCATCGTGTTTCACGTGAAACGTCGCTCACTGCTGCACGGCATCATCAGCCGGGGCCGCGCCGCGGCCGAACCGCGCGACCGGAAGCCTCTCGGGTCACTCGGAGAGGTAACGGAGTTGTCCACAGAGGTGGAATTCTCCACAGAAGACCAGGGCTCACTGGTTCACGACCCCGAAGACATGGGAGGCTCTGTTCATTGCGAGCCTGTAGTCGAGGAGAGTGAATCCTTGCGGTCCGACGCCAACATCGCGGGACCGATGACCGATCCGGTCCCCGGTCCCCGAACCGAGTCGATGGGGGAGGATGTTTCACGTGAAACACCGCCCCCGATGGACGACACTCCCATCGGTCGTGCTGCCCAATTGGCGGTGGAGGCTCTCGGCCGTGCCGGTGAGGGTCTCCCACGGCCCGAACAGACCCGGGTCATCGTGGTCGCCAACCAGAAGGGTGGCGTGGGCAAGACGACGACGACCGTCAATCTCGCCGCGTCTCTCGCTCTGCACGGGGGCCGTGTTCTGGTGATCGACCTCGACCCCCAGGGCAACGCGTCCACCGCCCTGGGCATCGACCATCACGCCGAAGTTCCATCGATCTACGACGTGTTGGTCGAGAGCAAGCCGCTCGCGGAAGTCGTCCAGCCGGTCCCCGATGTGGAAGGCCTCTTCTGCGCCCCGGCCACCATCGATCTCGCCGGTGCGGAGATCGAGCTGGTGTCCCTGGTGGCCCGCGAGAGCCGGCTGCAGCGGGCCATCCAGGCCTACGAGCAGCCGCTGGACTACATCCTCATCGACTGCCCGCCCTCGCTCGGACTGCTGACGGTCAACGCGCTGGTGGCGGGGCAGGAGGTCCTGATCCCGATCCAGTGCGAGTACTACGCGCTGGAGGGCCTCGGCCAACTGCTGCGCAATGTCGATCTGGTGCGGGGGCACCTCAACCCCACGCTGCATGTATCGACGATCCTGCTCACCATGTACGACGGCCGGACCCGCCTGGCGTCCCAGGTCGCGGACGAGGTGCGCAGTCACTTCGGCGAAGAGGTGCTGCGGACGAGCATTCCCCGCTCGGTCCGCATCTCCGAGGCGCCGAGCTATGGACAGACCGTGCTGACCTACGATCCCGGATCCAGCGGTGCGCTGTCCTATCTTGAGGCGGCACGAGAAATCGCGCTGAGGGGTGCCGGCGTCAGCTACGACGCGACGCACGCCCGCATCGGCGCCCAGAGCGACCCGAGCATGGTGGAGGGGATCCAGTGAGCGACCGACGGAGAATTGGTTTGGGCCGTGGTCTCGGCGCGCTGATCCCCGGACCGGCGGAGCAGTCCCAGGTGGGAAGTCCCGCCCCCGCCTCCCCGGCGGCCGTCCCGGTGCTGACCGGTGACCGGGGAGTCGCCGCCGCGAAGGTGGCCGCCCTCCCGCCGGTTTCCCGTGACACCGAGGAGCCGGCCGTCAACGGCCTCGCGGAGACACCCGCGCCTCCCATGGGTGCCCACTTCGCCGAGATTCCCCTGGACGACATCACGCCGAACCCGCGCCAGCCGCGTGAGGTCTTCGACGAGGACGCGCTGCAGGAGCTCATCACCTCCATCAAGGAGGTCGGTCTCCTCCAGCCGGTCGTCGTACGGCAGGTGGGTGTGGGCCAGTACGAGCTCATCATGGGTGAGCGGCGCTGGCGGGCGTGCCGTGAGGCGGGCCTGACGGCCATCCCGGCGATCGTGCGGGCCACGGACGACGAGAAGCTCCTCCTGGACGCCCTGCTGGAGAACCTGCACCGCGCCCAGCTGAACCCACTGGAAGAGGCCGCCGCCTACGACCAGTTGCTGAAGGACTTCAACTGCACGCACGACCAGCTGGCGGACCGCATCGGCCGGTCCCGCCCGCAGGTCTCCAACACCCTGCGGCTGCTGAAGCTTTCGCCGAGGGTCCAGAACCGGGTGGCGGCGGGTGTGCTCTCCGCCGGGCACGCGCGGGCGCTGCTCTCCGTGGAGGACCCGGAGGAGCAGGAGCGGCTGGCTCACCGAGTCGTGGCCGAGGGCCTGTCCGTCCGGTCCATCGAGGAGATCGTGACCTTGATGGGCTCCCGGGTCCAGAAGGCCCCGAGGTCCAAGGGGCCGCGCGCCGGTGGCCGGGTCTCCCCGGCGCTGACCGACCTCGCGACCCGGCTCTCGGATCGGTTCGAGACGCGGGTGAAGGTCGAGCTCGGTCAGAAGAAGGGCAAGATCACCGTCGAGTTCGCCTCGCCGGACGATCTTGAGCGGATCCTCAACACGCTCGCCCCGGGCGAGCGGCTCGCTCTCCAGAAGAGCCTGATGGAGGACGGCGCGGAGGACACCGAGGACTGATCTCGGGGGCCATGTGCCGTGGTCGGCAGACGAAGGGCGGGTCGTGTCCGGTGAGTACCGGAAGACGGCCCGCCCTTTGCACTTTGGCGGTATCGAGGTAATCGCATCATGGATACGATGCGATCGGGTATGGCGCATCCACTTGGCGGCACCTCTCAGGGGAGGCAGGGGCCATGCGAACGGTGAGCCGGACCGGACTGGTGAGCGCGGGCCTGGGCCTGGGCGCGGTCGGCGGATTCGTCGGCAGCCTGCTCAGGGAAAGGAACGCCCTGACAGCCGCCCGTGACGCAGCGGGCGAGGGAAGCGAGGATCAGCCTTCATGGGGCGTCGGCTCGTACCGCTCACGCTGGACAACCTTCAGGACCTTCCCCAGCGTTGCCGGTCGTGTGTCTTCTGGGAGCTGGATCCCGTCAGTGGCAAAGCCGCGGTAGCCGCCGGCACCTCGGCGCTCGAGAAGGAATCCTGGATCTCCGCCGTCCTGCTGGACTGGGGTTCCTGCGGACGGGTCGTCTATGTCGACGACGCCCCGGTCGGGTTCGTGCTGTACGCGCCTCCGGCCTACGTCCCCCGCTCCACCGCGTTTCCCACGAGCCCGGTCTCGCCCGACGCCGTGCAGTTGATGACGGCGTTCATCCTGCCGGGGTACCAGGGACAAGGGCTGGGGCGGGTGATGGTCCAGACCGTCGCGAAGGATCTGCTGCGCCGGGGCTTCAAGGCGATCGAGGCCTTCGGGGACGCGCGCTGGAAGGAGCCCGCGTGTGTGCTCCCGGCCGACCACCTGTTGGCGGTGGGCTTCAAGACGGTACGGCCGCACCCGACTTATCCGCGGCTGAGGCTGGAGCTGCGGACGACGCTGTCCTGGAAGGAAGACGTGGAGATGGCACTGGACCGCTTGCTGGGGGCCGTGCAGAAGGAACCCGCGCTGCGACCGCTGTGACGTACGGCTGGTCCTCCCGGACAAGCGAATGGGCCAACCCTCGGGGGGTTGGCCCATTCGTGTTTCACGTGAAACAACGCCTACTCGGCGATGAAGTCCTCGAGGTCGCGGAGGATCGCGGCCTTCGGCTTCGCGCCGACGATGGTCTTGGCGACCTCGCCGTTCTGGTAGACGTTCAGCGTCGGGATGGACATGACGCCGTACTTGGCGGCCGTACCCGGGTTCTCGTCGATGTTCAGCTTGACGATCTCGATCTTGTCGCCGTACTCGGCGGCAATGGCCTCGAGAGACGGCGCGATCTGGCGGCACGGACCGCACCAGGCGGCCCAGAAGTCCACCAGGACGGGCTTGTCGCTCTTGATGACGTCCTGCTCGAAGGAGTCGTCGGTCACATTCTTCAGGGTGCCGGCCACGGCGGGCTCCTTAACTGGTTGGTGCGTGGGGCGGGTGGGTGAGGGTCAGACGGCGGCGGTCTTCTCGGGCTCGGCCTTCTCCTCGTCCGCCAGGGCGGCGAGGAAACGCTCCGCGTCGAGGGCGGCGGAGCAGCCGGTACCGGCCGCCGTGATCGCCTGGCGGTAGGTGTGGTCGACCACGTCGCCGGCGCCGAAGACGCCGGTCAGGTTGGTGCGAGTAGAGGGGGCGTCCACCTTGAGGTAGCCCTCCTCGTCCAGCTCCAGCTGGCCCTTGAAGAGCTCGGTGCGCGGGTCGTGGCCGATCGCGATGAACAGGCCGGTCACCGCGAGGTCGGAGAGCTCGCCCGTCTTGACGTTGCGCAGCTTCAGACCCGAGAGCTTCTGGTCGCCCTGGACCTCGGCGACCTCGCTGTCCCACACGAACTTGATCTTCGGGTCGGCGAAAGCGCGGTCCTGCATGGCCTTGGAGGCGCGCAGGGTGTCGCGGCGGTGGACGATCGTCACGGACTTGGCGAAGCGCGAGAGGAAGGTTGCCTCCTCCATCGCGGTGTCGCCGCCGCCGATCACGGCGATGTCCTGGTCCTTGAAGAAGAACCCGTCACAGGTGGCGCACCAGGAGACGCCGCGGCCGGACAGGGCGTCCTCGTTCGGCAGGCCGAGCTTGCGGTGCTGGGAGCCGGTGGTGACGATGACGGCCTTGGCGCGGTGAACGGTGCCCGCGGTGTCGGTGACGGTCTTGATCTCGCCGGAGAGGTCCACGGAGACGATGTCGTCCGGAATCAGCTCGGCGCCGAAGCGCTCGGCCTGGCCGCGCATGTTGTCCATGAGCTCGGGGCCCATGATGCCGTCCTGGAAGCCGGGGAAGTTCTCGACCTCGGTGGTGTTCATCAGCGCGCCACCGGCGGTGACGGCACCTTCGAACACCAGCGGCTTCAGCGACGCGCGCGCGGTGTAGAGCGCCGCCGTGTAGCCGGCGGGCCCGGAGCCGATGATGATCACGTTACGGACGTCGCTCACGGCTTGATTCCTCGTCTCTGGACTGCGTCATAGGTCCGGCGGGAGCCCCTTTCAGAGCTCTCACCCCACCCAACGGATCCTAAGGGGCGCGCATTCCCGCTGTGTCCGGGCACACGAAGGGGCGACGCCTGACAGACGTGGGTCAGCGGCTGTAGGTGTGGGTCAGCAGGACCTCGCCCTTGCCCACGGAAGGATCGCTCACGCAGGTCGCGTCCACGATGTAGGCGGTGACCTTGCCGGCGTCCTCGGAGTCGGACAGCACCACGAGCAGGGCCTCGGTGCCCTGATAGGTGCCTTCCTCCGTGGCGAGGGCGGGGTCGTCCCGCCCGATGCCTTCCTGGACGCAGCCGGGGACCGTCGGCTGCTTGAAGACGTGCGGTTCCTTGGAGGGGGGATGGGACTGCGTACCCATGCTGTGGTTGGGGGAGCGTCGGGTGCCCGTCGACGACTCGGCGAGGAGGTCGGTGACCTGTTTCTCCAGCGTGGTCGCGGCGAAGGTGTCCGCGGCGGTGGACTGGTCCCCGCCCGCCTCGCCGGGCGAGCCGTCGTTCAGTGACGCGAGCAGCGCGGAGCCGAGTCCGAGGGCGGCCACCGTGAAGACGGTGCCGAGGACGGCGACGCGACGGCGTCCGCCTCGGCGGTGCTCCTTGCGGCCGGGACCGGTGGAGGAGGTACGGGCGCGGCCCGCGGGACGGTCGGCGGTGACCGATGTTTCACGTGAAACACGCGTGCCGTCGTCGAGGTTCTGTGGGGCGGAGGGCGCGGTCTCCTCGGGAGCCGTGGCGTTCAGCAGCGCCTCGGCGGCCAGGGCGGCGTCGATCCGTCCCGCGACGTCGGCCGGCATGCGCGGCGGCCCCGGCAGTGTCCCGAGCAGCCCGCGGATCTCCTCCAGCGACGCGTAGACGTCCGCGCACAGCTCGCACTCGTCCAGGTGCCGTCGTACGTCGGTGCTCCGGCTCGTGGTCAGCAGGCCCTCGCTGAGGTCGGAGAGTTCGGTGACTTCCGGGTGCCCGGCCGTGTCTGTCGTCGACGTCACGCTCGCCCACCTCCGCCCTTCACAGCAGCTGAATCATTCGGCCCGGCCTCGCCCGGACGCCCGGCATGCGGTCCCGCTGCCGGTGGGACGGATGTCCCCTCCTCGCGGTTCCGCCCCTGACCCGCCCCTCTTCCGTCACCGGCGTTTTCCGGCCGCAGATGGGTGAGGAGCGGCAGCAGTCTGGCTCTGCCCCGGGCGCAGCGGCTCTTGACCGTCCCGGTGGGCACGTCGAGGATCCGGGCGGCCTCGGCGACGGGGTACCCCTGCATGTCGACCAGCACGAGGGCCGCCCGCTGATCGGGCGGAAGGGTGCCGAGGGCCTCCAGCAGCTGCCGGTGGAGGTCCTTGCGCTCCGCGGGGGCGGCGGCCGACTCGTGCGGCTCCAGGAGCTGCTCCAGCCGCTCGGTGTCGTCGACGGGAGAGGTCTTGCGGGAGGCCGCCTTGCGCGCCCGGTCCAGGCAGGCGTTCACCGTGATCCGGTGCAGCCAGGTCGTGACGGCCGACTGACCGCGGAAGGTGTGGGCGGCCCGGTAGGCGGAGACCAGCGCGTCCTGAACGGCGTCGGCGGCCTCCTCGCGGTCGCCCAGGGTGCGCAGGGCTACGGCCCAGAGGCGGTCACGATGACGGCGCACCAACTCGGCGAAGGCGTCGGGGTCCCCCTCCACATGGCGGGCCAGGAGGTCCTGATCGCTCGTGTCGCCGTATGCGATGCCGTCTGCCATCGGACCCCCTCCCTCGCAGCCTCAGCTGGTGACCTTGACGTCGAGCACCCGTCCGCGCCACTTGCCGTCGTCGGCCTGTATCGGCAGCTCGGTCAGCCACACCAGCAGATACCGGGACTTGAGCGCCTCGTCCGGCTTGAGCGTCACCGTCGTGCCGGAGCCGTCGGCGGCCTTGGTGTAGCCGTCCAGGGACGTCGGCATGGTGCCGGCGTCGCCGGAGGCGGCGAGCAGCTCGACGGAGGTGCTCCCCATGAAGCTGACGGTCACCTTGCCGACCTGCTGGACCTTGCCGAGGTCGAGGATGACACCGACGCCGGGCTTCAGGTTGCCGAACTTGGCACCCTCGTAATAGCTGGTCTGCCAGTACGAGTTCGGGTCGTCGTCGTAGACCTTGTACACGTCCTCCGGGTACTCGGAGCCGTCGGTGCCGTTCGGGTCGAAGTCGTGGGCGTCCTGGATCGCGATCGGCTTGCCGACGGTCGGCTTCTTCGGGCTCTTGTCGTCGCCGTCGGTCGTCTGCGTCTGGTTGGTGTCGTTGGACTTGCCCTGGTCCATGAGGGCGTCCGCGAGCTGCCAGCTGCCCAGGCCCAGGGCGGCGATGAGGAGCGCCGACACGGCCCACTTCAACGCCCTGCCCGTACGGCTCTGGAGCGGGGGCGGCGGGGTCGGGACGGGCTGGGTGGCGCCGGGGTGCGGGGCCTGGCGGCCGTACGTGCCCTGCTGGTACGTCGTGCGCTGGTACTCCGGGGGCGCGGTGAACGTCGGCTCCGGCGGGCGGATGCGGGGCATCTCGCTGATCGCCTTCACCAGCTCCTCCGGCGTGGTGCACGCGGACTCGTGGCGGGAGGCGGTCGCGCCGTCGTTGGCGAGCGCGCGCATGGACAGCTCGGACAGGCCCCGGTGGACTCCGGCCCGCACCTGGTCGGGGGCGATCAGGCCCACGTCCTTGGGCAGCCCGGAGAGGCCGTAGGCGTCGCTCTCGTACGGCCAGCGCTGGGTGAGCGCCGCGTACAGCAGGGCGCCGATGGCCTCGGTGTCGGTGCGTTGCGGGGTGTCCGAACTGATGCCGCGCAGCGCGGCGTTGACGGCGAGTCCGCGGATCCGCCACTGCCCGGAAGACGTCCGCAGCACCGCGTTGGGGTTCAGCCGCAGATGAGCGAGACCCTCCCGGTGTGCGGCGGCCATGGCGGCGGCGACCTGGGAGACCATCTGGTAGCCGTCGTACGGCTCCAGGGGGCCCGAGGAGAGCAGGGTGGTCAGCTCGGTGGCGTCGGGCAGCCACTCGTGGACGACGTAGACGAGGTCGTTCTCCTCGACGGCGTCCAGCACCTGGACGAAGCGGGGGTCGCCGAGCAGCGCGGAGGAACGGGCCGCGGCCAGCACGGAGCGGGCCCTTGTGTGGTCCGCGGGCAGGATGTGGACGCCCACGGCACGCCGCAGCTTCTCGTCCACCGCGCGCCAACTGCTGAAGCCGTCCAGACGGGTGACGCACTCCTCGAGGCGGTAGCGTCTGGCGAGCTTGTGACCGCTGTGCAGTTCGGGTGGTGAGGCTTTCCCGGAACCGTCGGTCCCGCCACTCCCCTGTGCCTCGTCGGTGTCCGTGTCCCGCTCCCGATTCTTGACCACCCCGTCGGACGTGGACTGGTCCGCCTGTGCGGTCAGCGACTTGTCGCCGCTGTTGTCTGCCACGTCGACGGCAGCCGTGCTCCGTTCCGCCACCGTCGCTCCTGCCTCCCCATCCGTTGCGCGCTCTGAGACGCCGAGACCAATTGTGCCCACAGTCCGCCGCTATGCACGACACGCGGTGGCGGACGATGGTTGTGCGCGTACCCCCGCTTCAGCGCCCCAGACGCCCCCGGACCATCCCGACCAGCGAGTTCAGCTCCTCGATTCGCATCTTGCGGGCGAACACGAAGAAGATCCCGAGCAGGACCGCTCCACCGACCACCAGGGCGGCCAACGAGCCGACCACGCCCTGGCCGAGGGCGTTGCCGATGCCGTAGCAGGCCGCGCCGCTGAGCAGGGCCGCGGGCACCGAGGCGATGCAGAGTCTGGCGTACGTCCGCAGCACGCGGGCGCCGTCGAGGTCGCCGCCGAGCCGCTTGCGTAGACGGCTCCAGGCGACGCCCACGCCGATGGCGTACGCGAGGCCGTACGAGGCGGCCATGCCGACCACGGCCCAGCGTGCGGGGAGGACGACGAAACAGGCGGCGGAGGCGGCGGCGTTGACCGCCGCCACGATGACCGTGTTGTAGAAGGGCGTGCGCGTGTCCTCGTAGGCGTAGAACGCGCGCAGGACGACGTACTGCACTGAGTACGGGACCAGGCCGAGGCCGAAGGCCATCAGCATGTACCCCATGTTGGTGGCCTCACTGGTGCCCGAGGAGCCGAAGATCAGCGTGCACATCGGGATGCCGAGGGCGACGAAGCCGAAGGCGATCGGCACGATCGCCACGGCCGTCGTGCGCAGGCCCTGCGAGATGTCGTCGCGGACGGCCCCGGCGTCCTCCTCGGCCGCCGAGCGGGACAGGCGCGGCAGCAGGGCGGCCATCAGCGAGACCGTGATGATCGCCTGCGGGAGCCCCCAGATGAGCTGGGCGTTGGCGTAGGCGGCGAAGCCGGTGCCGTCGACGGGCGATTCGGTGCCGGCCGCCGTGGAGAGCTGGGAGACGACGATGGCCCCGGCCTGGTTGGCGAGGACGAACAGCACGGTCCACTTGGCGAGCGTGACGGCCTTGCCGAGGCCGTGGCCCTTCCAGTCGAACCGCAGGCGCAGCCGGAACCCGGTCTCGCGCAGGTAGGGGATCATCGCCAGGGCCTGGACGACCAGGCCGAGGAGGACGCCGATGCCGAGCAGCCGCTGGCCCTCCGGCGGGATGTTCGTGACCGTCATGCCCGAGTCGGCGGCGGTGCCGTAGACCCACATGAACATGCCCAGGGTCACGATGATGACGATGTTGTTGAGGACCGGGGTCCACATCATCGCGCCGAACTTCCCGCGGGCGTTGAGGATCTGCCCCATCACCACGTGGATGCCCATGAAGAAGATCGAGGGCAGGAAGTACTGGACGAAGGTGATGCCGACCTCGTTGGCCGCCGGGTCGCTGGCGACCGAGTCGGACAGCATCCGGATCAGCAGCGGCGCGGCGAAGACCGAGAGCACGGTGAGCGCGCCGAGCGCCACCATGACGAGGGTCAGCAGCCGGTTGGCGTAGGCCTCGCCGCCGTCCTCGTCCTCCTTCATCGCGCGCACGAGCTGGGGCACGAAGACGGAGTTGAGACCGCCGCCGACGGTCAGGATGTAGATCATCGTCGGCAGCTGGTAGGCGACCTGGAAGGTGTCGCCGAGCAGTCCGACGCCGAGCGCCGAGACGATGAGCGCGGAGCGGATGAACCCGGTGAGCCGGGACACCATCGTGCCCGCCGCCATCACCGCGCTCGACTTCAGCAGTCCGCCCGCCCTGCCGGCCTTCTTCGCCGGAGCCGGGGAGGCCGCGGTCGCGGGTGCCGGTTCAGCCGGCGGTGGTACGGGGGCGGTGCCGAGGTTCATGGTCGCGTCGGTCGCGGGCACGGCGGCCGGCTGTGGCTGCTGGTACTGCCCGGGCGCCGCCGCGGGGCCCGGCACCGACGGGGGCTCGTAGGGCTGGCGTGCGCCGCCCTGCTGCTGGTCCCTGAACAGGTGCGCGAAGGCGTCCGGCTCGTGCCGCTCCTCGGCGGAGTGCGTGACCAGGTCGTCGACGCCCACGTACTGCGTGGTGCGCGGGTCGTCGCCGTACGGCAGGTACTGGGTCGCGCCGTCGGGCTCGGGCGCGGGGGTCTGGGCCCACACGTGCGGGTCGGGGGCGTACGGCGACTGCTGGGGCTGGGCGTAGAGCGGCTGCTGCGGGTAGGTACCGGGGGGCGGCGGGGGGTGCGCGGCGCGGTCGTAGAGGGCCTCGGCGACCGGGTCCTGGGCCGAGAGGTCCTGCGCGCGGTAGGGGTCCTGGTCGTAGGCGTCCTGGAGGTACATGTCCGCGGGGGGCTGCGGCGGTACCTGGCCGTGCTCGGGCGGCGGGCCCTCGGGGTGGCCCGAGCCGCCCGCGGCCTGGCCGCGGTCACCGTCGTACGGCGCGTTCATGGTTACCCCACCTCATCGTCCCGGGCCCACCGGCCACGACATCCTCAACGGTCCACTCTCTCACCCGTGCCGGACGGGTCCGCGCTTTCCGCTGGGGTGTCAGCTGTCGGGTCACTCGGCTGCTCCGGGTCGCCTGCCCCGGCACCGGATCCGGACTCCTCCGTAGGACGGGCGTCGGGGCCCTCGGGGTTCTCCGGGGTGTCCTCGGCCTCGCCGGAGGCGTCGGGACCGTGCTTCCGGGCGTCGCGGGCCGCGCGCTTGCGCTGCGTGTACATCCGGAAGCCGGCGAGGACGAGAAGGAGGAAGCCGCCGCCGATGACCAGCATGACCGTGGCGGTGAACTCGGTCACCTTCACGTTGAACTTGACCGGGTCGCCGTACTTCTGCCCGTCCTCCGTGTAGAGCTGGGCGATCACCTCGGCCTGGCCGTTGGCCTCGGCGGAGGTGGTGAACTTCACCGTCTGGCTGTGCCCGCCGGAGACCGCGACCGGCTGCTCGTCGTAGGCGGCGCCGCCGATCTTCAGGCGCCTCGGGCTGGTCGAGGTGAGCCGCAGTACCAGGTCGTCGACGCCCTGCACGAGGTTGTTCTGCACGGTCACGGGGATCGTGGCGCTGCGCCCGGAGAGCTTGGTCTCGGACTTCTCGATGAGGCTGACCTGTTCGGCCAGGGACTCCAGGTACCGCTCCATGCCGTCGCGGTACTCGGCCGCCTCGGTGGCCCGGCCCCGCCACGACGTGGACATCTCGCGGTTCATGGCGCGCCCGAAGGGGGTCACCACCCGGGACTCGTCGCTGAGGACGACCTTGAACCTGTCGAGCTTCTCCTCGGTGGCCGCGATCTGCTCGAAGGCGGACCGCTGCAGCTCCTGCTTGCGCAGACCGGAGGGGTACGCGGACCGCGACGGGATCTTCGTGGTGGCACCCGGGTCCGGCTTGGCCGCGGCGGCCGTCGTGAGGTCCTGAGACTCGGTCCAGCCACCGCCTTGAAGGGCCGTGACCGCCTCCGCCAGCGCCCGGGCCTGGCCGGCCGTGGGCATGCGCTGCGGGGCGACCACGATGCTGCGCTGGTCGTCCGTCTGGAGGTTCAGCGCCAGGCTCTGGGCCAGGAAGCGCTGCACGGCGAGGGTCGAGGTGGAGGCCCTCGCCATGTCGCCCTGGAAGGCCGTGGACAGCCGGGCGTCCGCGACCACCGCCGTCGTACCGCCGCCGATGGGGCGGGCCGCCGAGGGCGTGTATGTCAGACCGGCCGTCTCCTGGAGGCTGTCGCTGCGCGCGATCACCTTGTCCGCTCCGGCGGACGTGGCGACCTTGACGATCGAGGGGTCCACAGCGCCGTCCACGGGCCAGGCGAAGTCGGTCGTCGGCTCCACGTGCAGGATCGAGTCGACGGTGTCGGCGGCGACGTCGGTCGCCTCCTTCAGGTGGCCGAGCGATCCGGTGACGTTCGCGCCGTTGTGGGCGAGGGAGGCCAGGTCGGGGTCGGCGAAGGGCAGGGCGACGACCTCGTCGTCCGCCACCGCGTCCTGCACGTCGGCGAGCCACCGCTTGGCGAGCTCCTGGTCGGCGCGGGTGCCGGCGGTGGTGGTTCCGTCCTCGCCCTGGACGCGGTAGCTGCGGGTCATGGCGTCCACGGAGGCCAGCAGGTCCGGGTCGACCACCCAGGTGACGTCGAGGTCCTTGCCGAGGGAGACCAGCTGCCCCAGGCGGCCGCCCGGGGCGATCTCCTTGGCGAGGGCGTTGTCCCGGAAGACCGGCGTCTGCGACTCGTTCGACCCCGTCTGCGCCGTCATGTGGACGGTGGAGATCAGCGGCCACAGCACGGTCGTCTTCGTCTGGGTGTCGGCCTCGTCCGGCTGGTACGGCAGGAAGGTCCGCTGGACGCCGAGCACCTGGGACCAGGGCTGCGCGGGGGTCTCGCCGGACAGGGAGACGGCGAGCTGGTAGATGCCGTTGCCGCCGAGATCCAGTTCGTCGACCGGCACGGAGATGCTGAAGGGCTCCGAGACGCCCGGAGTGAGCTTGGGGAATTTCGCGACGTACTTGTCGCCCACCGGCAGCCCGTCGGTGCCCGGCTGGGAGCCGGTGGCCTTGGCGGCGGTGTCGATGCCGGAGCGCGTGGTCAGCTCCTGTCCCACCCGCAGATCCACCTGGGCGTCGCTGACGGCCTGCTTGCCCTTGTTGGTCACCGTGCCGGAGACGGTCAGCGTGTCGCCGTCCCCGGGGATGCTCGGGGTGAGCGAGTCCACAGCGACGGCGACCGTCTCGTCGGTCTCGGCGGCCTGGGCGGGGGACGCCGCGGGCAGCTGGAGGAGCCCCGCCAGCAGGGGGGCACCGGCGAGCATCGCCCCGGTGCGCCGCAGCCACCGGCGGGCAGGTGAGGCACTCGTCCCCTGGAAGTCTGCCGCCTCGGCCACGCGCTCGCCCGTCCCTCGTCGTCGTCAGTGGTCGTCGGAATGTGCGTCCACGCATGGTAACGATGCGCGCTGAGGGGAAGTGCCGCGGACTGCGCCACAAGATCGGCCCGCGACGGTGGCCTGTCCCGTATGTGCCCGTATAAAGGGGACCGGGTTTGTGCACGTTCAATGGAGGCGCTGGGGGCCGTTCCGGCCACGTACCCTCTTTTGTTGTGCCGAACGCCAACGAAGACAACCTCAGCGTCCTGAGCCAGGTGCAGCACCGCGCGGTGAGTGAACTGCTGCGGGTCGCGCCTGTCGCCGACGACCTCGCCCGCCGCTTCAAGGAGGCCGGGTTCTCCCTCGCCCTGGTCGGCGGGTCGGTCCGGGACGCGCTGCTCGGCCGGCTCGGCAACGACCTGGACTTCACGACCGACGCCCGGCCCGAGGACGTCCTCAAGATCGTGCGGCCGTGGGCGGACGCCGTCTGGGAGGTCGGGATCGCGTTCGGCACCGTCGGGGCACAGAAGGACGGCTACCAGATCGAGGTCACGACCTATCGGTCCGAGGCGTACGACAGGACCTCCCGCAAGCCGGAGGTCTCGTACGGCGACTCCATCGAGCAGGATCTGGTCCGCCGCGACTTCACGGTGAACGCGATGGCCGTCGCGCTGCCGGAGAAGGAGTTCATTGATCCGCACGGCGGGCTGGGTGACCTCGCGGAGCGGGTGCTGCGCACCCCGGGCACGCCCGAGGAGTCCTTCTCCGACGATCCGCTGCGGATGATGCGGGCGGCGCGGTTCGCGGCACAGCTCGACTTCGAGGTGGCTCCCGAGGTCGTCACGGCGATGAAGGAGATGTCGGAGCGCATCGAGATCGTCTCGGCGGAGCGGGTGCGCGACGAGCTGAACAAGCTGATCCTCTCGGCGCACCCCCGCAAGGGCCTGACGCTGCTCGTGGACACCGGGCTCGGTGAGCGGGTGCTGCCCGAGCTGCCGGCCCTGCGGCTGGAGAGCGACGAGCACCACCGGCACAAGGACGTCTACGAGCACACGCTGATCGTCCTGGAGCAGGCGATGGCGCTGGAGGAGAACGGTCCCGACCTGACCCTCCGGCTGGCCGCGCTGCTGCACGACATCGGCAAGCCGCGCACGCGCCGCTTCGAGCAGGACGGCCGGGTCTCGTTCCACCACCATGAGGTGGTCGGCGCGAAGATGACCAAGAAGCGGATGACGGCCCTGAAGTACTCCAACGAGCTGGTGAAGGACGTCTCGCGGTTGGTCGAACTCCACCTGCGCTTCCACGGCTACGGCACCGGGGAGTGGACGGACTCCGCGGTCCGCCGCTATGTGCGGGACGCGGGCCCGCTGCTCGACCGGCTGCACAAGCTGACCCGCTCGGACTGCACGACCCGCAACAAGCGCAAGGCCGCCGCCCTCTCCCGGGCGTACGACGGCCTGGAGGAGCGCATCGCCCAGCTCCAGGAGCAGGAGGAGCTCGACGCGATCCGCCCGGACCTCGACGGCAACGACATCATGCAGATCCTGGGCGTGGCCCCGGGCCCGCTCGTCGGCCGGGCCTACCAGCACATGCTGGAACTGCGCCTGGAGAACGGCCCGATGGAACACGACGCGGCGGTGTCGGCCCTGAAGGATTGGTGGGCCGAGCAGCAGGCCTGAGGACATGAAACGGGGTCATGTTTCACGTGAAACATGACCCCGGGCATGTGAGAGGGGGCGGTGTTTCACGTGAAACACCGCCCCCTCTCGCTGTCTGCCTACTACTTGTAGTCCTTCAGGCAGAGCAGGAAGTCGCTGCCGTCACCGGACTCGGTGTAGACGTACTGGAAGTCCTTCGCCTTGGACTCGCACTGCGTCTCCGCCGTCAGGCCGCTGAACGAGCCCTCGATCTTGGCGAGCACCTCGTACTCGGCCTCGGAGGAGCTGCACTCCACGACCTCGAGGTCCGGGTTGTTGTCGTCGGTGCTGCCGCGGTGCATGCAGTCGCCCACAGCGGCGGTGTTGGCGTCGTCCCGGCTCGCTATGAAGCCGCCGATGATGACGGAGACGACGGCCACGCCGATGACGATGTTCTTGATCGTCTTGAAGCTGAGCTTGCGGCGGGGCTGCTCCGGCGGGACCGGGGCGTACGGGGCCGCGCCCTGCTGCGGGAAGCCCGGCTGCTGCGGGTACGGGGCCTGGCCCTGGGGCTGCTGGGCGTAAGGGTTCTGGCCCTGAGCAAACGGGTTCTGGCCCTGGGGCGGCGGAGTGGTCACTTGGGGGTCCCCCTAGGAACATGAATGAGTGACGCGAACGGAGCGCGCATAAGACTCACGTAAGTTATCGGGCCCCACTGACACACCAGTAGTCAGGAGGGGCTCTGTGGCATTGATGTGACACTTACCGGCGCTCAAAGCGGGCCATAGCCACAGCAACCGCTCCGTAGATAACGGCGACCGTTACCACCAACGGCACCGAGCGGCCGTCCGGCGGCAGTATCAGGGCGGCCACTCCGGCGGCGCTGACGAAGGCGACGTTGAACAGGACGTCGTAGAAGGAGAAAACCCGGCCGCGGAAGCCGTCCTCGACTGAGGACTGGACGATGGTGTCCGTGGCGATCTTCGCGCCCTGCGTGCTCAGTCCCAGCACGAACGCGGCCGCCAGCATGGGGGCCGTGGCGAACGGCAGCCCCAACGCCGGTTCCAGCACGGCGGCGACGCCGGCGCACACCACGATCCAGCGCCCGGGACCGAGCCGTCGTGCCGCCCACGGCGTCAGCACGGCCGCCACGAAGAATCCGGCGCCGGAGATGCCCAACGCCAGCCCCAGCAGGGCGAGTCCCTCGTCCGTGGTGGTGGAGAAGGAGTACCGGCAGAGCATCAGCAGCATCACCAGCAGGGCGCCGTAGCAGAAGCGCATCAGGGTCATCGCGGCCAGCGCCCAGGTCGCCTCCCTGCGGGCCGGCGCCGCCAGATGACGTACCGCCGACCCCAGATCGCGCGCGGTCTCGGCCAGGGCCGTGCGCAGCCCGGGCCGCACCAACTCCCGGTCGGGGCCCAGCAGATCCCGTGACATCCGCAGCGAGGCCAGCGCCGCGCAGAGATACAGGGCCGCGCCGAGCAGCACGACGGCGGCGTCGGAGTCCGACACCAACAGTCGTACGACGAAGGCGAGACCGCCGCCCAGTGTCGCCGCGAGTGTTCCGGCTGTCGGGGAGAGGGAGTTGGCCATCACCAGTCGCTCCTCGTCGACCACGCGCGGGAGGGCCGCGGACAGGCCGGACAGGACGAAGCGGTTGACGGCGGTGACGCACAGGGCGGAGGCGTAGAACAGCCAGTCCGGGACCTGGCTGACCATCAGGACGGCTGTGGCGCAGGCCAGCAGGGCGCGCAGGAGGCTGCCGTAGAGGAAGACCTGGCGGCGTTCCCAGCGGTCGAGGAGGACACCGGCGAAGGGGCCGACGAGGGAGTACGGCAGGAGCAGGACCGCCATCGCGGAGGCGATCGCGGCGGGCGAGGTCTGCTTCTCGGGGGAGAAGACGACGTAGGTGGCGAGCGCGACCTGATAGACGCCGTCGGCGCCCTGGGAGAGCAGCCGGAGGGCGAGCAGGCGCCTGAAGTTCCGAAAACGCAGCAGGACGCGCAGGTCGCGGGCGACGGACATGGGGCTCAGCCTCACATACGGGAAGGTCCCCGGGCCGTATGACCCGGGGACCCTTCTCGGCCCTGGCAGGAGCAGATTCGAGGAGCGGCCTGCTTAGCGCTCGACCTCGCCCTTGATGAACTTCTCGACGTTCTCGAAGGCCTCGTCGTCGAAGTACTGCACCGGCGGGGACTTCATGAAGTACGAGGACGCCGACAGGATCGGGCCACCGATGCCACGGTCCTTGGCGATCTTCGCAGCGCGGAGGGCGTCGATGATGACACCCGCGGAGTTCGGGGAGTCCCAGACCTCGAGCTTGTACTCCAGGTTCAGGGGGACGTCACCGAACGCGCGGCCCTCGAGGCGGACGTAGGCCCACTTGCGGTCGTCGAGCCACGCGACGTAGTCGGACGGGCCGATGTGGACGTTCTTCTCGCCGAGGTCCCGGTCGGGGATCTGCGAGGTGACTGCCTGCGTCTTGGAGATCTTCTTGGACTCGAGGCGGTCCCGCTCGAGCATGTTCTTGAAGTCCATGTTGCCGCCGACGTTCAGCTGCATGGTGCGCTCCAGGCGCACGCCACGGTCCTCGAACAGCTTCGCCATGACGCGGTGCGTGATGGTGGCGCCGACCTGCGACTTGATGTCGTCACCGACGATCGGGACGCCCGCCTCGGTGAACTTGTCCGCCCACTCCTTGGTGCCGGCGATGAAGACCGGGAGGGCGTTGACGAAGGCGACCTTGGCGTCGATGGCGCACTGGGCGTAGAACTTCGCCGCGTCCTCGGAGCCGACGGGCAGGTAGCAGACGAGGACGTCGACCTGCTTGTCCTTGAGGATCTGGACGACGTCGACCGGCTCCTCGGCGGACTCCTCGATGGTCTGGCGGTAGTACTTGCCGAGACCGTCGAGGGTGTGGCCGCGCTGGACGGTCACACCGGAGTGCGGCACGTCGCAGATCTTGATGGTGTTGTTCTCGGAGGCGCCGATGGCGTCAGCGAGGTCGAGGCCGACCTTCTTCGCGTCGACGTCGAAGGCCGCGACGAACTCCACGTCACCGACGTGGTAGTCGCCGAACTGGACGTGCATGAGGCCCGGGACCTTGGACGCCGGGTCGGCGTCCTTGTAGTACTCGACGCCCTGCACCAGCGACGCGGCGCAGTTGCCCACGCCGACGATGGCTACGCGAACCGAACCCATTCCGGTTGCTCCCTGTGTGTACGAGTGAGGCTCTGAGTGAGCGCTCACGTGGCGGTGTCGTCGGGCGTATCCGTCCCGGGGTCGTCCCCGGGTCGGGGCAGGCCGCCCGTCGATCCATGTGTGGTGTCCTGCTGAGCGGGCCCCCCGGTGGCGGACCCCTTGAGGTCCCTCCCGGCCCGCTCGCTCTCGATGAGCTCGTTCAGCCAGCGCACTTCGCGCTCCACGGACTCCATGCCGTGGCGCTGGAGCTCAAGCGTGTAGTCGTCGAGGCGCTCCCGGGTGCGCGCCAGGGAGGCGCGCATCTTCTCCAGACGCTCCTCCAGGCGGCTGCGTCGGCCCTCCAGCACGCGCATGCGGACATCGCGCGAGGTCTGCCCGAAGAAGGCGAACCGGGCGGCGAAGTGCTCGTCCTCGTACGCGTCGGGGCCGGTCTGGGAGAGCAGATCCTCGAAGTGCTCCTTACCTTCCGCCGTCAACCTGTAGACGATCTTGGCGCGGCGGCCGGCGAGGGACGCTGCGAGGGCGTCCTCGGGGGCGTTCCCCGGCTCCTCGATCAACCAGCCGTTGGCGACCAGCGTCTTGAGGCAGGGGTAGAGGGTTCCGTAGCTGAACGCCCGGAACACGCCCAGTGACGTGTTGAGTCGTTTGCGCAGCTCATAGCCGTGCATCGGGGACTCGCGGAGCAGGCCGAGTACGGCGAACTCAAGGATCCCGGAACGCCGGCTCATCCTCTCGCCTCCTCGTGCTTATCTCGCGCTGATGTATCGACTCGATACATCAAGACGATAGAACGGCCTTCCGGATGCGACAAGAGGGAGGATGGTGAACGGGATCACATCACTGATTCATGGGATGCGATGTGCCTGATTTGGGGTGAACTTCGGGGCTAGGCAGGTTTTGACGGTGCGTAGTCTGTGCGCCATGCACACCACCGGGAACCAAGTGACGTCTGGGGGCGTCGTCGTCCTCGGTGCAGTACGGGTGAATGCGGAAGCGACCACATCCGTACTTCGGGGGGACCGGAAACCTGCCGCCGTTTCCAGGCGCGTCACACGGGTGCGCCTGCCCTAGGAGTAATCGTTCGATGAGCGAGCACCGTCGCAAACCGCCGCAGCCGCAGGAAGGCGGACGTGCCGCGGCCCGACGCGGCCAGCCCGGCCCGTCCTCCGGCCGCCGCGCGGCTCCGCGAGGCGCCACCGGGTCTCCCGCCGACTCCTATGGGACGAGTTCCCATGGGTCGGTCCCCCACGGGTCGGGTGGTGAGGAGCGTCCGTTCGGCGGCCGCGCCGAAGCCCGCCGTGCCGCCCAGCGAAGCGGGGGCGGACGCCGTAGAGCAGCCGAGCCCGGCGGGGGCGGCCGACGCGGCGCTCCGGGCGGCCCGACCGGTCCCGGCAGGGGCAGGGGACGGGCCACGGCTCCCGGCAAGAAGCGGATCATCGACTATCCGCGCGCGGGCAAGTACGGCTGGCGCCGCTGGATGCCCTCCTGGAAGCTCGTGTCCGGACTGTGCCTGGGCTTCTTCGGCAGCCTGGTGGCCATCGCGGGCATCGGCTACGCGATGGTGGGCGTTCCGGAGGTGGCCAAGACCGCCGAGGCCCAGAACAACGTCTTCTACTGGTCCGACGGCTCGCAGATGGTCGCCACGGGTGGTGAGACCAACCGCCAGATCGTGGAGCTCGACCAGATCCCCGAGGACATGCGCAACGCGGTCATCTCCCAGGAGAACAAGACCTTCTACACCGACAGCGGCATCGACCCCAAGGGCATCGCCCGGGCCGTGCTGAACATGGCACGGGGCGGCGAGACACAGGGTGGTTCCACCATCACCCAGCAGTTCGTCAAGAACGCGATGCTGGACGACCAGTCCCAGACGATCTCCCGCAAGTTCCAGGAGATCATGGTGTCGGTCAAGGTGGGCGCCAAGTTGTCCAAGGACGACATCCTGGCCGGCTACCTGAACTCCGCGTACTACGGCCGTGGCGCCTACGGCATCCAGGCCGCCTCGCGGGCGTACTTCAACAAGGACTCGATCGACCTCAACGCCGGGCAGTGCGCCTTCCTTTCGGCCATGCTCAAGGGCGCCACGTACTACGACCCCGCGGGCGCGACGTCCATCGACCAGGCCGCGACGCCCGAGGCGAACACCAAGCGGGCCACGATCCAGATGCAGGACACCCTGGACAAGATGGTCGAGTACGGCCACCTCAGCGCCTCCGAGCGGGACAAGTACACCGAGCTTCCGAGGGTCCAGAACCCCCGCTCCAACACCGCGCTGAGCGGCCAGGTCGGCTATCTCGTCGACCTCGCCAAGGCGTACGTGGTCAACAACACGAACATCACCCCCGAAGATCTGCAGCAGGGCGGCTACTCGATCTACACGACCTTCGACAAGAAGAAGGTCAAGGAACTCGAGTCCGCGGTGAAGAAGGTCGAGAAGGCCAACATCGATCCCAAGAAGCGCCCGAAGACGGACACGCACGTCCAGTTCGGCGGGGCTTCGGTGGACCCGGAGACGGGTGCCATCAGGGCGATCTACGGCGGTTCGGACGCGACCAAGCACTTCACCAACAACGCCGATGTCACCGGCGCCCAGGTCGGTTCGACGTTCAAGCCGTTCGTCCTCGCGGCGGCGATGAAGTGGGGCGTCCGTGACCCGGAGGGTGGTGAGACGCAGGCACAGGACGAGCGGACCAAGGTCTCCCCGAAGAGCCTGTACAGCGGCCAGAACGACCTCAAGATCAAGAACTACGACGGGTCGGTCTGGCAGGACGACAAGGGCAAGGAGTGGCTCCAGGCCAACGACGGCGACGAGTCGCTCGGCGACCCGCCGAACTACCAGATCGACCTGCGCACGGCGATGCAGTTCTCGGCGAACTCCGCCTTCGTGCAGCTCGGCATGGACGTCGGCCTGGACAAGGTGAAGGAGGCCGCGGTCGACGCGGGCATCAAGGAGGACACCCTGACGGGTACCACCTTCCCGTCCTTCTCCATCGGCATCTCCGAGCCCAGTGCGATCCGCATGGCGGGCTCGTACGCCACCTTCGCGGCCAGCGGCAAGCAGCGCGATCCGTACTCCGTGACCGAGGTCAAGAGCGCGGACGGCACGGTCTACAAGCACAAGGACGAGACGAAGCAGGCCTTCACCGCCCAGGTGGCCGACAACGTCACGGACGTCCTGAAGACCGTGGTCGAGAAGGGTACGGGTACCAACGCCCAGCTGACGGGCCGCGAGGTCGCCGGCAAGACCGGTACGACCGACGGCAACAAGTCGGCCTGGTTCGTCGGGTACACCCCGCAGCTGTCGACCGCGATCAGCATGTTCCGGTACCCGGACGACGAGACGGTCAAGAACCGCAAGTTCCTGGAGATGTACGGCACGGGTGACCAGGAATCGATCCACGGCGCCTCGTTCCCGGCCGAGATCTGGCACGACTACATGGAACAGGCGCTGAAGGGCGAGCCGGCGAAGGCCTTCCCCACCCCGGAGCCCATCGGCGAGGTCATCAACGACGTCCCGTCCCCGACGCCCACTCCCACGCCCACGGAGACGGAGGAGGCCAGTCCGACGCCGAGCCCGACGCCGACCAGGACCAAGCCCAATCCGAAGCCCTCGGAGACCGTGCCGGACTGCGGGTTCTTCGGCTGCGAGGAGACCGGCGGGACCGACACCGGCGGTACTGACGGAGGCGTGACGACGTCGCCGTCGCCGACGGAGACCGGGGACACCGGAGACAACAACGGCAACGGCAACGGCAATGGAGGCCTCTTCGGCGGCAATACCGGCTAGCCCGAGCGGCCGGGAACGCGGAGGGTGTCCGATTCGGCGCCCTATCGCCCGGCGCGGGTGTTTCACGTGAAACATGGGCCGTCGCACCGACCAGGTGCGGCGGCCCACGGCGTGTTCCCAGGCGCGTACGGCAGGATGTGCCCCATGCCCAGCGCAGAGACGACGCGAGCGAGCGTGCACGAGCCGGACCCGGTACGGCCCACCAAGGACGACGAGGTGGCCCGCAGCGGCAGTGAGCTGATCGGCGGCCCCGTCGGACGGTTCGCCCTGCTGGGGACGTCGTGGTGGACCCCCGTGCGGATCATCGCGCTCGTCGCGATCGGCATGTTCGCCCTCGGCCTGGTCCAGAAGGCGCCCTGCTACAACGGCGCCTGGTTCTTCGGCGCCAGCTCGCAGTACACGCACGCCTGCTACTCCGACATCCCGCACCTCTACCAGGGGCGTGGCTTCGCGGACGGTCTTGTGCCGTACTTCGACAAGCTCTCCGGCGATATGGAGTACCTCGAGTACCCGGTGCTCACCGGCGTGTTCATGGAGGTGGCGTCCTGGCTCACACCGGGCAGCGGCAGCATCCAGCACCAGGAGCAGTGGTACTGGATGGTCAACGCGGGGATGCTGATGGCCTGCGCGGCCGTCATCGCCGTCTGTGTGACCCGTACGCACGCCCGGCGCCCCTGGGACGGACTGCTGGTCGCGCTGGCACCGGCCTTCGCGCTGACCGCGACCATCAACTGGGACCTGCTGGCCGTCGCCCTGACGGCCGCCGCGATGCTGATGTGGTCGCGGGGCCGTTCCGTCGCCTTCGGCGTCCTCCTGGGGCTCGCCACGGCCGCCAAGCTCTATCCTGTCTTCCTGCTCGGCGCGCTGTTCGTGCTGTGCTGGCGCGCGGGCAAGTGGCGGGACTTCGGCAAGGCGCTGGGCGCCACAGTGATCGCCTGGGTCGTCGTGAACGGGCCGGTGATGCTGCTCGCCTTCGACGGCTGGTCGAAGTTCTACACGTTCAGCCAGGAGCGGGGAGTCGACTTCGGGTCCTTCTGGCTGATCCTGGCCCAGAACTCCAGCGACCCGCTGAGCACCGACACCGTCAACACCTTCGCCACGCTGCTGATGCTGCTGTGCTGTGCCGGGGTCGCCGCGCTCGCGCTCACCGCCCCGCGCCGGCCGCGTTTCGCCCAGCTCGCGTTCCTGATCGTCGCGGCGTTCATCCTCACCAACAAGGTCTACTCCCCGCAGTACGTCCTGTGGCTGATCCCGCTGGCCGCGCTGGCCCGTCCGAAGTGGCGTGACTTCCTGATCTGGCAGGCCTGCGAGGTGGCGTACTTCCTGGGGATCTGGATGTACCTCGCGTACACGACCAGCGGAGACGCCCACAAGGGACTGCCGACCGACGGCTACCACTGGGCCATCGGCGTGCACCTGCTCGGCACGCTGTACCTGTGCGCCGTGGTCGTCCGCGACATCCTCATGCCCGAGCGGGACGTGGTGCGCCGGGCGGGCGACGACGATCCCTCGGGCGGGGTGCTCGACGGGGCGGAGGACGCCTTCGTGTTCGGGGCCGCGGCCCATCCCCCCAAGCACGCGGCCCACTTCGACGGGCCGCAGGTGGAGTGGGGCGGCCCGGAGGACCGTTCGCTCTGAGCGAACGAGGGCTGGGGGGGCGTAGGAGAGGCGCTGGGGGACGCGAGAGGCCGTGCACGGGAGAACCGTGCACGGCCTTCTTGTTGCCTTGTGGAGGCGGCCTTGTGAGGGCGCGTTGTGGGGCGGCCTTGTGGGGGGCGGCCCTGTGCCTTTTGCGGTGACGCTCAGCGGTCGACGATGCGGTCGAACTGGGTGGTGGTGTGGCGCAGATGGGCCACCAGCTCGTCGCCGACCTTCGGCTCCGGGGCGTCCGACGGGACGAACAGGATGGAGACCTGCATGTGCGGCGGCTCGGCGAACCAGCGCTGCTTGCCGCCCCAGACGAACGGAGAAAGGTTCCGGTTGACCGTGGCGAGGCCGGCCCGGGCGACGCCCTTGGCGCGCGGCATGACGCCGTGCAGCGCCTTGGGGGCCTCCAGACCCACCCCGTGCGAGGTTCCGCCCGCCACGACGACCAGGAAGCCGTCGGAGGCCGCCTTCTGCTGCCGGTAGCCGAAGCGGTCGCCCTTGGAGACGCGGGTGACGTCCAGGACCGCGCCGCCGTACTGCGTGGCGTCGTGGTCCCCCAGCCACAGCCGGGTGCCGATACGGGCCCGGAAGCGGGTCTGCGGGAACTGCTGCTGCAGGCGGGCCAGTTCCTCGGCCTTGAGGTGGCTGACGAACATCGTGTGCAGCGGCAGGCGGGCCGCGCGCAGCCGGTCCATCCAGCCGATGACCTCCTCGACGGCGTCCGAGCCGTCGGTGCGGTCCAGGGGCAGGTGGATGGCGAAGCCCTCCAGCCGGACGTTCTCTATGGCGGCGTGCAACTGCGCCAGTTCCTGCTCGCTCACGCCGTGCCGCTTCATCGAGGACATCACCTCGATGACGACCCGGGCCCCCACGAGGCCGTACACGCCATCGATCGAGGACACCGAGCGGATGACCCGGTCGGGCAGCGGGACGGGCTCCTCGCCGCGCCGGTACGGCGTCAGCACCAGCAGGTCGCCGCCGAACCAGTCCTTGATGCGCGCGGCCTCGTACGTCGTGCCCACGGCGAGGACGTCCGAGCCCAGCCGGGTGGCCTCCTCCGCCAGACGTTCGTGTCCGAAGCCGTAGCCGTTGCCCTTGCAGACCGGGACGAGGCCCGGGAACTGCTCCTGCACGTGCTTGTGGTGCGCCCGCCAGCGCGCGGTGTCGACGTAGAGCGTGAGCGCCATGGCCGGACCTGGAACCTTTCTGGTGGCTGCGGTGTATCAGAGGTATGGAAGCTATCGAAGCAAATGCCCGTGGTTCGGCACCCGTCCGTGACTCAGCGGCGCGACATGTAGATGTCGAGCGCCTTGTGGAGCAGCTTGTTGAGCGGGAAGTCCCACTCGCCGAGGTACTCGGCCGCCTGGCCGCCGGTGCCCACCTTGAACTGGATCAGGCCGAAGAGGTGGTCGGACTCGTCCAGCGAGTCGGAGATGCCGCGCAGGTCGTAGACGGTCGCGCCGAGCGCGTAGGCGTCGCGCAGCATCCGCCACTGCATCGCGTTCGAGGGCCGGACCTCACGGCCGATGTTGTCGGAGGCGCCGTAGGAGTACCAGACGTGTCCGCCGACCACCAGCATCGTCGCGGCGGCCAGGTTCACGCCGTTGTG
This sequence comes from Streptomyces sp. NPDC043726, assembly GCF_056436565.1. Classification (NCBI taxonomy): domain Bacteria; kingdom Bacillati; phylum Actinomycetota; class Actinomycetes; order Kitasatosporales; family Streptomycetaceae; genus Streptomyces; species Streptomyces sp. NPDC043726. Next base: position 532,309 of record NZ_JBWKCI010000003.1, read on the forward strand.
CCGGGCGAAGTACAGCCGCATGCGGTTGGGGTCCTCGGTGTTGAGGGCCGTCCACATGCGCTGGAAGTACCCCAGCGGGCGGGGCCGGAAGTGGTCGCGCACGGCCGTGATCTCGTACAGCCGCTGCCATTCCTCGAGGTCGTGGTAACCGCCCTGGACGACCTCGACGCCGGCCTTCTCGGCCTTCTTGATGTTGCGGCGCCACAGCTGGTTGAAGTTCTTGTGGACCTCTTCCAGGGACCGGTTGGCCAGCGGCACCTGGTAGACGTAGCGGGGCTGCACGTCGCCGAAGCCGGCGCCGCCGTCCTCGCCCTGCTGCCAGCCCATACGGCGGAGCTTGTCGGCGACCTCGAAGGCGCGCGGCTCGATGAAGTCGGCCTCGATGTCGCGCAGCCGCTTCACGTCCGGGTTCTGGATGCCGGCCTTGATGGAGCCCGCCTCCCAGCGCCGGATGATCACCGGCGGGCCCATCTTCACGGAGAAGGCGCCCTGCTGCTTCAGGTGCGCGAGCATCGGTTCCAGCCAGTCGGTCAGATTCGGCGCGAACCAGTTGATGACCGGGCCCTCGGGCAGATAGGCGAGGTAACGCTTGATCTTGGGCAGCTGCCGGTAGAGGACCAGGCCCGCGCCGACCATCTCGCCGGTACGGTCGTCGAACCACCCGAGGTTCTCGGAGCGCCACTCCGCCTTGACGTCAGCCCAGGCCGGAACCTGCATGTGGCTCGCCGCCGGCAGGCTCTGGATGTAGGCCAGATGCTGCTCGCGACTGATCGTCCTCAGGGTCAGGCTCATTCGGGGCGCTCCTCGGGCTGGTGTGTCCCCATGGGTTCAGGGGCTCCGGCTCTCGCGCCGAAGCCTACTGCGCCTCGCGAGCGGCCCGACCGGGCGTACGGAAGCTTCGCCCCGGCCTGTCGGCCGCCGGGGCGCTGTGGGATGGGGTCGGAGGGGTGCGGGGAGAGTGGCTACGGCCTCAGCCGACGACCCCGCCGAAGAGGCCTCCGTGCGCCATGCCCAGGAAGAAGCCGATGGCCGAGGCGCCCAGGCCCAGGATCAGGCCGAAGCGTTCCCGCGTCGTCTCCGAGACCCACTGGCCGTAGGCGCCGGTGGCGATTCCCACCAGGCCGGTCCAGGAGCTGAGCAGATGCAGGTCGTGGAACATCGCCGTGACGAAGGAAATGACGCCCAGCACCAGGGTCACCGCGAGCAGGGTGTCCTGGAGGGGGTGAGGTTTCCCGTCCGTGGCGAAGAGGCCTCCGACGGTGTTGGGTCGCATTGTCTGTGCCATAGGGCACCTCCTGCGGAAGGCGGCGCATCGTAGCGCCATACACACCCGATGTATCCAGATTGTCGGCGTTCACGGCCGGATTTCAACCGGAAGCGGGTGTGCGGGTACTCTGTACCGTCTGCAGCCGTGTCTGCCCATGCCACGACCAGGGACTTCCGAGAGGGACCCCGATTGTCAGTGGCGGCGGATACCGTTGCGTACGCATCACAACCCTCCTGCCACGGAACGACCGTGGCCGCTGAGTCCAAAGGAGGTGGGTTCCACATGCGTCACTACGAGGTGATGGTCATCCTCGACCCCGATCTGGAGGAGCGCGCTGTCGCCCCCCTGATCGAGAACTTCCTCTCCGTCGTCCGTGAGGGCAACGGCAAGGTGGAGAAGGTCGACACCTGGGGCCGTCGTCGTCTCGCGTACGAGATCAAGAAGAAGCCCGAGGGCATCTACTCGGTCATCGACCTGCAGGCCGAGCCTGCGGTCGTCAAGGAGCTCGACCGCCAGATGAACCTGAACGAGTCGGTCCTCCGGACCAAGGTCCTCCGCCCCGAGACCCACTGAGCTTCCGCTCAGCCGATCTCGGGATTCGAGTAGCAGCACAAGCAGCCAGCAGCAAACCCGCCGAGAGGTTCCCCCATGGCAGGCGAGACCGTCATCACGGTCGTCGGCAATCTTGTCGATGACCCCGAGCTGCGCTTCACCCCTTCCGGTGCGGCGGTCGCGAAGTTCCGTGTCGCGTCCACTCCCCGCACCTTCGACCGTCAGACCAACGAGTGGAAGGACGGCGAGAGCCTGTTCCTGACCTGCTCGGTCTGGCGTCAGGCGGCGGAGAACGTCGCCGAGTCGCTCCAGCGAGGCATGCGCGTCATCGTGCAGGGCCGGCTGAAGCAGCGGTCCTACGAGGACCGTGAGGGCGTCAAGCGCACGGTCTACGAGCTGGACGTCGAGGAAGTCGGCGCCAGCCTGCGCAACGCCACGGCCAAGGTCACCAAGACCGCCGGCCGCGGTGGCCAGGGCGGTGGCTTCGGCGGCGGTGGCGGTGGCGGCCAGGGTGGCGGCGGCTGGGGCGGTGGCCCCGGCGGCGGTCAGCAGGGCGGCGGCGCTCCCGCCGACGACCCGTGGGCGACCGGCGCTCCCGCCGGTGGCCAGCAGGGCGGCGGCGGTGGCTGGGGTGGAAACTCCGGCGGCGGTGGCGGCGGTGGCGGCTACTCGGACGAGCCCCCCTTCTAGATCCCCGGGCCTTGTGCCCGTTGATCGAGGGCGGGTCGTATCCCAAACTTCTTGATCACACAGGAGAAACACCATGGCGAAGCCGCCTGTGCGCAAGCCGAAGAAGAAGGTCTGCGCTTTCTGCAAGGACAAGGTCACGTACGTGGACTACAAGGACACGAACATGCTGCGGAAGTTCATTTCCGACCGCGGCAAGATCCGTGCCCGCCGCGTGACCGGCAACTGCACGCAGCACCAGCGTGACGTCGCCACGGCCGTGAAGAACAGCCGTGAGATGGCGCTGCTGCCCTACACGTCCACCGCGCGATAAGGGAAGGGTGACCGAAACATGAAGATCATCCTCACCCACGAGGTCTCCGGCCTCGGTGCCGCGGGCGACGTCGTCGACGTCAAGGACGGCTACGCTCGCAACTACCTGATCCCGCGGAACTTCGCGATCCGTTGGACCAAGGGTGGCGAGAAGGACGTCGAGCAGATCCGTCGTGCTCGCAAGATCCACGAGATCCAGACCATCGAGCAGGCCAACTCTGTGAAGGCCCAGCTCGAGGGCGTCAAGGTCCGTCTGGCCGTCCGCTCCGGCGACGCCGGTCGTCTCTTCGGTTCCGTCACCCCGGCCGACATCGCCTCGGCGATCAAGGCTTCCGGTGGCCCCGAGGTCGACAAGCGCCGCATCGAGCTGACCGCTCCGATCAAGACCCTGGGCGCCCACGAGACGTCCGTGCGTCTGCACCCCGAGGTTGCCGCCAAGGTCAACATCGAGGTCGTCGCGGCCTGACGCTGCGCTCGGTTCGAGCAGTCTGTGAGAAGGGGTCGTACCCGCAGGGGTGCGGCCCCTTCCGCCTGTCCGAGGGCGCGTTGCTCGGGGGCGTGGTGTTCGGGACGTGGTGTTCGGGGCGTGGTCCAGCGGGGCCATGTTTCACGTGAAACGTCGGTTTCACGTGAAACGGTCAGCGCGTCGCGCCGGTGACCAGCCAGCGGCCCGATCGGGTCCGCAGCCAGAGCGTCAGCATGCGTACCGTCATCATCAGTGTCATGGCGGCCCACAGGGCCGTGAGTCCACCGCCCAGGACGGGGACGAGCAGGGCGACCGGAGTGAAGACCGCCAAGGTGATCACCATCGCCCCTGCCAGATAGGGACCGTCCCCGGCGCCCATGAGGACTCCGTCCAGGGTGAACACCACACCGGAGATCGGCTGGGACAGGGCGACGATCACCAGAGCGGGCAGAGCGGCGTCCTTGACCATGGGGTCGCTGGTGAACAGGGGCAGGAACAGCGGGCGGGAGAGCAGGACCAGCAGGCCGAGCACGATTCCGACCGCTATGCCCCACTCCACCATGCGGCGGCACGCCTGACGGGCGCCCTCGGCGTCACCGGCTCCCAGATAGCGTCCGATGATGGCCTGGCCGGCGATCGCGATGGCGTCGAGGGCGAAGGCCAGCAGGCTCCACAGCGACAGGATGATCTGGTGCGCGGCGATGTCGGCATCGCCCAGGCGGGCGGCGACCGCGGTGGCGATCATCAGGATCGCCCGCAGCGACAGCGTGCGTACGAGCAGCGGGACACCGGCCTGGGCGGAGGCCTTGATGCCGGCCGCGTCGGGGCGCAGCGAGGCCTGGTGCTCGCGGGCTCCCCGGACGACGACCACGAGATAGGCCGCGGCCATGCCCCACTGGGCGAGGACGGTGCCCCAGGCGGAGCCCGCGATGCCGAGGTCGGCGCCGTAGACGAGGCCGACATTGAGGGCGGCGTTGGCGACGAAGCCCGCGCCGGCGACGTAGAGCGGTGTCCTCGTGTCCTGGAGGCCCCGCAGGACGCCGGTGGCGGCGAGCACGACGAGCATGGCCGGGATGCCGAGGGCCGAGATTCTCAGATAGGTGGTCGCGTAGGGGGCGGCTGTGTCGGAGGCGCCGAAGAGGTCCACGAGGAACGGGGCCGACGGCAGGACGAGGGCGATGACGGCGACGCCGAGGACGACGGCCAGCCAAATGCCGTCCATGCCCTGGCGGATGGCGGCCCGGAGATCGCCCGCTCCGACACGGCGGGCGACGGCCGCGGTGGTGGCGTAGGCCAGGAAGACGAAGATGCTCACGGCGGTCACCAGGAGCGCGGAGGCGATGCCGAGACCGGCGAGCTGGGCGGTGCCGAGGTGGCCGACGATCGCGCTGTCGGCGATGACGAACAGGGGCTCGGCGACCAGGGCACCGAAGGCCGGGACGGCCAGGGCGACGATCTCTCGATCGTGCCGACGGCGGATGGCCTTGGGGGTCGCGGGAGCCTGTGTCATGAGCACTAATCTAATCGTCCACAGGTAAGAGATGCAATCGGTCACTGACCCTTACTCGACGTCTGGGGATGTGTGCTTTCGCATACCGTTCGATGTGATCTTGGGCCGACTGGGGAAGTTTTTCTTCTGCACAGCCGGTGGACGGGAAAAGTGCAGGTCAGGGCCAGTGCTCCGGAAATGGGCGCAGCTTGTTCACAGGGCTGTCCACCGTGTCGTGCACAGGTTTTGCGGAGTTCTCCACAGCATCCGGGCCGTCGTCCACATGGCCTGTGGATAACCAGATTGGCTGACGGTGGCCGGGGGCCTACCGTGGTCCGGCGCCCGCTCCGTCCGTCGGCCGTGAAAACGGCACAAAACCGACGCGCTAGAAACGGAGTTGGGCTTCTCGTTTTGTCAGTGCCGTGCCGTAGAACAGAGAGGCACGGCGAGGTCCGCTCGGCGGACGGGAGGAGGTGGCTCGGTGAGCATTTCCGAGCCCTTGGACGACCCGTGGGCCGACAGCGGGCCCAGTGATCGTCTGCCCGCTTCCCGGCGCCGCGGTGACGGAGGCCGGGGCCGCGACGAGCAGCACGACCGCGGCCGGGAGAACGGCGAGTGGGACGGCGGCGGTTCGGCCTTCGAGCGGGTGCCGCCCCAGGACCTCGACGCGGAGCAGTCCGTCCTCGGCGGCATGCTCCTGTCCAAGGACGCCATCGCGGACGTGGTCGAGGTCCTCAAGGGCCACGACTTCTACAAGCCCGCACACGAGACGATCTTCCAGGCGATCCTCGACGTCTACGCCAAGGGCGAGCCGGCCGACCCGATCACCATCGCCGCCGAACTCACCAAACGGGGTGAGATCAACAAGGTCGGCGGCGCCTCCTATCTGCACACCCTGGTCCAGACGGTCCCGACGGCGGCGAACGCCGAGTACTACGCCGAGATCGTGCACGAGCGGGCCGTCCTGCGCCGCCTCGTCGAGGCCGGCACCCGCATCACCCAGATGGGATACGCGGCGGACGACGACGTCGACGAGATCGTCAATCGCGCCCAGGCCGAGATCTACGCGGTCACCGAGCAGCGCACCAGCGAGGACTACCTCCCGCTCGGCGACATCATGGAGGGCGCGCTCGACGAGATCGAGGCGATCGGCTCGCGCACCGGCGAGATGACCGGTGTGCCGACCGGCTTCACCGACCTCGACTCGCTCACCAACGGTCTGCACCCTGGCCAGATGATCGTCATCGCGGCCCGTCCCGCCATGGGTAAGTCCACACTCGCCCTGGACTTCGCGCGGGCGGCGTCGATCAAGCACAACCTCGCGAGCGTCATCTTCTCCCTCGAAATGGGGCGCAACGAGATCGCGATGCGTCTGCTGTCGGCCGAGGCGCGGGTCGCCCTGCACCACATGCGCTCCGGCACCATGACGGACGAGGACTGGACGCGCCTCGCGCGCCGGATGCCCGAGGTCTCGGCCGCACCCCTCTACATCGACGACTCCCCGAACCTGTCGATGATGGAGATCCGCGCGAAGTGCCGTCGGCTGAAGCAGCGAAACGACATCAAGCTCGTGATCATCGACTATCTGCAACTGATGCAGTCCGGTGGCTCCAAGCGATCCGAGAGCCGTCAGCAGGAGGTCTCGGACATGTCCCGAAACCTCAAGCTGCTGGCCAAGGAGCTGGAGGTCCCGGTGATCGCGCTCTCCCAGCTCAACCGTGGACCCGAGCAGCGCACGGACAAGAAGCCGATGGTGTCCGACCTGCGTGAGTCCGGCTCCATCGAGCAGGACGCGGACATGGTCATCCTGCTGCACCGTGAGGACGCCTACGAGAAGGAGTCCCCGCGCGCGGGCGAGGCGGACATCATCGTCGGCAAGCACCGTAACGGTCCGACGGCGACGATCACCGTGGCCTTCCAGGGCCACTACTCCCGCTTCGTCGACATGGCACAGACCTGATCCACCGGCACTTATGCGCTCGACTCCCCGAGGTCGCTCGGGGTGGACTGGGGGCATGACGACATCTCAGGAAGAGTTGCTGCCCGGTACGCGACGGGCGCTGCTGCACCGGATCGCCGTGGCCCAGTCCGAGGGGCGTGCGCCCTCGCTGGTCGCGACGGTCGTACGGGACGGGCGGGTGGTGTGGCACGGGGCCCGCACCTCGGTCGAGGGGCACGGGCCGGACGAGAACGTGCAGTACCGGATCGGCTCGATCACCAAGACCTTCACGGCCGTTCTGGTGCTGCGGCTGCGCGACGAGGGGCTGCTCGACCTCGGCGACCCGTTGGAGAAGCATCTGCCCGGGACGGGAGCGGGGGAGGCCACCGTCGCCGAACTCCTCGCCCATACGGGCGGCCTGGCCGCGGAGTCCCCGGGCCCCTGGTGGGAGCGGACGCCCGGTTCGTTGCGGCCCGAGCTCTCCGACGTGCTGGGCGAACAGCCCCTCCTGCATCCCGTCGGCCGCCGCCACCACTACTCCAACCCCGGCTACACCCTGCTGGGCGCGCTGGTGGAGAAGCTCCGCGGGGAGCCCTGGGAGGACGTGCTGCGGCGTGAAGTGCTCGAACCCCTGGGCCTGAACCGCACGAGCGGGCGGCCGCAGGCGCCGCACGCGGGTGGCTGGGCGGTGCACCCCTGGGCCGATGTGATGCTTCCGGAACCCTCGGAGGACCTCGGGCGGATGGCTCCGGCCGGGCAACTGTGGTCCACGACGGCCGACTTGGCGCGGTTCGCCGTGTTCCTGGCCAAGGGGGACGACCGGGTGCTGAGCGCGGCGACCGTACGGGAGATGCGCACGCCCGCCGCGCCCGGCGAGGCCGCGGACGTCACCGACGGGGCCGCGTACGGGCTGGGACTGCAGATCCAGCACCGGCACGGCCGCCTGCTCGCGGGGCACGCGGGATCGTTGCCCGGCTTCCTGGCGAGCCTGCTCTTCAGCGAGAGCGACGACGTCGCGGCGGTGGTGCTCGCCAACTGCACCTCGGGACCGCCGCTCTCCCTGGTCGCCGCCGACCTCGTACGCATCGTGGCCGAGGCGGAGCCGCGGATCCCCGAGCCCTGGCGGCCGCTGACCGAAGCCGATCCGGCCGTGCTGGAGTTGGCGGGGCAGTGGTACTGGGGGACGTACGGCTTCGCGCTGAGGGTGACGGCCGACGGGCTCGTCTCGCTGGAGCCGCTGTCCGGCACCGGCCGTCGTTCGCGGTTCCGGGCGAACGGCGACGGTACGTGGACCGGACTGGAGGGCTATTACGCCGGAGAGCGCCTGGAGGCCGTACGGCGGCCTGACGGGAGCGTGAGCCACCTCGACCTCGGGTCGTTCGTGTTCACGCGTCAGCCGTACGACGAGGGGGCTCCGGTGCCGGGTGGGGTGGACCCGGACGGGTGGAGCGGCATCAAGTAGTCAGGGGGCGCCCTGTTTCACGTGAAACAGGGCGCCGGTGTCCGTCACAGGGCCGGTGTCCGTCACAGGGCCGGTGTCCGTCACAGGGTGAGCTTGAAGCCCACGTGGGAGGCCGTGAATCCGAGCCGCTCGTAGAAGCGGTGGGCGTCGGTGCGGGAGGCGTCCGACGTCAGCTGGACCAGGCGGCAGTCCTGGCGCCGGGACTCCTCGACCGCCCATTCGATGAACTGCGTGCCCAGACCGCTGCCCCGCTCGTCGGCGTGGATGCGGACGGCCTCGATGATCGAGCGGGTCGCGCCCTTGCGGGAGAGCCCGGGGATGATCGTGAGCTGGAGGGTGCCGACCACCTGTCCTTCGCGCTCGGCCACCACGAGGTGCTGGTTGGGATCGCGGCGCAGGCGTTCCAGGGCCGGCAGGTAAGGGGTCAGATCGTCGGGTGACTCACGCTGGGCGCCCAGCGGGTCGTCGGCCAGCATCGCGACGATCGCCGGAAGGTCGTCGGCGACGGCGGGACGTATTTCGAGGTCTCCCATGGTGCTCAGCCTATGCGGGCGGCCGAACGCGGGCGGGGCCGGTCGGCCGGCCCTCCTCCGGGGGCTTCAGCTCAGGCCGCAATTGCCGTCGCTTGCAAATATAAGGCGCACGCAAGTATTGTGGGGTCACGTAAAGCTCTCCTGCAATCTTCTGGAAGGTGGCACCCCCCATGCCGCTCGCCCTCCTGGCCCTGGCGATCGGGGCCTTCGGAATCGGAACCACGGAGTTCGTGATCATGGGCCTGCTGCCCGAGGTCGCGGGTGACTTCGGGGTCTCCATCCCCACCGCCGGCCTGCTGGTGACCGGCTACGCGCTCGGTGTGGTGGCCGGAGCACCGCTGATGACCGTCCTCGGCACCAAGGTCTCCCGCAAGCGGATGCTGATGCTGCTGATGGGCCTGTTCATCGCCGGGAACCTGCTGTCCGCGCTCGCGCCCACCTTCTCCGTCATGCTGATCGGCCGGGTGGTCGCCTCGCTCGCCCACGGCGCCTTCTTCGGCATCGGTTCGGTCGTCGCCGCCGAGCTGGTCGCCCCGGACAAGAAGGCCGGCGCCATCGCGATGATGTTCACCGGCCTCACCGTCGCCAACGTGGTCGGTGTCCCGCTCGGCACCTTCGTCGGACAGTCCATCGGCTGGCGCGTCACCTTCGGGATCGTCGCCGCCCTCGGGGTGATCGGTCTCGCCGGGATCGCCCGGCTCGTCCCCGAGATGCCCAGGCCGGAAGGCGTACGGCTGCGTCATGAGCTGGCCGCCTTCAAGAACGCCCAGGTGTTGCTCGCGATGGCGATGACCGTCCTCGGCTTCGGCGGGGTCTTCGCCGCGATCACCTACATCGCGCCGATGATGACCCACGTCGCCGGTTTCGCCGACGGCTCGGTCACCTGGCTGCTGGTCCTCTTCGGGCTCGGGATGGTCGGCGGCAACCTCGTCGGCGGCAGGTTCGCCGACCGTGCCCTGATGCCCCTGCTGTACGTCTCGCTGGGCGCCCTCGCCGTCGTGCTGGCCCTGTTCACCCTCACCGCACACCACAAGGTCCTCGCGGCCGTCACGATCGCGCTCATCGGCGCCCTGGGCTTCGCCACCGTCCCGCCGCTGCAGAAGCGCGTCCTGGACCAGGCCCACGGTGCCCCGACCCTGGCCTCCGCGGTCAACATCGGCGCCTTCAACCTCGGCAACGCGCTCTCGGCGTGGCTCGGCGGCCTCGTCATCGCGGGCGGCCTCGGCTACACCTCCCCCAACTGGGTCGGAGCCGCTCTCGCCGCAGCCGCGCTGCTCCTGGCCGTCCTCTCGGCGGCCCTGGAGCGCAGGGACCGCGGGCCCAGCGCGGTCGTGGCCGGATCCGCGCCGGCCGAAGCCCTCGCCCACCACTGACCGACCTGGAAACGCCGGTTCCCGAACCCCACGGGAACCGGCGTCGTCGTGCCCGCGAGGCTCATCCCGCCGCCACCGTCAGCGGGGCGAACCGGCGCGTCCAGTCCCCGGGCAGCTCCGGGATGCCGTACGTCATCACCGAGTTGAAGGCGACCGAGGCCAGGCCCCGCTCCTTGGCCCAGCTCAGCAGCTCTTCGTGCCGTACGTCGATGTCGGTGCGCAGGGGGCGGTCGGTGTGGGTGGCCAGGGAGGCGATCAGGGCCTGAGCGGTCCTCGTGTCCTGGGCGATCAGCGGTCCCACGACATGGGTGTCCATGTTGGGCCAGGCGGCCGCGTACCCGGTGATCCGGCCGTCCTCCTCGGCGACCCTCAGATGGTCGGCGAAGGCGGGGAGCCGGGTGATGAGCGGGGTGCGGTCGGAGCCGAAGACCTCTTCGTCGAGCCGGAGGATCGCGGTGAGGTCCTCGGCGGTGGCCGCACGGGTGGGGATCGCCGACTCCGGTCCTCGGGGCGTGAAGTGCCCGCGCAGCATCTCCGCCCGGCCGGTGGCCTTGAAGCCGAGCTCCTCGTAGAGCGGGCGGCCGTTCGGCGTCGCGTGGAGGGTGAGAGGGGTGGTGCCGTACGCCGCCAGGACGTGCCGCATCAGTCGACGTCCGATGCCCTGACGGGCGTGCCGTTCGGCGACCAGCACCATGCCGACGGCCGCAAGATCGGGGGCGTCGTGAGGGCCGTAGCGGGTGACCACACAGGCACTCACGAGTCCGCCCTCGGGGTCGTCGATTCCGTACCCCCTGCCCGCGGTGAGGAGGAAGCCCCACTTGTGTTCCTCGCGGGGCCACCCCCGGTTCTCGGACAGGTCGGCGCAGGCGGTGAGGTCGCGCGGCGTCAGACGGCGGATGGGCAGAGCGGCGGGCGAAGGAGTCGGCACGCAGGTCAGGCTGTCCGACCGGCGGGCTCGCCGTCCACCTGTTTCCGAGGAGACGTGCGAGCTTTTGGCCACGTAGTACGGCAGCGACCGAGGCGGCCCGCGGGCGCGGGCCGTTTCACGTGAAACCTTCGCATCTGTACCGACCACCGTGCGGCGAACGCTGGTCGGTCTCCGACCGGTCACGCGACTCCCCGCTGCCTGGGCAGGGATCTGGGGGAAGCCTGTGAATTGGTGCGGCGCGCCCGGCAATTGAACGAGAACGCGGCTTCGCCCCTGGTCAATCGGTGACCGGGGAAGGGGGGACTTGTGTGCGCGGCGCTGGCCGGTAGGGTCGACTCCGGTTCGCATCCGGGACGGAACTCCGGGACCGGCACACACGAGTCGTGCGAACCGCGAGCAGGGCACGGCAGCCTAACGGGACGGAGAGATCGAAGACCCGCATTTACGCCTATGCGGCCGGGGTATGCGTGCCCGGTGGAATGCTGCGGAGAGAGAACTGCGGCCAATGTCACACTCTTCCCTTACTTGTCCGTACACGGTGTGGATACGGGTTGAATGTGGCCGCAGTGGCCAGGGCGACGAACGGGAAAGCAAGCCGTCCGCGGGGAAAGCAGGCAGCTTCCGGACGCGGAAGTGCGCAGACCGACCGAAAGATGTTCGAGGCGAGGCACACACCATGGACGCTCCGACGACCACGTCGGCCGACAACGGCACTTCCGGCGGGGGCGGCTGGTTCACGCCCCACCAGCAGCCGTCGCCGGACCAGGGCAGCGCGCCGGAGCCGGCCCGGCCCTCGGAGCCCGCGGCCTCCCCGACCGAACCCCGTGTCCCCGTCCAGCGCTCGGATCAGGCGCCCTCGGGCCGGCCGTTCCCGGGCCGTGCCCACTCGGACCAGCCCTTCCCGGGCCACGCCCCCTCGGGCCCGCAGCCCCCAAGCCCCGCACCCTCCGGCCCGGCACACTCGGCCCCGGCTCAGCAGGCCTCCCCGGACGCCGTCCTCGTGCGCCGGACGATGGCCGAGGTCGGCCCCGTCGCCGACAAGGTGACGTCGTACTTCTACGCGCTGCTCTTCGTGCGCCACCCCGACCTGCGCTCCCTCTTCCCGGCCGCGATGGACACCCAACGGGACCGGCTGCTCAAGGCGCTGCTCACGGCCGCCGAGCACATCGACAACACCGAGGTCCTGGTCGCGTATCTGCAGAACCTCGGCCGGGGCCACCGCAAGTACGGCACCCGCGCCGAGCACTACCCGGCGGTGGGCGAGTGCCTCATCGGCGCGCTGAGCAGGTACGCCTCGGCCGTCTGGGACGCGGAGACGGAGGCGGCCTGGGTCCGGACGTACACGACGATCTCGCAGGTGATGATCGACGCGGCGGCCGCGGACGGGCTGCGCGCTCCCGCCTGGTGGTACGCGGAGGTCGTCGCGCACGACCTGAGGACTCCGGACGTCGCGGTCGTCACCGTCCGCCCGGACCAGCCCTACCCCTTCCTCGCCGGGCAGTACACGAGCCTGGAGACGCCCTGGTGGCCGCGGATATGGCGGCACTACTCCTTCGCCTCGGCGCCCCGCTCCGACGGCCTGCTGTCGTTCCATGTGAAGGCGGTCCCGGCGGGGTGGGTGTCGAACGCGCTGGTGCACCGGGCCCGCCCCGGCGACATCGTCCGGCTCGGTCCGCCGGCCGGTTCGATGACCGTGGACCACACGACCGACAGCGGACTGCTCTGCCTGGGCGGCGGCACCGGCATAGCCCCCATCAAGGCGCTCGTCGAGGACGTGGCCGAGCACGGCGAGCGGCGCCCGGTCGAGGTGTTCTACGGCGCCCGCAGCGACCACGACCTGTACGACATCGACACGATGCTCAGGCTCCAGCAGTCCCACCCCTGGCTGGCGGTCCGCCCGGTGGTGGACCGGCACGGACTGGTCCAGCTTCCCGACGCCATCCGGGAGTTCGGTCCCTGGTACGAGTACGACGCCTATGTGTCGGGGCCACCTGGGATGATCCGCAGCGGTGTGGACGTCCTCAGGGACATCGGCGTCCCCTCGGAGCGCATACGCCATGACGCGCTGGAGGAACTCGCCGCCGTCGGGGGCTGAGCTCAGCCCAGGTCCGGTGCGTGCATCGCCCGTACGCCCTCGATGTTGCCGTCCAGATAGTGGCGCAGCGACAGCGGGACGAGGTGGACGGAGGCGATGCCGACGCGGGTGAACGGCACCCGCACGATCTCGTACTCGCCCACCGGCTCGTCGACCTCAGGGCCGTGCCGCAGGGACGGGTCCATGGACTCCAGACGGCAGACGAAGAAGTGCTGCACCTTCACTCCGGTCGCGCCGCCGTCCTCGCCGATGTGCTCGACGGTGTCGACGAAACAGGGCACCACATCGATGACCTTGGCGCCGAGCTCCTCGTACACCTCGCGGTGCAGAGCCTCCACCACGGTCGTGTCCGTGGGCTCGACCCCGCCGCCGGGAGTGAGCCAGTAAGGATCCATGCCCGGCTTGGTGCGCTTGATCAGGATCAGGTCGTCACCGTCCAGCAGAACGGCGCGGGCGGTGCGCTTGACCACGGGTCGGACGGTCATGGAGGAAATGTGGCCCGGCTGGTTCCACGTGAAACATCGCGAAACGTCACGAGGTGAGCTCTACGGGTGACGGCCGGGGGCGTGGGCCTCAGCACCACTCCGCCGCCGACTGCAACAGCCACTCATGGGCACGCGCGATGTGCGGCATCGCCAGCGTGCCGGTGCGCACCACCAGGAAGTACGTCCGCAGCGGCGGCACCGCGGGTTCGTGCAGGGCGACGACCTCACCGCGCTCCAGCGCGGGCGCGCAGAGATAGCGGGGCAGCACCGCGAGCCCGGCGCCCGCGACCGCGCAGGCCAGCACCGCGCGCAGATCGGGCACGATGACGGTTCCCGCGACGGCCGGGCGCGAGTCGAAGACAGAGGCCCAGTAGCGCGAGACGAAGGGCAGCGACTCGTGCACCTCGATCACCGGAACACCCTCCGGCGCGGGCGCGCCATTGCGGCGGGGCGCTCCGGAACCGATCTTCTCGGCCCAGCGCGGGGCCGCGAGCAGGACGTGCACTTCGTCGCAGAGCGGAGTCGCGGTGAGCAGAGCGCCCCGCGGACGGGCCGTGGTGATGGCCAGATCATGATGTCCGGCGGCCAACCCCTCCAGCGTCTCCTCGGCGTTGCCGAAGGAGGCCCGCAGCGCGAAGCCCCGGCCGTCCTCGCCGGTCAGCTCGGTGAGCGCGGGCAGCGCCCGTTCCGCGGTGAACTCGGGAGGCCCCGCGAGATGCAGGGTCCGCACCGAGGACTCGTCGTCCAGGCCGGTCTCGGTGATCTCGACCAGGGCGTCCAGGTGCGGCGCGGCCTTGTGCGCGAGTTCGTCGCCGATGGTCGTCGGGGTCACGCCCCTGGCCTGGCGGAGGAACAGCGGGCGGCCCAGCTGCCGTTCGAGGGTCCGGATCTGGGAGGTCACGGCGGGCTGGGAGAGGCCCAGCAGGGCGGCGGCGCGGGTGAAGGAGCCGGCCCGGTGCACCGTCACGAAGGTGCGCAGCAAGGCCAAGTCCATGGCACACCCTCCCCTTCTCCGCCCTCCCTCAGCCCCCCGGCCGCGCCCAACTATAAATAAGTCGATAGGTCTCTGTCGCTACTGTGATTGGACACTGACACAGAGTCAACTAGCCTTGTTCGCGCGGTTCTTCGCGCGCGGAACCGAGGACGGTCCGAGCCACGAGGGGGGAGGCTCGGACCGTCCGTCGAGCGTAGGCGTACCCCTCATCGAGCTGTCCGGTGCGCGGACTCGTCCAGCGCACGCAGCACGTCCGCCACCAGGTCCTCGGGGTCCTCCGCACCGACCGAGAGCCTGATGAAGCCCTCCGGTACCGCGTCCCCTCCCCAGCGCCCGCGCCGCTCCGCCGTGGACCGCACTCCGCCGAAGCTGGTCGCGTCGTCCACGAGCCGCAGCGCGTCGAGAAAACGGTCGGCACGCGCGCGTGAGGGGAGCGTGAAGGAGACCACGCACCCATGGCGGCGCATCTGCCGTACGGCGGTCGCGTGCGCCGGGTCGTCCGGCAGCCCCGGGTAGCGCACCCCGAGCTCCTCCGGCCAGTCCCGCAGCGCCTCGGCGACCGCGAGGGCGGTGGCGTTCTGCCGGTCCACCCGCAACTGGAGCGTGGCCAGGGACCGGTGCGCGAGCCACGCCTCCATGGGACCGGGGATGGCGCCGACGATCTTGCGCCAGCGGCGGACGGCGGCCATCGGCTCGCCGCCGCGTCCACAGACGTATCCGAGGAGGATGTCGCCGTGCCCGGTGAGCTGCTTGGTGCCGCTCGCCACCGAGAAGTCGGCGCCGAGCTCCAGCGGGCGCTGCCCGAGCGGTGTGGCGAGTGTGTTGTCCACGGCGACGAGAGCGCCACGCGCGTGCGCCGCCTCGACGAGCCGCCGGATGTCGCAGACGTCCAGGCCCGGGTTGGAGGGCGTCTCGATCCACAGCAGCCGTGCGCCGTCGAGGACGTCGAGCTGGGCGTCGCCGCCCGTCGGCGCGGTGCGCACCTCGACGCCGTACGCCTCCAGTTGCTCGCGCACCAGGGGCAGCGCCTGGTAGCCGTCGCTGGGCAGCACGACCGCCTCCCCGGCGCGCAGCTGCGAGAAGAGGACGGAGGAGACGGCGGCCATCCCGGAGGCGAAGACGAGCGTCTCGACGCCTTCCTCGTCCGGCGCCTCCAACTCGCCCACGGCCCGTTCCAGACGGGTCCAGGTCGGGTTCTCGTCGCGGCCGTAGGTGTACGGCCCGGTGGGGTCGCCCGGGAGATGGAAGTGGGCCGCGAACACCGGCCCCGGCAGCGTGGGCTCGTACTTGACCGGCTCGGGCAGACCGGCACGCACCGCGCGCGTGCCGTCGCCCGGGCCCCGCGCGGGCTCGCTCATGCCGCCCGCTCCTCCGCCTTCTCGCGCACCGCGGCGAGCAGCCCGGTGCTCGCCGCCTCGACCATCGCCAGACACTCCTCGAAGCCCTCCATGCCCCCGTAGTAGGGATCGGGGACGTCGAGATCGTCGTCGGCGGTGGGGTCGTACGAGCGCAACAGCCGTACCTTCGCCGCGTCCTGCTCGGTCGGGGCGAGCCGGCGCAGCGCCTTCAGGTGCCCCTCGTCGAGCGCCACGACCAGGTCCAGGCAGGCGAACCAGGAGGCCTGGAACTGCCGTGCGGTGTGCCCGCCCTCGTAGCCGTTCGCCTCCAGCACGGCGACCGTGCGCGGGTCGGCCGGGTCGCCCTCGTGCCAGCCGCCCGTGCCGGCGCTGTCGATCTCGACCAGGCCGTCGAGGCCGGCCTCCGCCACGCGCGCCCGGAAGACGGACTCGGCCATCGGGGAGCGGCAGATGTTGCCCGTGCAGACGAAGCAGACGCGGTACGACATCGGCGCTCAGTCCCCGTCGGGCAGGGCGACGTTGAGCGCCCAGGAGACGATCGAGATGATCAGGCCGCCGAGGACGGCGGTCCAGAAGCCCTCGACATGGAAGCTCAGGTCGAACACATCGGCGAGCCAGGAGGTCAGCAGCAGCATCAGCGCGTTCACGACCAGGGTGAACAGGCCGAGCGTGAGGATGAGCAGCGGCAGGCTCAGCAGGTTCACGACCGGCTTCACCAGGAAGTTGACCAGGCCGAAGATCAGTGCGACCAGCAGCAGGGTGCCGGCCTTCTTGCCCGTGCTGTCACCGGTGAGGGTGATCTTGTCCAGCAGCCATACGGCGACCGCCAGGGCGCCCGCGTTGGCGATCGTCTTGACTACGAAATTCTTCATGTGTCTGATCGTGGCAGACGAGATCGGAATCGAGCAGAGGGACGAGGGCGAACGACAGCGATGAAGGCATTCCGGCTGGATGAACTGGAGGCGGAGCGCGCCGCCAACGAGGGCGCCTACCTGCAGTTTCTGCGGGAGCGGAACATGTCGGTCGGTCTGTACGCGCTCGACGCGGGCGAGCACGATCCACAGAAGCCGCACAACCAGGACGAGGTCTACTTCGTTGTGAGCGGCCGCGCCGCGATCACCGTCGGCCTGGAGACGACGCAGGTGGCGCGGGGCAGCGTGGTGTACGTGCCCGCCGGTGTGGCCCACAAGTTCCATCACATCAGCGAGGATCTGCGGGTGCTCGTGGTGTTCTCTCCGCCCGAGAGCTGAGGGTCCGCCCCCGGATTCCCTAGGGGATCGATCAGGGGAGGACGGGGGGCGCGACGCGCCCGTCGGCCCCCTTCACGGCCCTAGCATCGAAGGCGGACAAGGACAGACGGGTCCGCGGACAGAGCGCGGGCCGTCCGATCGGACCCGGCACTGCGACGGGCGGAGAGGTAAGGACGAGGGCGATGGGTGAGATCTTCGCGGGACTTCCGTGGTGGGTGAAGTGGATCGCGGTGCCGGTCATCGCCCTGGTCGTGTTCGGCGGGCTGATAGCGAGCGTCGTCGGCTTCGTCATCGGGCTGCTGTTCAAGGTGCTGGTCTTCGTCGCGCTGGTGGGCGGACTGATCTACGTCGTACGGAAGTTCACCGCCAGTTCCTCTTCGCGGGGCGACTTCTGACGGAGCCGAGGGTGACCGGCGCGACCGGCGAGAGTAACCGGCGCGACCGGTCGGGGAATGCGAGGGGCAACCGCTGAGCGGTAACCAGAATCGTCGGTTCCCTCGGCCGAGGGAAGTTTTCCGGCAGGCCGTCTGCGAGCGGTGACGGACGAATAGAGTCCGGAAAATCGACGCGGGGACATCCCCCGTGAGCGGCGTACACCCCCACCCGTGTTCCCCGCACGGGCTGCCCCCTCGCGCTACGGGAGTGACCCTTGGCCACGGTTGACACCGCCTATCCCGCCACCGGAACCTGCGCCCGGCCTCCGACCCAGCCGACGGCCCAGGACTCCGCGAGCCCGCCCCACCCCGCCCAGTCGGCGACCCTCATCGGATCCGTCCAGCGCGCCATGCGCCTGCTGGAGTCCGTCGCCGAGCATGAGCACGGAGCCCCCGCCAAGCAACTGGCCAGGGAGAACGGTCTGGCGCTGCCGACCGCCTACCACCTGTTGCGCACCCTCGTCCACGAGGGCTATCTCCGGCGCGACAAGGGCCTGTTCTTCCTCGGGGAGGCGGCCGAACGGCTGGGCAGCAGCGGAGCACAGGAGAAACGTCGCACCACGGTGGCCGACGCGCTCGCGCACTGGCGGGACGCCATCGGCGTACCCGTGTACTACGCGTTGTACCGCGAGGGCGAGATCGAGGTCATGGGCGTCTCCGACACCCCGGGCAACCCGGCGGTAGAGGAGTGGGCCGACTTCCGCGAGACCGGGCACGCGCACGCCATCGGGCAGTGTCTGCTGGCCCAGGTGGACGAGGCCACGCGCCGGGACCACCTGGATCGCTATCCGGTGCAGCCCATCACCCCGTACACCGTGTGCGACGACCACACCCTGCTCCGGCGCCTCGACCGCATGCGGCGGATGGAGCTGGTGACCGAACGGCAGGAGTACGCGCTGGGGACGGTGTGCGCCGCCATTCCGATCACTGTCGGTAACACCGCTGCGACGCTGGCTCTTTCCCTGCCGGTCCACCAGGCGGGCCGACTGCTGGACGCGGCACGGCAGTTGCAGGCCGAGATCGCTCGGCACCTCGGGTCACTGGCGATCTCTATCAGTATCTGAAAACTCACTCCTTGTGATCTGCCGTGTACTTTCAGCAAGATGCCATCAAGTGCCAGGTGGATCATTCCTGGCCAAAACGACGGCAGATGACGGGGTAGGCGATGCGCGAGTCCGTACAGGCAGAGGTCATGATGAGCTTCCTCGTCTCCGAGGAGCTCTCCTTCCGCATCCCGGTGGAGTTGCGGTACGAGACCTACGATCCCTACGCCGTGCGGCTGACCTTCCATCTGCCCGGAGACGCCCCGGTGACCTGGGCGTTCGGGCGGGAGCTGATGATCGACGGGGTGGGACGGCCGTGCGGGGAGGGTGATGTGCGGGTCGCGCCCGCCGACCCCGACACCCTCGGCGATGTGCTGATCCGCCTTCAGGTCGGCGGCGATCACGCCCTGTTCCGTTCCTCCTCGGCGCCGCTGATCGCCTTCCTCGACCGCACCGACAAGCTGGTGCCGCTCGGCCAGGAGGGCGCGCTCTCCGACTTCGACGCGAGCCTGGACGAGGCCCTGGACCGCATCCTGGCGGAGGAGCAGAGCGCCGGCTGAAGCGTTACGGCTGGGCCGCGTGGGGTGCCGTAACGCTTCAGCGAGGGCTGTGGGGTTGTGCAGGAACGCTTCTTCTCCGAGCGGAAGCCTCCTGCCGCACAGCCCAGCGGGAGCCTCCAGCCCGCACAGCCCAGCGGAAGTCTCCAGCCCGCACAGTCCAGCGGAAGCCTCCTGCCGGCACAGCCGCGCGCCGGCGTCACCGCTTCCGTCGCCGCCCCCGCCCGCCACGCGCCGGAGGAGGCCCGCCGGTGGCCGTCGCGAGCTGCTTCTCGGGACGGTCCGTCGAGACCATGAGCGCCGCCAGGGCCGTCGTGACCGGAACCGAGGCGACCAGGCCGATCGAGCCGACCAGCGTGCGCACGATCTCCTCCGCCACCAACTCGCTGTTGGCGACCGTGCCCACGCTGCTCTCCGCGATCGAGAAGAGCAGCAGCAGCGGCAGCGCGGCGCCCGCGTAGGCGAGGACGAGGGTGTTGACGACGGAGGCGATGTGGTCGCGGCCGATGCGGATGCCGGCGCGGTACAGCCCGCGCCAGCCCATCGTGGGGTTGGCCTCGTGCAGCTCCCAGACCGCCGAGGTCTGGGTGACCGTCACATCGTCGAGGACACCGAGCGAGCCGATGATGATGCCCGCGAGCAGCAGACCGCTCATGTCGATCTCCGGGTACAGCCCGTGGATCAGACCGGTGTTGTCGTCGGTGTTGCCGGTGAGTGAGGCCCAGTCGATGAAGACGGAACCGAGGAGGCCGATCAGCAGCAGCGAGATCAGCGTGCCGAGCACCGCCACCGACGTACGGGCCGACAGGCCATGGCACATGTAGAGGGCGATCAGCATGATGGCGCTCGCCCCGACGACCGCCACGACCAGCGGGTTCGAGCCCTGGAGGATGGCGGGCAGGATGAACATGGTCAGCACCAGGAAGCTGATGGCCAGTGCGACCAGCGCCATGACCCCGCGCAGCCGGCCCACCACCACGACGGCGAGCGCGAAGATACCGGCGAGCACCGCCATGGGGACCCGGCGGTTGACGTCGGCGACGGCGTACTGGAGGTCCTTGGGCGCCGAGGGCTCGTAGGCCACCACGACCTTCTGGCCCTCGTGCAGCTGCCGGGACTGGTCCGGCTGCACGATCTCGGTGAAGGTACGGCCCTCGTCCTTGCCGGTGTCGACGCGGACCGTCGCCTTCTTGCAGGTGCCGTCGGCCTGTTGCTGGGCCGAGGAGCCCTCGGCCGTGGAGGTGTCGCCGGTCGGGGGGACTCCGGAGGCGTTCACCGACGAGCAGCTGACCTCCTCGACCTTGGTGACGGTCGCCTGCTCGGTCTGCCGGTCGAAGCCGACGCCGGTCCGCTCGTGCGGCGGTGCTCCGCCCGGCCACAGCACCACGAGCCCGACGACCACCGCGGCGGCGAACGGGATGAGGATCGCCGCGATCACCTTGCGCAGGTGCTGGGAGACCGGCGCCGCCGGACCGTGGGAGTGGCTGTGGGAGTGGCCGTGTCCGTGCCCCTGCCCGTCACCGCCGCCGGTGGAGCCGGAGCCGGGGCCGCGCGGCGGCTCGGGGGGGAACGGGGGTTCATGCGTCGAGGTCACCGACCGATCATCGCAAGAACGACAGGGGCCCCCTGTTCACCGCGCCCGAATTGACGCTAGCGTGGGGGCACCTTTGTACACGCGGGAGCTCGGAGCACCGGGCTGAGAGGGCGCTGACCTCCGTCCCAGCGATGTTTCACGTGGAACGTCACATGCGAGTGACTTTCCACACGGAGCATCGGCAGACGGATACGGCTGCGTCGACCGCCGAACCTGTTACCGGGTAATGCCGGCGTAGGGAGTAGGTCTCATGACCATCAAGGACGCACGCACGCCTGCCTCCGTTCAGGACGACACGTCCCAGGAGGCCGGGAAGTCCATCGGCTGGCACAAGGCGTACGTCGAGGGCTCGCGCCCCGACCTACGGGTGCCGGTCCGCCAGGTGCACCTCACCAACGGGCAGTCCGTCACGCTGTACGACACCTCCGGCCCGTACACCGATCCGCTCGTCGACACCGACGTCCGCCGGGGCCTGGCTCCGCTCCGGGAGAACTGGATCATCGCCCGCGGCGACACCGAGGAGTACGCGGGCCGTCCCGTCCGGCCCGAGGACGACGGGATCAAGCACACCTCGCCGCGAGGCGGCAATCTGCGCAACCTCGACGCGGTCTTCCCCGGCCGCCCCCGGCTGCCCCGCCGGGGCCGGGACGGACAGGCGGTCACCCAGCTCGCGTACGCGCGCCGGGGCGAGATCACGCCCGAGATGGAGTACGTGGCCATCCGGGAGAACGTCTCGCCCGAGGTGGTCCGCGAGGAGATCGCGGCCGGGCGTGCGGTGCTGCCCGCGAACGTCAACCACCCGGAGATCGAGCCGATGATCATCGGCAAGCGGTTCCTGGTGAAGGTCAACGCCAACATCGGCAACTCCGCGGTGACCTCCTCCATCGAGGAGGAGGTGGAGAAGATGACCTGGGCGACCCGCTGGGGCGCCGACACGGTCATGGACCTCTCCACCGGCCGCAACATCCACACCACCCGCGAGTGGGTGCTGCGCAACTCCCCCGTCCCCATCGGCACCGTGCCGCTCTACCAGGCGCTCGAGAAGGTCGACGGCAAGGCCGAGGAGCTGACCTGGGAGATCTACAAGGACACGGTCATCGAGCAGGCCGAACAGGGCGTGGACTACATGACGGTCCACGCGGGCGTCCGTCTGCCGTACGTACCGCTGACGGCCAACCGGAAGACCGGCATCGTCTCGCGCGGTGGCTCGATCATGGCCGCGTGGTGCCTCGCGCACCACAAGGAGAGCTTCCTGTACGAGAACTTCGAGGAGCTCTGCGAGATCCTCGCCGCCTACGACGTCACGTACTCGCTCGGTGACGGGCTGCGGCCCGGCTCGATCGCGGACGCCAACGACGAGGCGCAGTTCGCCGAGCTGCGCACGCTCGGGGAGCTCAACCGGATCGCGAAGCGGCACAACGTGCAGACCATGATCGAGGGCCCGGGCCATGTCCCGATGCACAAGATCAAGGAGAACATCGACCTCCAGCAGGAGATCTGCGAGGAGGCCCCGTTCTACACGCTCGGCCCGCTGACCACGGACGTCGCCCCGGCGTACGACCACATCACCTCCGGCATCGGTGCCGCGATGATCGCCTGGTGGGGCACGGCCATGCTCTGCTACGTCACGCCCAAGGAGCACCTGGGCCTGCCCAACCGGGACGACGTCAAGACCGGCGTCATCACCTACAAGATCGCCGCCCACGCGGCCGACCTCGCCAAGGGCCACCCCGGCGCCCAGGACTGGGACGACGCCCTGTCGGACGCCCGCTTCGAGTTCCGCTGGGAGGACCAGTTCAACCTGGCCCTCGACCCGGACACGGCCCGGGAGTTCCACGACGAGACCCTCCCGGCGGAGCCCGCCAAGACCGCGCACTTCTGCTCCATGTGCGGTCCGAAGTTCTGCTCGATGAAGATCTCCCAGGACATCCGCCGTCAGCACGGCAGTACGGCGGGGGAGATCGAGGAGGGCATGGCCCAGAAGTCCAAGGAGTTCGCGGCCGCGGGCAACCGCGTGTATCTGCCGCTCGCGGACTGACACCCCGAACTCGGGTCCACGTCAGCCGGGGCCGGGCGTTTCACGTGAAACACCCGGCCCCTCGGCCGCACCGACGCCCGCGTGCCCTTCGCCCCTCGCCGGCCGGAGCCCTTCCGGGGGCGGCGGATCAGTCGGCACACTGATCCCATGACAGCACTGAGCAAGGGCGCCAACCTTCCTGTAGACGCCACGGCGGTCCGCGTGGAGCTGACCTGGTCCGACGGGCCGGGTGTGCCCGACGTGGACGCGTCGGCGCTGCTGCTCACCGCGGCGGGGCGCGTGCGCGATGACGGGGACTTCGTCTTCTACAACCAGCCGCATCACGCGTCGAAGGCCGTGAGCCATCTGGGCAAGCAGCGGGGCGCGGGCACCACGACCGACACCGTAGGTGTGGAACTCGGGTCGCTGGAACCGGTCGTGGAGCGGATCGTGCTGTGCGCCTCGGCCGACGGCGGCACGTTCGGGCAGGTCCCGGGACTGAGGATGACGCTCGTCGACGAGCGCAGTGGCGCCGAGATCGCGCACTTCGTGATGGAGGCCGGGACGGAGACCGCCTTCATCGGCGGGGAGCTCTATCTGCGCCAGGGGAAGTGGAAGTTTCGGGCCGTGGGGCAGGGCTACGCCTCCGGACTGGCCGGGCTGGCCACGGACTTCGGCATCACGGTGGACGAGGAGGAGGCGGCCGCCCCGACGCCGGCACCCGCCCCGACGCCGGCACCCGCCCCCGCCGTACCGACGGCGCCGCCCATCCCCTCCGCACCGACGGCACCCCCCGTCGCGCCGCCCGCGCCCGCCCCGACTCCCGCCACCCCCTCCACCTCCCCCAACCTGACCAAGGGCGAGGAGCGGCTGCCGGTAGACATGCGCAAGCGGCTGGACCTGCGCAAGCAGCAGGTCGCGGTCAGTCTCACCAAGCACGGCGCGACCGGGGTCGTCGCCCGCGTCATCCTCGTCCTGGACGCCTCCGGCTCCATGTCGTTCCTGTACTCGCGGGGTGTCGTCGCGGACGTGGTGGAGCGCATGGCCGCGGTGGCCGCGCAGTTGGACGACGACGGCGAGATGCAGGCCTGGACGTTCGCCTCGAACCCGGCCCGGCTGCCCGACTTCCGGATCGGTGAGCTGCCGGAGTGGACGCGGCTGCACGTGCGGTGCGGTGAGTTGAGCCTCTTCGGCGGCAGGAAGAGGAAGAAGGGACTGGACGACAGCCAGGTCGACATGCGCGCGGTCGGCATCCAGAACGAGGAACAGAAGGTGATCGCCGAAGTCCGCGACTTCGTACGGCAGCACCCTGTATCCGTGCCCACCCTGGTGCTGTTCTTCTCCGACGGCGGCATCTACCGCAACGCCCAGATCGAGAAGGAGCTCAGGGCCGCGGTCGAGGAGCCGATCTTCTGGCAGTTCGTGGGCCTCGGCAAGTCCGATTACGGCGTCCTGGAGCGCTTCGACACCCTGCCCGGCCGCCGCGTCGACAACGTCGGCTTCTTCGCGGTGGACGACATCAGCTCGGTCCCGGACCCAGAGCTCTACGACCGTCTGCTGTCGGAGTTCCCGCGGTGGACGGTGGCCGCACGCAGCGCCGGCATCCTCTGAGCAGTCCGCGCGCGAACCGGACGACCCTGCGCGGGGCACCCCGGAAGAGCCGCCGCCGAGCACCCCGGACGTTCGGCTTGCGCTCCCCGCGACGGGGGCGCAAGCCGAGGGACCAGGGTCACTCCGGCTGGTGCTCCGGGCCCCCGAAATCCGGGCTGGTGTAGTCCGGACTGGTGAAGCTCGGGCGGGGGCCCGAGGTGGGACCCTCGCCGGGGCTGCTGAAGCCCGGGCGGTCGTAACCGAGGTTCGGGATACGGCTGGTCGGCGCCTTGGGTGCGGTGCGGTGCAGGGCCGCGGTCCCGGGGTCGGCCAGGGCGTCCCGCAGGAACGGCAGGATGCCGCGCTCCAGCAGGGCTTCTCGCCAGGCTTCCCTGGCCCGGGTCACCTCGGTGCCCAGCTCTCCGTAGGGGCCGGTGTCGAGCGCCGGCCGGTTGCGCAGAGCGGTGAGCAGCAGTCCGACGGCGGCGACGAGGATCGCTGCCGCCGTCACCGCGCCGAACACCCACCCGGTGGTGAGCATCGTCTGGGCGAACGCCGGCTCAGGGGTGAGCATCTTCAGGATGTACCCCACGAGCAGGAAGATCGCCGCGGCGATTCCGGCGAGGACGGGAGTGAGGACGGCCGCGACGGCGACGACACCCGCGCCGGCGGTCTCGGCGGTGGCCTCTCCCATGGTGGCGGCGAGCCCCATCGCGCCCGATCCCGACTCGCTGGAGCCGGACTCGCGGACGGACGACGGGGTGGACGGCGCCGGCTGGCGCAGTTCCTCGCGGACCTTCACGTAGTGCTGGTACTCGGTCGCCGCGGCCGCCGTGATGATCGCGGTGGCGTTGAGCGCCATGGTGCGCAGCTGTTCAGAGTTGAGCCGCTGTCCGACAGCGGCCAGTTCCGGTCGGGTCGGTGCGGAGCGCAGCGCCTCATCGAGGATCCGCTCGTACTCCTGGCGGTCCTCACTGTGCAGGTGCTGCGGAACGCTGTTCATGTGCATCCCCCGATGCTCCGTAGGGCTTGGGGCTCGCATGGCGACGAGCCGTCGGGCAGAAACGGAGGGGAGCCTGCTACGGATAAGCCGATGGTAGAGCGGTGACGGCACACGGTGACAGGGGGTTTCCAGAAATTGGCCCCTGGCCTGCGTTTCGTTCACGGTCGTTCCGGCCCGGGGGACACCTGCCCCCGGAACGGTCAGATATCCAGGGGGAGTTGCTGGACCAGCAGTTTTCCGGCCATGGTCACCCCGCCGTCCATCGCGATGGCCAGACCGTCGGCGTAGACGTGCGGTCCCTCGACCACCGGGCCGCCGTTGTCCTCGCCGTCCTCGGAACCGACCTCGCCCAGCAGATAGGGAATCGGGCTGTGCCCGTGAACGATGCGGGTACCCCCGTACGTATCGAGCAGGGAACGCACATGGTCGGCGCCGCCCTCGTCGCGGAAGGAGAAGCGCCTGGTGAACTTGCGGAACAGGTCCCAGCACTCGTCCGCGTCGTTACGGGTGAGCGTCTCGCGGACGGTGTCGTTGACCTCTTCGATGGAGTGGCCGTAGTCCAGGTAGGCGGTGGTGTCGGAGTGGACGAGCAGATGCCCGTCGACCTCCTCCATGGCGTCGAGCCGGGCCATCCACTGCAGATGGTGGTCCTGGAGACGGTCCATGTCGGTCTTCTGGCCGCCGTTGAGCAGCCAGGCCGCCTGGAAGGTGGCGGTGCCCGCGCCGGAGTTGACGGGGGTGTCGGAGAACCGCTTGGCACCGAGCAGCAGCAGCTCGTGGTTGCCCATCAGGGCTTTGCAGTAGCCGCCGGCCGCTGCCGCCTCGGCGGACAGCCGCATCACGAGGTCGATGACGCCGATGCCGTCCGGGCCGCGGTCGGTGAAGTCACCGAGGAACCAGAGCCGGGCCGTGCCCGCACACCAGTTGCCCGCGGAGTCGACCAGGCCCTTCTCCTGGAGAGCGGCCATCAGTTCGTCGAGGTAGCCGTGCACATCGCCCACGACGAAGAGCGGACCTGCGCCGCCGGACGGCTGCGGCACCGCCGCCGCCACCGGCTCGACGGTCACCTGAAGCGTGTCACCGCGGTTGATCACCGGCAGGTCGCGCTGGGTCGGGGTGTACCCCTCGGGGTAGGTCTCCTCCATCGGCGGCGCGATGTCGCCCGGGTGCATGCCGGGGGCGTACGGAGCGGTCTCGTGGACGTACGCGGGTACCCGGAAGTCGCGCAACGTCGCCGTCCGCTCCACCTCGGGTCCCTGACCGGCCCCCTGAGTCATCAGACCCCTCCACCATCGCGCCGCATCTGCACCGCATCGGACTGCCTGGTCGCAGCGGCCCGCGGTGTCGTGGGCCCATCATAGGAATGCCGATCGCGCCATGTGATGACCCAGGGGTGGTGAATCAGAGCAACGCTCCGGTTCACCGCGGCTTTCGCCCCGGTTGGGCAGGGCTTCTACCGTCTGCCTTCCGGTGCGGTTCTACTGCTCCTCGGGCGACCGGGGCGGACTGACGGTCGTCCTCGGCGGACGTCGCTGGGACGAGGTACGGACGATCAGCTCGGTCGGTATCACCTGCTCGACCGGTTGGTCCGATTCGACCCCCTCGATGGCGTCGATGAGGAGCTGCACCACCGCCGTGCCGATCCGGCGCGGTTTGAGCGAGAGCGTGGTGATGGGCGGCTCGGTGTTGGCGTACACGGTGGATTCGCTGCAACAGACCAGAAGCAGGTCGTCCGGTACGCGCAGTCCGTAGCGGCGGGCGGCGGCGAGCAGGTCGGTGCCGTTCGGGTCGAACAGGCCGTAGACGGCGTCCGGGCGGTCGGGGCGGGCCAGCAGCCGGTCGGCGGCCACGGCACCGGCACACGGGTCGTGGGCCGGGTACGCCTCGTACACCGGGTCCTGTCCGACCCGCTCGCACCAGCGGAGGTAGGCGGTGGTGGACAGATGGGTGTACGTGTCCGTCGTCGTCCCGGTCAGCAGGCCGATCCGGCGGGCGCCGGCGTCGGCCAGGTGGTCCAGGATGCCGAGGACGGCGGCCTCGTGGTCGTTGTCGACCCACGCGGTGACCGGCAGCGAGCCGACCGGTCGGCCGTCGGAGACGACCGGCAGCCCCTGTCGCACCAGCTCGCTGACCACCGGGTCCTGGTCGGACGGGTCGATGACGACCGTGCCGTCCAGGGCGACGTTCGACCACACGTCGTGGCGGGAGGTCGCGGGGAGGATCACGAGGGCGTAGCCGCGGGCGAGCGCGGCCGAGGTGGCGGCTCTGGCCATCTCGGCGAAGTACGCGAACTCGGTGAAGGTGAAAGGTTCATCCCCGTACGTCGTCACGGTCAGGCCGATGAGTCCTGACTTGCCGGTACGGAGGGTTCGGGCCGCGGCCGACGGGCGGTAGCCCAGCCGGTCGGCGACTTCGCGGACGTGGCGTCGGGTGGCGTCGGGGAGCCGGCCCTTGCCGTTGAGGGCGTCGGAAACGGTCGTGATGGACACTCCGGCGGCGGCGGCGACGTCTCTGATGCCTGCCCGGCCCGGCCGGTTGCCCCGGCGGGCGGTTTCCGCGCGGCTCACCTGGTGCTTCCCTGCTGCTGTCATGGCGAGCCGATAGTAGGGCTCATGCGGTGGGGTAGTGCGGACGCATATGCAGCGGTTGACAGGCACGTTTCTGCAAGGTCATGGACCGTCAATTACATTGGATTGAAAGGGAGTTAAGCGCTCCCATAGCAATGTGTAACTTGTCGGAGTGCGCACACCTGCCAAGGTTCCGATGTTTCGAAGAGGTCTCAACTCACCTTCACGGGTGATGCGCGCCACGGCGCGAGCCACCGGCGCATAGATATATGTGCGACGCGCCCCCGATTCGTACGGCTTCGCGCTGTGATGCCCCTGATGCCGGTGTGACGGACGGGGTCCGGAGCCCCGCGATACGAAGGTCTGCTCTCACCTGTACGCAGCCGGGCCGAATCCTCATAAGGTGAGAAGCATTGGAAGCCGGTGGTGACGATGGCCGCCGGTGGTCGCGAGGAGGACTGCGGTGAGCGAGACGAGCCCCAAGCTGCGCGCCGAGCTGGAGGGTATCCCCACCTACAAGCCGGGCAAGCCCGCCGCGGCCGGCGGCCCGGTCGCCTACAAGCTGTCCTCCAACGAGAACCCCTATCCGCCGCTGCCCGGGGTGATGGAGAGCGTGACGGCCGCGGCCGCCGCCTTCAACCGCTACCCGGACATGGCGTGCACGGGCCTGATGAACGAGCTCTCCGAGCGCTTCGGCGTCCCGCTCTCCCACCTGTCCACCGGCACCGGCTCGGTCGGCGTCGCCCAGCAGCTGCTCCAGGCCACCTCGGGCCCCGGCGACGAGGTCATCTACGCCTGGCGCTCCTTCGAGGCGTACCCGATCATCACGCAGATCAGCGGCGCGACCTCGGTGCGGGTGCCGCTGACCCCCGGTGACGTGCACGACCTGGACGCGATGGCCGACGCGATCACCGAGCGGACCCGGCTGATTTTCGTCTGCAACCCCAACAACCCCACCGGCACGGTCGTGAAGCGACCCGAGCTGGAGCGGTTCCTGGACCGGGTGCCCGGCGATGTGCTGGTGGTGCTGGACGAGGCCTACCGCGAGTTCATCCGCGACCCCGACGTGCCGGACGGCGTGGAGATCTACCGGGACCGGCCGAACGTCTGCGTCCTGCGCACCTTCTCCAAGGCGTACGGCCTCGCCGGGCTCCGGGTCGGCTTCGCCATCGCCCATGAGCCGGTCGCGGCGGCCCTGCGCAAGACCGCGGTGCCCTTCGGCGTCAGCCAGCTCGCACAGGACGCGGCGGTGGCCTCGCTGCGGGCGGAGGACGAACTGCTGGGCCGGGTGGGCTCGCTGGTGTGTGAGCGCAATCGCGTGGTCGACGCGCTGCGCGCTCAGGGCTGGACGGTGCCCGAGACCCAGGCGAACTTCGTGTGGCTGCGGCTGGGGGAGCGCACGGCCGACTTCGCGGCGGCGTGCGAGCGGCACGGTGTGGTGGTCCGGCCGTTCGCGGGCGAGGGTGTGCGGGTGACGATCGGCGAGACCGAGGCGAACGACATCTTCCTGAAGGTGACGGAAGGGTTCCGCAAGGAGCTGTAGCTCTCCCGCCGTCGGTCGGTCCGACCGGGCGGGAGCGCTAGTCCTCCACCGCTTCCACCCGGACGGGATCCCCGTTCCGTACGGTCGCCAGCAGTCGCGGGTCCCCGTCGAGGCGGCCCAGGACGTTGCACGGGCTCGCGAGGCGGCATTCGTCGCCTCGCGAGATCGGGGTGGGGCCGTAGGGGAAGGCGAGGGCGTCCCCGTCCGTCCAGAAGGCCACCGTGCCCGGCTCGACGACCTGCCGGGCGTCGGTTTCACGTGGAACCTGGACGCCGGTGTCGAAGTAGACCTCCTCGCCCCAGGTGCGGGCGGTGGAGGCGAGCGGCAGGGCCTTGGCGAGGGCCTGGGTGGTCGGGGTGTCGTCGAGTGTCGCGGTGAGGTGTCCCGCGGGCCAGGAGATCCGTATCTGCATGAGGGGCAATTCAACAAGATGTTGAATTCGCTGCCAAGACCCTGACGGTGAGGCGCTAGGGGGACCCCCCTGCGCATGTCGAAAATCAGTACGTCATAATTGCTTGTGAATGTGAACGCGTTCACAAGCGTGTCCGGATTGATCCCGTGATGAGCGGGACATCAGGGGCAAACTGCCGCTGTACCGGCGACGTAAGGAGACTGACGACGTGGACCTGGCTCTGGCGCCGGAGACACTGGCGCGATGGCAGTTCGGCATCACCACCGTCTACCACTTCCTCTTCGTCCCCCTGACGATCTCTCTCGCCGCCCTGACGGCCGGCCTGCAGACCGCCTGGGTGCGCACGGAGAAGGAGAAGTACCTCAGGGCCACCAAGTTCTGGGGCAAGCTCTTCCTGATCAACATCGCGATGGGTGTCGTCACCGGCATCGTGCAGGAGTTCCAGTTCGGCATGAACTGGTCCGACTACTCCCGCTTCGTCGGTGACGTCTTCGGCGCTCCGCTCGCCTTCGAGGCCCTGATCGCCTTCTTCTTCGAGTCCACCTTCATCGGTCTGTGGATCTTCGGCTGGGACAAGCTGCCGAAGAGGATCCACCTCGCCTGCATGTGGATGGTGTCGATCGGCACGATCCTGTCGGCCTACTTCATCCTCGCGGCCAACTCGTGGATGCAGCACCCGGTCGGCTACCGGATCAACGAGGCCAAGGGCCGGGCCGAGCTCACCGATTTCTGGCTGGTTCTGACCCAGAACACCGCGCTGGCCCAGGCCTTCCACACGCTCTCCGCCGCCTTCCTCACCGGTGGCGCGTTCATGGTCGGCATCTCCGCCTTCCACCTGCTGCGCAAGAAGCACATCCGCGAGATGAAGACCTCGCTGCGGCTCGGCCTGGTCACCGTCGCCGTCGGCGGTCTGCTCACGGCGGTCAGCGGTGACGTCCTCGGCAAGATCATGTACGAGCAGCAGCCGATGAAGATGGCCGCCGCCGAGGCCCTGTGGGACGGCGAGGCGCCGGCGCCCTTCTCGGTCTTCGCCTACGGCGACGTCGAAAAGGGCCACAACACGGTCGCCATAGAGATCCCGGGCCTGCTGTCCTTCCTGGCCAAGGACGACTTCAGCTCCTACGTCCCGGGCATCAACGACGTACAGAAGGCCGAGGAGGCGCAGTTCGGGCCCGGCGACTACCGGCCCAACATCCCCGTCGCCTACTGGGGCTTCCGCTGGATGATCGGCTTCGGCATGACGTCGTTCACCATCGGCCTCGCAGGACTCTGGCTGACCCGCAAGAAGTTCATGCTCCCGCAGCACCTGCGGGTCGGTGACGACGAGGTGCCGAACCTGGTCCTGTTCCGCAAGAAGGCACTCGGCCCGAAACTCACCCAGTGGTACTGGCGCATCGCGATCTGGACCCTGGCCTTCCCGCTGATCGCCAACTCCTGGGGCTGGATCTTCACCGAGATGGGCCGCCAGCCGTGGGTGGTCTACGGCGTCCTGCGCACCCGTGACGCGGTCTCCCCCGGGGTCTCCCAGGGCGAGGTGCTCACCTCGATGATCGTCTTCACGACGCTCTACGCGATCCTCGCCGTCGTCGAGGTCAAGCTGCTCGCCAAGTACGTCAAGGCCGGCCCGCCCGAGCTCACGGAGGCCGACCTCAACCCGCCCACGAAGATCGGCGGCGACTCGGCGGACGCCGACAAGCCGATGGCCTTCTCGTACTAGGCCGAGGGAGCTGAACAGTCATGGAACTGCACGACGTCTGGTTCGTCCTGATCGCCGTCCTGTGGACCGGCTACTTCTTCCTGGAGGGCTTCGACTTCGGGGTCGGCGTCCTCACCAAGCTGCTGGCCCGGAACCGGCCCGAGAAGCGGGTCCTGATCAACACCATCGGCCCGGTCTGGGACGGCAACGAGGTGTGGCTGCTCACCGCGGGCGGCGCGACCTTCGCCGCCTTCCCCGAGTGGTACGCGACCCTCTTCTCCGGCTTCTATCTGCCCCTGCTGGTCATCCTGGTCTCCCTGATCGTCCGGGGCGTGGCCTTCGAGTACCGGGCCAAGCGGCCGGAGGAGAACTGGCAGCGCAACTGGGAGACAGCGATCTTCTGGACCTCGCTGATCCCGGCGTTCCTGTGGGGTGTGGCCTTCGGCAACATCGTGCGGGGCGTGAAGCTCGACAGTAGCCACGAGTACGTCGGTGACGTCTGGGACCTGCTCAACCCGTACGCCCTCCTCGGCGGCCTGGTGACGCTGACGCTGTTCACCTTCCACGGCTCGGTGTTCGTGGCGCTGAAGACGGTCGGGGACATCCGGGAGCGGGCACGCAGGCTGGCCCTCCAGGTCGGTCTCGCCACGGCCGTACTGGCCCTGGTCTTCCTGCTGTGGACGCAGGTCGAGAACGGTGACGGGCAGAGCCTGGTCGCCCTCGTCGCCGCGGTGAGCGCGCTGGTGGCGGCGCTGGCGGCCAATCAGGCCGGGCGCGAGGGCTGGGCGTTCGCGCTGTCCGGTGTCACCATCGTGGCCGCCGTGGCGATGCTGTTCCTCACGCTCTTCCCGAACGTCATGCCCTCCTCGCTCAATGAGGAGTGGAGCCTGACGGTCACCAACGCCTCGTCGAGCCCGTACACCCTGAAGATCATGACCTGGTGCGCCGTGATCGCCACACCGATCGTCATGCTCTACCAGGGCTGGACGTACTGGGTGTTCCGCAAGCGGATCGGGACGCAGCACATCGCCGCCGACGTCACTCACTGAGGTGTGTTTCACGTGAAACCGATCGATCCGCGTCTCCTGCGCTACGCCCGGGCCACCCGCTTGTTCCTGACGGCCGTGGTCGGCCTGGGCGTCGTCGGGGCGCTGCTGGTCGTCGCGCAGGCGATGCTCATCGCCGAAGTGGTGGTGGGGGCCTTCCAGCACGGGCTGTCGGTGAGCGGACTCACCACTCCCCTGCTGCTGTTGGGGGCCGTCGCGGTCGGCCGGGCGGTGGTGGCCTGGCTGACCGAGCTGGCCGCGCACCGGGCGAGCGCGGCGGTGAAGTCGGAGCTGCGGGGGCGGCTGCTGGAGCGAGCCGCCGCCCTCGGACCGGGGTGGCTGAGCGGGCAGCGGACCGGTTCGCTGGTCGCCCTCGCCACGCGCGGTGTCGACGCCCTCGACGACTACTTCTCGCGCTATCTGCCGCAGTTGGGGCTCGCGGTGGTGGTGCCGGTGGCGGTGCTCGCGCGGATCGTCACCGAGGACTGGGTCTCGGCGGCCATCATCGTCGGGACCCTGCCCCTCATCCCGGTCTTCATGATGCTGATCGGCTGGGCCACGCAGTCCCGGATGGACCGCCAGTGGCGGCTGCTGTCCCGGCTGTCCGGGCACTTCCTGGACGTCGTCGCGGGACTGCCCACGCTGAAGGTGTTCGGCCGGGCCAAGGCGCAGGCCGACTCGATCCGCCGGATCACCGGCGAGTACCGGCAGGCGACGATGCGGACGCTGCGCATCGCGTTCCTGTCCTCCTTCGCGCTGGAACTGCTGGCCACGATCTCCGTCGCGCTGGTCGCGGTGACGATCGGCATGCGGCTCGTGCACGGCGAGATGCACCTGTACGACGGCCTCGTCATCCTCGTCCTGGCCCCCGAGGCGTATCTGCCGCTGCGGCAGGTGGGCGCGCAGTATCACGCCGCAGCGGAAGGACTCGCCGCCGCGGAGGAGATCTTCGAGGTGCTGGAGACGCCGGTCCCGGCGTCGGGGAGCGCGGCTGTCCCCACGGGCGCGGTGGCGTTCGAGGGGGTCACCGTCCGGTACCCCGGGCGCTCCGGGGACGCGGTGTCGGACATGTCCTTCGACGTCGAACCCGGCGAGACCGTGGCGCTGGTCGGGCCGAGCGGCGCGGGCAAGTCGACGCTGCTGAACGTCCTTCTGGGGTTCGTACGGCCGACCGAGGGGCGGGTGCGGATCGGGGGAGCCGATCTCGCCTCGGTGGACTTGGAGGCGTGGCGCTCGCGGATCGCGTGGGTGCCGCAGCGCCCGCACCTCTTCGCCGGGACGATCGCCGAGAACGTACGGCTGGCGCGGCCCGACGCGGACGACGCCGCCGTGACACGGGCGCTGGCGGACGCCGGGGCACTGGAGTTCGTGACCGCGCTGCCCGAAGGTGCGGACACCCTGCTGGGTGAGGACGGCACCGGGCTCTCCGCCGGGCAGCGGCAACGGCTCGCGCTGGCCCGGGCGTTCCTCGCGGACCGGCCCGTGCTGCTGCTCGACGAGCCGACGGCGGCGCTGGACGGAGCCACCGAGGCGGAGGTCGTGGCGGCCGTACGACGGCTGGCGGCCGGGCGGACGGTCCTGCTGGTGGTGCACCGGCCGGCACTGCTGGGGGTGGTGGACCGGGTGGTGCGGCTGACGGAGGCCGCCGCCGTACCGGCTCCGGTGGCACCGGTCGGAACCAAGCCGCCCGCGGCGCACGCCATCGAGGAAGCGGTGGCGGAGACCCCGGCCGCCGAGGTGACACCGGCACCGGCGACGGGCGGGGTTCTCACCCGCGTGCGGGCCATGTCCGGTGCCCGGCGCGGCAGGCTCGCGCTCGCTCTGCTGCTCGCCAGTCTCGCGCTCGGGAGTGCCGTCGGGCTGATGGCGACCTCCGGGTGGCTCATCTCGCGGGCCTCGCAGCAGCCGCCCGTGCTGTATCTCATGGTCGCCGTGACGGCGACACGTGCGTTCGGGATCGGGCGGGCCGTGTTCCGGTACGCCGAGCGGCTGGTGTCGCACGACGCCGTGCTGCGGATGCTCGCCGACACCCGGGTCGCCGTCTACCGGCGCCTGGAGCGGCTCGCGCCCGCCGGACTGCGCACGGCCCGGCGCGGCGACCTGCTCTCCCGGCTCGTCGCCGATGTGGACGCGCTTCAGGACTACTGGCTGCGCTGGCTGCTGCCCGCCGGTGCCGCGACCGTCGTCTCCGCCGTGTCCGTCGGTTTCACGGCCTGGCTCCTGCCCGAGGCGGGCGCGGTCCTCGCCGCGGGACTGCTCGCGGCCGGCGTCGGCGTCCCCCTTCTCACCGGTGCCGTCGCCCGACGCGCCGAGCGCCGACTGGCCCCCGCCCGGGGCGTGCTGGCGACCCGCGTCACCGATCTGCTCACCGGAACCGCCGAGCTGACCGTCGCCGGCGCCCTGCCCGCCCGTACCGCCGAGGCACGGCGGGCCGACGGGACCCTCACCCGGATCGCCTCCCGCGCCGCCACCGCCACCGCGCTCGGCGACGGACTCACCGCGCTGCTCTCGGGCCTCACCGTCGCCGCCACGGCCCTCGTGGGCGCCCAGGCGGTCGCCGACGGACGGCTGAGCGGGGTCGCCATGGCCGTGGTCGTCCTCACCCCGCTCGCCGCCTTCGAGGCCGTCCTCACGCTGCCGCTCGCCGTGCAGTACCGGCAGCGGGTGCGCAGGAGCGCCGAGCGGGTGTACGAGGTGCTCGACGCCCCGGAGCCCGTACGGGAACCGGAGCGGCCCCGGCAGGCCCCCGCTTCGCCCTTCCCTGTCGTCCTCGAGGGCCTGACCGCCCGTCACGCGGGGCAGGACCGGGACGCGCTGGCCGGGCTCGACCTGACCCTGCGGAAGGGCCGCCGGACCGCCGTCGTCGGGCCCTCCGGCTCCGGCAAGACCACGCTGGCCCAGGTGCTGCTGCGCTTCCTGGACCCGGGCTCGGGCGCGTACACGCTCGGCGGTGTCGACGCCCGTGCCGTGGCGAGCGACGACGTACGACGGCTGGTGGGGCTGTGCGCCCAGGACGCGCACCTCTTCGACAGCTCGGTGCGCGAGAACCTGCTGCTCGCCAAGAAGGACGCCGGCGACGGCGAACTGCGCGACGCCCTCCGGCGCGCCCGGCTGCTGGAGTGGGCCGAGAGACTGCCCGACGGGCTGGACACGCTCGTCGGCGAGCACGGGGCCCGGCTCTCCGGCGGGCAGCGGCAGCGGCTCGCGCTGGCCCGCGCCCTGCTCGCCGACTTCCCCGTGCTCGTGCTCGACGAGCCCGCCGAGCATCTCGACCTGCCCACCGCAGACGCCCTCACCGCCGATCTGCTGGCCGCCACCGAAGGCCGTACGACCTTGCTCATCACCCATCGGCTGGCCGGTCTCGAAGCCGTCGACGAGGTGGTCGTGCTGGACGCGGGACGGGTGGTGCAGCGTGGCTCGTACGCGGAACTGGCGGCGGTGGAGGGGCCGTTGCGTGCGATGGCGGAGCGGGAGGCGGAGGCTGACCGGCTGGTCTCCGTCGTCTGAGCGGCCGTTCGGCTCTCCGGGACACAAGCGGCTCATCACTCTCGGACACGGCGTCGGTGCGGCGGTGGGCGGGAGGCGGTGGGCGGGAGGCGGTGGGCGGGAGGCGATGGTGCGAGAGGCGCCGAACTGACCCGTCCGGGCCAACCGTTCCCCCGCCCGTACGACTTGAACAGGACCGGGTGCCCCCGCGCGGGTCACGATCGCTGACATGCGCTCATCTCGCCGTCATCCGCTGCTCGTTCCGGCGCTGCTCTGCGCGCTCGCCGTGCTCGCGGCCCGCCCCACCGACGCCGCCGAATCCGGCGAGGACCACGGGAACCACTCCGGGAGCGACTCCGGGCTCAGCGCCGAGGTCGCGCGGCTGTACGAGGAGGCGGCCGTCGCGACCCAGCAGTACGAGGCCGGGCGCGTGGAGGCCGAGGGGCAGCGGGCCCGGGCCCGGCATCTGGAGGGGCTGCTGGACCGCCAGCGGCGGGAGATCGGCGTCCTGCACGAGGACCTCGGGCGGATCGCGCGCTCCCAGTACCGCGACGGCGGCGGGATGCCGGTCACCGCACAGATCATCCTCGCGAACACGCCCGAGGAGCTGATGCGCGGTCAGCATGTCTTCTCACGGACGAACTTGGCGGTCAACAACGCCATCGAGAAGAGCCGCCGCGCCGAGGCCCGGCTCGCCGCCGACGAGGAGAAGGCCGCGGCGGCCTGGCGGGACCTCGACCGGCGGACCACCGAACTCGCGGCCCTGAAGAAGGACATCGAGGGCAAACTGGAAGAGGCCCGCTGGGAGCTGCAGGGCCGCGCGGACGCCTCGGTGGCGGCCGGTTCCTGCCGGGGCGCGGTACGGCTGGACCAGCCGGACATGAACTTCAGCAGCCGCTGGGTCGCGCCGGTGGAGACGTACGAGCTGTCCGCGTCCTACGGCAGCGGTGGTGAGCGCTGGGCACGCCGGCACACCGGACAGGACTTCGCGGTGCCGATCGGCACCCCGGTGCGCGCGGTCGGCGAGGGGCGCGTGGCGCGGGTGTCCTGTGGCGGCCCCTTCGGCATCGAGGTCGTGCTGGAGCACGGGGACGGCTACTACACGCAGTACGCCCATCTCGCCGCCGTCGCGGTCGACCAGGGCGAGCGGGTGACCACGGGCCAGTGGATCGGCCAGTCCGGCACCACCGGCAACTCCACCGGACCGCACCTGCACTTCGAGGCCCGCGTCACCCCGGAGACGGGCTCGGCGGTGGATCCGTCGGCCTGGCTGGCCGCCCGTGGCGTGCCCCTCGGGTGACCCGTGGCCGCAGGCTAACGCTCGGCCAGCAACTGTTCGATGACGACCGCCACACCGTCGTCGTTGTTGGCGACCGTCCGCCCGGAGGCCGCGGCGACGACGTCCGGGTGGGCGTTGCCCATCGCGTAGGACCGGCCGGCCCAGGTGAGCATCTCGACGTCGTTCGGCATGTCCCCGAAGGCGACGACCTCTTCGTGCGAGATCCCGCGCTCGGCGCAGCACAGAGCGAGCGTGCTGGCCTTGGAGACGTCGGGCCCGCTGATCTCCAGCAGGGCGCTGGGGCTGGAGCGGGTGACGTTGGCGCGGTCGCCGATGGCCAGCC
The DNA here is from genome assembly GCF_056436565.1 of Streptomyces sp. NPDC043726. Taxonomy (NCBI): domain Bacteria; kingdom Bacillati; phylum Actinomycetota; class Actinomycetes; order Kitasatosporales; family Streptomycetaceae; genus Streptomyces; species Streptomyces sp. NPDC043726. The sequence goes on from NZ_JBWKCI010000003.1 coordinate 570,109, forward strand.
GGGCCAGGGTGAGGAAGGCGTCGGGGTCGATGTCGGGGTGGTAGGCGAGGATCTTGAGCACGGGCTCGTCGGCGTGCGGGGCGTCGTCGGCGAGCAGCCGCTCGGCGGGCGCCAGGCTGTCCGGGATCTCCATGTGCAGCTTCGGATAGTCCGGCTCCTGGTGGAAGCCGTACGTCTGCTCGACCGCGTAGACCGTGCCGGGCGCCGCGTCCCGCAGGTTGCGTACGGCGTCCAGGGCGTTCTGCCGGGCCAGCTTGCGGACCTTCACGAACCGGTGGGCGCCGGGGCCGCCGTGCAGGTCGACCACGGCGGCGCCGTTGCCGCAGATCGCCAGGCCGTGGCCGTGGACATGCTCGCTGACGACGTCCATCCAGCGGGCGGGCCGGCCGGTGACGAAGAAGACCTCGATGCCCGCCTCCTCGGCGGCGGCGAGCGCCGCGACCGTGCGCGGGGAGACCGACTTGTCGTCCCGCAGCAGGGTGCCGTCGAGATCGGTGGCGATCAGCCGGGGCGGAAGGGCGGCGGCCGGGGTCTCGGGCTCTCGAGTCGCTGAGGTCACCGGGCCATTGTCCCGCATATGCCCGCACGGCCGTGCGGGACTGCGCACATGTGAGAAGGAACGCCCCGAACCCGTGCTGATGCCCCGCGCTCGTCCCCCTTGCCCCGTGCCCGCGCTCGTTCCCCGCTCCCCGCCCCCGGCCCGCGTCGCGGCTCAGTAAAGCTGGGCCAGAGCCTCCATCGCGATCTGCTCGAAGACCTTCTCGTCCGCGGCGAAGTCCGAGTCCGGGATCGGCCAGTGGATCACGATCTCGGTGAAGCCCAGTTCGCGGTGGCGGCCCGCGAAGTCGACGAACGCGTCGAGGGACTCGAGCGGACGGGCCCGGTCGGGAGTGAAGCCGGTGAGCAGGATCTTGTCCATCGCGGACACGTCCCGGCCGATCGCGGCACAGGCGTCGGCCAGCTTGTCGATCTGCCCGCGGATGGCCTGGACCGACTGCTCCGGGGTGCCGTTCTCGTACAGCTTCGGGTCACCCGTGGTCACCCAGGCCTGCCCGTGCCGGGCGGCGAGCCGCAGTCCGCGCGGACCGGTGGCGGCCACCGCGAACGGCAGCCGGGGCCGCTGGACGCAGCCGGGGATGTTGCGGGCCTCGTGGGCGGAGTAGAAGTCGCCCTCGTGGGAGACGGCGTCCTCGGTGAGCAGCCGGTCCAGGAGCGGCACGAACTCGGCGAACCGGTCGGCCCGCTCGCGGGGCGTCCAGGGGTCCTGGCCGAGCGCGGTGGCGTCGAAGCCGGTACCGCCGGCGCCGATACCGAGAGTGACGCGGCCCCCGGAGATGTCGTCGAGCGAGATCAGTTCCTTGGCCAGGGTCACCGGGTGCCGGAAGTTCGGCGAAGTCACCAGCGTGCCGAGGCGCAGCCGCTCGGTGACGGCCGCGGCGGCGGTCAGCGTGGGCACGGCACCGAACCACGGGCCGTCCCGGAAGCTGCGCCAGGACAGGTGGTCGTAGGTGTAGGCGGTGTGGAAGCCGAGCTGTTCCGCCCGCTGCCACGACGCACGGCTCCCCTCGTGCCAGCGGCGGTACGGGAGGATCACGGTGCTCAGACGCAGACTCATGGTTCGAGCGTATGCGGCCGATCGTGTTTCACGTGAAACAGTCACTCCGCGTGACCGCGCCCCGACGGGAAGCGCAGATATGCGGGCGGCACCGCCTTGGTCAGCCATACGCCGTTGGCGCTGACATGGAACACATGCCCGTCGCGATGCATGGCCCCGGCATCGACCGAGAGGACGACGGGACGGCCGCGCCGGGCCCCGACACGGGTGGCCGTCTCGCGGTCGGCCGACAGGTGCACGTCGTGCCGGTTCATCGGCCGCAGCCCTTCGGCCCGGATCGCGTCCAGCACGGGCGCCACCGTGCCGTGGTAGAGGTACGGCGGTGGCGTCGCCGCGGGCAGGCCCAGTTCGACCTCGACGCTGTGGCCCTGGCTGGCCCGGATCCGGGTGCCCTCGACCGCGAAGCGGCGTTTGTCGTTGGTGGCGACCACGTGGTCCAGCTCCTGCCTGGTGAACCGGAACCCGTGGGCCGCCGCCGCGGCGATCAGGGTGTCGATCTCCACCCAGCCGGCCTCGTCGAGCGTGAGGCCGATGCGCTCGGGCTGGTGGCGCAGATGCTTCGAGAGGTACTTCGACACCTTGACCGTGCGGCGGTCGTCCATCGGTCTTTCCTTCATGTCCTCAGCGTGCGGGCAGAGACGCGGATCACGCGAATGATTTTGCCGCCGAGGTTTGTTCCACAGCCAAGTCGGGTTATCCACAGGGGAATTGGCGGTTCTGTGGACAACGAGCCGTTGTTCCAAGGGGTTTCGCGCACCACCTACACCGGCGGTTTCACCCGCGCGATCCGTCGCAGCACCCCCGGCGCGTACCGGGAGAGCAGATGCACCCCGTGCGCCTCCGGCGTCACCGGGACTACGGCGGCGTTGGCGACGACGCCCCGCAGGATCGCCTCCGCCACCTTCTCCGGCGGGTAGTTGCGCAGTCCGTACAGCCGGGCCGACTTCTTCTGGCGGCGGGCCTCCTCCGCCGCGTCCACCCCCGCGAACCGGGCCGTCGCGGTGATGCTGGTGTTCACGATCCCGGGGCAGATCGCGGTGACGCCGATCCCCTGCTCCGCCAGCTCGGCGCGCAGACACTCGCTCAGCATCAGCACCGCCGCCTTGGTCGTGCTGTAGGCGGGCAGGACCCTCGACGGCTGGTAGGCCGCCGCCGACGCCGTATTGACGATGTGGCCGCCCTGCCCCCGCTCCGCCATCTGCCTGCCGAACAGGCGACAGCCGTGGATGACGCCCCACAGGTTGACGTCCAGGACCTTGCGCCAGTCGTCGGAGGTGGTGTCCAGGAACGAGCCCGACAGGCCTATCCCGGCGTTGTTCACCAGGACGTCCACCACGCCGTACTCGCCGGCGACCTTGTCCGCGAGCTTCTCCATGGCCTGCTCGTCGGAGACGTCGACCGTCTCCGCCCACGCGTCCGGCGCACCGACCAGACGGGACATCTCCGCCGTACGGGCCGCCGCCTCGCCGTCCCGGTCGACGGCGATCACGCGCGCGCCCGCCTCGGCGAAGGCGTACGCCGTCGCCCGGCCGATGCCGCTGCCCGCGCCCGTGATCAGGACCAGCTGGCCCGCGAAGTGTTCCGCGTGGCGGCCCCGCGCGGCCATCGGCTCCTGCCGGCCGCCCTCCACCGACGTGACGAACTCGGTGATCCAGGCCGCCAGCCGGTCGGGCCGGGTGCGCGGTACCCAGTGCTTCGCCGGGAGCGTCCGCCGCGTCAACTGCGGAGCCCACTGCTCCAGTTCGTCGTAGAGCCGCTCGGAGAGGAAGAAGTCGTCCTGGGGCGTGATCAGCTGCACCGGCGCGTGCGCGTAGGCGTCCGCGCGCGGGCGGCGCAGTCGCGGGCGGACGTTGTCCCGGTACAGCCAGGCCCCATGGGCCGCGTCCGAGGGCAGGGACGAGGTCGGGTAGGCGCCGGCCGGGACCTTCTCCATCCGCTGCAGGATGCGCGGCCAGGTCTTGCCCAGCGGTCCACGCCAGGCCAGCTCCGGCAGGACCGGGGTGTGCAGCAGGTAGACGTACCAGGACTTGGCGCCCTGGCCGAGGAGCTGGCCCACCCGGCGCGGGGTCGGCCGCTTCATCCGCTGCTGGATCCAGTGACCGAAGTGGTCCAGGGACGGTCCCGACATCGAGGTGAAGGAGGCGATCCTGCCCTCCGTGCGCTTGACCGTCACGAACTCCCAGGACTGCACCGAGCCCCAGTCGTGGCCCACCAGATGCACCGGACGGTCCGGGCTCACCGCGTCCAGGACCGCCAGGAAGTCGTCCGTCAGCTTCTCCAGCGTGAACCCGCCCCGCAGCGGCTGCGGGGCCGTCGAGCCGCCGTGGCCCCGGACGTCGTACAGCACGACGTGGAAACGCTCGGCCAGCCGTGCGGCGACCTCCGACCAGACCTCCTTGCTGTCCGGATAGCCGTGCACCAGCACCACCGCCGGCAGGCCGGGATCCCCCAGCTCCGCCACGCACAGCTCCACCCCGCCGGTGCGCACCCAGCGCTCCCGCGCGCCCTCGACCGTCATCAGCACCCCTCCGCCCAGCGCCGCACGTGCGGCAGATCGTCGTCCAGCCAGAAGGCGCTCTGCTCGGGATCCGCGGAGTCGGTGACGACCAGGATCTCCTCGAACTTCGCGCCCGTACCCCGGAAGCCGAGGTGCGGTTCGACCGCCCACAGCCCCGGCCGCGGCGGATGGTCGGAGAAGCGGTACGGCGACCACAGCGGCGACCAGCCCTCACGGTGCCCGTGCAGCGCGTCCGCGGCCAGGCCCTTCAGGGACTGCGAGCCGAACCCGAACAGCCGCGGGGACCAGCGGCGCTCGCGTACCCGGTCCACCTTGTGGGCGATCACGCCGAAGGGATACGCGCGATGCCGGTTGGCGTAGCCCTGGCGGACCATCAGCCGGTCCACGTCCTCGTAGATCTCGCGCAGCGACCGGCGCTCGCGCACCTCGCGCAGGATCAGCTCGCGATGCGCCCGGAGGTCGTCCATCAGCTTGTTCTGCACCTGGTTGACGCCCAGTGAGCCCGAGTAGCCGATATCGGCGGTGAAGCCCTCGTACACCGGGGCCATGTCCAGGATGAAGGGCATCCCCGGCTCGAGGCGGCGGTTCGTGGGGAAGAACTGCAACGGGACACGGAAGTTCACGAAGGCCGTGCGGTCGCCGAACCAGGCGAAGGGAAGGTGGAACCAGTCCCGCACGCCGCGCTCGCCCAGCCACTCCCGCTGCATCCGGGCCGCCTCACGTTCCGTCACACCCGGTTGCAGCCGGGCCGCCACGGCCTCCGCGCACTCGTAGGCAAGACGCTGCACCTTTCGGAAACCCTGCAGCTCCGTCGAGCGTTCATTGGTCACAGACGTCGCCATGGCACCCCGTCCCACCGGTTGCGGTACGCGCTCGTAACTTGACACCGGAAATCTCGCAGTTGTTAGAAGCAGCGTCAATAGGGAGGTCTCAAGTGACACCTCAGGGGGACCCCTAAGGACCCGTACGACTCCAGAGGGATCCCAAGACGGCTCCACGGTCTGACGACCGGCGTGGTGCGCGTCACTACCGTCGATGACGTGACTGTGATCGCGACCGAAAGCCTGAGCAAGCGGTACCCCCGGGTGACCGCGCTTGACCGGCTCTCCGTGGACGTCGGGCCCGGTGTGACCGGACTCGTCGGAGCCAATGGAGCCGGCAAGTCCACACTGATCAAGATCCTGCTGGGTCTGTCCCCCGCCACCGAGGGCCGCGCCGAGGTGCTCGGCCTCGACGTCGCCACCGAGGGCGCCGCCATCCGTGAGCGGGTCGGCTACATGCCGGAGCACGACTGTCTGCCGCCGGACGTCTCGGCCACCGAGTTCGTCGTCCACATGGCGCGCATGTCAGGGCTGCCCCCGACCGCCGCCCGCGAGCGCACCGCGGACACCCTGCGCCATGTCGGCCTGTACGAGGAGCGCTACCGCCCCATCGGCGGCTACTCCACCGGCATGAAGCAGCGCGTGAAGCTGGCCCAGGCCCTCGTCCACGACCCGGACCTGGTCTTCCTCGACGAGCCCACCAACGGCCTCGACCCCGTCGGCCGTGACGAGATGCTCGGTCTGATCCGCCGGATCCACACCGACTTCGGCATCTCGGTGCTGGTCACCTCGCACCTGCTGGGCGAGCTGGAGCGGACCTGCGACCACGTCGTCGTGGTGGACGGCGGCAAGCTGCTGCGCTCCAGCTCCACCACCGACTTCACCCAGACCACGACCACCCTCGCCGTCGAGGTCACCGACACCGACGAGCACCCCGACGGCACCCGCGCGGTCCGCGAGGCGCTCCACACGCGCGGGGTCGAGGTCCAGGACGGCAGCGGACTGCCCGGCGCCGGCCGCATCCTGCTGCTCACCGCGCAGGGCGAGGAGACCTACGACCTGGTCCGGGACGTCATCGCGGACCTCGGCCTCGGCCTGGTGCGCATGGAACAGCGCCGGCACCACATCGCCGAGGTCTTCTCCGGCGAGGCCGAGCAGCGGGACGAGCAGAAGGAGGCGGCCGTCCATGGCTCTTGAGCACCCCGTGGCCACCCCCGCGGGCGACCAGACCCGCATCCACGACATCGGCTACCGCAACTACGACGGCCCCCGCCTCGGCCGGAGCTACGCCACCCGCTCGCTCTACTCGCAGTCCCTGCGCGGCGCCTACGGCCTCGGCCGCTCGGTGAAGTCCAAGGTGCTGCCGATGCTGCTGTTCGTGGTGATGTGCGTGCCCGCGGCCATCATGGTCGCGGTGGCGGTCGCCACCAAGGCCAACGACCTGCCGGTCGACTACACCCGCTACGCCGTCGTCATGCAGGCGGTCATCAGCCTGTACGTCGCCTCCCAGGCCCCCCAGTCGGTCTCCCGCGACCTGCGCTTCAAGACCGTGCCGCTGTACTTCTCGCGGCCGATCGAGACCGCGGACTACGTCCGGGCGAAGTACGCGGCGCTGGCCTCGGCGATGTTCATCCTCACCGCCGCCCCGCTGCTCGTCCTCTACGTGGGCGCGCTGCTGGCCAAGCTCGACTTCACCGACCAGACCAAGGGATTCGCACAGGGACTCGTGTCCGTCGCACTGCTCTCACTGCTCTTCGCCGGCCTCGGCCTGGTCATCGCGTCGGTCACCCCGCGCCGCGGCTTCGGCATCGCCGCCGTGATCGCCGTACTGACCATCTCCTACGGCGCCGTCTCCACCCTCCAGGCCATCGCCGACGCCCAGGGCAGCTTCGACGCCATCGCCTGGATCGGCCTGTTCTCGCCGATCACACTGATCGACGGGGTGCAGTCCGCCTTCCTCGGCGCCTCCTCCGCCTTCCCCGGCGGCATCGGCCCGGACAACGGCGAAGGCGCGGTGTACGTCCTCGTCACGCTCGGCCTGATCGCCGCGTGCTACGGCCTCCTGATGCGCCGCTACAAGAAGGTGGGACTGTGACCACGCTCCAGATCGACCACGTCTCCCGCTGGTTCGGCAACGTGGTCGCCGTCAACGACATCACCATGACCATCGGCCCCGGCGTCACCGGCCTGCTCGGGCCCAACGGCGCCGGAAAGTCCACCCTCATCAACATGATGGGCGGCTTCCTGGCCCCCTCCAACGGCACCGTCACCCTCGACGGCCGGCAGGTCTGGCGCAACGAGTCGATCTACCAGGACATCGGCATCGTCCCCGAACGCGAGGCGATGTACGACTTCCTCACCGGCCGCGAATTCGTCGTCGCCAACGCCGAGTTGCACGGCCTGGGCGCCAAGGCGGCGCAGAAGGCGCTGGCCACGGTCGAGATGGAGTACGCCCAGGACCGCAAGATCCAGACGTACTCCAAGGGCATGCGGCAGCGGGTGAAGATGGCGAGCGCGCTCGTCCACGACCCCTCGCTGCTCCTGCTCGACGAGCCCTTCAACGGCATGGACCCGCGCCAGCGCATGCAGCTGATGGACCTGCTGCGGAAGATGGGCGACGAGGGCCGCACGGTCCTCTTCTCGTCCCACATCCTCGAAGAGGTCGAGCAGCTCGCCTGGCACATCGAGGTCGTCGTCGCCGGACGGCACGCGGCCAGCGGCGACTTCCGCAAGATCCGCCGCCTGATGACCGACCGGCCGCACCGCTATCTGGTGCGCTCCAGCGACGACCGCGCCCTCGCGGCCGCGCTGATCGCCGACCCGTCGACGTCCGGGATCGAGGTCGACCTGGCGGAAGGCGCGCTGCGCGTCCAGGCCGTCGACTTCGGCCGCTTCACGGCGCTGCTGCCCCGGGTGGCCAGGGACCACGGCATCCGGCTGCACACGGTCTCGCCGTCCGATGAGTCCCTCGAATCCGTGTTCTCGTATCTGGTCGCGGCGTAGGAGGCCGAAGATGTACGACCCCACAGTCGCCCGGCTCACCTATCGAGCCCTGCTCGGCCGCCGCCGGGCCCTCATCCTCGGCGCCCTGCCGATGCTGCTGATCGTGATCTCGGTGATCGTGCGGGCCCTCGCGGGCGCGGACGACCAGACGGCGTCCGATCTGCTCGGCGGGCTCGCGCTGGCCACCATGGTGCCGATCATCGGCGTGATCGCGGGCACCGGGGCGATCGGCCCCGAGATCGACGACGGCTCGGTGGTGTACCTGCTCTCCAAGCCGATCAAGCGCCCGACGATCATCTTCACCAAGCTGATCGTGGCCATCGCGGTGACCATGGTGTTCTCCGCGGTGCCGACGCTGATCTCCGGCTTCATCCTCAACGGCAACGGCCAGCAGATCGCCGTCGCCTACACGGTGGCCGCATTGGTCGCCTCCATCGCCTACGCGGCCCTCTTCCTGCTCCTCGGCACGGTGTCGCGGCACGCGGTGGTCTTCGGCCTCGTCTACGCCCTGGTCTGGGAGGCCCTGTTCGGCTCCCTGGTCTCGGGGGCGCGCACCCTGAGCGTCCAGCAGTGGTCGCTCGCGGTGGCGCACGAGGTGACCGGCGGCGACCTGGTGACCTCGGACGTGGGCATCGGCACGGCCACGGTCCTGCTGGTCGTGGTGACCGTCCTCGCCACCTGGTACGCGGGGCAGAAGCTGCGGTCGCTGACGCTGGCGGGCGAGGAGTAGAGGCGGCGCTTATTGACGGGGGCCTCACGCCCGGCGGCGCAGACTGGGCGGGATGCGGGATGCGGGATGCGGGATGCGGGATGCGGGATGCGGGACGCGGGACGCGGGACGCGGCACCGGCTGGACCGGGAGGACGGCATGGCAGACGACTGGGACGACGAGCTCGTCCTGGACGAGGACTTCATCCGGTCCGCCGAGACGGCCGAGCCGTCCGCCCGGGCCCGGATGCTCGCCGCGCGCTGGCGCGAGGAGGCCCCCGAGCCGCAGCCCTGGCGCTCCGACGAGCCGCCGGCGGGCTGGTTCTTCAGCAAGGGGCGCCGCCGCAAGTGGCGGCGGCGCTAGGGGGATTTATTCGGTGGCGTCCAACTTGGCCGACAGGCACGATGGTTGTGTCCAGGACGCCGGGGATCGTATCGGCGCCACCGACGGGGAGAGGAGCGGGGCGATGTCCATGCACGACAGTACGTCCAGCTCCCGACAGGGCAGTCCGCGGCGGACTCCGGTGTAGTTACCCCACCGTCGAGTCCCCCCGCGAGAGCACTGCCCGGGGCGGCCGCTTCGAGCACGCGAATCCCACTTCGCGTGAGGCCGCCCACCCGGAGGATTGGCCGAGTGGTAAGGCACCGGCTTGCTAAGCCGTGGTCGGGGGAAACCCCGCGCACGTTCGATCCGTGCATCCTCCGCGAGACGTTGTCACTGGGACTGAGCCGCCTTGGAGAGTGGGGGCGAGGTCGTGCGCGGCTGCCGGTCGGCTGTGGCTGGTCGCGCAGTTCCTCGCGCCCCCGGGTGGGTGCAGCTCAGCCCCCGGATCAGCCGAGCAGGCGCTCCAGGACCACCGCGATGCCGTCCTCGTCGTGCGACGTCGTCACCTCGTCCGCCACCGCCTTCAGTTCGGCGTGCGCGTTGGCCATGGCCACGCCGTACGACGCCCAGCCGAACATCGGCACGTCGTTCGGCATGTCGCCGAAGGCGATCGTGTCGGCGGCCTTCAGGCCCAGGCGGCGGGCCGCGATGGACAGTCCCGTCGCCTTGGACAGGCCCAGTGGGAGGAGTTCCACGATGCCCGCACCCGCCATCGCCACCGTGACGAAGCCGCCCGCCGACCTGCGGGCCGCCTCGGCCAGTTCGTCGTCCGTCAGCTCCGGGTGCTGTATGTAGATCTTGTTCAGCGGGGCCGACCACAGATCCGCCGCGTCCGTGAACGGCGTCGACGGGAGCCGGCCGGTGACCGAATAGCCCGGGCCGACCAGCACCTCGCCCTCCAGCCCGTCCCGGCTCGCCGCCAGGTGCAGCGGGCCGACCTCCGCCTCGATCTTCGCCAGCGCCACCCCGGCCAGCTGCCGGTCCAGCGTCACGGACGTCAGCAGGCGGTGCTCGCCGGCGTCGTACACCTGCGCGCCCTGCCCGCACACCGCGAGGCCCCGGTAGCCCAGGTCGTCGAGGATGTGCCGGGTCCAGGGCACCGCGCGGCCGGTGACCACGATGTGCGCGGCACCGGCCTCAGTCGCGGCGGCGAGGGCGTCACGGGTGCGCCGCGAGACCGTGTCGTCGGACCGCAGCAGCGTTCCGTCGAGGTCGGTCGCGACGAGCCGGTAGGGGAAGGCGGTGGTCACTTGACCACCGGCTCCAGGACCTCCCGGCCGCCCAGGTACGGACGGAGCACCTCGGGCACCCGCACCGAACCGTCGGCCAGCTGGTGGTTCTCCAGGATCGCCACGATCGTCCGCGGCACCGCGCACAGCGTGCCGTTGAGCGTCGCCAGCGGCTGCACCTTCTTGCCGTCGCGCATCCGGACGGACAGGCGCCGGGCCTGGAAGCTGTCGCAGTTCGAGGCCGAGGTCAGCTCGCGGTACTTGCCCTGGGTCGGGATCCACGCCTCGCAGTCGTACTTGCGGGAGGCGGAGGCACCGAGGTCGCCCGAGGCCACGTCGATGACCTGGAAGGGCAGTTCGAGGCCGGTGAGCCACTGCTTCTCCCAGTCCAGGAGCCGCTTGTGCTCGTTCTCCGCGTCGTCCGGGTGGACGTAGGAGAACATCTCGACCTTGTCGAACTGGTGCACCCGGAAGATGCCGCGGGTGTCCTTGCCGTAGGTGCCGGCCTCGCGGCGGAAGCAGGGCGAGAACCCGGCGTACCGCAGCGGCAGCTGGTCCGCGTCGACGATCTCGTCCATGTGGTACGCGGCGAGCGGGACCTCGGAGGTGCCGACCAGGTAGTAGTCGTCCTTCTCCAGGTGGTACACGTTCTCCGCGGCCTGGCCGAGGAAGCCGGTGCCCTCCATGGCGCGCGGGCGGACCAGCGCCGGGGTCAGCATCGGGATGAAGCCGGCCTCGGTGGCCTGCGCGATGGCGGCGTTGACCAGGGCCAGCTCCAGCAGGGCGCCGACACCGGTGAGGTAGTAGAAGCGCGAGCCGGAGACCTTGGCGCCGCGCTCGACGTCGATGGCGCCCAGCGCCTCGCCGAGCTCCAGGTGGTCCTTGGGCTCAAAGCCCTCGGCGCCGAAGTCGCGGATGGTGCCGTGCGTCTCCAGGACGACGAAGTCCTCCTCGCCGCCGACGGGCACGTCGGGGTGGACGAGGTTGCCGAGCCGGAGGGCGAGGCGCTTGGTCTCCTCGTCGGCCTCGTTCTGCGCGGCCTCGGCGGCCTTGACGTCCGTCTTCAGCTGCTCCGCCTTCTGCAGCAGCTCGGCGCGCTCCTCGGGCGTGGCCTTGGGGATGAGCTTGCCGAGGCTCTTCTGCTCGGAGCGCAGCTCGTCGAAGCGGACGCCGGACGACCTGCGCCGCTCGTCGGCAGACAGGAGAGCGTCGACGAGCGCGACGTCCTCTCCACGGGCACGCTGGGAGGCGCGCACACGGTCGGGGTCCTCACGGAGCAGGCGAAGGTCAATCACGCGCTCAAGGCTACCGGGGCGGAGTCCCCGCTCACGACTCGCATTTCCGGGGCGACCCGAACTGCGGCTTACGTTCTGTTATGGGTGAAATGCCCACCGTGTCAATAAAAGGCGTCTCACTCCCTGGGACGGGGCAAGCGGCGGGCGCCGTGTTGACCGGATTTCCTTGTGGAGAAAGGGACTTGGGGTCTCGTCATCCACAGCCGTCCACACCCCTCGAAGAGTTATCCACAGGCTGTGTGGAAGATCTGTGGACTGCGGAATTGATCACTCCGAATACTTCGGCCGCCCCTGAAGATTCCCGGGGCAAACCTCCTTTACGCCCACGTTCGAGTGGATATGAGTGGCCCCTCGTCGCTCCAAAGGATTGCCCGCGGGAAACGAGTGGACGAAGGGTGAACTGCGCGCCGGTGGACGCGGTGGGGTGCTGTAGGGCGATTTGTCGACTGAGTCGCGCTGTCGTGTCGACTTGTCCCCAGGTCGAGAGGCCGACCTGTGGATAACTTCTGTGGATAACGACAATCAGCAGGTACGACTGGCCGGAACCAGACGCCGGAGGGGCGGGGGAAGGGCACGCGATGGCCCTCTCAGAACCGCCCGTCCTGGCACCGCGCCACCCAGTCCGACGCGGACACGAACTCCTCGTCGGAGGTCCCGGCCCGCAGGGGCCGCGCGTCACCCGGGCGCACGCCGGCCCGCGGGTACGAGCCGAGGAAGCGCACCTCCAGGCAGATCCGCTTCAGCCCCATCAGGGCCTCCGCCACCCGCCGGTCGGAGATGTGGCCCTCGGCGTCGATGCAGAAGCAGTAGTTGCCGATGCCCTCGCCGGTCGGCCGGGACTGGAGCAGCATGAGGTTGATGCCCCGGGTCGCGAACTCGCCGAGCAGATCGCGCAGCCCACCGGGGTGGTCGTCGCGCTGCCACAGCACGACGGAGGTCTTGTCGGCACCGGTCGGCGCCGCGGGCCGGGCCGGGCGGCCGACCAGGACGAACCGGGTCTGGGCGTTCTCCGCGTCGTGGATCCCGCTCTCCAGGACCTCCAGGCCGTAGCGGGCGGCGGCGAACTCCCCGGCGAAGGCGGCGTCGTAGCGGCCCTCCTGGACCAGCCGGGCGGCGTCCGCGTTGGAGGCGGCGGACTCCCAGTCGGCGTCCGGGAGGTTGTCGCGCAGCCAGTTGCGCACCTGCGGCTGGGCGGCCGGATGGGCGGAGACCGTCTTGATGTCCGACAGCTTCGTGCCCGGGCGGACCAGCAGCGCGAAGGTGATCGACAGCAGCACCTCGCGGTAGATCATCAGCGGGGCACCGGCGACCAGCTCGTCCAGGGTGGTGGTGATTCCGCCCTCGACGGAGTTCTCGATCGGCACGAACGCGGCCTCGGCCTCGCCCACGCGGACCGCGTCCAGCGCGGACTGCACGGACACGTACGGGATCAGCTCCCGGGTGGCCGATTCGGGCAGCGTGCGCAGGGCGACTTCGGTGAAGGTGCCCTCGGGGCCGAGATACGCGTAGCTCGCTGGCATGACCTCACCCTAATGGCCTCGGCGCGGCGCCGGGGACGCGTCTCACGACCGGGTGATTCCGTCCCGCCTCACCCCTCCAGCAGCGGCTGCCCGACGTACTCTCCCTCCGCGGCCCCGCCCGGCACCGCGAACAGGCCGCTCGCCTCGTGGCGGATGAACGCCGACAGCGCGTCCCCCCGGTCGAGCTTGCGCTGCACGGTGACGAAGCCGCGCAAGGGGTCCGCCTGCCAGCAGACGAAGAGCAGGCCCGCGTCCGGGGTCCCGTCCGTGCCGATGCCGTCGTGGAAGGAGAACGGCCGCCGCAGCATCGCGGCCCCGCCGTTCTGGTCGGGCCGGGTGATCCGGGCGTGGGCGTTGATCGGGACGAGCAGATTGCCCTCGGCGTCGGTCTTCTCCAGGTCCATCTCGGTCGTCTCGGTGCCCCCGGACGACGCCGACAGCGGCGCCCCGTCCGCCTTGCGGCGCCCGATGACGTCCTCCTGCTCCTTCACCGACAGCTGCTCCCAGTCGTCGAGGAGCATGCGGATCCGCCGTACGACCGCGTAGGAGCCGTTCGCCATCCACGCCGGGTCCTTAGTCGGGGACGCGGGGACGAAGATCCGCTCGTCGAAGTCGGACTCGGCCGGCTTGGGGTTGCGGGTGCCGTCGATCTGGCCCATCAGATTGCGGGCCGTCATGGGGTGGGCGGTGGCGCCCGGCGAGCGGTTGAAGCCGTTCATCTGCCAGCGGACGCGGGCCGCGCTTCCGGCGTCCTTCTGGATCGCGCGCAGGGCGTGGAAGGCGACCAGGGCGTCGTCGGCGCCGATCTGCACCCACAGGTCGCCGTTGCTGCGGGACTTGTCGAGCCGGTCGGAGGAGAAGTCGGGCAGCGGGTCCAGCGCGACCGGGCGCTGCTTCTCCAGGCCGGTGCGGGCGAAGAAGCCGTGGCCGAAACCGAAGGTGACGGTGAGCGAGGAGGGCCCGGCGTCCCGCGCCACATCGGTGTCGCCGTTGCCGGCCGGCTCGCCCGCCATCAGCAGCCGTGCCGTTTCGGACCACCGGCGCATCAGGGCGGCGGCCTCCTTGCGGCCCGCGCCCGGCGCCAGGTCGAAGGCGACGAGATGGCCGCGGGCCTGCAGCCTCTGGAGGATGCCGGGCTGATGTTTCCCGTGAAACATCACCTCCTCGGCGCCCACCGAGCTGAGCGGGGTCGCCTGGGCGGGCGCGGCGGCATAGCCCACCACGCCGCCCGCAGCGCCGAGCACGAGTCCGGTGGCACCGGCGGTGCCGAGGAGGGCGCGGCGCGAGATGCCCGAGGGAGCCGTGGGGACGGCGATGTCCTCGCGTTCGGGAGTGCGGGCCTCCGGGAGGGACTGGTCAGCCATGGGGTTCAGCCGATCTGCGCGTTCTTGGAGACGGTGGTCTGGTCGATGTCGGAGGTCCGTACGGTCACGGCGATCTTCCAGTCGCCGGCCATCGGGATCTGCACGCCGTTCGCCGACCAGTGTCCGGTGGCGATGTGGTCCGGCACGACGGGCAGCGGCCCGATGTCCTCGGACTCGAGGGTGAAGGCGACCTTCACCTCGGGGACGTCGAAGCCCCGGCCGTTGGGCCGCGTGACGTAGACGTGCATGGCGTTGGCGCCCACACGCGCGGGGTCCAGTTCGACCCGTACGACGCCCTTGCCGTCCTCGCCGCCGGTGTCGAAGGACATGTCGAGGGTCAGCGCCCCGGAGACGCCCGCGGACGACGAGGAGGAGGCGGCGGCGGCCTTGGCGGCGTCCTGCTCGGTGCGGCCCGGTTCGGTGGACGTCAGCGCGGTGGTGACCGCCAGCAGCACGACGGCGACGCCCGCCTCGGCGAGCACCGAGCGGCGCAGCCCGAAGCGGTTCGGGTCAGCGTCCCGCAGCCGCTTCTGCCGGGCCGTGTCCATGGCCGCCCGCTGCCGGGCGAGTTGGGCGGCCCGCTTGGGGTCACCGGAACCGGTCGCCCGCTTGGCGTCACCTGAACCGGTCGCCCGCTTGGCGTCACCGGAGGTGGTGGCCGCCACCTTCTGCTTGCGCGGCGCGGCGCTCACCGTCTCCGCGAGCCGTGCCGTCCACCGCCGCGAGATCCAGGCGACGCCGACCAGCAGCGCGACCAGGCCGATCTTGACGAGGAGCAGCCGGCCGTAGCGGGTCTCGGTGAACGCCGACCAGGAACCGAGCTGCCGCCAGGACTGGTAGATCCCGGTGCCGACGAGTGTGACCACGCTGCCGAAGGCGAGCGCGGAGAACCGTCGTACGGCGGTGCCGTCCAGGGGGGTCTCGGGGGACCGGTACAGGGCGACGAGCAGGGTGGTGAGTCCGCCGAGCCAGGCGGCGACGGCCAGCAGGTGGAGGACGTCGACCGGCATCGCGATCCCGGGCTGCAGCCCGGTCGAGGCGTGCTCGGACATCGCCCAGCTCGCCGCGAGCCCGGCCGCGACGACGGTGCCGCCGATCGCCAGCCCGAAGGTGAGGTCCCGCTTCTCCTGTCCCTCCTCGCGCTTGTCGTACGCGCCGAAGAGCACGGCGATGAACAGCGCCGCCGCGGCGAGCAGCAGGAGCCGGGAGACCAGGGCCGCGCCGGTCTTGGTCTGCAGGACGTCGCCGAGGAGGTTCAGGTCGAAGATGTCGGCGACCTTGCCGGAGCCGGTGTAGGAGCCGCGCATCAGCAGCAGCGCGAGCGTGGCCGCGGTGAGCGCGAGCCACCCCGAGACGACGAGCCGCTGCACCGCCCGCACGCCCGTCCCGCGCTGCCAGCAGGCGAGCACGAAGGCGGCGCCGCCCGCCAGGACGACGAAGCCCGCGTAGGAGACATAGCGGCCGAAGCCGTAGAGGACGCCGACGATCCCGCCGCCCGCGCTCTGGTCGGAGACGGAGACGGAGGTCGCCGAGGGGGCGCCGACGGAGAAGGTGTAGGCGCCGGCGACCGGATGGCTGTCGGCCGAGACGACCTGGTAGGAGACGGTGTAGGTGCCGTCCGCCAGACCGCTGTTCAGTTCCACGGAGTACGTCGTGCCGGATACGTTCGCCGGCTTCGCGGTGTCGACGCGCTTGCCGTCGGGGGCGAGGACGCGCACCGAGTCGTCGGAGAGCGCGACCTCTTCGGAGAAGGTGAGCGAGACCCGGTCCGGGGCCTGTTCGACCACCGCCCCCTGCTGGGGGTCGCTGCCGGTCAGCGCGGCGTGCGCGGAGACCGGCCCGGCACCGGCGAGGAGCAGTCCGGCGGCGGCCAGGAGCAGCAGCACCAGGGTCCGGACGCGGGGAGCGATGGTCGGGGTCAAGGGTTGGTCCCTCCCTCAGTGTCCGGTCGCGGGGGTGTACGTGGCCGGCTTGACCGGCATCTCGACCGTGACGGGGTCGGCCTCGGCGAAGTGCAGCACCACGGACACCGTGTCGCCCTGCTTCGGCTTGCGCTTCAGCTTCTCGAACATCAGGTGGTTGCCGCCGCTCTTGAACACGACTTGCCCGTCGGCGGGCACGGGGAGGTTCGCGACCTCCTTCATCGCGGAGTCGACGGTCTCGTGGACGGTGACGGTCCCGGCGATGTCGCTCGTGACGGAGGTCAGTTCGGCCTCGGTGCCGCCGGTGTTCTCGATCGTCAGGAAACCCGCCGCCATGGAGTCGGAGACCGGCTGCGGCATGTAGGCGCCGCTGACGGACAGGTCGGGGCCGGAGTCGTCGGAGGAACCGCAGCCCGCGACGACGAGGCTCGCCGCCAGGACCGCCGCGGACGCCGCCGTGCGCCTCACGGGTTCTCCCCCTTGATGATCTTGGGGAGGTCCTTGGTGTAGTCGTCGACCGTGGCGTCCTCGCCGTAGAGGACATACCCGCCGTCGGTCTTCGGGGAGAAGGCGATGACCTGGGTGCCGTGCGTGGAGACCGTCTTGCCCTTCTCCTTGTGCGGCGGCTCGATGCTGATGCCGAGGGTGCGGGCGCCGGCCTGGATGGTGGCGAAGTCGCCGGTGAGGCCCACGACCTGGGTGTCGATGCCCTTGAGCCACTTGCCGAGCGCGGCGGCCGTGTCCCGCTCGGGGTCGGTGGTGACGAACACGACGCGCAGCTCGTCCTGTTCGGCCTTGGACAGCTGCTTCTTGGCGACGGCGATGTTGTTCATCGTCAGCGGGCAGATGTCGGGGCAGTTGGTGTAGCCGAAGTAGATCAGCGTCGGCTTGCCCGCGGTCTCCTCGCGGAAGTCGTACTTCTTGCCGTTGGTGTCGGTGAGGACCAGGTCCGGCTTCTCGAACGGCTTGTCGAGGACGGTCGCCGCCCGGTCGGAGCCTGCCTCCTCGGAGACCACGGTGACGGGCGAGGCCTCGTCGTCACCGCTGCCGCAGGCGGAGAGGGTCAGGGTGGCGGCGGCGAGCAGGGCGGCCGCCGCGTACTTCTTGGTGCGCATGGCGAGATTTCCCGGAGGTGAGGGGGCGCGCGCCGGGCCGTTCTCACAGGTGTACGGCCGGCGCGCGCCGGAGGGACGGACTCAGGCGTTGGTACGCCGACGGCCGGCGAGCACGCCGTAGGCCACGCCGATGGCGCCGACGACGATGCCCACCACGCCCAGGACGCGGGCGGTGGTGTCGCTGCTGTCGGACTCGGCGTCCTCGGCGGTGGTGGAGGCGGCGGCCTGGGAGGCGTCGTCGGACGGCTCCTCGCTCGCCTCGGAGCCGTGGTGGCCGTCCTCGGAGG
The DNA here is from genome assembly GCF_056436565.1 of Streptomyces sp. NPDC043726. Lineage (NCBI taxonomy): Bacteria > Bacillati > Actinomycetota > Actinomycetes > Kitasatosporales > Streptomycetaceae > Streptomyces > Streptomyces sp. NPDC043726. The sequence goes on from NZ_JBWKCI010000003.1 coordinate 587,891, forward strand.
CCTCGGACAGGGTCAGCACCGGAGCCGGCTTCTCCGGCTCGTCCTGACCCTCCTGCTGGACCTCGATCCAGCGCGCGACCTCGTCGTCGGAGTAGGTCTGGACGGCCTTGAAGACCAATTCGTCCGAGTCCTCGGGCAGGACGCCCATGGAGACCGGGAACTTCTGGAAGAAGCCGGGCTCGACGCCCTTGCCGGTGGCCGTCCAGGTGATCTTGCTGACGGCCTCGTTGATCTTCTGCCCGTGCAGCTCGATCGGCTTGTCCAGCTTGGCCTTGGTGACCTTCGCGGTCCACCCGGCGACCGGCTCGGGCATCGCGGAGGCGAGCGGCGTGTCCATCGGGAAGCTGACCTCCAGCTTCACGGTGGACGCGGTGTCGCTCTCGTTGGGGACCCGGAAGTCGACGACCGCGTAACCGCCCTTGGCGGCCTCGCCCTCGGGCTGCACGGTCACGTGGGCGAACGCGGGGGCGGACAGGGCGAGCACGGCGGTGCCGGCGAGGACGCAGGCGGCGGCGAGGCGGGAAGAGGCCTTCATTCGGGAGCACTCCACGGTGAGGGATTCGGTTGTTCCGGTGGTGAAGAGGCGCGCTGCGGCCAGGAGGTGGCAGCGCAGGCGCGGGCCGCACGACGGCGGCCCCGACCGGAATCCGTACGGATCTCCCAGCGGTGGGCGCGTCGCGTCAGGCGGCGAGCACGAGTGCGGGCGCGGCGGCGGGCGGGCCGCGCCGGACGACCGTGTGCTGGAGCGCGGCCTCGTGGAGCCGGGGCGGCGCGAGGTCGGCTGTGCGGGGCGGGCGCGGGCCCGTGCGGGGCGTGCCCGGGAGCCCGGCGCGCAGGGTGCGGACCAGGGCGAGGGCGGCGCGCAGGGAGCGTACGAGCGCCGCCTCGGCGAGCGAGTGGGCGGACAGTTCGACCAGTCGCCCGAGCGCGATGTCGCCGCGGCGCAGCAGGTATCCGGCGGCCGCGGCGGCGAGCAGGTGGCCCAGCAGCATCGGCAGGGACGGCAGCAGCGAGGCGGACTCGGTGACCGTCTCGGCCGGGTGCCGGGGGTGGGCGGAGGCGGGGCGGAGCCTGGCCTCGGTGAGTATCTTGTGCGCCTCGGCGGGGCTGATGGCCGCCGTCGTGGTGCCGCACAGGATCCGCGCGGCCTGCGCGACGAGCGTGGCGTCGGCGGAGGCGGCGGCCCGGGTGGCCTCGCCCCCGTGCTGGCCGAGACCGAACAGCGAGTGCAGCACGGTCTGCCCGAGCGCGAGCAGCGCCGCGATGCCGGGCAGGGTCCGCTCCCGTCCGGCGAGGGGTACGGCGACGGCGAGGACCGCGAGGAAGCCCGCGCCCAGCGTCCACAGCGGGATCGAGGCGCAGGAGCCGAGTGCGTGTCCGACCGCGGCCAGCACGACACAGACCGCGGCGAACACCGCGGCCCGCAGGATCCGGACGTCGCGTCCGGCGGGGGCCGGGCGCGGGTGGGGGGCACTCATGGCGGGCCAATCATCGCACTGGTCTTACGGCGCCCATACGGCAGGTCCGCAAGATGCCGTACGGGTGCTCGATGACCTGAAGAGCCGTACAGGCGGAACGTCCCACTCTGGTGTGAACCGGCCCCACATACACCGTTGACGGCCCGGCGCGCATCGCCCATATGGGCGGTATCACGTCAACGGTGTGCTTACAGACGGCCACTCCCGGCAATACGTAACGGTATGTCGAGCCGCGGCCGGGAGGCTGGAGCATGAGCATCTGGTGGTCACTCCATTTGCGGCGGGAAGCTGCGAGCGTGCCGCTCGCCCGGCGGCTGCTGCTCGGCACCATGGAGAGCGCGGGCGTGGACCCCGACGTCTCGTACGACCTCTCCGTCGCGCTGAGCGAGGCCTGCGCGAACGCCGTGGAGCACGGCGGGGACGGGGCGCTCGACGGCGGTTCGCAGGCCTATCGCGTCACCGCCTACCTGGACGGGGAGACCTGCCGGATCGAGGTCGCCGACTCGGGACCCGGCTTCGGGGGCCGGGATTCGCGCGGGACGGTCGTGGACTCCGGCGCGGACTCGGAGAACGGCCGGGGGCTGTACCTCATCCAGGAGCTCGCGGACCACGTCCACATCGCCAGCAAGCCGGGGCAGCGCGGCGCGGTGGTGAGCTTCGACAAGATTCTCAAGTGGCGGAAGGACGCCTCTCCTTTGTTGGCCGTGTAGTGGGCCTCGTCACAAAATCCGGGCGCCTTTTCCGGAAAGCGGCACCCGGGTATGTGAACGGCGAATCAGAAATCGCGCATGGCCGAAAGTGGAGGTCTTAAATCCGTCTTTATCGGCGGCCGATTTCAGCCACACAGGGAGCTCAAAGATTTCTTGAGGCTCCCTCAAGACCTGGTGTTCCGCGGCTCGGTGGCCCAAGGCTGACGGTTTCAAGCCATCCTTGACGAAGCTTTTGCTTGACTGGTTATTGCCCTTCGTACAGCCTCGTGATTCATGACGATAGGTCGCCGAAAGCGTCAACTTGAAGAGTTGTCTCACTTTCTACGGACCCGGCGAATGCGACTGTCCCCGGCGGAAGTCGGGCTCAGCGCGTCGGGTCGCCGGCGTACTCCCGGACTGCGCAGAGAGGAAGTGGCCGTCCTCGCCGGGGTCGGCACGTCCTGGTACACCTGGCTGGAACAAGGAAGGGACATCAACGTCTCGGAATCCGTCCTCGGCGCGATCAGCGGAGCGCTCCGGCTCAACCCCGCCGAGGAGATCTACCTGCACCGCCTGGCCGGCCTGAAGACACCGGACGTCGACCAGCGCGCCGACAGTGGTCCCGCCGACCCCGAGCGGCTGGCCGAGATCGTGAACCACTGGTTCCCCAACCCGGCGCTCGTCCGGGACCGCTGCTGGAACATCCTGGCCGCCAACTCGGCCGTACCGGAGTTCCTCGGCTTCCCGGGACCGGGCGGGAACATCCTGGTGGAGTTCTTCACCGACGAGAGCTGCCGCCGCCGATACGCGCACGCAGACGAACTCGCCCGCAGCACGGTCGCCCGCTTCCGCGCGGACGTCGCCGACTGGTTCGGCCGCCCCGAGGTCGACCGCGTCCTCGACGAGCTCCATGAGCGGAGCCCGGAGTTCGCGCGGCTGTGGGGCGGCCACGAGGTGCTGGAACCGTCCCGGAGCCGCACCAAGGGCATCACCCACGGCACCGTCGGAGCGCTGAGCTTCGACGTGCACGAGTGGGAGCTCGCCGCCGATCACGAGGTCCAGCTGGTCCTGCACATGCCGACGGTGCAGGAGACCCGGGACAAACTGGACGCCTTCTTCGCCGCGGCCGGTCCGGACGATCCGGACCGGCCGGGCGAGGACGAGGGACCCGACGAGGGGGACGATCAGCTGCCGTCGAACGCCGCAGCGGCGGCGTAGGAGTCCTCGAAGGTCTGATACCGCTGGATGAGGCCGTCGCGGACCGTGATCCGGATCGCGAACGGGCCCGAGAACGACTTGCCGGTCGACACCACCTTGTGGCTGAACTCCCCGAGGACGAAGGCGTCCTCGCCGTCCACGGCGATGCGCTCGACATCGAAGCGCTGGGTTTCCACAGCGGCCACGAACCGCTGGAAGTAGCCCTCCACCTCATGGCGGCCGACGAGGCGCCCCGTCCACGGGACGACGGGGGCGCCCGCCACCACCAGCTCCGCCCGGTCGGCGAACAGCTCCGGAAGACCGGGCAGATCGCCCACTCCGAAGCGCCCGAAGAACTCCTGGACCGTCTCCGCGGTACCGCGTGTCATGCGCTGTGTCCTTTCCTTGTTTCACGTGAAACGGCGCCGGCCGGCGCCAGTGCGGCCAGATGGCCGTGGATGCGTGCGAGGTCGGGGGTCTGGTCCTGGGCGGCGACATAGTGGTCAGGGCGGACCAGGACGGCGGAGAAACGACGGCCCGGCGCCGAGCGGACGGACACGAGATCGCCGTACGACTCCTCCAGCTCGGTCAGCCCCGGCGGGCGGGGCCCGGTGATCAGGAGGCTGTAGCGGTCGACGGGGAGGGAGTCGCGCAGGGCCGGGTCCGGGAGCAGCCGGCCGTTGCGGTGGCGGGGGCGTCGCAGCCGTCCGCTCGGGTCCTCGTCGACCGCGGGGCCCGCCGGATAGTGGTTGGTCAGACCGGCCAGCCACGGCGAGTAGAACCGGTCGAAGACGCCGGAGCGTTCGGCGAGCCGGGCGGAGACATCGCGCAGCGCGATCTGCCAGCGCTGGGACAGCATCCACGCCTTCGTCTGCACCTCGGCCTGCTTCACCACCCCCTGGGCGACCGCCGCGCGCTCGGCGCCGTAGCTGTCCAGCAGCCCGGCACCGGCCGCGCCGCGGTGCACCAGGGCCAGCTTCCAGGCGAGGTTGTGCGCGTCGGTCACCCCGGTGTTCAGGCCCTGGCCGCCGGCCGGGCTGTGGATGTGCGCGGCGTCGCCCGCCAGGAAGACCCGCCCGGCCCGGAACCGCTCGGCGTGCCGGGCGTGGATGCTGAACGTGGTCTGCCAGGAGACGTCGTACAGCCGCAGGCCCCCCGGACCCCGCTTGTCGACGAAGTCCTGGAGGACCTCCTGGTCGAGGTCCTCGGGGCGCATGCCGGGCGGTCCCGCGGTGAAGACGCGGAAGCGGCCGTTGTAGAGCGGGACCAGGACCATGATCCCGTTCTTGGTGCAGTAGTAGTGCACGGCGTCCCGCTGGAGGTCCCCGTCGATCGCGGTGTCCGCGAGGATGAAGGTGTTCGGGTAGGTGGCGCCCTTGAACTCGATGCCCAGCGACTTGCGGACGGTGCTGCCCGCTCCGTCGCCGCCGACGACGTAGGCGAACTCCTCGGTGGACTCGGTGCCGTCCGGGGTGCGCAGGGTCGCGAGCACCCCGTCCGGGTCCTGGCTCAGCCGGGTCAGCTCGGTGCGCCACTCGACCTTGCCGCCGGCGTCCGCGAAGGCCTCGCGCAGGAGTTCCTCGACGTCCGGCTGGATGATCACCATCGGGCGGGTGCGGTCGCCGAAGACGATGTCGCAGATCGGGTCGGTGCCGGAGTTGTAGCGGAAGGAGTGCACCGGCAGCCCGTGCTGGTCCATGTAGGCGGCGCCGCCGAGCCCGCGGAACACCTCCAGGGTGCGCGGCCACACCATCAGCGCCTTCGTCAGCGGGCTGGGCTCGGCCGCCCTGTCCACCAGGCGCACCGGGGTGCCCCGGCGGGCCAGTTCGGCGGCGGCGGTGAGACCCACGGGGCCCGCGCCGACGACCAGCACCGGCCGGTGATCGGGTGTGCTCATGTCGCTTCTCCCATCGTGATCGGTTCCCGGGTGTCGGCGGTCCGCGTCTCGGGTGCCGGGCGCAGCATCCGCATGATCAGCGGGGCGCCCAGGGCGCAGACCGCGGCGAGCAGCCACAGCACGGTGTGCAGGGCGGAGGTGTAGGCGCCGGAGACGTACGCGGTGAACTCGGCCCGCTGCTCGGCGGGCACCTGGGCGGCCACGTCGCCGATCTCGCCCTGCACCACCCGGTTGGCGAGCTCACCGACCCCGCCCTCCCAGCCCTGGGGGTTCTGGAGGTTGCCCTGGACGATGCTGACGAGCACGGATCCCATCCCGGCGATGGCGACGGCCTCACCGGTCAGCCGCATGGTGTTGAAGAGCCCGGCCGCCATGCCCGCCCGGCTCGCGTCCACCGCGCCGATGGCCGCGCCGTCGAGCAGGCCGAAGGAGATGCCCACCCCGGTGCCGATGACGAGCAGCGGACCGGCGATCGTGGCCGTGGTGGAGTGCTGGTCCAGCACGGTGAGCCAGGCCGCGCCGCCCGCCACCAGCAGCAGGCTCACGCCGAGCAGCACGGAGGTGCTGACCTTGCGCGCGAGCAGCCCGCTGACCACGGGCAGGGCCAGGACCGGGCCGCTGAGCAGCAGCATGGTCAGACCGGCGGCCCCCGAACTCATGCCGTTCACGCCGATGAAGAAGGACGGCAGGAAGACCAGCAGACACACGAACCCGAAGGCCAGCAGCACCGGCATCAGGCTGATCGCGGCGAACTTCGGCTCGCGCAGCAGCGACAGCTCCAGCATCGGCCGGGCCCGCCGCCTCTCGATCCGTACGAAGGACACCATCAGGCCGACCGCCAGCACCGCGAGCCCCAGCACCACCGGGTGCGCCCAGCCCAGTTGCGGACCCTCGACCAGGGCGAGGGTGAAGGCGAACAGGGCGCCGCTGAACGTGGTCGCGCCCGCGTAGTCCACCCCGGAGGCCTCCGGGTCCCGGGACTCGGCGAGCGCCGGGCGCAGCAGCAGGACGGCGGCGGCGACGGCGGCATGGGCGAGGAACACCGAGCGCCAGCCCCAGGCCCCGACGAGCAGTCCGGACAGGGAGGGGCCGAGGGCGAGTCCGAGCCCGAAGGAGGAGCCGAGGAAGCCGAACGCCCGCGCGCGGGCGGCGCCTTCGTAGGCCTGGGCGAGCAGTGCGGTGGCCGCGGTGAGCACCATCGCGGCGCCGACGCCGGCGGCGCCGCGCAGCACGTCGATCAGGACGACCTCGGAGACGAGGGCGGCACCGGCCGTGCACAGCACGAAGACGACGAGCCCGATCGTGAACATCCGGCGCCGGCCGAGCAGATCGGCGAGCGAGCCCGCGACCAGCATCACACTGGCGAAGGTGAGGTTGTAGGCGTTGACGACCCACTGCACCGTCACCAGCGAGGCGTCCAGGTCGCTGCCGAGATCGGGCAGCGCGACGGAGGTTCCGGTCAGGGAGGCGGGCAGCAGCCCGCAGGAGACACACACCGCGAGCAGCGTGAGAACGGGACGGGACCGTGAGGCACCCGTCGGGCGAGTGGACACGAGAACTCCAGAGTTGGGGAGGACTTCGGGGAAAAGAGGGACGCGCGAGAGGAGGTGCCGCTACGGCGCTTTCGGCACGGCCCGTGCCGCGCGCGCCTGTGCTGCCTGGGCTTGTGCGGCGCGCGCCTGGGCTGCACGGGCTTGTGCGGCGCGCGCCTGTTCGGCGCCCCACAGCACCAGCACCAGCGCGGCCAGGCCGCCCCCGGCCGCGCACACTCCGGCCCACCCGGCGGCGGAGTGCACGGCGCCCGAGAGCGCCGAACCCGCCGCGCCGCCCAGGAAGTAGGCGGTCATGTAGGCCATCGTGATCCGGCTGCGGGCCTCGGGCCGGAGTCGGTAGAGCACACCGAGGTTGGTCACCTGGGCGCCCTGCACACCGAAGTCGAGCAGCAGCACACCGAGCACCAGGCACACCAGCAGCCGGCCGCCGTCGAGGGCGAGCAGCCCCCAGGCGGCCAGGTTGGCGACGTACAGCAGAGTCGAGGCCGTCCGGTCCCGGCCCCGGTCCACCAGCGGCCCCATGAACCGCGCGGCCAGCGCCCCGGCGGCACCGAGCAGCCCGAACGCGCCGATCAGGGCTTCGCCGTACGCGTAGGGCGGCGCCGCCAGCAGGAAGGCCGCCGAGGTCCAGAAGACGCTGAAGGAGGCGAAGGTGAGGAATCCGTACAGACAGCGCAGCCGGAGCAGGGGCTCCTCGGCGACCACCCGCGCCACCGAGCGCAGGAGGGCCGGGTAGCCGAGCCGCTCGGCCGGTTCGAGGTCGGGCAGCAGCCGCCACAGCAGCGCCGCGAGCACCACCATCCCCACCGCGGCGACCGCGAACACCGAGCGCCAGCTGCCGGTCCACTGCGCGAGCAGGCCCGCGCCGGTGCGGGCGAGCAGGACGCCGAGGAGGACCCCGCTGAGCATCCGTCCGGTGACCCGGCCGCGCTGCTCGGGCCGGGCGAGGGCGGCGGCGAACGCCACCAGCAGCGGGGCGCCCACCGCCGTCACCGCCATCAGACCGGACAGCACGACCAGCGCGGCGGCCGAGGGCGCGGCGGCCGAGGCGGCCTGTCCGGCGGCGGTCACCAGCAGCAGCGCCACCAGCAGCTGGCGCCGGTTCACCGTGTCGCCGAGCGGCACCAGCAGGGCGAGGCCCACGGTGTACCCGGCGGTGGAGGCCGTGACCACCAGCGACGCTGCGGTGCTGCCGACGCCGAACGCCGAGGCGATCGAGGTGAGCAGCGGATGCGCGTAGTAGACGTTGGCCACGGCCATCCCGGCGGCCACCGCGAACACGGTGACCAGCCGGTCCGGCAGACCGCCCGCCGGACGCAGGGTCCTGGTGGTCGGCCGGACCGGCGCGGTGGGGGAGGTCATGGGACGAGGACGATCTTTCCGGTGGTGCGGCCCGCCTCGCCGTACTCGTGCGCCTTCGCGGCCTCCGCCAGCTTGAAGACCTGGTCCACCCGGACCCGGAGGCGTCCCGCCTCGACCAGTTCGGCCAGCGCCTCGAGGCCCGCGTGGTCGGGCTCGACCAGGAACCCCGTCACCCGGACGCCCAGGCTCGCGGCGAGCGTGGTGAGTTCGGGGCTGACGTGCCCGATCACCGTGATGAGCAGGCCGCCCGGGCGCAGCGTGCGCAACAGCTCGAAGCTCTGGTCGCCGCCCAGCAGGTCCAGGACGACGTCCTGTCCGGTGACCGAGTGGTGGAGCGGGCCGGTCGTGTAGTCGACGGGGTGGTCCACGCCGACCTCGCGCAGGAAGTCGTGCTTCTCCGCGCGGGCCGTGCCGGTGACCTCCGCGCCCCGGGCCCGTGCGATCTGCGCGGCCAGGTGGCCGACGCCGCCGGCCGCCGCGGTGATCAGCACCTTGTCGCCCCGCCCGGCGCGCGCGGTCTCCACCAGCGTCTGCCAGGCGGTGAGCCCCGCCAGCGGCAGCGCGGCCGCCTCCTCGAAGCTCAGCCCCGGGGGCTTGCGGGCGAACTGCCGGGAGGGAGCGGCCACGTACTCGGCGTACGTGCCGCCCGGGCGAGGGAAGCCGATGAGTCCGAACACCTCGTCGCCCGGCTCGAACCGGGTCACCCGGGGGCCCGACTCCACCACTCCGGCGACGTCCCAGCCCTGCACGAACGGCGGGGCGCCCAGGGCGCCGGGCGGGAACACCCCGGCGCGGATCTTCCAGTCGACGGGGTTGACCCCCGCCGCCGCCACCCGCACCAGCACCTCGGTGGGCAGGGGCCGGGGGCGCTCGACCTCGGTCAGGCGCAGGACGTCCGGGGCGCCGGCCTCCGTGGTCACGACGGCTTTCACCGGCCGCTCCGCTCGTCGAGGTAGGCGGCCCACTCCGACAGCTTCTGGGCCAGGACGAGGTCGCCGTCGGGCACCTGGATGCCGTACTCGCGCTGGATGAACAGGGCGATCTCGATCAGCGTGAGCGAGTCCAGCGAGAGGTCCTCCAGGGTCCTCTCCGGGTCGATCTCCTCGACCCCGATCTCGGCCTTCTCGGCTATGAACGCGACCAGTCCGGGATATGCCGTGACGGGCATCTCGTACTCCCTCCTCGGAGCCGTGCTCCGGGGCTTGCGTGGATCGGTGAGGCGGGGGTGTGAGCGGTGTGGGGGATCGGGCGGCCTTGCGGGGGTGTTGGGGGTGAGCGGGCTCAGCGAGCTCAGCCGGCTCGGCGGACTCAGCGGGCTCAGGCGGCCATGGCCGAGGGCCGGTCCAGGCCCTCGGGCCAGGTCAGGGTGATCGCGCCCCAGGTCGTACCGGCGCCGAAGGCGGTGAGGAGCACCTTGTCGCCGGGGCGCAGCCGGCCCTCGCCGTGCGCGTCGTCCAGGGCCAGCGGGATGGAGGCGGCGGCCGTGTTGCCGGTGTGGCCGATGTTGACGTAGGCCCGTTCCTGGCCGATGCCGAGCTGTTCGGCGACGGCGTGCAGGATGCGGACGTTGGCCTGGTGGCCGACGAGGAGGTCCACGTCGGCGGTGGACCAGCCGGTGCGCTCCAGGACCGTGCGGGAGGCCTCCGTCATCCGCAGCACCGCGTTCTTGAACACCTCGCCGCCGCGCATGGTCAGGTACTGGTCCTCGCGCAGCGCCGCGCTGTGGTGGCTGCGCTGGCGGGAGCCGCCGGCCGCGACCCGGATCAGGTCCGCCTGCAGCCCGTCGCTGGCGAGTTCGGTACGGCGCAGCGCGCCCGGCTCGTCGGCCCGTCCCGCCCGCAGCACCACCGCGCCGGCGCCGTCCGCGAAGATCGGCGCGGTGTTGCGGTCGTAGGGGTCGACGATCGTGGTGAACGCGTCGGCGCCGACCACCAGCACGCTGTCCGCCACCGAGGAGGCGATCAGCCCGGCGCCGGTGGCCAGGGCGTACAGGAAGCCCGAGCAGACGGCCCCGACGTCGAAGGCGGGGACCGTGCCGAGCCCGAGTCCGGCGGCGACGGTCGGACCGGTCGCCGGGCACGGGTGGTCCGGGGTAGCGGTGGCGAGCACCACGGCCCCGACGTCCGGTCCGCCCGCCGAGTCCAGGGCCCGCCGTCCGGCCTCGATGGCGAGGTCGCTGGTGGCGGTGCCGGGGTCGACGATCCGCCGCTCGGAGATACCGGTCCGGGTGCGGATCCAGTCGTCGGAGGTGTCCATCCGGGCGGCCAGGTCGTCGTTGGTCACGACCCGGGTCGGCACCGCGGAACCAAGGCCCGCGAGCACGGCGGCGGGCGCGACGGACCCGGGCTCGGGGGGTCCGGTCGGTGGCGTCGTCGCGCGGTCACCGGGGTCGGTTCGTGGTGTCGTCGCGCGGTCACCGAGGCCGGTCCGTGGCGTCATCGCACGATCACCGAGGCCGGTCCGTGGTGTCATCGCACGATCACCGACGCCCGGTCGGACTCGGTGCGCATGTCCAGGGCCTCGTACTCGGCCCGTGCCTTCGCGATGGCCTCCTCGGGCGACATCAGCGCCGGAAGCTCGAACAGCCGGGCGATCTCCACCAGCCGCTCCTCGACGGTGCCGCCCACCACGTGCGCGGGGATACCGAGTTCGGCGGCGACCTCCAGCAGCCGCTCGTCGGCCATGGAACGGAACCGCTCGTTGACCGGGCGGTGCCCGTCGGCGGCCAGCGCCAGCTCGTTGGGGAGGTGCACGAAGACGTCGTACGTCTGCTTCACGTGCTGCTTGAAGGCGATGCCCAGTTGCTCCATGACCGCGTCGAACACCCGGATGTCCGCGGTGCGTTCGACGCTCTCCAGTTCGCTGAGGTGCACGGAGTCGTTGGGGTTGATGCCGACGATCACCCGCACCGCGCCGTAGATCCACTCCTGGAGGGAGGAGCCGTCGGAGATGAACGAGCCCTCGAAGCGGCTCTCGTGCACGGCGCGGTCCACATGGCGGCGCACGATCAGCTGGACCAGTTCGGCCGCGGTGCACTGCTCCAGGGTCTTGCCGGGCACCGCCTCGGGCAGCAGCTCGCGCATCGTGCGGGCCCGGGTGCGCGGAATTCCGACGTAATGCGCGAGGGCGTACGAGGTGAGGGTCTTGCCGGAGGAATAGGTGCCGGATATGGCGATACGCATGACGGGCTCCAGTTGCAGTCGAGCGAAAGGGAATTCAGTCGGGAAGTCGATGCGCGACAGAACAGCGCACGGTGTTTCCGGCCAGCCGTCCGACGATGTCGGCAGCGCGCCAGATCTCTTCGTCCCGCCGAAGCAACGTGCTGTTTTCCAGCCGTACATCGAGCGGAGTCTCGTAGCGGATCGGATCGGGTTCGGCGCTCGCCCGGAGAGCGGTCGTGCGCATCCACAGCGTGTTGCTGGCGCCCCGGGAGATCCCGTCGGTCTCGTACAGCAGGATCTGGCCGAGCTGCAGGCTCGTCACGAAGGTGTCGATCAGCCCGACGAAGGGCTGGTACAGACCCTCGGTGCCCTCGGTGGCCAGCACGGTCCCGGGCTCCTGGGCCACGTCGACGACGGCGTGCGCGCGGGCCTCGGCGACCCGCACCGCGACCTTGCGCACGCTCTGCGTCCGGGCCGTGAACCCGGTGCCGTAGTACTGCCGTTCCACCGGCCCGAGCAGCTCGGCCGGCCCGGTGCAGGTGGCCGCGGCGAGCGGCCCGCCGGTGGGTCCGGGCCACGGATGGCGCAGGTCGGTGCGGACCCGCATCGCCCCGACCAGGGTCTGCAGCCGCGACACCGCCTCGTCCTCGCCGTCCGGCACCGGCACGCCGAGCACGGTGGTGCGCACCGGAAGACCGGTCAGCTCCTCGTCGGGCACGGTGCCCGCCTTGATCCGCACCGACAGCACACGCCCCGCGCGCCGGCTCTCCGGGCCGAGGCCGAGGCCGTAGGTGAGGGCGGCCTCGCTCAGGTGCACGGCGATGATCAGGCCGTCCACGGTGGACAGATGCGGGCGCAGATCGCCGCGCCTGGCCTTCTTCGACCAGTCGGCCGGGTACACCACATCGAGCCGGCTCGCCAGCTCGGTGGGCACGTCCCGGCCGCCGCTGAGCTCGACCTTGTCGTAGCGGTACTCCACGCGCCGGAATCCGGATCCGAAGAACCGCTTCTCGCCGGGCCCCAGATAGTCGTCGACCGAGTCGAGGAGTAATTCCTTAGCGGGCAGCATTCCAGTCAACGCCAACTCCTTTTCCGGGCCCTGCGGCCGCCGTGTGTTTCCCGGTCGGCTCGAAGCTAGCCGAAATGTTTCGCGGCAACGAGAGTCGGCTCATGCGGTTACTGCCAACACCACCCTGGACACCACCAGTTGCCGCCCTTTTCCGCACACCCCGGAATTGACTAGCGTCGTCGCTGTTCGCGGACACGGATTCCGGTGCCGCACACGGGGAGGCAAAGCCATGACCGCAACCACACTCGGCCCCTGGGCCGTGACACCCGAGTTCAGCCAGCAGCAACTCGTCGCGAAGATGGGGATCGAGCTGGTGCGCTGCGAGCCGGGACTGGTCATCGGCACCATGCCCGTGGACGGCAACCGCCAGCCGGTCGGCATCATGCACGGCGGCGCCAACGCCGTACTGGCCGAGACCCTGGGGTCCATCGCCGCGTTCCTGTACACCGGGCCCGGCGGACAGGCGGTCGGTCTGGACCTGTCCTGCACCCACCACCGCTGGGTGGCCGGCGGCACGGTGACCGGCGAGTGTCGGCCCCTGCACGAGGGCGTCACCACCGCCACCTACGAGATCGTCATCACCGACAGCTCCGGCAGACGCACCTGCACCGCCCGGCTGACCTGCGCCGTGAGCCGCCGCGCCGCCCGTTCCCGGGGCGTTCCGCGCCCGGCGTGACAGGCCCGGGCCGCCGGGCCTCCCCCCGCCATCACCATCGAAGAGAGGCCAACACCCATGTGCCACAGCACCGACAGCAGGCCCCCCGCCGTCGAGAACCCCGGCAGCGTGGCCGAGGAGGGGCTGATCGAGCTGACCTCCGCCGACGGGACGCCGTTCAGCGCCTTCCACGCGCGGCCGGGTGAGCCCAACGGCCGCGGTGTCGTGATCCTGCCGGACATCCGCGGCGTCCACGCCTACTACCAGGAGCTGGCCCGCCGGTTCGCCGAGGCCGGGTTCGCCGCCGTGGTGCTCGACTACTACGGGCGTACGGCCGGACTCGGGCCGCGCGACGACGAGTTCGAGTGGCAGCCGCACTTCAAGCAGCTGGTGCCGGACAGCGTGGCCGACGACGCCGGGGCCGCGGTCGCCTTCCTGACCGAGAACAACCCCGGCGTGACGGTCTTCTCGGTCGGCTTCTGCCTCGGCGGCGGCCACTCCTGGCGGCTCGCGGGCAGCGGCCTGGAACTCGCCGGGTCCATCGGCTTCTACGGCCTCCCCGGCCTCGCCGAGGACCGCCTGCCGGACATCTCCGCCCCGCTGCTGCTCCTCCTCGCGGGCGACGACGTCGCCACCACCCAGGAGGACTTCGCCGCCTTCCGCGGCAAGCTGGACGACGCGGGCAAGCCGTACGAGTACAAGGTCTACGACGGCGCCCCGCACTCCTTCTTCGACGGCGGCTCCCCGGAGTGGAAGGACATCAGCGCCGACGCCTGGCAGCGCCTGCTGGACTTCACCTCGCGCCACGCGGAGCCCGTCGCATGACCCGTGACATCCGCGACGAACAGCGCGGCAACCCCCGCTTCGAGCGCGGCCACGCCAAGCTGCTCGAACTCGGCGACTCGGGCGACGCGATCTTCACCACGCTGGCCGACGTGGCGCCCGACATGGGCCGCTACGTCGCCGAGTTCGTCTTCGGCGATCTGTACGGCCGGGAAGGACTCGACGACCGGCAGCGGCAGTTGGTGACCCTGGCGCTGCTCACCGCCCTCGGCGACACCGAGCGCCAGTTCGCCTTCCATCTCAACCTGGCCCTGAACGCGGGCGTCACCCCGCAGGAGGTGGTGGACTCCCTGGTCCACGGCCTGGCCTTCGTCGGCTTCCCGCGCACCTTCAACAGCCTGAGCACGGCGAAGCGGGTGTTCGCCGAGCGAGGGCTGCTGCCGGTGACCGAGCCGGTCGAGCCGGTCGAGATGGCCGAGATGGCCGAGATGGCCGAGCCGACCGCGGCCGGTTGAGAGCTCCCGTCCCGCGCGTGCCCTCAACCCCCCGTCGGCCGCGCGGGGCGGGCGCACACTCCTCGTGAAAGGCACCGCCTTGCGACGACGCACAGCCGCGTTCTTCGACGTCGACGGCACGGTCATCAACGTCACCAGCATGTTCCGGTTCCTGGAGTTCCGACTGGCCGCCGAGGGCCATCCGCCGTCGGCGTACCGCTACGAACGACAGCGCCTGAAGGCCATGACGGCCGCCGGGGTGCCGCGCACGGAGACCAACCGCGCCTACTTCGCGTCGTACGCGGGCGCCGGCGTCCGCGAGGTGGCGGCCCTGGCCGAGGAGTGGTTCCGCTCCGAGCTGGCCCGGGGTGCCTTCTTCAACGAGCAGGTGGTCACGGCCCTGCACCGGCACCAGCGGGAGGGCGACCTGGTGGTCCTGGTCTCGGGCTCGTTCCGGGCCTGCCTGGCCCCGGTCGCCCGGCATCTGAACGCGGACATCGTGATCTGCTCCGACCCGGAGACCGAGCGGGGCAGATACACGGGCGAGGTGCACCGCCCGATGATCGGCGAGGCGAAGGCGGAGGCGATCCGCGCCCTGACGACGACGGGCGCGCTGAACCTGGCCGAGTCCACGTCCTACGGCGACCACGTCTCCGACCTGCCCCTGCTCCGCACGACCGGCCGGGCGGTCGTGGTGGGCGACGACCCGGAACTACGGGAACAGGCCCGCCGGCACGGCTGGCAGGTCTGGCCCCGGCTTCAGCTTCCTCAGGACTCACAGCCCGCGCACAGCGTCACCCCACGCTCCTGACGGCTGCCGTTCCTACGTTCCTGTGCATGACGGGAAACCACAGCAACACCACGATCACCCGGCGCCGCGCCCTCGCGGTGACCGGCGGAACGGTGGCGGCGGGCGGCCTCGCGGTCGCCGGCTACCAGGCGGCGTTCGCGGACGGGACCGCCACGGCGACCGCCTCCGCCACCAGCACCGATGCCTGCATGACGCTGATGTCGAGTGTGACGGAGGGCCCGTACTACCTGGACGGCGCCCTGGTGCGGAAGGACATCACCGAGGGCAAGAGCGGAGTCCCGCTGACCCTGCGCCTCACCGTCGTGGACGCGACCGACGGCTGCACCCCGGTGCCGGGCGCGGCGGTCGAGATCTGGCACTGCGACGCCTGGGGCTACTACTCGGGCTACACGACGGCCAACCCCGGCGGCTCGGCGCCCGCGGAGTCGGAGGACGGCTCGACGGCGAACGACAAGACCTATCTGCGCGGCTACCAGATCGCGAACGGCAACGGCGTGGTGAAGTTCGAGACTATCTTCCCCGGCTGGTACACCCCGCGCACCTGCCACATCCACGTCAAGGTGCACACCGGCGGCGAGAAGGAGGACGGCACCTACGAGGGCGGCAAGGTCAACTTCACCGGCCAGCTGTTCTTCGACGACGAGACCGCCCAGCAGATCTTCACCCTCGATCCGTACGCGCGGCACACCGGCAGCTACACGACCCTCGACGACGACATGGTGTACGACGGCGGCGGCGCCTCCAGCGGCCTGCTCACCCTCGAGCCGGTGAAGAAGGCCGACCCGTCCAAGGGCTACAAGGGCTTCCTGACCCTGGGCATCGACCCGGATTCGGAGAACACGGGCGCGGGCTCCGGGGGCGGCGGCGAGGGGGGCGGCACCCCTCCGGAGGGCGGCACCCCGCCGAGCGACGCCCCGTCCGCCTCGGCTTCTTCGTAGCGTACGGCGATGGCGAGCCGCGAGGACGAGGCGTTGGCGCGGGCCGCGGTGGCCGCGCTGACGGGGCAACTGTCGCTGTGTCCCAAGCCGGGCCTGCCGGACCCCAGGGGCGGTGACCACCACACCCTGCGCTGGTCGGCGAAGGCGCTGGCCCCGGGCCTCGCGGCGATGGCGGCGGCGGCCCGGCGCACGGGGGAACCGACGCCGGGGCTGCGGGCGGAGCTGGGCGCGATCGGCCGGAACACCGAGCACGGTGTGGCCCTGGCGGGCGGCGGCCACCGGGGCGCCCTGTGGACCCTGGGCCTGCTGGTGGCAGGCACCGCCCTGGATCCCCGGGACCCCTTGGCGTCGGCCAGGCGCATCGCGTCCCACGCCGACAGACGTGCCCCGCGCAGACCGAGCCGGGGTTCGTCGATCTCGGCGAAGTACGGAGCGGCGGGAGCGAGGGGCGAGGCGAGGGCGGGCTTCCCGCACATACGCCGGGCCCTGACCCAACTGACCGCCTCCCGCACCGCGGGCACCCCCGAACCGCAGTCCCGCCTGAACGCCCTCCTCACCATCATGTCCACCCTCCAGGACACGGAACTGCTCCACACGGCAGGCCCCGAGGGACTGCGCCGCGTACAGACGGCGGCGAGAGAAGCCATGGACGCGGGCGGCACGGCGACAACGGCGGGCGCGGCGGCCTTGGCGGCCCTGGACAGCGACCTCCGGACCCGCGCCTGGAGCCCCCGCGGCAGCGCGGGGCTGCTGGCGGGGGCGTTGTTCCTGGACGCGCTGCCCGTGGTCGCTCACGCGGGGGTGGGCTCGGCCACGTAGCTCCGGGGCCGCTCCGACCGACGTACGACCGCCCCCATCGCATACGAGGCCACCACCGTCACCCCGCCCAGCAGTACCCACCCCACCGTCCCCCACTGGATCAGCAGCGTGGTGAGGACCAGGGGCCCGGCCGTGCGGGCCACCGTGACCCCCGTGCCGAAGAAGCCCTGGTACTCCCCGACCCGATCCGCCGGCGCGAGGTCGAAGGACAGTTGCCAGGAGCCCGCCGACTGGTCCATCTCCGCGACGACCTGAAGCACCGCACCGACCACCAGCACCCCGACCGCCACCCAGGGCGACACCTCCGCCGACAGCGCGAACACCGCACACGCCGCGAGCATCACCCACCCGGCCCGTCGCACCGCCCCGGAGGCCGACGCGACCCCGGTCACCCCGCGAGCCATCCGCACCTGGAACAGCATCACGGCCCCGGTGTTCAGCACGAACAGCGCCGACACCAGCCAGGTGGGCGCCTCGGTCCGTTCCGCGATCCACAGCGGCAGCCCGAGACTGAGCAACGGCATCCGCAGCAGCAACACGGTGTTGAGCGCGGCCAGTACCACGTACCGCCGGTCTTTCAGCACCGCGAGCCCGGGCCCCGCGGCCTTCGCCACCGGCGCCACCGAGGGCAGCCGCAGCAACACCCCCGCACAGAGCAGAAAGCTCACCGCGTCCAGCGCGAACACCCCGAGGTACGCCTCCCGCGTCCCCACGTGCAGCGCGAGACCGCCCAGCCCCGCCCCCACGGCCAGCCCCGCGTTGAGCGTCGACTGGAGATGCGCCAGCAGCCCCGTCCGCTCCCCGGCGGACACCAGCCCGGCCAGCAGCGCCTGCCGGGCCGCAGCCAGACCGGACTGCGCGGTGGCGTAGACGACGGCCGCCGCCACGAAGGGCCAGAACCCGCGCACGAAGAGGAAGGACGCCACCGCGAGCCCGGTCGCCAGCGCCAGCAGCACCGCCGCCCCGCGCGCCCCCCGCCGGTCGGCGAGCCGTCCCAGCGGCACCCCCGCCAGCGACCCGGCCGCCCACGCGACGGTCAGCCCGAGCCCCACCCGCCCCGCGTCGAGCCCGACGACGTGGGTGAAGTAGAGCGCCGAGGTGACATAGAAGGCGCCGTCCCCGACGGAGTTGGCCAACTGGGCCAGAGCCAGGACGCGTTGCGGACCGGCGGGCGGAACGAGGGAGTTCGTCATGGCTACGACATTAGGGACGAACTGGATCCATGAACAGCACCACTAGAACGCTGAAAACATGGCCCAATTCACCCGCCGTCGAGCACCTTGCCCAGCACGTCCAGGGCCTCCGGGTACACCCGCTCCCGAGGCGTCCCGTACCCCACGACCAGCCCTTGCGGCCGCCCCTCGCCCAGCAGCGCGTGCCAGTGCTCCCCGAGCGAGCCCACCGCGAGCCCCTCCGCCTCGGCCCGCGCCAGCACCTCGGCCTCGTCGTCCACCTCCACCAGCGCGTGCAGGCCGGCCGCGATCCCGCGCACCCCGCGCCGCGCCCCGATCCGGTCCACGAGCCGGTCCCGCCGCCGGCGGTACCGCAGCCGGCACGCGCGCACATGACGGTCGTAGGCATGACTGTCGATCAGCTCGGCGAGCGCCAACTGCCCGAGGGACTCGGTGTGATGGTCGCTGTGCAGCTTGGCGTCGGCGACCGCGTCGACCAGCTGCGGCGGCAGCACCATCCACCCGAGCCGCAACGCGGGCCCGAGCGTCTTGGAGGCGGTCCCCAGATAGACGACCTGCCCCGGCGCCATCCCCTGCAGCGCCCCGACCGGCTGCCGGTCGTAACGGAACTCCCCGTCGTAGTCGTCCTCGACGATCAGCCCGTCACGCGCGCGTGCCCAGTCGGTGAGCGCCCGCCGCCGCTCGGGATGGAGCGTCACGCCGGTCGGGTACTGGTGCGCGGGCGTGACCACGACAGCGGCGGGCTCCCCGAGTTCCCCGGCACACACCCCTCGCTCATCGACCCGCACGGGCACCACGGTGCCGCCATTGCGCCGTACGACATCACGGTGGAAGGGCAGCCCGGGGTCCTCCATGGCGAACTCGCCCCCGTCCAGCACCCGTGTGAGCAGCGCGAGTCCCTGCACATACCCGGAGGTCACGACGATCCGCTCCGGCGGCGCGATCACCCCCCGGGCGCGTCCCAGATACCCCGACAGGGCGTTCCGCAGCTCGATCCGCCCCCGGGGATCGCCGTAGTCGTACGCCAGCGAGGGCGCGGTCGCGATGGCCCGCCGCAGGGCCCGCAACCAGGCGGCGGCCGGAAAGGCCCCCACATCGGGAGACCCGGGCCGCAGATCGAACAAGGGCTCACGCGCGCGTGCGGCGGCGGCAGCGGGTTCGGAGCCGCTGGACGGCAGCGGCGCCACCTCGGTACCCGAGCCTTGCCGAGCGGTGAGATACCCCTCGGCGACGAGCTGGTCGTAGGCCCCCTTCACGGTGTTCCGCGAGATCCCCAGCTCATCGGCGAGCCGCCGGGTGGCGGGCAGCCGAGTCCCCGGAGCCAACCGCCCGTCCCGTACGGCATCCCGAAGAGCCCGCTCCAGCCCGGCACGGCGGCCGTCAGCAGCGAGAAGATCCAAATGCAGGTCCACCCAAACCCCCCTAAGGGGCGCGGGGAACTGCGCGATCAGCCCCCACACACCCGCCAGACCGCGACGATGGCCGGACACCCCCTTGGTGCCCGGCCATCAAACCGACAAGATCAGCCCTTCAGCGAAGCCATCCAGGACTCCACCTCATCGGACCGCCGAGGAAGCCCCGCCGAAAGATTACGGTTTCCGTCCTCCGTCACGAGGATGTCGTCCTCGATCCGCACACCGATCCCCCGGTACTCCTCCGGCACCGTCAGATCGTCGGCCTGGAAGTACAGCCCGGGCTCGACGGTCAGGCACATGCCCGGCTCGAGCACACCGTCCACGTACGTCTCCACCCGCGCGGCAGCGCAGTCGTGGACGTCCATGCCGAGCATGTGACCCGTCCCGTGCAGCGTCCACCGCCGCTGAAGCCCCAGCTCCAGCACCCGCTCGACGGGCCCCTCGACAAGACCCCACTCCACGAGCTTCTCGGTGAGCACCCGCTGCGCCGCGTCATGGAAGTCCCGGTACTTGGCACCCGGCTTCACCGCCGCGATCCCGGCCTCCTGGGCCTCGTACACGGCGTCGTAGATCTTCTTCTGGATCTCGGTGTACCGCCCGTTGACCGGCAGCGTCCGCGTGACGTCGGCGGTGTAGTACGTGTGCGTCTCGACGCCCGCGTCGAGCAGCAGCAGGTCACCCGAGCGCACCGGCCCGTCGTTGCGCACCCAGTGCAGCGTGCAGGCGTGCGGACCGGACGCGCAGATGGAGCCGTAGCCGACGTCGTTGCCCTCGACCCGGGCGCGGAGGAAGAAGGTCCCCTCGATGTACCGCTCGGACGTGGCCTCGGCCCGGTCGAGGACCTTCACCACGTCCTCGAAGCCGCGCACCGTCGAGTCGACGGCCTTCTGCAGCTCGCCGACCTCGAACGCGTCCTTCACCAGCCGCGCCTCGGACAGGAAGACCCGCAGCTCCTCGTCCCGCTCGGCGGTGACCTTGTCGGTGAGCGCGGCCTCGATGCCGGCGTCGTAACCGCGGACGACCCGGACCGGACCGGTGGCCTCGCGCAGCGCCCCGGCCAGCTCGCGCACGTCGGAGGCGGGGATGCCGTACAGCTTCCCGGCCTCGGTCAGCGAGTGCCGGCGGCCGACCCACAGCTCGCCCTGGCCGGAGAGCCAGAACTCGCCGTTCTCCCGGTCGGAGCGGGGCAGCAGGTAGATCGTGGCCTGGTGACCGTCGGCGACGGGCTCCATGACCAGGACGCCGTCCTCGGTCTGGTTGCCGGTGAGCCAGGCGTACTCGACCGACGCCCGGAAGGGGTACTCGGTGTCGTTCGAGCGGGTCTTCAGGTTGCCCGCGGGGATCACCAGACGCTCGCCCGGGAAGCGGGCGGACAGCGCGGCACGGCGGGCGGCCGTCTCGGCGGCCTGGGCGATCGGCTCCAGATCACGCAGCTCGGTGTCGGCCCAGCCGGACTTCATGTTCTCGGCGAGCTCGTCGGACACGCCCGGATACAGGCCGTTCTTGCGCTGCTCGATCGGCTCCTCAGACTCTTCCGGGGTCTCCGGCGTGAGCTCTTCCGCCACGGTCATCCTCCTAGATACGGCACTGGACCCCCTCCATCGTACGGTCGTGCGGAAGGGGTCCCAGGGCCGGAGGACCTGTTACCGAGGTCACCGAACGCGCTGGTGCCCGGGTCATTCGAAGCGCGCGGCGAGCAGCACCACGTCCTCCGCGCTGTCCGCCGCGTCCAGACCGTCGGGCAGCACCGTGCGCAGGACATGATCGGCGACGGCGTCCGGGTCGTGCCGGATCGCCCGGGGGACGCTCGCCGCCGCCGTGTGCAGCCGCGCGAAGGCCCGGTCCGTGGCGTCGCCGGTACGGTGCAGCAGCCCGTCCGTGTACAGCAGAACCGTCTCTCCGGCTTCCGCCTGGAGCTCCACGCTCGGCGCCTCCCAGCAGGCCAGCATGCCGAGCGGGGCGGAGACGGAGGTCTCCACGAACTCGGTGCGCCGCTCCCCGATCAGCAGCGGCGGGCAGTGCCCGGCCCCGGCGAGGGTGATCTTCCGCAGCGCGGGCTCGCAGTAGGCGAACAGGGCGGTGGCCGAGCGGGCCGGCTCGGTGAGCCGGAGCAGCAGCTCCAGGTCGGACAGGACCGCGACCGGGTCCTCGCCCTCCATCACGGCGTACGCCCGCAGCGAGGCGCGCAGCCGGCCCATCGCGGCGACCGCGCTCGGCCCGGAACCGGTGACCGAGCCGACGGCGAGGCCGAGTGCCGCGTCCGGCAGCGGCAGCGCGTCGTACCAGTCGCCGCCGCCGAGCGGTCCGGTGCGGTGCCGGGCGGCGAGCTGGACGCCGGGCACCCGCGGCAGCCGGGAGGGGAGCAGCTCCTCGGCCATCGTCGCCATGGCCGCGCGGGTGCGCTCGACCTCCAGCAGCCGGGCGAGGTGTTCGGCGGCGTGGCGCGTGTACAGCCCGACGAGGTGCCGCTGCCGCTCGGACGGCTCGGCGGGCTCGTCGTAGAGCCAGACGGCGACACCGAGACGGCCGGCCGACTCGGTGGACAGGGGGAGGGCGTAGCTGGCGGCGTAGCCGAGGCGGGCGGCCACCTCGCGGTGGCGGGGGTCGAGGCCGTCCTCGGCGAACAGGTCCGGGTGCGCGATCCCGCCGTCCCCGCCCGGCGCACCGGCCGTCGTGTCGAGGAGGTTCCCGTACGGCATCGAGCCGCGCGGCACGGTCTCGATGTGGCCGAGGTCCGCGCGGGCCAGACCCAGGCCGACGGTGGTGTCCGGACCCCGACCGTCGGCGGGCTCCAGCACGACGAGTCCGCGCCGGGCGCCGACGAGGGCGCACCCGGCGCGCAGCAGTTCCGTCAGTGCGTCGGACAGGGAGCCGGTGCGGACCAGGCGCTCGGTGAGTTCGTGGAGAGTGGTGAGGTCGGAGACCCAGCCGGCGAGGCGGTCCTGGAGGAGCAGTCCCGGGGCGCCGGGGGTTGTCGGCGTCGGTACGGGAGTTGTCGCTGTGGTTTCCGGGGCCACGGGCGCGGGCGCGACAGTGTGTGCGGGCGAGGGAACCGTTGAATCGATTCCGGCCACTTTCGGAGGGTGAGGGGCGTTCATGGCGTCCGGCTTTCCGACCGGTGCGTATTGCTCAAAAGCATCGCAAACCCCCATGTCATTCTGCGCCGCTAGCAGTGTCTCCACATGTACACGCACTCGTGAGGGGATGTCCAGCATTGTCCTGCCGGGATTCCTGGTGTCCGTGGGTAACGAGCGCACATCTCCCCGACCCCTTGCGGAAAGGCAAAGTTGGCTTAAAACTGCCTCAGGGAACGCCTTATTGCGGTCGACTGGCCTTGCTCCACGGAGCGTCACAGCGGTCGTGATGGGTACGTACTCGGAGAAGGCCAGGGGTGGTTGACAGTCACCCGGAACCTGGTGGCGGACCCGGGCGTCTTAGCCACCGACGACCGTGCCCCATCCTCCCGTGGCGGAGGCGAAGAGAAATACGCGCGACGGCAAAACGCCAGACTTCGCCACCCCACGCCAGGCCCATGCTTGTGACAGACGCAGGTGCGGACGAGGCTGCCGCGGACGCGGCCAACGCTCGGCCCATAGGGGTTCCCCTTGCTGCAGGCAGGGGTGTGATGCGCCAACAGGTACGCACAGTGAAGCGATCGACACATGATGTGATGTGGACCACGGTGTTGCCAGCGGTGCAACGGAAAGGAACGAGCGCTCATGCGCGAGATCCTCGGAAGGCGACGCAGGCTCCTGTCCCAGCGCAGCGACGGGCGGCCCGAGTTGCTTGAGCCGGCCCTGACCTTCGCGACTCAATGGCAGTGGCCCGTACTCCCGGGTGTGACGGCGGACCCGCAGGGGCGGTCCCGCTGCGGCTGCCCCGACCCCGAGTGCACGGTGCCCGGTGCGCACCCCTTCGACCCCGGCCTCCTCGCGGCCACCACCGACGAGCGCATGGTGCGCTGGTGGTGGACCAACCGCCCGACGGCGCCGATCGTGCTGGCCACCGGCGGCAAGGCGCCCTGCGCGGTCAGCCTGCCGGCCGTACCGGCGGCCCAGGCCCTCACCGCGCTCGACGACGCGGGCATGCGGCTCGGTCCCGTGATCGCCTCGCCCGACCGCTGGGCGCTGCTCGTCAAGCCGTACTCCATGGAGCAGTTGGGCGAACTGCTGTACGCCAAGGACTTCGTCCCCGGTTCGCTGCGCTTCCACGGCACGGGCGGCTATCTCGCCCTGCCCCCGTCCGAGACCGGCCAGGGCGCCATCCGCTGGGAGCGCGCGCCGCTGCCCGGCTCGGCCTCCCCGTGGGTGCCGGACGTGGAGGCCGTGGTGGACGCGGTGGTGGAGGCCCTCACTCGTACGGGTGTGAGCGCACCCGAGTTGTAGGGGTGTCGGGCGCGCGCCGGACGGGGCGCCCGCCCTCCCTCGTTATCTTCCGTCGTATGAACCTTCGTCTGCTCGCCCTGGCGGGCATCGCGGTGTGCGCGGTGGCGCTGCCGCTGGCCGTGGCGTCCGCGGGGCAGGTGGGCGACGAGGGCGGCCCCGCCGCGGTACGTCCGTCCGCCCCCGCCGACTCTTCCGCCGCCTCGGACGCGAAGCCGTCCGCCGCCCCCCTGAGGCTGGGCCTGGGCCTGGCCACCGCCGCCCGCTGCGGCCCCGAACTGACCTCCCCCGACGGCATCGAGGCGCAGACGTGTGTGCTCACCCAGGGGGAGGAGACATGGGCGCGCACCTACTACCGCAACACCACCGGCGCGGCGCTGGACTCGGTGCTCAGTCTCATGGGGCCGGGCGGGCGCACCGTCCAGACGCGCTGCGCGGTGGGCGCCGAGGACGAGCCCGGCAGCTGCGAGACACCCCGTGAGCGGACCCGGGACGAGCCGGCGGGCTACACGGCGGTCGCGGAGTTCGCGGCCCGGGCCGGACAGGGGCCGCTGCTGCTGCGTTCCGGCAGCAACTCCGGTGCGCCTACGGGCGATTGACGGAGGACGTCAGTCTGTGAAGCGCCGGACGCATGGAAAGACCCGGTTGCTGGCGACGGGGGATGCACCAGCAACCGGGCTACTGGAACGGTAACAAGAGATCGGCGGTTCGCAAATTCGATCCGGGCTTTCCGGTCACCGATTTCCGTGTCTCCACGGGGAGTTGTGATCGGAGTCACCTGTTCCGTGCGCCCCTCTCCGGCTGACCGGTCGGTCAGAAGCCCGTCAGCCCTCCGGCAGCCGGGGAGGATCGTCTTCCCGTGGGTCAGCTGAGCGTGACCTGGCGGTTGGTGAGACCGCCGCGGGCCCGCCGCTCGTCCGCGGTGAGCGGGGCGTCGGCCGCCAGGGCGGCGGTGAGCCGCTCGGCGAACTCGGCGGCCGGCTTCTCCACGTCCTGCGCGCCCACCTCGCTCGGCAGGTCCCAGACCGGCACGGTGAGGCCGTGAGCGCGGAAGGAACCCACGAGACGCGTGCCCTCGCCGAGGTTCGACCGGCCCGCCGCGTGCAGCCGCGCGAGCGCGTCCAGAAGCTGCTCCTCCGGGTACGGCATCACCCAGCGCAGGTGGTTCTTCTCCGGCGTCTCGCACCAGTACGCGGCGTCCACGCCGGTCAGCCGCACGGTCGGGATGGCGGCGGCGTTGGCCCGCTCCAGGGACGCGCTCACCTCCGGCGTGGCGTTCTCCGCGTCCGGCACCCAGAACTCGAAGCCCGCGTGCACAACTGGCTCGAACGCGCCTTCGGGGTCGAGCAGGTCCTGCAGTCGCGGACCGTCGGCCGGGGCGCGCCGCGCCTGCACCGGGGAGCCCGGCTCGGCCTCGAGGGCGCGCTGGAGGGTGTCGGCCAGGTCGCGGCTGATGTCACCGGACGCCGTGTCGTTCTGCAGCCCCAGCAGGACCGAGCCGTCGTCGCGGCGCAGGGCCGGCCAGGCCATCGGCAGCACCGTCGCCAGGGTGACGGACGGAACGCCCTCGGGCAGACCGCCCTTCAGGGGCAGGGCGACCGTGGCGGCGGGCACCAGCTCGCGCAGGGCCACCCAGTCGCACTCGCCGGGCACCCCTTCGAACGGGCGCTGCACCAGCTCGGTCACGGCCTCGGCCGCGGCCTTGCCGTGACAGGCCTTGTAGCGGCGGCCACTGCCGCACGGGCAGGGCTCGCGGGCGCCGACGACCGGGATCTCTCCGTCCGTGAGCTGCGGGCGCGTGGCCTTCGTCTGGGGTCGCTTCTTGGCCATGAGGGTGTCTCCCGGAAACGGCTCGTCTCGTACGGCGGGAGCCTAGCTGTTCACGCCATGGCCGACGCGACCCTGTGGACGACGAGTCCCGGACCCTCCGCCGGGCGGAGCTCAGTCCAGGTCGTCGAACGCGTCCGCGAAGTCCAGTTCGGGGAGCGCGGCGACCGACGGGGCCGCGACGCGCGTAGCGAAGTCGTGGCGGCGGTGTCCCGCATCAAGATCGCGTACGTCGTCGTGGACGACGACCCACACCGTGACCTCGCCGCGGGCGTCGTCCCTGACGCCCCAGTCGTCGGCCAGTGCCGTGATGATGTTCAGCCCCCGACCGCCGTGCGCGGTGACCGAGGGCGTGGCCGGAGCCGGGCGGGTGGGCCCGCCGCCGTCCGTCACCTCCACCGTGAGCCGCCCGGCCGCGTCCACCCGCCACGCTGCCCGGACGTCACCGTCCCCGGCCAGGGCGTCGCCCAGCGGCCGACCGTGTTTGCACGCGTTGCTCAAGAGTTCGGAAAGAATCAATACGGCGTCGTCGATGACCGATTCCGCCAGGCCGCCCATGCGCAGCTGATCGCGCATCCGGTGCCTCGCCTTCCCCACGCCCGCAGGGCCATGGGGTACGGCCATGCTCGACGACGTGGGCACCTCCTGTGCCACCACCAACGCCACCCCCGAGACCTCCTTCGCCCCACGCCACGGTGTGGATGCCCCATTGGCCTGTACCGGAAACCGGCCAATCCATGTCCGGTGACGCATTCGCAACGATCGAATACGGACCGAACGCGCCGGAGCACTCCCTGTAATTGCCTGGCTGGAAATCGACGGTGTGGCCGAGATGTGGGGAGAATGGGGCCGATGTGACCTTCGGGTCAAGAGGTCGTACCGGGGCAGATGGGTTCTCGCAGGTCAGCGGCCCAACTGGCGCAGCACCGCGCGCGGGCGGTTGGTGATGATGGCGTCGACGCCCAGTTCCACGCAGAGATCGACGTCCTCGGGCTCGTTCACGGTCCACACGTGCACCCGGTGACCGGCCCGCTTCAGCCGCTCCACGTACGCGGGGTGACTGCGCACGATCCGGATCGACGGGCCCGCGATCCGGACGCCCGCGGGAAGCCGTCCGTCGCGCAGCCGGGGCGAGACGAACTGCATCAGATACACCGTCGGCAGCGTCGGCGAGGCGGCACGCACGCGGTGCAGCGAACGCGCCGAGAAGCTCATCACGCGGACCGTCGACTCCGTCGCGGCGGCCGGGGAGTCCAGCCCGAACCGCTTCAGCAGGTGCAGCAGCCGCTCCTCGACCTGGCCCGCCCAGCGCGTGGGGTGCTTGGTCTCGATGGCGAGCTCCACCCGCCGCCCGGCGTCCGCGATGAGCTCCAGCAGGCGTTCGAGGGTCAGTACGGAGGTGTCCTCCCGGTCCTCCGGGCGGTGCTCCCAGTCAGGCTCCTCGTCCCGGCTCTTCCAGGAGCCGAAGTCCAGGGCGGCCAGATCGGCCAGCTCCAGGGCGGACACGGCGCCGCGACCGTTGGAGGTGCGGTTGACACGACGGTCGTGGACGCAGACCAGGTGGCCGTCCGCGGTGAGGCGTACATCGCACTCCAGGGCGTCCGCCCCGTCCTCGATCGCCTTCTTGTACGCGGCCAGGGTGTGCTCGGGGGCCTCCTCGGAGGCTCCGCGGTGGGCGACGACTTGAGGCGTGTGCTGCCGTGCGTGGGTCACCGCGTCATGGTGCCACCGAGCGGGGGTAGGCGTGTCGGCGGAGGCATGGACAATGCGCCCTTTTAGTCAGACATGACCTATATAAAGAATGGCCTCGGACCCACAGGCACCGCTTATGGTGCTCTGACGGCCCGTGGGAAAAGCTGACGGCATACAAAAAGACATGCACAGCTGAAGCGCACCGGGCCGTCGACACGTGAACGGGCGTGACCGAGTGCGACCGAAAACTACAGCCGTGGATCGAGGAGAGAAGCTGTGAGCACCGAGAACGAGGGCGCCGCGGTACCCCCGGCCCCGTCCGCACCCCCCGTGCCGGTGGACGCTCCCGCTGCTCCGGAGCCGCAGGCCCACCCGGCCCCCGACACCGGCGCGCCGACGACCCCGCTGCCGCCGGTGGCGCAGGCCCCGGCGCCGGGCCAGGAGCCGACGGCGCAACCGCAGGCGCCGCAGGGTCACGCACCCCGGCCCGACGCCGCCCACCCCCAGCCGCCCTACACCACCTCGGCCCCGGACGCCTCCTGGCCGCCCCCCGCGCCGGCCACCCCCACCTCCGCCGACGGCGGTTCGGGCTCGGGCTCGGGCTCGGGTTCCGGCTCGGGTACGGTCTGGGGCGCCTCCTACCAGCAGCCGGCCCCCGCGCCGAAGTCCGGCCGCGGCGGTCTGCTCGCCGCGGTCCTGATCGCCGCGCTGGTCGCGGGCGGCCTCGGCGGCGGCCTCGGCTACACCCTGGCCAAGGACGACCAGAACTCCTCCACCACGGTCTCCGCCTCCGACACCGGCGGCGACGTCAAGCGGGACGCGGGCACCATCGCGGGCGTGGCCAACCGGGCGCTGCCCAGCACGGTCACCATCGAGGCCGAGTCGAGCAGCGGCGAGGGCGGCACCGGCACCGGGTTCGTCTTCGACACCGAGGGCCACATCGTCACCAACAACCACGTGGTGGCCGACGCGGTCGACGGCGGCAAGCTGTCGGCGACCTTCCCGAACGGCAAGAAGTACGACGCCGAGGTGGTGGGCCACGCGCAGGGCTACGACGTGGCGGTGATCAAGCTCAAGAGCGCCCCGAGCGACCTGAAGCCGCTGACCCTCGGCAACTCCGACAAGGTCGCGGTCGGGGACTCCACGATCGCGATCGGCGCCCCCTTCGGCCTCTCCAACACGGTGACGACGGGCATCATCAGCGCCAAGAACCGCCCGGTGGCCTCCAGCGACGGCACGGGTTCGAACGCCTCGTACATGAGCGCCCTCCAGACGGACGCGTCGATCAACCCGGGCAACTCCGGCGGCCCGCTCCTGGACGCCCAGGGGAACGTGATCGGCATCAACTCCGCCATCCAGTCCGCCGGGAACGGCCTGGGCGGCACCAGCCAGTCCGGCTCCATCGGCCTGGGCTTCGCCATCCCGATCAACCAGGCCAAGTACGTCGCCCAGCAGCTGATCAAGACCGGCAAGCCGGTGTACGCCAAGATCGGCGCCTCCGTCTCGCTGGAGGAGGGCACGGGCGGCGCGAAGATCACCGAGCAGGGCGCGAGCGGCTCGGACGCGGTGGAGTCGGGCGGCCCGGCGGCGGACGCGGGCCTGAAGCCCGGCGACGTCATCACCAAGCTCGACGACCGGGTCATCGACTCCGGCCCCACCCTGATCGGCGAGATCTGGACCCACAAGCCCGGCGACAAGGTCAAGATCACCTACGAACGGAACGGCGAGACCCACACGGTCGACCTCACCCTCGGCTCCCGAGTGGGCGACAGCTGATCCCACCCACCCGTTACTCTTGTCCCCGCGCCGCCGATCAACGGCGACGCGGGGAGGCGTGCCCGAGCGGCCTAAGGGAACGGTCTTGAAAACCGTCGTGGCAGCGATGTCACCGTGAGTTCGAATCTCACCGCCTCCGCAGGGCTCAACACCAGAGAGGGGCCGCCGAAACACCGGCGGCCCCTCTTGCATGTGTGGGGCCGATGGAACACCAGGTCGCGTTGCGGCCACCTGTTCGTGTGAATGGGTGCCTGTTCGGGCTCCGGGGTGCTGATGACTGCATAGCGTTGCCCGGCGTGAAGTTGGTGACGCAGGTGAAACTCATGCCGACCCCTGAGCAGGCGGATGCTCTCGGGGCGACGGTGCGTGCCTGCGACGAAGCGGCGAACTGGTAGTCCGAGCAGGCCTTCGCTCGGCAGATCAGCTCGCGCGCGGGTCTGCAGGGACTGGCCTACGCGGACCTCCGGGCGCGGGGGCTGTCTGCGCAACCTGCCCTGCATGTGCTGCGCAAAGTCGCTGACGCCTACGCCGCTCTGAAGTCCAACCCCCGGGCTGGGAACCTCGGGAGCCCTGGTTCGCGGCAGTACCGCCGGGCCGGGCGACCCTGTCGGAGATCGTGTAGGTGGGGTCGTTCGGCACAGGGAAGGGTGCCGTCGTGTTCAGGTCGTCGTCGGTGAGTTCGGCCAGGGTGTCGCCCGGCCATGCGATTTCGGTTCGGGACCGTGGCTCCGCTCCCCGCGCATGGGCTGTGGCCGTCGACCACCACCAGCCGATGTGCCAGGTCAGCCAGGCGATGGTGGGGACCGGTACCGGGTCGGGTTCGGTTTCCGCCCAGCCGGGTTGCCAGGTGCCGTCGGGGGATCGGCGAACCGTCCAGCAATGCGCTGCGCGCATCGCCCTGCTCCGCACGCAGTTCGACCTGACCGTGGGTTCGGGCATGGCCGCACCCTAGGGGCCCGCCGCTTCACGCTCCCGCCGATTTCACGGCCGATGCCCCGTCATCCGTGCCGCCGACGCGATCGTCGCCCGTGCCTCCCGTTCTGTCAGGCCCGTGTTGAGGGCTGCCTCCACCAAGGGGGCGAGCAGGGCCGGGCCGATGCCGTTCTCGTAGGCACGGCAGGCTGCCCAGAAGAGGCGGGTGTTGCGTTGGCCCTCGTGGGCGGCGAGGACGAACTGGACCAGGCCCCTGCCGTGGTCGCCCGCCGAGGGAGGGAGCTGGTGCTGGGGGGCTCGGGGTGGGGGGAGCAGGAGGCGGAGCAGGGCCGGGGGGCAGGCTGCCGGGGCCAGGTGGGCGGTGCCGGGGGCCGTGCCGTAGACGCCGTGGTCGGTGCGGGAGCCGGGGCCGACCAGGTAGCCGCCGGCGCCGCGGATGTCGATGCCGGGGGCCAGGCGGCCGGCCGAGTTGGGGACGACGACGTCCGGGGGGCCGCTCAGCCACAGGTGGCGGCCGCCGGAAGGGGTCAGCACGACCACGGTGTCGGGGATCGTGAAGAGGTGGCGCAGGGCCAGTTCGCGCAGGGCCGCCGAGGAGTCCGTACCGGATTTGGTGTCGAGGTCGATGCCGATGAGCTGGTGGGGCGGCAGACCGCAGGCGATGCCGTAGCCGGTCGCCCAGGGGGCCGCCGTGAAGAGTTCGCGGATGCGGGCCGGGTCCGTCGAGGCGTCGTACACCCCGTGGCCGAAGCGGCCGCATTCGCCGTGGCACGGCGTCGGTGAGGGGTCGTCGCGGTGGGGGGAACGCAGGGCCGGGAGTTTCGTCCGGGACAGGGGGATGACGGCCAGTCCGCGTTCGGCGGCTGACAGGGCGTGTGCGAGGGCCAGCGTCGTGGCCTGCCGGTCGGTGGTGGCCATACTTCATGTTCGTACGTACGTTCGAAAAAGGGAAGAGGGGTCGAGCGCGACGCGCCCGTCGCTGTCGAATGGCTGGAAATGTGCCGGAACGCTTCACCTCTTGCGGTGCTTGGTCCGGGCTGTCCCACCTGTCCTGTGCTGGGGCTTCTGGTGAGGCAAGAGGGTTTATCGACTTGTCATCACGCTTGAGGGCGAATCACGGCTTCCGGGGTGGTTCGCCGGGGATTCGGTGGGCAACTCTGGATTCGCGACGTCGTGCACAACGCCGAGGCGGCAGGCCAACTGCCTTGGCAGAAGCCGTAGTTCACAGGCTTCGAAGCTTCACGTGCTTCACGTACTTCTCGTTCTGGAGGAACACATGGCAAGCATCCGTACCGCCCGCGTCATCGCCGCCGTCTCCGCTCTTCCGCTCGCCGCCGCTCTCTTCACCGGCGTCTCCACGGCGGACAACGGCGCCATCGCGGACGACGGATCGAGCGCCGCTGTCACCAATGCCTGGCAGGGCATCATCGGCAGTGGTGTGGGCGGCGACAACAACGGCAACTCCTCCACCACCCAGCAGCAGGCGATCGGCTCGGGTGCCTCGAACCAGTCCAACACCGCCCAGGTCGACGGCTCCGCGTTCACCGCGATCAACCAGGGCAACGACAACGTGGCGGTCAGCTTCACCCCGCTGTGGTGGTGACCACCGGCGGCTGAGGCGGCCGGTCACCGGTCCCTCGTGTGGTGTGCTCTGGGGTGTGACGCGTCTGCGCGGCGGTGCTACGGCATCGCCGCGCAGGCGTCTTTTGCCGTCGGCACAAAGGCGTCTTGACACTTCCTCGTATCTGACACACAGTCAGAAATCCTGATGGGGAAGGGGAGTCGTGGACACCGACGAAGACCTCACCGCACGGCTCAAGGCCTTCGAGGGCCGGTCCGCCGCCGTCGGCGGCACCGCCAAGGACCCCGTCAACCTGCCCATGATCCGGCACTGGTGCGAGGCCCTCGGCGACACGAACCCGGCGTACACCGGCCCGGACGCCATCGCCCCGCCCACCATGCTCCAGGCCTGGACGATGGGCGGCCTCTCCGGCCACACGGCCCGCTCGACGGCGTACGACGAACTGCTCGGCCTGCTCGACGCGGCGGGCTGCGCCTCCGTCGTCGCCACCGACTGCGAGCAGGAGTATCTGCGCCCCCTGCGCCCCGGAGACGAGGTCACCTTCGACACGGTCATCGAGTCGGTCTCGGACCGCAAGACCACCAAGCTCGGCACCGGCCACTTCGTCACCACCCGCACCGACCTGCGCGTCGGCCCCGACCTCGTCGGCACCCACCGCTTCCGCATCCTCAAGTACGCCCCCGCGCGCCGCCCGGACCGCCCCCCACGCCCCCGTCCGGTCGTCAACCGCGACAACGCCGGCTTCTGGGAGGGCGTCCGGCACCACCGGCTCCTCCTCCAGCGCTGCACCGCCTGCGCCACCCCGCGGCACCCCTGGCTGCCCGGCTGCAACGCCTGCGGCGGCCTCGACTGGGACACCGTGGAGGCTAGCGGCGAGGGGACGGTGTACTCGTACGTCGTCATGCACCACCCGCCCTTCCCGGCCTTCACTGCGTCCGATCATGCCGCTGACGCGGCGGGGCCGTACGCCGTCGCCCTGATCGAGCTGCCCGAGGGCGTGCGCATGCTCGGCAACGTGGTCGGGGTGCCGTACGACAAAGTGCGGATCGGGCTGCCGGTGCGGGTCGAGTTCCGGGCGTACGACGACGAGCTGACCCTTCCGGTGTGGCGGGTGGCCGCATGAGAGCCGGCGACGAACTGCCCCCGCTGACGATCCCCGTCACCCGCACCCTGATCGTCGCCGGAGCCATCGCCTCCCGCGACTACCAGGACGTGCACCACGACCCGGAACTCGCCCGGCAGAAAGGCTCCCCGGACATCTTCATGAACATCCTCACCACCAACGGCCTCGTCGGCCGCTACCTCACCGACCACTTCGGCCCCACGGCGACGATCCGCAGGCTCGCCATCCGCCTCGGCGCCCCCAACTACCCGGGGGACACCATGGTGCTGACCGGCACGGTCGAGGAGATCGACGGCGACACGGCGACCGTACGGATCGTGGGGCGCAACGGCATCGGAGCGCACGTGACCGGGACGGCCACTCTCCGCCTCGGAGGCAGGCCATGACGGCGGCCGTCGTCGGCATCGGGGCGACCGAGTTCTCCAAGGACTCCGGGCGCAGTGAGCTGCGGCTGGCCGTGGAGGCGGTGCGGGCGGCGTTGGACGACGCCGGTCTCGTGCCCGCCGACGTGGACGGGATGGTCACCTTCACCATGGACACCAGCCCGGAGATCACCGTCGCCCAGGCGGCCGGGATCGGAGAGCTGTCCTTCTTCTCCCGGGTCCACTACGGCGGCGGCGCCGCCTGCGCGACCGTGCAGCAGGCCGCGCTCGCGGTGGCGGCCGGGGCGGCGGAGGTCGTGGTCTGCTACCGCGCCTTCAACGAGCGCTCGGGCCGCCGTTTCGGTTCCGGGGTGCAGCAGCGGGAGCCGTCCGCGGAGGGCGCGGCCCTCGGCTGGGTGATGCCGTTCGGGCTGCTCACCCCGGCGTCCTGGGTGGCGATGGCGGCCCAGCGCTACCTCCACGCCTACGGCATCACCCCCGAGGATGCCTTCGGGCCCGTCGCCGTCACCGCCCGGCGGCACGCGGCGACCAACCCGGCCGCCTGGTTCCACGGCCGCCCCATCACCCTCGCCGACCATGCCGCCTCCCGCTGGATCGCCGAGCCGCTGCGGCTGCTGGACTGCTGCCAGGAGACGGACGGCGGCCAGGCGATCGTCGTCACCTCCCTGGAACGAGCCCGCGACCTGCCCCGCCCCCCGGTGGTGATCGCGGCGGCGGCCCAGGGCTCCGGGCGCGGCCAGGAGCAGATGACCGGCTTCCATACCGGCGACCTCACCGGCCTGTCCGAGTCGGCGGTCGTGGCCCGGCAGTTGTGGCGTACGACGGGACTGACGGCCGCCGACATCGACGTGGGGATCCTCTACGACCACTTCACGCCGTTCGTGCTGATGCAACTGGAGGAGTTCGGCTTCTGCGCCCGGGGCGAGGCGTCCTCCTTCGTGGCGGAGGACCGGCTGCCGCTGAACACCCACGGCGGCCAGCTCGGCGAGGCGTACCTCCACGGGATGAACGGCATCGCGGAGGGCGTACGCCAGATCCGCGGGACCTCGGTGAACCAGGTGCCCGGCGCCACCAGCGCACTGGTGACGGCGGGGACGGGGGTGCCGACGTCGGGCCTGGTCCTGACGGCGGACGGATGACGGCGGACGGACGACGGCGGACGGACGACCCCTGGGGGTCATCCCGTAGTAGAGGCCGCCCTCTCGTCCACCCTCAGGAGGTGGCGGCAGCCCCACCCCTACAACCTGAGGCGGACTCTGCTTCGGGACCTCCGGCCGATGAGCGACAGTGGTGCGCGCTCCTAGCGTGGAGCCATGACCACACCCGTCTGCACCAGCGCTTCGAAGGCCGCCGCACCCAGGGCGCAGACCCTTCCGTACCCGTCGTTCTCGTCGTACGTGCGGGCCCGCCAGCCGGTGCTGCTGCGCACCGCGAGGTCGCTGACCTCGAACCCGTGCGACGCGGAGGATCTGCTGCAGACCGCGCTCACCAAGACCTACGTGGCCTGGGAGCGCATCGAGGACCATCGGGCGCTCGACGGCTACGTCCGGCGCGCGCTGGTGAACACGCGCACCTCGCAGTGGCGCAAGCGCAAGGTCGACGAGTTCGCGACCGACGAGCTGCCCGAGCCCGAGCGCTGCCCGAGCGCCGACGACCCGGCCGAGCAGCAGGCGCTGCACGACGCCATGTGGCGGGCGATCATGAAGCTGCCGGCCCGGCAGCGGGCGATGGTCGTCCTCAGGTACTACGAGGACCTCAGCGAGGCCCAGACCGCCGAGGTGCTGGGGGTGTCCATCGGCACGGTGAAGTCGGCGGTGTCGCGGGCGCTCGGCAAGCTGCGGGAGGATCCCGAGCTTGTTCCCGTTCGCTGACCTTGTCAACGTGATGTGATCGATCACCCTCCCCTAGTGACATACCGCGCGGTATGCGCGCACAATCTGCGCAACCCTTACCAGCGCGTAGGCAGACGCGCAGGCAATGTCGCCCCGGGAGGACCACCGTGCTGAGCACCATGCAGGACGTACCGCTGCTGATCTCCAGGATCCTGACCCACGGGTCCACGATCCACGGCACCTCGCAGGTGACCACCTGGACCGGCGAGGCGGAACCGCACCGCCGCTCCTTCGCCGACATCGGCGCCCGCGCGTCCCAGCTGGCGCACGCGCTGCGGGACGACCTGGGCGTGACGGGCGACGAGCGGGTCGCCACCCTGATGTGGAACAACGCCGAGCACGTCGAGGCCTACTTCGCGATCCCGTCCATGGGCGCGGTCCTGCACACCCTCAACCTCCGCCTCCCCCCGGAGCAGCTGGCCTGGATCGTCAACCACGCGGCCGACCGTGTGATCATCGCCAACGGCTCCCTGCTGCCGCTGCTGGCCCCGCTGCTCCCGCACCTGAAGACGGTCGAGCACGTGGTGGTGTCGGGCCCGGGCGACCGCTCCGCGCTGGCGGACGCGGCCGTACGCGTGCACGAGTACGAGGAGCTGGTCGCCGGGAAGCCGACGACGTACGACTGGCCCGAGCTGGACGAGCGCCAGGCCGCTGCCATGTGCTACACCTCCGGCACCACCGGCGACCCCAAGGGCGTGGTGTACAGCCACCGTTCGGTCTACCTGCACTCGATGCAGGTCAACATGGCCCAGTCGATGGGCCTGACCGACGCGGACACCTCCCTGGTCGTGGTCCCGCAGTTCCACGTCAACGCCTGGGGCCTGCCGCACGCCACCTTCATGACCGGCGTCAACCTGCTGATGCCGGACCGCTTCCTGCAGCCCGCTCCGCTCGCGGAGATGATCGAACGCGAGAAGCCGACCCACGCGGCGGCGGTCCCGACGATCTGGCAGGGCCTGCTGGGCGAGCTGACGGCCCGCCCGCGTGACGTGTCCTCGCTCGGCCAGGTGACGATCGGCGGCTCGGCCTGCCCGCCCTCCCTCATGGAGGCCTTCGACCGGCTCGGCATGCGGGTCTGTCACGCCTGGGGCATGACGGAGACCTCCCCGCTCGGCACGATCGCCCGCCCGCCGGCCCACGCGGTGGGCACGGAGGACGAGTTGGGCTACCGCCTCACCCAGGGCCGCTTCCCCACCTCCGTGGAGGCCCGCCTCACCGGACCGGGCGGCGAGCGCCTGCCGTGGGACGGCGAGTCCGCGGGCGAGCTGGAGGTGCGCGGTCCGTGGATCGCGGGCGCCTACTACAACGGCCCCGACGCCGAACCGCTGCGCCCCGCCGACAAGTTCAGCGAGGACGGCTGGCTGAAGACGGGCGACGTCGGCACGATCAGCCCCGACGGCTTCCTCACCCTCACCGACCGCGCGAAGGACGTCATCAAGTCCGGCGGCGAGTGGATCTCGTCGGTGGAGCTGGAGAACGCCCTGATGTCGCACCCGGAGGTGGCGGAGGCGGCGGTCGTGGCGGTCCCGGACGAGAAGTGGGGCGAGCGCCCGCTGGCGACGGTGGTGCTGAAGGAGGGCTCGTCGGCGGACTTCGCCGCCCTGCGCACCTTCCTCGCCGACCAGGCCGGCATCGCCAAGTGGCAGCTCCCGGAGCGCTGGACGGTCATCGAGTCGGTGCCCAAGACGAGCGTCGGCAAGTTCGACAAGAAGGTCCTGCGCAGGCAGTACGCGGAGGGCACGCTGGACGTGACCCGGCTCAGCTGACACACGGCAGCGAAGAAAGCCCCCGGCCCGTCGGCCGGGGGCTTTCCCCTGTCGCTGGTTTGTCGCTAGTTGGTGCCGATCCGCGCCAGCAGGTCCACGATCCGGCTCTGCACCTCGGCGCTGGTGGACCGCTCCGCGAGGAACAGCACCGTCTCGCCCGACGCGAGCCGCGGCAGGTCGGCCTGGTCGACGGCGGCGGTGTAGACGACCAGCGGGGTGCGGTTGAGCTGGCCGTTGGCGCGCAGCCAGTCGACGATGCCGGACTGGCGCCGGTGCACCTGCATCAGGTCCATCACGACCAGGTTCGGCCGGAACTGGCCCGCCAGCGTCACCGCGTCGGTGTCGCTCGCGGCCCGTGCCACCTGCATCCCGCGCCGCTCCAGCGTCGCGGTCAGCGCCAGCGCGATCTCCGCGTGCTCCTCGATCAGCAGCACCCGCGGCGGATGCTGCTCACTGTCCCGGGGCGCCAGCGCCTTCAGCAGTACGGCCGGGTCGGCGCCGTACGCCGCCTCCCGCGAGGCCTGTCCGAGCCCCGCCGTCACCATCACCGGCACCTCGGCGGCCACCGCGGCCTGCCGCAGCGACTGCAGCGCGGTACGGGTGATCGGGCCGGTCAGCGGGTCCACGAAGAGCGCGGCCGGGAAGGCGGCGATCTGCGCGTCCACCTCTTCCCGCGAGTGCACGATGACGGGCCGGTAGCCGCGGTCGCTGAGCGCCTGCTGGGTCGTCACGTCCGGCGCGGGCCACACCAGCAGCCGCCGCGGATTGTCCAGCGGCTCCGGCGGCAGTTCGTCGTCCATCGGCTGCGGACGCGGGGTGTCGGCGATCTCGACGGCCCCGCCCGGGCCGTCCAGCGGCTCGGGGCCCTCAGCCGCGTTCTCGTCCGGCGCGCCTATGGCGTACGACCGTCCCGAGCCCTCGGTGCCCTGCGCCAGCCGGGACTGGCCGGCGAGGGACGGCTGGGGCTGCGGCTGCTCGCCCTGCGGGTGCGGGCGTGCGTCCACGTCGGGGCGCGTGCCCAGCTTGCGCCGCCTGCCGCCGCTGGTCTGATGCGGGGGAGGCGTCGGCGTCGGCTGCTGCACCTGCGCCGCCTGCCGGGTGAACGGCACGCCCTGGCCCAACGTCCGCACACTGATCGCCCGCCCCTGCGTGGAGTTCGGATCCACGGGCGCGGCGGCCTCGGCGGGCAGCGGCTGCGCGGCACGCGCGGGGGTCGCCTCGGGCGGGAGGGGGGTGCCCTGGGCGGGGGTGCCGGGGGCGGGCTGCGGCGCGGTCGGCGCCGCGACCGGGTTCGCCGGTACGGCCGTACCGGCGCCGGAGGTGTCGTCGGCGGCCGGGGCCTCGGCGGGGAGCGGGGTGCCGGGCGCCGGGAGCTGAGCCCCGGCCTGCTGGGCGGGCAGGGGGTGCCCGGCGGCGGGTGCCTGCGCGGCCTGTTCGGGGGCCGCCTGTTCCGGGGCGGGCTGTGCCACGGCACGGCGGCGACGGCCGGTCGGCGCGCTCGTCGGGTGCGGCTGGGGAGGCGTGTGGTCGTCGGCGTGGTCGTGCGGCACGGCGTCATGCCGCCCGTCATCGGCTACGGCACGCTCCGCGCCGGGTGCCTGCGGCTGCGCCTGCACGAGCCCGTGCGCGGGGGCCGGAGCCGGCCCGTGCGGCTGGCCTTGAGCCTGGGCCGGATCCTGTCCCGCACCTTGGACCTGCGGCTGGACAGGCGCCAGCCCGTTCCCGGGACCCTGCGGCTGAGGCTGGACCTGCGCCAAGTCCTGCGCGGGGCCTTGAGCCTGCGGGTGGACCTGCGCCAGCCCGTTCCCGGGGCTCTGCGGCTGAGACTGGACCTGCGCCAAGCCCTGCCCGGAGCCCTGAGCCTGCGGGTGGATCTGCGCCAAGCCCTGTCCCGGGACCTGCGGCTGAGGTTGAGCCTGGGCCAGTCCTTGTCCCGGCCCCTGCGCCTGCGGCTGGATCTGCGCCAGCCCGTGTCCCGGACCGTGCGCCTGGACCAGTCCGTGCCCCAGCCCCTGTCCCTGTCCCTGCGCCGGGCCTTGAGCCTGGGGCTGGATCTGCGCCAAGCCCTGCCCCGGACCTTGTGGCTGCGCCTGGACCAGTCCCTGTCCCTGCCCCGGGCCTTGAGCCTGCTGCTGCGGCTGGACCTCCGCCAGGCCCTGCGGCTGAACCTGGGCCTGTGCAGGTGCCTGCACCAAGCCCTCGGCCCGCACCAGGCCCTGGGCCTGCGCCTGCGCGGCGGCCTCCTGCGGGGTCGGCTCCGTGCGGTCCGCCTCGGCCGGCGGGAGGGCGAACACCGTGCGCGGGCCCGCCTCCTGCGCCGCCGCGCGCTCGTTCGCGGCCGCCAGTGCGCGGCGCCGACGCCCGGTCGGCCGACCGTCCTCGGCCGAGCCGCCCTGGGCCGGAACCGGACCGGCGGCCGGAGCCGCTCCGTCCGTGGGTGCCGCGGGCAGTGCCGGAGGCAGCGCGTGCTGCTCGCCGGAGTCCCGTCGGGCCCGTCGTCCCCCCGGCCCGGGAACGCCCTGCGGCGGCACGGTGCCGCCGAGACCGGTCCCCACGGCCGCGGTACCGGCGGCATGCTCGGCGGCCGTCATGACGGCGCCCTCGCTGACGCCCGCCCCGGCGCCCTCGGCCGGGTCGGCGCCCTCGGTCACACCGGCACCTTCGGCCGGACGCCCGCGCCGCCGTCCGGTCCCCCCGGAGGGCTCGGCCGGAGCCTGCGCCTGGGCCGGAACCGGCGCCGTCTCCGCCTGCGCCGCCCGGCGCCTGCGTCGCCCGGTGGGCGCTGACTCGATCTCGGCGGCACCCGAAGCGGCACCCGAGGCGGCACCAGCGGCGGAGCCGGACGCGGTGCCGGAGTCCCCGGCCACCTCGCTCTCCAGGAAGGCGTCCACCGAAGACCGCCGGGCCCGCCGCCTGCCACCGCCGGAGGTCTCCTCGGCGGGGGCGGCCGCGAGGGCGACCTCGGCGGCCGGAACCGCCCCGGCCCCGCCCCCGATCGGCACCTCCAGGACGTACGCGCTGCCGCTCATGCCCGGCACCTCGTGCGTCTGCAGTACACCGCCGTGCGCGCGCACGATCCCGCGCACGATCGGCTCGTGCACCGGGTCTCCCCCGGCGTACGGCCCGCGCACCTCGATCCGTACGACCTCACCGCGCTGGGCCGCCGCCACGACGACCGTGTTGTCCATGTAGCCGCCCGCCGACACGGGCGCGTTGCCGGTCGCGTCGACGCCCGCGACGTCGGCGACCAGATGCGCCAGCGCGGTCGCGAGCAACCGGGAGTCGACCTCCGCCTCGATGGGCGGCGCGTGCACGGCGAACTGCACCCGGCCCGGGCCGATCAGTTCGACGGCCCCGTCGACACCGGCGGCGACGACGGCGTCGAGCATCACCTTCGTACGCGAGACCGCCTCGGCCCCGGTGTCCAGCCGCTGATAGCCGAGGACGTTGTCGATGAGGGTGGTGATCCGCGAGTAGCCGGCCGAGAGATGGTGCAGCACCTGGTTGGCCTCGGGCCACAGCTGCCCGGCGTCGTCCGCGGCGAGCGCGGACAGTTCGCGCCGCAACTCGTCGAGGGGCCCGCGCAGCGAGGTCGCCAGCAGCGTCAGCAGCTGCTCGTGCCGCCCGGCCAGGGCCTCGTAGCGGTCCTTCTCCCGCTCGCCGAGCGCCGCGTAGCGCTCCTCACCGGCGGCGAGTTCCTCCTCGTGCCGCTCCTGGAGCTCCTCGACCTCGGTGACGTGCTTCTGCCGCAGCGCGGTCAGCTCGGAGGCGTGCTCCTCGGAGAGCCGCTCCAGCTCCTCCTCGTGCCGCTTCTCGGCGGCGGTCTTCTCCTTGACGACGGCGTCGTAGGGCCGCCGGTCGGTGAAGGTCATCACGGCGCCGACGAGCTGGTCGCCGTCGCGCACCGGCGCGGTCGTCAGGTCGACGGGCACGTGGTCGCCGTTCTTGGCGAACAGCACCTGCCCGCGCACCCGGTGCTTGCGCCCGGAGCGCAGGGTGTCGGCGAGCGGGGACTCGTCGTACGGGAAGGGCGAGCCGTCGGGCCGGGAGTGGAGCACGAGCGTGTGCAGCTCCTGCCCCCCGAGGTCGCTGGCCCGGTACCCCAGTATCTGGGCGGCGGCCGGGTTGACGAGGACGATCCGCCCGTCGGTGTCGGTGCCCACGACGCCCTCGGCGGCGGCCCGCAGGATCATCTCGGTCTGGCGCTGCGAACGGGCCAGCTCGGCCTCGGTGTCGATGGTCCCGGAGAGGTCCCGGACGACCAGCATCAGCAGCTCGTCGCTGGCGTAGCCGTAACCGTCGTAGGCCTGCTGGCCGTTCTCCAGGTTCGCGGAGGTGACCTCGACGGGGAACTCGCTGCCGTCGGTGCGCCGGGCCATCATGCGGGTCGGCTTGGTCCGCCCGCGCGGGTCCATGTGGTCGGGCCGCCGCATGGAGCCCGGGATGAGCTTGGAGTCGAACTGGGGCAGCAGATCGAGCAGCCCCCGGCCCACCAGAGCGGTCCCCGGGGCCTCGAAGGCCTCCAGGGCGATGGTGTTGGCGTTGACGACGGTCCCATTGGCGTTGACCAGCACCAACGCGTCGGGCAGAGCGTCGAGTATGGCTGCGAGGCGAGCAGCGCCTCGGGATGGCCTGCTGCTCACGAGACGCTTCCCTCCTGTTACCGCACCTTGCCGACCGCTCGGGCCATCTTGCCAACCGGCCCGCGACGTGTCACGCGAGGGAGTCTAAGGGCTGGGGTTGTGACGGCGACGCCGGATGAGAGCGAGGTCGCACGACGAAGTGACCCAGAACGTATGACCGCCTCGGTGAGCTGCGCGAGACCTTCGCGGGACGTTTACAGAGCAGTCGTCGTTCACCGAACCGTTGTAGTTCGCCGCCGCTGTGGTTCACCGCCGCCCGGCGGGCCGCAGATCGGGCAGGACGGGCACGAGCCGGTCCCAGCGGGCGATCTCGCAGCCGTTCCCGCGCTCGAACCGGGCGTCGACGGGCCGCCCGGCCCAGGTCCCGGTGACATGCGCGGTGGCGGCTCCGCCGTACTGCATGGTGCAGACACTGCCGTCCGGTACGGGCGCGAAGGAGTCCTTGCCCCAGCGGGACCCCCGGTCGAGGGCGGCGCAGGCACCGCGGACGTCGGGGTGGTCGCCGGCGCCGGGGTGGCAGTACAGCTCGTACGTGCCGTCCGCGCCCCCGCCCGCGTTCCGGACGGTGACGGTGAGGTGGTCACCACTGCGGGACAGCCCGAGCAGGCCGTCGACGGAGTGCGCCTCGACGGAGTGCGCCTCGGCGGGGACGGCGGAGGCGGCGACGAGGGGCCCGGCCGCGAGGGACCCGGCGGCGAGGGCGAGGAGCGGCCGGAGCCGGCGCGAACGCGGGATGACGTGAAACATGACCTGACTAACGCCGCGCGCGCCGGGACGTTGCGCGCCCCTGGCCCCACCAGCGCCAAGGGCTTTGCCCCACACCCCGCCTGCCTAGTACCGTGGGGGGCGATTGGTGACACCGCGCTCGACTGTGTCATCATCGGCACGCACCACTCGCGCTCGCGCGGGCGGCTGTGCTGGAGGCGTCGCCTAGTC
This sequence comes from Streptomyces sp. NPDC043726, assembly GCF_056436565.1. Taxonomy (NCBI): domain Bacteria; kingdom Bacillati; phylum Actinomycetota; class Actinomycetes; order Kitasatosporales; family Streptomycetaceae; genus Streptomyces; species Streptomyces sp. NPDC043726. Next base: position 630,340 of record NZ_JBWKCI010000003.1, read on the forward strand.
CGGTCTATGGCGCCGCACTGCTAATGCGGTTTGGGCCTTAAAGCCCATCGAGGGTTCAAATCCCTCCGCCTCCGCCGAAGATCACCGAAGCCCCGGTCAGCAGACCGGGGCTTCGGTGCTTCTGGGGCGTTTTCCCAGGTCACAAGGGGTGCGCCTAATGGATTTCACATGGCGGCGGCAGTCATGTAATGTTCTTCCTGTCGCCGCGAGCGGCCCGGAAGGGCAAGGAGCGGCGAAAAAACAGAACAAGCACTCGTAGCTTAACGGATAGAGCATCTGACTACGGATCAGAAGGTTGCAGGTTCGAATCCTGCCGAGTGCACATGGACCGAGGGCCCCGGAGAGATCCGGGGCCCTCGGTGTTTCCGTGTGGGAGATTCAGGCATGGGGGGATTCATGCGTGCAGCATCCATGGGCGCCGTCGTCACCGGCGTCCTCGTGGTTCTGGTCGCCGGATGCGGTGGCGGGTCGGAGGACGGCTCCGGGGGAGGTCGTACGGCGAAGAAGCCGGCCGCGGCCGAGGACTCGTCCTCCGCCGCCGGGACCGCCCGGCTCACCTCTGGTGATCTTCAGGGCCGTTGGTGGACCTGGGCCGCCTCCGAGCCGGAGGCCACCAATCCGGTCGCCGATCCGGACGGCGGCGCGTGCGCGGCCAACCAGGCGGACGACGTCTGGTTCCTGGCCGGCACCTTCGGGGACCGGGCCGAGCGGTCGTGTCCGCTTCCGGCAGGAGTGCCGGTCGCGTTTCCGCTGGTGAATCGGATCGCCACGGAGGAGGACTGCGCCGCCTTCATGGCCGCGGCCGAGGGGTCGGCCGTACTCGACGGCGAGGCGGTGGAGGCGGAGCGGTACGCAGGAGAGACGATCACCGTCACCGGCGCCGCCGACAACCCCGTCACCGGGCAGGCCGGAACCTTCACCACCACAGGGTGCGGACTCTGGGTGCAGTTGCCCGCACTGGATCCGGGTACCCACACGCTCCAAATCCGGGGTGAGTCGGGGGACTTCTCCACAGGTGTGGATTACTCGCTGGCGGTAGCGAAGCGGTAGGGAGCCCTGTCGGTCAGCGCGGGCGTGAGCACCAGGGGCGTCAAGCGCTTCGTGCGGTTGCCGCGGGCGGGCGTCCGCGGGGCCGCGACCTCGCGCCGCACCTCTCCCTCGCCCGCGAAGACGAACAGCCGCAGCACCAGGAAGCGGCCGACGCCGGCCAGAGCGGAGGCGGTGAGGTAGACCGTCTGCTCCCACAGCAGCGTGGGGGAGGGTTCCACCCGGTGCAGGACCAGGATCGCGAGGGACGTCACCGCGTAGGCGACGGCCGCCGACCCCCCGGACTGCACATGTTGGCGCAGTCCGGGCCGGCGGCCGGTGCCGAAGGTGAACAGGGCGTGCAGCTCGGTGCAGAGGAGGGTGGAGGCCACGGTGATCAGCGCGTTGGCCAGCGCCCAGGGCATCGAGTACGCCAGCAGCGGCACCGTGGCCCCGGCGACGAGCCCGACGCCGCCACCGCACACCACGAACCGGGCGAAGGAGGCGAGCGGCGAGGGCATGGAACTTCCTTCCGGAGGAGGGTCGTCGACGGTGCTGGTCGGCTTGATCAGCCTTCGTCAACGATCCCGTGCCGGACCCGTCCGGACGAGGAGGCCTGTGCCCGAATCGGGGGTGGGGCCAGCCCTACCAAGGGAGTTGGGGCAGGCTCCGGGTGAGGGTCTACTTGAACGCCGCCGCGTTGCGAGCCGCCCACTCGGCGAAGTCGTACGGACGGCGGCCGAGGAGGCGCTCGACGTCGGGGCTCACCCGCCGCAGCGCCTCGGGCGGCTCGCCCAGCATGTCGAGCGTGCTCTCCACGACCGGCTCGGGCATGAACCCCAGCATCCGCGCCCGCGCCTCGGCCCGGGTCAGCTCCACGAACCGCACCGGCTCGCCCAACGCGGCCCCGATGTCCGCGGCTTGCTGACGCGGGGAGACGGGAGCGGGTCCGGTCAACTCGTAGATCTCGCCGCCGTGCCGGCCCGGCTCGCGCAGGGCCACGGCGGCGACCTCGGCGATGTCGACGGGGTCGACGATCGGCAGGGCCACACCTCCGAAGGGCGCCGCGACCTCACGGCCGCCGCGGACCGACTCCGCCCACTGCAGGGCGTTGGACTGGAAACCGGACGGGCGCAGCAGGGTCCACTCCACGCCGGACTCCCTGACGGCGTCCTCCAGATAGGAGGCGTGGTGCCCGGTCCCGACGCCCTGCGAGGAGAGCAGGACGACTCGCGGCACGCCGGCCTCCCGTACGGCGTCCATGACCGGGCCGAGGGCACCGCCCGAGCCGAGGAATTCCCCCGAGGTCAGCAGGAAGAGGGCGGAGGCACCGCGCAGGGCGGGTGCGAGTGCGGAGGGCTCCGCGAGGTCGGCCTGGTGATGGCGAACGCCGGCCGGTACGGCTCCCTGGTCCGGGACGCGCCGCGAGACGGCCGTGACCTGCTCCCCCGCCTCGGCCAACGCCCGCACCAACGGCCGCCCGACCGTCCCCGTCGCTCCGGTCACCACGATCATCGTCGTACTCCGTTCTGAGTGGTCAACTGCCTGTGCCAGAACGTTAATTTCGTGGGGTAAGTAGGTACCTAGAGGAAAGTATTGGCGAGAGGATGTTTTGTGATGCAGACCACACCTGAGGGCCCGGCCCTGGCTCCGGCTCCGGCTCCGGAGAATGCCTGCCCCATCGCCCCGGTCGTCGACATCGTCTTCAGCCGGTGGACGACTCCGATCCTGTGGGCTCTCAACGAGTACGGCCGGCAGCGCTTCGTCGAGCTGGAGCGCCGTATCGCCACGATCACCCCGAAGGTTCTGACGCAGCGGCTGCGGCAGTTGGAGCGGGACGGCCTGGTGGTCCGTGAGTACTACGCGGAGGTCCCGCCCCGAGTGGAGTACGAGATCAGCGACCTGGGCCGCAGCCTGGCCCCGCTCTTCGCCTCGCTGTCGGAGTGGTCGGTGAATCTGGGGCGGGTGGAGGAGGCGCGGGTGGCGTATGACGCGCGGGAGGAGCGGGAGGGTGCGCGCAGGCGTTGACTCGGTCCAGCCGCCGTCAGGCGTCCCCGGCGCGGAGTTCGTCGATGTACTGCTGCGCCAGGCCCGTCGTGCGGGTGAACCAGTCGGTCAGTACGGCGATCTCGTCGGGCGAGTAGTCGGCGAAGAGTGCTGTCAGGCGGCCGTAGTAGGGGCCGTACAGGGACTCCACGCGCGTGACGGCGGCCGGGACCGCGGCGACGCGGACGCGGCGGCGGTCGGTCGGGTCGGGGACGCGGGTGATGAAGCCGGCGCGTTCCAGGCGATTCAGGATGCCGGTCATCGCGCCGGTGGTGACGTGGGCGTGCTCGGCGAGGTCGCCCGCGGTGAGCAGGTTCTCGCCGGCCTTGAGGACGCAGCCGAAACAGAGCAGATCGGTGATGTTCAGGCCCAGCCGCTGGGCCATCTCCTGCTGGCCGAGCAGGTGGGCCGCGATGAGGGAGTCCATCGCCTCCAGTGCCTGGGCGGGAGTGGCGGTGGGGCGCGGCTTGGCTTGCATGTCGATGATTGCCTTAGCTCGTAAGAGATTTCCCTGCTAAATTGCTTAGCAGGTGAGAGATTCTCGCTTCGGTCTCGTTGTGGACGGGTTGTGGACGGGGGCATGTTCGTGAGCGCACACCAGTATGACGAGGGGCACACGGTCGCGGGGTGGACCGGTTTCGGCATCGCGACGGTCGGGTCGGCAGTGCTGGGACTGGGGGTGTGCATGGGGTCCGGCCCGCTGATCGTCGGTGGGTTGGCGATCGGGGTGGTGAGTCTTCTGGTCACCTGGGCCCTGCATCTAGGCGGCTGGGGCAAGGCGCCGGGACGGCGGCCCAGGGAGCAGTGGGGGATGAGGGTGCGCGATCCGCAGGCACGGGCGGGGCATCCGGAGTGCGTGGGGTGCCGGCTGGCGGGGCGGGGACGGCAGCGGGCGGTAAAACCCGAGGTCGTGGCGGTGCCGGGCGGCGAATCGATCCGGCTGTCACCTTTCGAGTGAACGTACTTTCTGCGTACGGGAGTTGGGGTCACACGCGGCTAGCGTCCGTGGCGGAGGTGATGCTCGATGTACGAGCAGAACGATGCGCCTACGGTGCCGAAGCAGGACGCGATCGACATCAACGACTTCGTGTTCGCCGCCACGGGGGCGCGGGTGCGGAGGCTGACTCTGCCGGGTGGGGAGCACTGGTTCCCGGCGGTGGATGTGGCCCGACATCTTGGCTACGCAAACACGCGTGATGCGCTGAGGCAGCATGTCGACGGCAGTTTGCAGAAGAGGCTGGACGAGATTACACAGGGTGTCGTCCCAGACGACACCCTGCGCAAACTTGCAGCTCACAGGCTGCAAAAGGCGATGAAGATGGTGAACCTCCAAGGGCTCGTCCAGCTTGTGAACGCTTGCATCAATCCGGAGTGCAAGCCCTTCAAGACCTGGGTCTCGGAAGTCATCGTCACCATCCAGCGAACCGGCTCCTACAGCCTCGAACCGGCCCCCGTGCAACCCGCCCCGACCGGCGCCACGGCGTACGTCATGCCCCAGGAAGTCGCCGACGCGATCGTTCGGCTCGAGGAACGGAACATCCGGGCGGACGAGTTGTTGGCGGTCGCGGAGGCGGAGCAGCTCGACTTGATGCGCCGCGGCAACGGCGTGCAGAGCTCCATGGCCGAAGCCCTGAACCGGATCGCGAACTCCCTCGACCTCATCGCCGACCGACTCCGCCCCACCACCCCCACCCCCGCCCCCCACTCCCTCACCCCCCAAGAACTCCTCACCCGTTGGCGCTCCAAGAACCTCGTCGTCACCGAGGACATTCACGCCGTCGCCGCCTGCCTCGCCCCCGCCCTGGTGCACGGCGAAGCCCGGTTCCGGCCGGAGGAGATCGCGAACCGTACCGGGCTGACGCTCGACCGCGTCCATGACTGCCTGCGCATGCTGATCAAGCGCGGCTGTATGCGGCAGGCCGGGTGTGCCGAGGACGGGGTGCCCGTGTACGTGCTGCCGTAGACCACGAGGCATGGAAAAGAAGGGCCCGAAGCCGCAAGAGGAATTTGCGGCTTCGGGCCTTCTCGCACCGTACCGGACCACGACCTCACCCGGGACCGATGTCAGTCCCTCCCCCTACCCTCGAAGTGATGGCACAGCTATGGACGTGTTCGGGGTTGCGGTGGTCCGGTGAGGGCCCCGAGTTGGTGTGGGGCGGTGGGCGGAGTAGTGCCTTGACCTGGGGAAAGCGGGTCGCCTTCCAGGTCCCGGAGGGAAGTGTGCGGAGCTGTGTGGGGGCCCGCCGCCACCCCTGTCCCACACGTACCGTCGTATCGGCGCGCAGCACCGGCGCCCGATGCGACGAATGCGCCCGTCTCGACCGCGCTCACTCCGTCGCCGCCGACACACTCGCCGACGATCCACGGCCGTACCGCGTCTACCTCGCCTGGTTCGGGCCCGGCATGGTCAAGGTCGGGATCACCGCCGAAGAGCGGGGCTCCGCGCGGCTGCTGGAGCAGGGTGCCGTCTGTTTCAGCTGGCTCGGCACCGGTCCGCTCATGGCCGCCCGGCGCACCGAGGAACTGCTGCGGGCCGCGCTCGGGGTGCCGGACCGGATTCCGTACGCCGACAAGCGTGCTGTGCGCGCCAGCCTCCCCCCGACACACGCAGAGCGAGCCGCGGAGGTGCGGGAGCTGCACGCCCGTGCCGTCGAACTCCCCGGCTGGCCCGAGTCCCTCGCCCCCGCGCCCTGCCTCCCCGTCGATCACCTCGACGCCTTCGGGCTCGCGGCGCCCGAACCCGCCGTCGCGGAGGTCGGCGAGCTGGTCGCGGGCGGAGGCATCGGCGGGACCCTCGTCGCCGCCGCCGGACCCGACCTCCATCTCCGGACGGCAAGCGGTGTCGTCGTACTCGACACCCGGCTGATGAGAGGCTGGGAGCTCATGGCCACGGCCCGCAGTGGAAACGACCTCCCCACCCGGCCGGTCAAAGCCGCCGTGACCTCCCAGGACGGGTTGTTCTGAGAGGGAGGGCCCCCACGCGAGGCCCCACCGGCGCCGCCCGGACCCAGGCATTCCCTGAGAGCCTCCTGTGTGTTTCTCAGGAAAATCACAGGTTCTAGAAAGCGTGTTCTCAGAGGCCCCCGACAGGGTGTCCAGCATGACCACGACCTCGCCCCAGGGGCGCACCGAACTGCTGAGGCCGGACGGGAGCCCCGTCCGAGTGCTTGTGGTGGACGACGAGTTGTCGATCACCGAGCTGCTGTCCATGGCTCTGCGATACGAAGGCTGGCAGATCCGCAGCGCGGGGGACGGCACGGGTGCCATCCAGACCGCCCGTGAGTTCCGCCCGGACGCCGTCGTCCTCGACATGATGCTGCCGGACATGGACGGGCTCACCGTTCTCGGGCGGCTTCGGCGGGAGCTCCCCGATGTTCCCGTCCTCTTCCTCACCGCCAAGGACGCCGTCGAGGACCGTATCGCCGGGCTCACCGCCGGGGGCGACGACTACGTCACCAAGCCGTTCAGCCTCGAAGAGGTCGTCGCCCGGCTGCGCGGACTCATCCGCCGCTCCGGCGCCGCCGACCGCCGCTCCGACTCCGTGCTCGTCGTCGGTGATCTCACCCTCGACGAGGACAGCCACGAGGTCAGCCGGGCCGGAGAGTCGATCCACCTCACCGCCACCGAGTTCGAGCTGCTGCGCTTCCTGATGCGCAACCCGCGGCGCGTGCTCAGCAAGGCGCAGATCCTCGACCGGGTGTGGTCCTACGACTTCGGCGGGCAGGCCAATGTGGTCGAGCTGTACATCTCGTACCTGCGGCGGAAGATCGACGCCGGGCGGGAGCCGATGATCCACACCCGGCGGGGTGCCGGGTATCTGATCAAGCCCGCGGCCTCATGAGCGGGCGACGACGGACGCGTCCGCAGAAGACGCGGGCGGGCAAGCCGCGCACCCTGCGGACGCGGCTCGTCGTCGCTTCCGTGGTCCTGATCGCCGTGGTGTGCGCGGTGATCGGCACGGTCACCACGCTGGCGCTGCGGTCCCACCTCTACGACCAGCTCGACCAGCGGCTGACCGAGGTCACCGGCCGGGCCGCCGGTTTCGGCGGGCCCCCCGGCGCCGACCCGAAGCAGGATCCCCAGCAGGACCCCACGCAGGACAACGCCGTCGACGACATACCCTTCACCCTCGAACAGTTCGTCACCCGCGGCGGTCCCCAGCCGCAGGGCACGGTCATCGCCGAGGTCCACAACGGCTCCGTCACGGACGCCAAGTACGGCGAGAAGGACGAGGACTCCACCGACTTCAGCGGGATGAAGGCCAAGGACCTCACCGAGGCCCAGATCCAGGCACTGAACTCCGTCGCCCAGGACGGCGAGAAGCACACCGTCGACCTCGGCGGCGGAATCGGCGAGTACCGGGTCGAGTTCAAGACGGGCGACAACGGCAGCTACTACGTCGCCATCCCCACCGAGGAAGTCAGCAGCACCCTCAACACGCTGATCCTCATCGAGGTCAGCGTCACCGCCGCCGGACTCATCGCCGCCTCCCTCGCCGGGACGGTCATCGTCGGTGTCGCCACCCGCCCCCTGCGCAGGGTCGCCGCCACCGCCACCCGGGTCTCCGAACTCCCGCTCCACACCGGCGAGGTGAACCTCAACGAGCGGGTCCCCGAGTCCGAGTGCGATCCGCACACCGAGGTCGGCCGGGTCGGCGCCGCCCTCAACCGGATGCTGGACCACGTCCATGGCGCCCTGCACTCCCGCCAGCAGAGCGAGACGCGGGTACGGCAGTTCGTGGCCGACGCCAGCCACGAGCTGAGAACCCCGCTCGCCTCCATCCGCGGGTACGCCGAGCTGACCCGGCGCGGCAGAGAGGACGTCGGCCCCGACACCCGGCACGCCCTCGGCCGTATCGAGTCCGAGGCCGGCCGGATGACCCTGCTGGTCGAGGACCTGCTGCTGCTCGCCCGACTCGACGCCGGGCGGCCCCTGCAGTTCGAGCAGACCGACCTCGTCCCGCTGGTCGTCGACACGATCAGCGACGCCCGAGCGGCCGGACGGGACCACAACTGGCGCCTGGACCTGCCCGACGAACCGGCGCTCGTCAGCGCGGACGCGGCCCGGCTGCAACAGGTGCTGGTCAACCTGCTGGCCAACGCCCGCACCCACACCCCACCCGGTACGACGGTCACCGCGCGGGTGCAGCGGCGCGGACCCTGGCTGTGCGTGGACGTCGAGGACGACGGTCAGGGCATCCCCGCCGATTTGCTGCCGCACGTCTTCGAACGGTTCGCGCGCGGTGACTCCTCGCGCTCCCGCGCCTCCGGTTCGACCGGTCTGGGCCTCGCCATCGTGCAGGCCGTGGCGACCGCGCACGGCGGTGCCGTGACCGTCGACAGCGTGCCCGGACGGACCGTCTTCACGGTCCATCTGCCCGCGCTCACGCCGCAGCCCGCGCCCGAAACGAACTGGCAATCGGCCTCACAGGCACAGCACAGCGCCACCACACGGGTGGAACAGGGCACTTGAGAAGAGTCGGTTCCATGCGAACCGACTCTTCTCCCGGCAACCTGCCGGCGCGGGAGCACCTCCCGGCCGGAGACGCCGGTACGCCTGTCCTGGACGTAGTGATCCCCGTCTACAACGAGGAGAAGGACCTCCAGCCCTGTGTGCTGAGACTGCACGATCACCTCAGGCGCACCTTCCCGTACGCGTTCCGCATCACGATCGCGGACAACGCGTCGACGGACACCACCCCCCTGGTGTCCCGGCGGCTGGAGGCGGAGATCCCGGAGGTCCGGGCCTTCCGGCTGGAGCAGAAGGGCCGCGGCCGGGCACTGCGGACCGTCTGGTCCGCCTCGGACGCCCCGATCCTCGCGTACATGGACGTGGACCTGTCCACCGACCTGAACGCCCTGCTGCCGCTGGTGGCCCCGCTGATCTCCGGCCACTCGGACCTCGCGATCGGCTCCCGGCTCGCCCGCTCCTCCCGGGTCGTGCGCGGCCCGAAGCGGGAGTTCATCAGCCGCTCGTACAACCTCATCCTGCGCGGTTCGCTCCAGGCCCGGTTCTCCGACGCCCAGTGCGGCTTCAAGGCGATCCGCCGTGATGTCGCCCAGGTGCTGATGCCCCTGGTCGAGGACACCGGCTGGTTCTTCGACACCGAGATGCTGGTGCTCGCCGAGCGCGCGGGGCTCAGGATCCACGAGGTGCCGGTCGACTGGGTGGACGACCCGGACTCCACCGTCCACATCGTCAGGACGGCGACCGAGGACCTCAAGGGCGTCTGGCGGGTCGGCAAGGCACTGGCCACGGGTTCGCTGCCGCTGGACCGCCTGGCGCGTCCCTTCGGCGACGACCCGCGCGACCGCGACATCAAGGACGTACCCAAGGGTTTGGCCCGTCAGCTCGTCGGCTTCTGCGTGGTCGGCGGTCTGTCCACCCTCTTCTACCTGCTGCTCTACAGCGGCTTCCGCCAGTTCACCGGTTCGCAGGTGGCCAACGCGCTGGCCCTGCTGGTCTCGGCGATCGCCAACACGGCCGCCAACCGCCGCCTCACCTTCGGGGTACGGGGGCCGGGCGGGGCCATCCGGCACCAGGCGCAGGGCCTGGTCGTGTTCGCCATCGGCCTCGCGCTGACCAGCGGTTCGCTGGCCGCCCTGAGCGCGGCCACCGACGAGCCCGCGCACTCCACCGAACTGGCGGTCCTGATCGCCGCCAACCTCGCGGCGACCGTCCTGCGCTTCCTGCTCTTCCGGGTGTGGGTGTTCTCGGACCGCAGGGACGCGACCCCCTCGACGGTGATCACGACCCACATCCCGCGACCGCCGCTCCAGCAGCCGCCGCTCGAGCAACCGTCGCTCCAGCAGCCTCCGCTTCCGCAACCGCCGCTCCCGCAGCGGCCGATGACACACTTCCGCGCCGGTGAAGCCGCGGACCAGACCTGGAGAGACGCCACCATGCGGCTTCAGCCGGTGCGCACCTCCGACACCGACCCGGGGGACTCCCGATGACCATCACCAGTGACACGGCCGCGCACGAGCCGCAGGCACCACCGGCGCCCGACGCCGGTGAGCCCAAGCAGCCCCTGGTCCGCAGAGTGTGGCGGGGCCGCCCCGAGGACCCGCGCTGGGTGCGCCCGGCCTTCCTCGGCCTGCTGCTCGCCACCGCGGTCCTCTACCTCTACAACCTCAGCGCCTCCGGCTACGCCAACTCCTTCTACTCCGCGGCCGTCCAGGCCGGCAGCCAGTCCTGGAAGGCGTTCTTCTTCGGCTCGCTGGACGCGGCCAACGCCATCACCGTCGACAAGCCCCCGGCCGCGCTGTGGCCGATGGCCCTGTCCGTCAAGATCTTCGGCCTGAGCTCCTGGGCGATCCTCGTCCCCGAGGTCCTCATGGGCGTCGGCACGGTCGCCGTCATCTACGCGGCCGTCCGCCGCCGGTTCAGCCCGGCCGCCGGTCTGATCTCGGGCGCGGTGCTCGCGCTCACCCCGGTCGCGGCGCTGATGTTCCGGTTCAACAACCCGGACGCGATGCTGGCCCTGCTGATGGCGGTGGCCTGCTACTTCGTCATCCGCGCCCTGGAGGACGGCCGCACGAAGTGGCTGCTGTGGGCGGGCGCCGCGATCGGCTTCGCCTTCCTCGCCAAGACCCTCCAGGCCTTCCTGATCCTGCCCGCGCTCGCCCTCGTCTACGGCGTCTGCGCCCCGGTGCCGGTGCGGAAGCGGATCGGACAGCTCGCGGCGGGCCTGGCCGCGATCGTGGTCTCCGGCGGCTGGTGGGTCGCGATCGTCGAGCTGTGGCCGGCGTCCTCGCGCCCCTACATCGGGGGCTCGCAGAACAACTCCTTCCTGGAACTGACCTTCGGCTACAACGGTCTCGGCCGCCTGAACGGCGAGGAGACCGGGAGCGTCGGCGGCGGTGGCGGCGGGGGCGGCACCGGACAGTGGGGCGAGACCGGCTGGGACCGGCTCTTCTCCTCCAGCATCGGCGGCCAGATCTCGTGGCTGATCCCGGCCGCGCTGATCCTGCTGACCGCGGGCCTGGTGGCGACGCGCAAGGCCCGCCGCACGTCGGTCACGCGCGGCTCGTTCCTGGTCTGGGGCGGCGCGCTGCTGATCACCATGGTGGTCTTCAGCTACATGCAGGGCATCTTCCACGAGTACTACACCGTGGCCCTCGCCCCCTACATCGCTCCCCTCATCGGTATGGGCTCGGCGCTGCTGTGGGAGAAGCGGGACAAGGCGTGGGCGTCGCTGACGCTGGCGGCGACCATGACCGCTACGGCCGCCTGGGGTTACGTCCTGCTCAACCGGTCCTCCGACTACCTGCCCTGGCTGAAGTGGCTGGTGCTGGTGGGCGGCCTGGTGGCGGCTCTCGGCCTGATCTTCGTGAACCGGCTCGGACGCCGACTGGCGCTGGGTGTCATGGGCTTGGGGCTGGCGGCGGCGCTGGCCGGGCCGACGGCGTACACCCTCACGACGGTGAGCGAGGCCCACACCGGGTCGATCGTGACCGCGGGCCCGTCCGTGCAGGGCGGCCGGGGCGGCGGTCCCGGCGGCGGTGGCTTCCCCGGAGGCGGTGGCGGTGGCGGAATGCCGGGCCAGCAGGGGGGTCAGCAGAACCAGCAGGGCGGCGGCACGGGCCAGCCCCCGACCGGCGGGACCGGCGGCAACGGCGGCTTCGGCGGAGGCATGCCGGGCCGGCAGGGTCAGCAGGGTCAGCAGAACCAGCAGAACGGTGACGGCGGCATGGCCGGTGGCGGCGGTGGCGGTATGGGCGGTCTGCTCAACGGCGCCACGGTCTCCGACGAGGCCAAGGAACTGCTGGAGAAGAACGCGGACGACTACACCTGGGCCGCCGCGGCCATCGGCGCCCAGAATGCCGCGAGTTACCAGCTCTCCACCGGCGAACCCGTGATGGCGATCGGCGGCTTCAACGGCACCGACCCGTCCCCGACGCTGGCCGAGTTCAAGGAGTACGTGGCGGACGGCAAGATCCACTACTTCATCTCCAGCGGCTCCGGCGGCGGCATGGGCGGCAGCGACAGCGGTACCTCCGCGCAGATCACGGAGTGGATCGAGGCCAACTTCAAGCAGGTGACGGTCGGTTCGGCCACCTTCTACGACCTGACGCAGAAGGCGAGCGGCTGAGACGGCAACCGGCGGCCCGGCTCCGGCAAGAACGTGCTGTACACCGTATGGGAGTCGCTATACGGTGTACAGCATGTCCGCTTCCACCCCCGCCTCCACCTCCACGCCCGCATCCCAGGGCCACCCCCAGCGCTGGCTGATCCTCGGCGTCATCTGCCTCGCCCAGCTCACCGTGCTGCTGGACAACACGATCCTGAACGTGGCGATCCCCACGCTCACCACGGAGATGGACGCGGCGACCTCCGACATCCAGTGGATGATCAACGCGTACTCGCTGGTGCAGTCCGGTCTGCTGCTCACCGCGGGCAGCGCCGCCGACCGCTACGGCCGCAAGAAGATGCTGATCACGGGCCTCGCCCTGTTCGGCATCGGCTCCCTGGTGGCCGGACTGGCCGAGACCACCGGCCAGTTGATCGCGGCCCGCGCCGGGATGGGCGTCGGAGGTGCGCTGCTGCTCACCACGACCCTCGCGGTGGCGATGCAGATCTTCGCGCCGGAGGAGCACCCGAAGGCGATCGGCATCTGGAGCGCGGTCAACGCGCTCGGGTTCGCCTGTGGCCCGCTGATCGGCGGCTTCATGCTGAACCACTTCTGGTGGGGCGCGATCTTCCTGATCAACCTGCCGGTGGCGGCACTGGGCCTGGTGGCCGTCGTGGCCCTGGTCCCCGAGTCCAAGAACCCCCAGGGCGACCGCCCCGACCTGCTCGGCGCCCTGCTCTCCACGATCGGCATGGCCTCCCTGGTCTACGCGATCATCTCCGGCCCCGAGCACGGCTGGACGTCCGGCCGGGTGCTGGCGACGGGCACGGTCGCGGTCGTGGTGCTGGCGGTCTTCGCGTACTGGGAGAGCCGGATCCCGTATCCCATGCTCGATCTGCACTTCTTCCGGGACCGCCGGTTCTCCGGCGCGGTCGCCGGTGCCGTCCTGATCACCTTCGGCATGGGCGGGGCGCTGTTCCTGCTCACGCAGCACCTCCAGTTCGTCCTGGGATACGGCCCCCTGGAGGCGGGTCTGCGGACCGCTCCGCTGGCGCTGACGGTCGTGGCCCTGAACTTCACGGGCGTCTCGGCCAAGTGGACGGCGAAGCTGGGGACGCCGATGTCGATCCTGCTCGGCATGGTCCTGATGTCCGGTGGGCTGGTGTCGATAGCGACGCTCGCCTCGGGCGGCTACACCGGGACGCTGCTGGGCCTGGTGCTCATCGGAGTGGGCTGCGCGATCGCCAACCCGGCCATGGCGCACGCGATCATGAGCGCGATCCCCCGGGAGAAGGCGGGGGTCGGCGCCGGAATCAACGGCACCCTGGCGGAGTTCGGCAACGGCCTGGGCGTAGCGGTGCTCGGAGCCGTCCTCAACTCCCGGTTCGCGGCGCTGATTCCGGTGGCGGCGAGCAGTCTGCCGGCGGCGCTGGCCTCGGCGGACGGGGAAGCACAGCGGACGGAGATCAAGGACGCGTTCGCCTCCGGCCTGGAGACCAGCCAGTTGGTGGGGGCGTTGGCCGTGTTGCTCGGGGGGTTGGTAGCGGCGGCGTTGCTGCGTAGGGCGGAGCGGGCAGACTCGGGGGTGGTGGTCGCCCACTAGCTCGGGATCGGTGTTGGGAAGTCCAGGAAGGTGCGCCATGGGTAAGGCAGCTGCGCGGGCCAGCGTCTGGCTGGAGGACAAGGGGCGCCGGAGCGGCCGCTCCGGAGGTCAGCCGGCCACGCTGGACCGCGGGCGGATCACCGACGTGTCCGTACGGCTGCTGGACGCGGAGGGGCTGGCGAAGTTCTCGATGCGCCGGCTCGCGGCCGAGCTGAACGTGACGGCGATGTCCGTCTACTGGTACGTCGACACCAAGGACGACCTCCTCGAACTCGCCCTGGACGCGGTGTACGGCGAGGTCCGGCTGCCCGATCCGGAGGCGGACGAGGACTGGCGCGACCAACTGCGCACGCTGGCCCGGGAGTACCGCGCCCTGCTGGTCCGCCACCCCTGGCTGTCCCCGCTGGCCGGGACCTACCTCAACATCGGCCCCAACTCGCTGGCCTTCTCCCGGGTGGTCCAGCGAGTGATCAGGAAGACGGGCCTGCCCGCCGAGGGCGTGACGGGCGCGATCTCGGCCGTCTTCCAGTTCGTGTACGGCTACGGCACGATCGAGGGCCACTTCTTCAGCCGCGTCGAGGACACCGGCATGACACCCGACGCCTACTTCCAGCACGCCATGACGACGGTGAGCGAGGTCCCGACGACCGCCGGGGTCATCGAGGAGGCCAAGGACATCATGGCGGCCCGGGGCGGGGACACGGTCGAGGAAATGCTGGAACGCGACTTCACCTTCGCGCTGGACCTGCTGGTGGCGGGCATCGAGGCCATGGTGGAGCGAGCCGGTTAGGACTCCTCCACGAGCCGCGCCGGGAAACCTCCGGTCGCCACCGGCCCCCACTTCTCCGGCGTGACCCGGATGATCGACTTGCCCTGCTTCACCATCGCCGCGCGGTACTCGTCCCAGTCCGGATGCTCCCCGGCGATGTTGCGGTAGTACTCCACCAGCGGCTCGACGGAGTCAGGGGAGTCGATCACCTCGGCGGTCCCCTCCACCTGCACCCACGGCCCGTTCCAGTCGTCGCTCAGCACGAGAAGACCCACCCGGGCGTCCCGCTTGGCGTTCCGCGTCTTCGCCCGCTCCGGATACGTGGAGACGACCAGCCGCCCGGAGTCGTCCACCCCACAGGTCAGCGGCGAGGCCTGCGTGCCGCCGTCCGCCCGCCGGGTCATCAGGATCGCGCGATGACGGGGCCGTACGAAGTCCAGCAACTCCTCGAGCGAGACACGGGTGTTCGTCGCAATGTTCGGTGCCATGGCCTCAGCCTAGGGCCGGTCTGGGGCCGGCGACTCGCCCTGCACGGCCTGGACATCCAGCTCCACCCTCAGCGTCGTCCCGATGGCGGCGATCCCCGCCTGGACGACCTGGTTGTAGTGCATGGCGAAGTCCTCCCGCCGCAGCTGGGCCGTCGCCCGGAACGCGGCCCGCGTACCGCCCCACGGATCGGCACCGGTCCCCAGATACGCGAGGTCCAGGTCGACCGGCCGTACGACACCGTGCAGCGCCAGCTCACCGTGCACCGTCCAGCGATCCGCGCCGACGCCCGCCGTCAGACCCGTCGACCGGTAGGTGATCTCCGGAAACCGCTCCACGTCCAGGAAGTCCGCCGACCGCAGATGTTCGTCCCGCGTGGAGTTCCCGGTGTCGATCGAGCCCGCCCGGATCACCGCCTCCACCCGCGACTTGGTGACGTCGTCCGGCGCGATCTCCACGGTCGCGGTGAAGTCGGTGAACCGCCCGCGCACGCTGGAGATCCCCAGATGCTGGGCCACCGCGCCGACCGTCGAGTGCGCCGGGTCCACCGTCCACGGCCCCGGCGGCGGCAGCTCGGTCCCGCCCTGCCGCGCCAGCGTCACCGTGCCGACCTCGGCCCGCCCGCTCGCGGTGACGATCGCGCCGGCCGCGGCGGGCGCGTACCCGACGGCGGTGACGATGACGGTGTAGGAGCCGGGGGCCAGCGGTGTGGCGTCCCGCACCGCCCCCTCCACGTCCGCCTCGGCCCGCAGCACCTGCGTACCGGTCATGTCCGTCACCGTGACGACCGCGTGCGACACGGCCCATCCGTCCCGGGTGCGGATCCTCGCGGTCAGTCCCATCTCACGTACTCCTCGAGCTCAAAGAAAAACCGGCCCGTGGAGCACACCTCCGCTCAGAGCGTGCTCCACGGGCCGGGGCCGGAACTACTCGCCGGGGTGGGCGAGTTCGATGTCGTGGTCGTCGACCCCACGGCCGCCGACCGTGAGCGCCGAGGCCACCGGCGGGTACCCGGTCGCGATGACGGTGTACTCGCCGCTGTCCAGGTCGGTGAAGGCGTACGCCCCGTCCGCCCCGGTCGTCGCCGTGCCGACGACGTTGCCCGCCGCGTCCACGAGCGTGACCCGCGCGTCGGCCAGCGGACCCCGCGGCGCCCGTACGACGCCCTGGACCTGTGCGCCGGAGTCGAGGTCGACCTCGACGCGGGTGACGCCCGTGCCGCCGATCTCGACCGGGACGGCACGCGGCCGGAACCCGGCGGCGTTCACCGCGACGGTCACCGTGCCCGGCACCAGCTCGCCGAAGGCGAACTCGCCCTGCTCCCCGGTGGCCGCGCTGGCCAGCAGGTCCCCGCGCACGTCGGTGACGATCACCATCGCGTCCTTGACCGGCAGCGCGCCCTCGGCGGCCCGCACCACACCGGTCAGCCCGCTGGTGCCGCTGAGCAGGATGTCGTACGTCAGCGGATCCTCGCCGACGACGACCGTGGACGCCTGCGGCTGGAAACCGTCGGCGGAGGCGATCAGGACGTACGAGCCCGTGCCGGGCGCGTCGATCCCGTAGGAGCCGTCGGCCTGGGCGACCGAGCGGCCCAGCTGCCGTCCGGACAGCGAGATCAGGGTGACCGCGGCCCGCGGGACGGGCACGCTCTCAGCGTCGCGGACATATCCCTGGACGGGGATGCCGCCAGAGGTGACCTGCACGGTGTTCTCCTCCTCCACGACAGGGGCCTCGGCCACGGCGACAGCCGCCGGGACCGGCGCCGGGACAACCGCCGGCGCCTCCCCCTTGGCGCCCTCCGCCGCCTGCGCCAGCGCGCCGGACGTCCGCAGCGGGACCTCCTTGATGAAGAGGGTCACGAGGAAGGCGAGGAACGCGATCGGGGCGACGTACAGGAAGATGTCGGCGATGCCGTGTCCGTAGGCGCTCTCCAGCCAGGTGCGGATGTGGGCGGGCAGCGCGTCCATGTCGGGCAGTTCGCCGGAGCCCACGGCCTTGGCGGCGGCCGCCTGCTCCTGCGGGCTGAGCGAGCCGATGGTGTCGGTGGCGTAGTGGCTGATCCGCGTCGACATCACGGAGCCGAGCGCCGAGACGCCCATCGCGCCGCCGAGGGACCGGAAGAAGGTGACGACCGAGCTGGCGGCACCGAGCTCGTGCGGGGCGACCTGGTTCTGCGTGGACAGCACGAGGTTCTGCATCATCATGCCGATGCCGAGGCCCATGACCGCCATGAAGACGGCGATGTGCCAGTACTCGGTGTCGTAGCGCATGGTGCCCAGCAGCCCGAGCCCCGCGGTCACCAGCACACCACCGGTGACCAGCCAGGCCTTCCACTTGCCGGTCTTGGTGATGACCGCGCCGGAGACGGTCGACGACACGAACAGACCGGCGATCATCGGGATGGTCATGACGCCCGACATGGTCGGGGACTCGTCCCGCGCCAGCTGGAAGTACTGGCTGAAGAAGACCGTGCCCGCGAACATCGCGACACCGACGAGCAGGGAGGCCAGCGAGGCCAGGGTGATCGTGCGGTTCTTGAACAGGCGCAGCGGGATGATCGGCTCGGCGGCCTTGGTCTCCACGAAGAGGAAGATCAGCACGAGCGCGAGGGCGCCGCCGACCATCGCGTACGTCTGCCAGGACAGCCAGGCGTACTTGTCGTCCGCGAAGGTGACCCAGACCAGCAGCAGACAGACGGCGGCCGTGATGAAGAAGGCACCGGTCCAGTCGACCTTGACCTTGCGCCTGCTCTCCGGCAGGTGCAGCGTCTTCTGCAGCACGAACAGGGCGATCAGCGCGAACGGGATGCCCACGTACAGGCACCAGCGCCAGCCCAGCCAGTCGGTGTCGGTGATAACGCCGCCGACCAGCGGACCGCCGACGGTCGCGACGGCGAAGGTCGCGCCGAGGTAGCCGGAGTACCGGCCGCGCTCCCGGGGGGAGATCATCGCGGCCATGATGATCTGCGCGAGCGCGGTCAGACCACCGGCGCCGAGGCCCTGGATGACCCGGGCGCCGATGAGCATCCCGGAGTTCTGGGACACACCGGCGACGACGGATCCGACGATGTAGATGACCAGGGCTATCTGGACGAGGGCCTTCTTGCTGACGAGGTCGGCGAGCTTGCCCCACAGCGGGGTCGAGGCCGTCATCGCCAGCAGTGCGGCGGTCACGACCCAGGTGTACGCGCTCTGTCCGCCGCCGAGGTCCTGGATGATCTCGGGCAGGGCGTTGGACACGATCGTGGAGGACAGGATGGCGGCGAACATGCCGAGCAGCAGCCCGGAGAGCGCCTCCATGATCTGCCGATGCGTCATGGGAGCCTCGCCGGAGCCTCCTGAGTGCTTGGCATGAGCCCGCACACCGGCTGGTGTGGTCGTAGCCATGGACTTCCTTCTCTTAAGCGCTTCTACGCGGTGATCGCGGGTGTACGGGGGGACTGGTCGTGCTGGTCGAAGCAACGCCGTAGCCGTGCCATGAGCCCGGTGAGCCGGGCGACGTCCTCGTCGCTCCAGTCGCTCAGCCGGTCGGCGAGCAGCTCGGTGGTCCGTCGGGACAGCTCGTCGACCTGCGCCCGCCCCGCGGGCGTGAGACGCAGGATGCGGCCGCGCTTGTCGGCGGGGTCCGGGGAGCGGTCGATCCAGCCGCGCTCGGCGAGATGCGCGACATGCCGGCTGGTGACGGACATGTCGACGGCGAGCAGCTCGGCGAGCTTGCTCATGCGCATGTCCCCATGACGGTCCAGCAGTGTCAGTACGGCGGCTGAACCACTGGGACAGTCGGACGGCAGCGTCCGCCCGATCTCCCGCTTCACGGCGCCGAAGGCGCTGAACTGGCGGACGAGCTCCTCGTACTGCGCCTGTTCGGCCATCGCACCTCCCGGATTTCGTTGCTTAGGGCAACCGTAGAAGCTGTTGGTTGCTACAGGCAAATAAATTCGGTGAGTGCGGCATAAAAACTTGGCAAAGGCAAGTATTGCGACCGTAAATGTGCAGGTGGGGCGGGTTCCGTGAGCGTCGGTGCAGGTGCCGGGCCCGCACTTGGGCGGCACCCCCGGATTCGCTAGGGTTTCGGGCCATGGCTAACACCCAGGGCCCCCAGGGCAACTACGACCCGGCCGGCAGCACCCAGATGTTCCGCGCGTTCGTGGACGAGGCGCCGCAGGGGCGCCAGCAGGCGGCCGCCTCCCGCGGTCCCCGCATCGGCCTGATCATCGGCGTCGTCGTCGCCGTCGCGGTCGTCGCCGCCGTGGCGTGGCTGGCGCTGAAGTAACCCCTCACCGATCCCACCGGACGGTCACGTCCCGCGTCTCCACGTGCATGCCCAAGGGTACGCGCCACGCGTCGACGCACACCGTCCAGGTCTTCTCCTTCCGCGCGCCGCCCTCGATCGGCGCCGGAAGCTCCTCGGCCGACTCAACGGTCCCCCAGTCGACCCCGAGCGCCCCGATGATGTGCGTCCCGAAGGTCACGGTGCCCGAACGGACCGGACCGCCACCCGAGTTGTGGAACTCCAGCGTCACCTTCTCGCACCACCGCTGCTCCGCCGCCGCCCGCTCCGGCTCGGACCAGGTGAGCGCGGCGGGCGTGGCGGGGGGTGCTGTCGTGGTGCCGCCGGGCGTCGGAGTCGGTGAACCGCCGGGCGTACGGCTGGGCTTGGCGCGGGCGCTCGACGGCACCGGGTCCGGGGGATCGCCGAGGCCCGGCGTCGGTCCCGGTGGCGAACCTTCCTGGCTCGCAGGGGAGTTGCCGGTCCCGGCCTTGCGTTCCCTCGGCTCCAAGGGGACCAGCGTCACCTCCCCGGTGGGCGCCACCGTCGTACGAGCCGCTCCCGGCGCCCCCACCGCGACGTGACCGTCACCGCCGCCTCCGTCGCCCGCGCACGCGGCCAGGAGGCCGCCCAGGCACACGGCGGCCGCGGAGGCGGTGAGCGGAACGCCTCTGCGGCCGTACGTCCATGTCGTTGACCGGAGCATCGAGCCATGGTGACTGACGCTCCGTCAGAACTGAACCCTCAGTCGGAGATGAGCCCTTCCCGCAGCTGGGCCAGCGTCCGGGTCAGCAGCCGGGAGACGTGCATCTGGGAGATGCCGACCTCCTCGCCGATCTGGGACTGGGTCATGTTGGCGAAGAAGCGCAGCATGATGATGCGGCGCTCGCGCGGCGGGAGCTTGGCCAGCAGCGGCTTCAGGGACTCGCGGTACTCCACGCCCTCCAGCGCGCTGTCCTCGTAGCCGAGGCGGTCGGCCAGGGAGCCCTCGCCGCCGTCGTCCTCGGGGGCGGGCGAGTCGAGGGAGGAGGCCGTGTAGGCGTTGCCGACCGCGAGGCCGTCGACCACGTCCTCCTCGGACACGCCCAGCACCGCGGCGAGTTCGGTGACCGTCGGGGAGCGGTCCAGCTTCTGGGAGAGCTCGTCGCTGGCCTTCGTCAGGGCCAGGCGCAGCTCCTGGAGCCGGCGCGGCACGCGCACGGACCACGAGGTGTCGCGGAAGAACCGCTTGATCTCGCCGACCACGGTCGGCATCGCGAACGTCGGGAACTCCACGCCCCGTTCGCAGTCGAACCGGTCGATCGCCTTGATCAGCCCGATCGTGCCGACCTGGACGATGTCCTCCATCGGCTCGTTGCGGGAGCGGAAGCGCGCGGCGGCGTACCGCACGAGCGGGAGGTTCAGCTCGATCAGGGTGTCGCGTACGTAGGCGCGCTCGGGGCTGTTCTCGTCCAGCGCGGCGAGCCGCAGGAACAGGGAGCGGGACAGGGTGCGGGTGTCGATGGCTCCTGAGGCCGCCGGGGCCGGCGCGGCCTCGACAAGGGCCGTTACGTCGTCGTCGAGCGCGGGCGCAGCCTCGCTCTTCGTGAGCGTGAGCACCTTGGAGCTGCCCTGGTCTGCGGACATGCCACCCCCTCTGGGTCGCGGGACGGTCGTGGCGAACGCCCCTGCGAGGAACGTCAGCCTTCACCTGAATACCGGAGCCGAAGCCACGGCAAACGCGCTTCCCGCAGAATGTCACATGTCGGCAACACGCTGTAGTGACATGTCGACATGTAAGACGTGAATCCGCCCTGGAAACAAGGGGTCTGACGGTTTTTCGGCGCGAAACTGTCGGGAACCGCCCTGGTGAGCGATTCGCTCTCCCCGGTTACTGTTCGCTCAGGCTTTCGGTCGACTGCCGGTCGAACTTCGCTCGGGCTCCGATGGCCACGAGCCGCTGCTCAGGCGTCGATCCGGTTCGCGGACCGCAACCGCTGGAAGCTACGGGCGAGTAGCCGCGAGACATGCATCTGGGAGACGCCGAGTTCCGCGCTGATCTGCGACTGGGTGAGATTGCTGTAGTAGCGCAGCAGCAGAATTCGCTGTTCCCGTTCGGGGAGTTGGACGAGCAGATGCCGCACCAGATCGCGGTGCTCCACACCGTCCAGCGCGGGGTCCTCGTAGCCGAGCCGGTCCAGCAGCCCCGGGAGCCCGTCGCCCTCCTGGGCCGCCTCCAGCGAGGTGGCGTGGTACGACCGTCCCGCCTCGATGCAGGACAGCACCTCGTCCTCGCTGATGCGCAGCCGCTCGGCGATCTCGGCGGTCGTCGGGGTCCGTCCGAAGGCGGTGGTCAGGTCCTCGCTCGCGCTGTTGACCTGCACCCACAGCTCGTGCAGCCGGCGCGGTACGTGGACCGTGCGGACGTTGTCCCGGAAGTACCGCTTGATCTCGCCGACGACGGTCGGCATGGCGAAGGTCGGGAACTGCACGCCCCGGTCCGGGTCGAAGCGGTCGATGGCGTTGATGAGCCCGATCGTGCCGACCTGGATCACGTCCTCCATCGGCTCGTTGCGGGAGCGGAAGCGGGCGGCCGCGTAGCGCACGAGCGGGAGGTTGGCCTCGATGAGCGCCCCGCGCACCCGGTTGTGCTCCGGCGTGCCCGGCCGAAGCTCCTTGAGCTGTCCGAAGAGCACCTGGGTGAGCGCTCGGGTGTCGGCGCCGCGGCTGCGCGGGGCGGCCGCTGCCGCTTCTGGAGCCGCTTCTTGGGGAGGCGCAGTACTGGCCGACACGGTCAACTCCACCTCGTGATCCATCAACTCATCCGTCAAAAGCGGTCATAGCATCACAAGACATGTGCACTGTGTGCAAGCACCGCATAACGCCGTGTTGAGGGAGAAGTTATGCCGAAGACGCACAAAAGCCCCCCGCCGTTCCGGCGGAGGGCTGCGGGGTTCCGCGGCTCAGTACTCGTAGTCCGCGATCACCCAGGTGGCGAACTCCTTCCAGAGGGCCACGCCCGCCTGGTGCTCGGGGTGCTCCACGTACCGGCGCAGGGCGTCGGCGTCGTCGAAGGCGGAGTTGATCGCGTAGTCGTAGGCGATGGGGCGGTCGCTGAGGTTCCAGCCGAGTTCCCAGTGGCGGATCTCGGAGATCTTGCCCTCCAGCGACTGGAAGGCCTTCTCGCCCTCCAGGACACGGGGGTCGTCCCGCTCGACACCCTCGTTGAGCTTGAAGAGGACCAGGTGGCGGATCATCATTCTCCTCCGTCGGCGAGCCAGGTCATGAAGTCGCCGATGGCCTTGGCGGCGTTGGATATGCCCTCGAACCCTATCTGCACGTAGTCGGCTGCCTTGGCCGGGTCCGTGATGATCACGTAGAGCACGAAGACCACGAGCACATAGACGGCGACCTTCTTCGAATTCACCGCCACTGCGGCCTCCCTGCGCGCGCCCCCTGTTGACGGCGGTGAGTGTAGCCTTCACGCCCTTTTCCAGGACCACGGCCCACACCCCCCGAACGCACGAAGGGCCCCGTCTCTCGACGGGGCCCTTCTCAAGCGGTAGCGGAGGGATTTGAACCCTCGGTGACTTGCGCCACACTCGCTTTCGAGGCGAGCTCCTTCGGCCGCTCGGACACGCTACCGAGGGAGACCTTACAGCACCGGGGCCCGTGCTCCGAAATCGGTATTCGCCGACCGTTCACCGATTCCGGAAGAACGCGGTGAGCAGCCCCGCGCACTCCTCGGCGAGCACGCCCTCGACGACCTCGGGGCGGTGGTTGAGCCGCCGGTCGCGGACGACGTCCCAGAGGGAGCCCGCCGCGCCGGCCTTCTCGTCCCGGGCGCCGTAGACGACCCGGTCCACGCGGGACTGCACCAGCGCGCCCGCGCACATCGTGCAGGGCTCCAGGGTGACGACCAGCGTGCAGCCCGTCAGCCGCCACTCCCCGACCTCGGCGGCGGCCCTGCGGATCGCCAGCACCTCCGCGTGCGCGGTCGGGTCGCCGGTGGCCTCGCGTTCGTTGTGCCCGGCGCCGAGCACCGTCTCGCCGTCCGCGGACAGCACGACGGCGCCGACGGGGACGTCCCCGCCCCGGACGGCGAGTTCGGCCTCGTCCAGGGCGAGCCGCATCGCGGCCCGCCAGCGGTCGCGTACCGGGTCCGGGGGACCCGTGGGGTCGGCCGGGATCAGCGGACGGTCTCCAGGACCTCCGCGGCGCCCAGCGCCTCGGCGATGGCGCCCAGCGCGTCGTCGGCGTCCAGGGCCTTCAGCTCCTTCTCGCTGACACCCAGGTCGTCGAGGATCTCGCTGTCGCCGACCGGGCTGTGCGGCACGGCGTCGGCGGCGGTGCCGTCCTCGTCGTCGGAGTCGCCGTCCGGCTCCTCCGTGCCGTCGAGGTCGAGGGCGTCCAGGTCGGCTTCGTCCTCGCCCGGCTCCTTTCCGAGCAGTTCGTCGGTGAGCAGGATCTCGCCGTAGCTGCTGCGGGCAGCGGCGGCGGCGTCCGAGACGTAGATACGAGGGTCGTCCTCGCCGTCGATGCGGACGACACCGAACCAGGCGTCCTCCTGCTCGATGAGCACCAGCACCGTGTCGTCCTCGGGAGAGGCTTCACGGGCCAGGTCGGCCAGATCCGACAAGGTCTCCACATCGTCGAGCTCTGTGTCGCTCGCTTCCCACCCGTCTTCGGTGCGCGCGAGCAGTGCGGCGAAGTACACCGTGACTCTCCCACTGGTCATAGGCGTGCCGGTTGGGGGTCCCCCCGGCGGAGGTTGCGGGCGGGGAGAGCGGTGCTCCGAGCCCCACCCACTCGGAATCGTGGCAGAAACGGAGCGTTCAGGGGACGTCTTCGGCTCCCTGTGTCCGCCCGTTTTGATCGTCCACCAGCGGGATCGTACGCGGCCCTCGGCGTGGATCACGCATCAGGCGGTCCACCGAGGCCCCGAGCGCTACCAGCGAAACGTGCGCATGCGCATGGCGTGGCGCAGCCGTGCGGCCTTGGCACGGCGGGGCTGGACGCGGTCGCGCAGCTCCCGGGCCTCGGCCAGTTCACGCAGGAACCGGGCCCGGCGTCGGCGCCGTTCCGCCTCGGTCTCGCGCGGCGCGTTGTTCCCCGGCGACTCACTGTCAGGCATGTGTGCACCCCCAGTACGTCCCTCCCACTTTCCCCCTGATGGGCGGTTTGATGCCAGCGCGAGGGGCGCGGTGGCACGGCTACTGTTAGGGACATGCGTCTCCACGTCGTCGACCACCCTCTGGTCGCCCACAAGCTCACCACGCTGCGCGACCAGCGCACCGACTCCGCGACGTTCCGGCGGCTCGCCGACGAGCTCGTCACCCTGCTCGCCTACGAGGCCACGCGGGACGTGCGCACCGAACAGGTCGACATCCAGACGCCGGTCTCGCGGACCACCGGCGTCAAGCTGTCCCACCCGCGGCCGCTGGTCGTGCCGATCCTGCGCGCCGGGCTCGGCATGCTCGAAGGCATGGTCCGGCTGCTCCCCACCGCCGAGGTGGGCTTCATGGGCATGATCCGCAACGAGGAGACGCTGCAGGCGTCCACATACGCCACGCGGATGCCGGAGGACCTCTCCGGGCGCCAGGTGTACGTCCTCGACCCGATGCTCGCCACGGGCGGCACGCTGGTCGCGGCGATCCAGGAGCTCATCAAGCGCGGCGCGGACGACGTGACGGCCGTGGTGCTGCTCGCCGCGCCCGAGGGCGTCGAGGTCATGGAGCGGGAGCTGGCCGGGGCGCCGGTGACCGTGGTGACGGCGTCGGTGGACGAGCGGCTCAACGAGCACGGGTACATCGTGCCGGGGCTGGGGGACGCGGGAGACCGTATGTACGGGGCCGCGGAGTAGGTGGCGTCGTAGCGCCGGAGTGGCCATCCGGAGTGCCGCGAGCCGTCGCGTCGGCGGCCGCGGCGCCGTCGGGGCGTGTCGCGCAGTTCCCCGCGCGCGCCCCTGGGTACGCCTCAGCAGCCCTTCTTCGACACTGCCGGCGTCTGCTTCGGTGATGCCAGTTTCGCCAGGGCCTTGTCCGCGTCCGCCTTCGTCGTCAGGTTCTTGAACGACGTGCCGATGATCAGGTCGATCTCGGTTCCCTTGCGGGCCTGGTCGGTGCGGCGCTCGGCGGTGGTGAGCTGGGTCGCGAGCACGGGCAGCGAGGTGTCCAGGGCCGAAGCCGGGCCGAGCAGTATCCCGGTGCCCTTGACCTTCTTGTCGTACTCCTTCGTCGCGTTGCCCACGTCGCCGATCTTGAAGCCGCGCTTCTTCAACTCGTCGGCGGTCTTCTTCGCGAGGCCGCTGACGGGCGTGGCGTTGAGCACGTTGACGGTGATCTGGCCCGGCTTCGGCAGGGCTGCGGCGCTCGCGCCGGCCGCCGGCGTCGCCCGGGTGGCGCAGTCCGCCTTGGGGCCGGCCGCCGAGGCCTTCTCTCCGCCGCCGGTGAAGACGTCGACGAGCTGGAGCGTGCCCCAGCCGACGACGCCGAGCACGGTGACGGAGGCGACGGCCAGAAGCACCAGCCTGCCGCGCCGCCGGGGACGGCGCATGCGCGGGTACTTGTCCCCCGTGATCCGGTATTGGCCGCCCATGCCGGGGGGAGTCAGCATGCTCATGGGCGCAGCGTAGTGCGCCGGGGCGGTGATTCCTACTAGATGATCATTCGACGCCGGGCAGGAGAACCCGAAAGGGCCAACCCTTCACCGGACGGCCACTCGATCGCACCGATCGGCCATGTGACAGGCCGGCCCGGACGGCCGGTCAGCAGCGCCGGGTCAGTCCAGTTCGAGCACGCGCGCGTGCAGCACCTGGCGCTGCTGTAGCGCGGCGCGCACGGCCCGGTGCAGCCCGTCCTCCAGGTACAGGTCGCCCTGCCACTTCACGACATGCGCGAACAGGTCGCCGTAGAAGGTGGAGTCCTCGGCGAGCAGGGTTTCCAGGTCGAGCTGGCCCTTGGTCGTCACGAGCTGATCGAGGCGGACCGGGCGCGGCGCGACGTCCGCCCACTGCCGGGTGCTCTCCCGGCCGTGGTCGGGGTACGGCCGGCCGTTTCCGATGCGCTTGAAGATCACACGGAAAGCCTACCGGTCCAGACGTTCCGGGCGCAGCCATGGCGACGGAGTGCGACGCTGGAAAAGATGCTGTAAACCGGGGCGAATCGGAACAGGTGCCTGAGATGAGTGAGCGCGAAACCATGCCGTCGGCCACCGCTCCGGAGAAGCCCGGGAGCGCACCGGCCCTTCCGAAGGAGGCCCTGGAGATCGCCTCCGGGTACGCCTTCGCCGGGCCCGCGCTCGATCTCGGCGCCCTGCTGTGGGACGGCCGGTGCCTGGCCGACGCGCAGAGCCGGGTGCCGCTGCCGATGCTCAACCGGCACGGCCTGGTCGCCGGCGCCACCGGCACCGGCAAGACCAAGACCCTCCAGCTGATCGCCGAGCAGCTCTCGGCGCAGGGCGTGCCGGTGTTCCTCGCCGACATCAAGGGGGACCTGTCCGGGATCTCGGCACCGGGGCAGCAGGGCGAGAAGGTCTCCGCGCGGGCCTCGGAGGTGCATCAGCGATGGACCCCGACCGGCTTCCCCGCCGAGTTCTACGCCCTCGGCGGCCTCGGTGACGGCATCCCGCTGCGGGCCACGATCACCAGCTTCGGTCCGGTCCTGCTCTCGAAGGTCCTCCAGCTGAACCAGACCCAGGAGCAGTCCCTCGGCCTGATCTTCCACTACGCCGACACCAAGGGCCTGGAGCTGATCGACCTCAAGGACCTCAGGGCGGTCGTCGCCTTCCTGACCTCGGACGAGGGCAAGGCCGAGCTGAAGGACATCGGCGGTCTGTCGACGGCCACGGCCGGGGTCATCCTGCGCTCGCTCACCGCCTTCGAGGCGCAGGGCATGGGCGGCTTCTTCGGGGAACCGGAGTTCGACACGGCCGAGTTCCTGCGGACGGCGCCGGACGGGCGGGGCATGGTGTCGGTGCTGGAGCTGGCCGCCGTACAGGACAGGCCGCAGCTGTTCTCCACCTTCCTGATGTGGCTGCTCGCCGATCTCTTCCACGATCTGCCCGAGGTCGGTGACGCCGACAAGCCGAAGCTGGTCTTCTTCTTCGACGAGGCGCATCTGCTGTTCAACGACGCCTCGAAGGCGTTCCTGGACTCCATCACGCAGACCGTGCGGCTCATTCGCTCGAAAGGGGTCGGCGTCTTCTTCGTCACGCAGACCCCGAAGGACGTACCCGGCGACGTCCTCGCCCAGCTCGGCAACCGCGTCCAGCACGCCCTGCGCGCCTTCACCCCCGACGACCAGAAGGCGCTGAAGGCCACGGTGAAGACCTTCCCGAACTCCGCGTACGACCTGGAGGAACTGCTCACCGGGCTCGGTACCGGCGAGGCGGTCGTCACTGTGCTCAGCGAGAAGGGCGCCCCGACCCCGGTCGCCGCGACCCGGCTGCGGGCGCCCGAGTCCCTGATGGGGCCGGCGCCGGTGGCGGAGGCGGTGCGCCGGTCGCCGCTCTACGAGCGGTACGCGCAGGCCGTCGACCGGGAGTCGGCGTACGAGAGGCTCCAGCGGCCCCCCGCGGGCAAGGGTCCCGACGAGATGCGGGCCCGCGCCCCGAAGGCAACCCCGAAGCCCGAGGACGAGCCCTCGATGGTCGAACAGGTCGTCGGCAGCGGCATGTTCAAGTCGCTCGCCCGCTCCATCGGCACCCAGATCGGGCGGGAGATCACCCGCTCGGTCTTCGGTACGGCGCGGCGGAGGCGGTAGGCCCGCCTCCGCCCGGCGCTCAGCGATTCTTCCCCTGCTGGGGCCGCTCGTCCCGCTTCACCTGTGGCTTCGGTGTGCTCCGCGCGGCCTCGGCACGCACCAGGGCGCGCAGGACGGCGTAGGGATCGATGGGCATGGGGTGCTCCTTGTGTCGTACTGACGGACGGACCGGTGGGGGCCGGTTCCGTCAGCAGCGCAGGACCACCGAGCGCCGGGCCGGCGGGGTGTGGGGGACCGGCTCCGGACGGGGCGCCGTCGTCCGGGGAGGCGCCGCCGGACGCGGGGCTACGGCGTCCGGGCGGTGCGCGCGGCGGGCGGCGGCCGGACGCGGGGCGGCGTCCAGGGCGTCGTACTCGACGATCTCGGTGGCGGCCGCGACCGGTGCCAGGGGTGTCGCGGCCGGGGCCGCCGGCATGCACAGGGCGAGCAGCAGGACGAAGGCCCGCAGCCAGGCGCGGCCGTGCGGGAGGCTTCGTGCAGTGCTCATGGAAGGTCACCTCCCCGGCGGGGCCGCGCCGTTCATCGCGCCGCGCCCGAGATCCGCCCGCTCGGGCTACCGGTGCCGGTCACAGCTCGCGCGGGACCTGTCGGGCACGGCTGCGGATGCCGACCGCGCTGACGATCTCGACGATGCCGACGACGACCAGCCAGACCCCGCCGACGATGGTCAGGACGAAGACCGACTCGAAGGGGGAGGCGATCAGCACGACGCCGCCGAGGAACGTGACGACGCCGAGGAAGATCTGCCAGCCGCGGGCGGGCATCGAGGAGTCGGAGGCGGCGGCCAGGGTCTGGGTGATGCCGCGGATCAGCCAGCCGATGCCGATCCACAGGGCGAGCAGCAGCAGCGACTGCATGGGGCCGCGGAAGCAGAACAGGCCGAGCAGGATCGACAGGGCGCCGCTGATGAATCCCAGGACCCGCAGCGAGGTCGTCCTGTGCGTGCCGAACGCGGAGACGAGCTGGAAGACCCCGCTGACCAGGAGGTAGAGCCCGAACAGCACGCCGGTCGCGCGCAGGGTCGAGCCCGGCCAGATCAGCACCAGCACGCCCAGGACCAGCGACGCGATGCCGGTGACCAGCACGACCTGCCAGGCGGCCTGGGACAGGGCGTGCAGGGGCCCTTCGAAGGGCGGCTCGGGTTCATGGCCGCCGCGCGGGGCGTGCTGCTGCGCGTGGACCTTGCGGTCGTCGTACTCCGGGCCCCACGTGGAGCCGGACGGTGCCTCGGTCATGGTTCATGGTTGGACCGGGCGAGCGACGACTGCCATTCGGGGACGGCCAGTCGGCTTACTTCTTGGCGGCCTTCGCCGCCTTGGCCGCAGCCTTCATCTCCTGCTTGTGTGCCCGTACCTTCGCCAGGGACTCCGGACCCGTGATGTCAGCGACCGAGCGGAAGGACTCGGCCTCGCCGTACGCGCCCGCCGCCTCGCGCCAGCCCTTGGGGGCCACGCCGAGCTGCTTGCCGAGCAGGGCGAGGAAGATCTGGGCCTTCTGCCTGCCGAAGCCGGGCAGTTCCTCCAGGCGCCGGAGCAACTCCTTGCCGTCGGTCACGCCCTTCCAGACCAGCTCGGCGTTGCCGTCGTAGTGCTCGACCAGGTACTGGCACAGCTGCTGGACGCGCTTGGCCATGGACCCCGGGTAGCGGTGCACGGCCGGCTTGTCCGACAGCACGGCGGCGAAGGCCTCCGGGTCCTGCGCGGCGATCTCGTGCGCGTCGAGATCGTCCGCGCCGAGCCGGTCAGCGATCGTGCGGGGACCCTTGAACGCCCACTCCATCGGGACCTGCTGATCCAGCAGCATCCCGACCAGCGCGGCGAGCGGACTGCGCCCGAGCAGCGCGTCGGCCTCGGGGTCCTGGGCGAGGTGAAGGGTGACGTCCATGGGTCGATGATCCCGCGTACCGGCTCAGGTCGCGCGCCAGTACCCCAGCGCGTGCAGCCGGTCCTTGGCGACGGACAGGTCCTTGCGGACGTACGCCGACAGGGTCCGGGTCGTCAGCGTGTCGCAGGCGATCCAGACGTACGGCTGCCGCGTGCCCTTCAGCAGGTCCGGGAGGTCGGCGCGGACGGCGTCGACGAGCTGGTGGCGGGCGACCGTGCGGACGTCGTGGCGCGAGGGGTCGCCGCGGAACGGCAGGCCGTCCAGGGAGCCCTCGAACCAGATGGTCGCCGGGGCCGAACCCAGCTCGTCGAGGAGGGAGTTGAGCGCGGGCAGCGAAGCCGGGTCGGCCATCGCGAAGACGTGCGAGGGCTCAGGCCGGGGATGCTGGAAGCCCGTGCCCTGGACCGTCGCCTCGATGGTGTTCCCGGCCTTCGCCGCCCGCGCCCAGTCACTGGCGCGCCCCTCGTGGAGCGCGAACTCGAGGCTGAAGGTGCCGGCCTCGGGGTCGGGGTCGACCAGCGTGTACGCCCGCTGGTGCGGCTTGCCCTCGTTCTCGAACCACAGCCGGACCCACATCGTCGGGTGGACCCCGGTGGCCGCGAGCATCCCGCCGTCGGTGAGGTGCAGCCGCCGGTAGTCGGAGGAGACGTCCTCGGCGCCGGTGACCGTGAACTCGAAGTCCTTGGCGCCCATCAGTTTCAGGACCGTGCCCTGCCAACCGTGCCCCTGCCCCATCGCCTCTTCACCCTTCGCGTACTATTCCGCCACGAATTACTTAGGCAAGGCTAACCTAAAACGCATCGCAAGCACAGGAGGGTGACAGGTGACCGCCGAGATCTACCGCGACGCCTGGGGCATCCCGCATCTTCGCGCGGACGACGTGGGCGAACTCGCCCGTGCCCAGGGCCGCGTCACCGCCCTCGACCGGGCCTGGCAACTGGAGGTGGAGCGGCGCCGCGCCCAGGGCACCTCGGCCGCCCTCCTCGGCCCGGACTCCCTGCCCTGGGACCGCTTCGTCCGCAGGGCCAGGCTCGACGACACCGCCCGCCGCTGCTGGGCCGGGCTGGAACGCCGGGACACCGAGACGGCCGACTGGATCCGGTCGTACGTCGAAGGCGTCAACGAAGGCCTGGCGGAGGCGACTCTGCCGCTCGGCGTCCCCGGCCGCTGGGAGCCCTGGACCCCGCTGGGCATCTGGCTCGGCATCCACATCCTGTTCGCGGGGTTCCCGGCCAAGCTCTGGCGTGAACAGGCGGTCCGGCACCTCGGCGAGGAGGCC
The DNA here is from genome assembly GCF_056436565.1 of Streptomyces sp. NPDC043726. Taxonomy (NCBI): domain Bacteria; kingdom Bacillati; phylum Actinomycetota; class Actinomycetes; order Kitasatosporales; family Streptomycetaceae; genus Streptomyces; species Streptomyces sp. NPDC043726. The sequence continues at coordinate 661,516 of NZ_JBWKCI010000003.1, forward strand.
GTCGGGCTCTTCGCCATCGACGGTCCCGGGACCTCCGGCAGCAACGGCTGGCTGGTGAGCGGCGAGCGGACGGTCTCCGGGCAGCCGATCATCGCGGGCGACCCGCACCGGTTCATCGAGGACGCCGGCGTCTACCAGCAGATCCACCTCTCCTGCCCCGAGTTCGACGTCGTCGGCCTCGCCGTCCCCGGTGTCCCCGGCATCGCCCACTTCGGGCACACCGGCTCGGTCGCCTGGGCCATCACCAACGCCATGGCCGACTACCAGGACCTGTACCGGGAGCGGCTGCGCCGCACCGGCGCGGGCGTGGAGGCCCTCGGCCCCGACGGCGTCTGGCACCGGGCCGCCCGGCACACCGAGACGATCGAGGTCGCGGGCGAGGACCCGGTCGAGGTGGAGGTCATCGAGACCGAGCGCGGCCCGGTGGTCATCGGCGGCCCCGAGGGCCTGTACGACGGCTCCGACGCCGAGTGCTCCGTCAGCCTCCGCTACCCGCCCCGCGTCACCGGCGACCTCGGCTTCGGCGCGCTCCTCCCGCTGCTCCGGGCCCGCCGGGTGGCCGACGTCGACCGGGCCTTCGACCACTGGACCGAGCCCGTCAACGTCGTCCAGGCCGCCGACACCGAGGGCGGCCTCCTGCACCGCGTCGCCGGAAAGGTGCCGCTGCGCGCCGAGGCCAACCGCACCCGTCTCGTCCCCGCCTGGGAACCCTGCCACGAGTGGCGGGGCTGGCACGGGACGCCGTACGGCGAACTCGCCGACGGAGTCGCGGTGATGGCCAACCAGCGCGGCCCCGCCGCACCCCTCGGCGTCGAGTTCGCCCCGCCGCACCGCGCCGACCGCATCGCCGAACTGCTCGCCGCCCGGCGCCAGTGGTCGCCCGGTGACATGCCCGCGATCCACACCGACACCCACCTCGCCTCCGCCGCCCCCCTGATGGACCACCTGGTCGCCCTCGACGGCCTCTCCCCCGAGGCGGCCCGCGTCCGCGCGACGCTCCTCGCGTGGGACCGCCGCATGGACGCGGACAGCGGGCCCGCCGCCCTCTACGCGGCGGTGCGCGGAGCCGTCGTACGCCACCTGGCGGCGCACCCCGCCTTCGCCGCGCTGACCAGGCTCCCCGCCTACCCCGAGGTCCTGCTCCCCTGGCTCGCCCTCGTCCCGCGCATCGGCTTCGCCCTCGAACACCTGCTGCGCGCGGAGGACTTGTACGGCGTCGACCGGCCGGAGGCCGTGCGGGCCGCGCTGGAGGAGGTGGCCGCCGATCCGCCGCGGGGCGTGTGGGGCGACACCCACGTCCTCGCCCCCTGGCGGGCCCTGCCCGCCGAGTACGACGAGCCCGGACTCTCCGGCGACCACGACTGCGTGCTGTGCACCTCCGCCGTCCCCGGCATCACCGACCGCGCCGCCCGCGGCCCCGCCGCCCGGTACGTCTGGGACCTGGCCGACCGCGAACAGAGCCTGTGGGTCGTGCCGTTCGGCGCCTCCGGGGTGCCGGGCACCCCTCATCACCGTGACCAACTGCCCTTGTGGACCCGGGGAGACCTGGTCCCCGTCGTCACGGACTTCGAACGACTGGAGAAAGAGACCGATGTCTGAGCCCCGCCCCACGGTGTACGAGCAGCCGGTCGACGGCTTCGGCACGGTCCGCGTCCTGCGCCTCGACCCGCGGGCCGACGCCGAGGTCGTCCACGGCTGGGTCAGCGAGGAACGCGCCTCCTTCTGGGGCATGAACGGCCTCAGCCGGGAGCAGGTCGCCGAGATCTACGCCCACCTGGACACCCTCGACACCCACCACGCCTTCCTGGTCGAGCGGGACGGCGAGCCCGTCGCCCTGCTCCAGACCTACGAGCCCGAGGCCGACCGGGTGAGCGAGTGCTACGAGGTGGAGCCCGGCGACATCGGCGTCCACCTGCTCCTCGCCCCCGCCGGACCGGAGGGCGGCCGCCCCGGCTGGACGTCCGCGCTGGTCGCGGCGATCTCCGCGTACCTCTTCCGCGGTCTCGACCGCCGGCGGATCGTCGTCGACCCGGACGCGGCCAACGACAAGGCCATCGCCCGCTTCCTGAAGCAGGGCTTCGAGCCCGGCCCGCTCGTCACCCTGCCCGAGATCGACATCCCGGACGTGTACCTGCCGGAGAAGAAGGCCCAACTCGCCTTCCTGCGCCGGGAGGTAGCCTTCCCCGGGTGACCCCCGAAGACCTCGTCGCCCACTACGGGCTGGAGCCCATACCGCGCGAGGGTGGGCTGTTCCGCCAGACCTGGGCGGGCGCCCCGCGCCCGGACGGCCGCCCGGCGGGCACCGCCATAGTCGCCCTGCTCACCGCCGAGCCGGGCGACTTCTCGGCGCTGCACCGGCTGACGGCCGACGAGGTCTGGCACTTCTACCTGGGCGATCCCCTGGAGATGCTCCTGCTGGAACCCGACGGCGGCTCCCGCACGGTGACCCTCGGCCCGGCGGTACTGACCGGCCAGCACCCGCAGTTGACGGTCCCCGCCGGCACCTGGATGGGCGCGCGGGTCGTGGCGGGCGGCTCGTGGTCGTTCTTCGGCACGACGATGGCGCCCGGCTTCACCTACCAGGACTACGAGCACGGCGACGCGGAGCGGCTGACCGCCCGCTATCCCCAGGAGGCCGCGCGGATCATGGAACTGTGCCGTCCATGAAGCTGCTCAAGGGCCAGGTCGCCCTGATCACGGGAGCCGGCGGCGGCATCGGCCGGGGCATCGCCCTGCGCTTCGCCGAGCAGGGTGCCGCGGTGGCCCTCCACTGCCGTACCTCCGTGGAGTCCGCGCGCGAAGTGGCCGCCGAGATCGGCGAGTCGGTCGTCCTGCGCGCGGACCTGACCGTCGAGGAGGAGTGCCGCCGGGTGGTGCGCGAGGCCGCCGAGTGGGGAGGCGGACGACTGACGGCGCTGGTCAACAACGCGGGCGTCCAGCCGGTGCGCGAGCTGGCGGACATGACGGCCGCCGACTGGCGCTCGGTCGTGGACGCCAACCTGACGAGCGTCTTCGCCTGCACCCAGGCGGCGGCGGAGATCATGCGCGGGCAGGACGGTGGCGGTTCGGTGACCCACATCGCCTCGGTGGAGGCCCGGCTCCCGGCCGAGGGGCACGCCCACTACGCCGCCTCGAAGGCGGCGGTGGTCATGCACGCCCGCTCGGCGGCCCTGGAGTACGGTCCCGAGGGCATCCGCGTCAACACGGTCTCGCCCGGCCTGATCGAACGGGACGGCCTGGCCGAGGCCTGGCCCGAGGGTGTACGACGATGGCGGCGGGCCTCGGCCCTGGGGCGGCTCGGCCGACCGGAGGACGTGGGCGACGCCTGCGTGTTCCTGGCGTCCTCCCTGGCCTCCTGGATCACCGGGCACGATCTGGTGGTGGACGGGGGAGCGACCGCCAGACCGACGTGGTGAGCGGTGCGCGGCCGTCAACCGACGTGGTGAGCGGTGCGCGGCCGCCGTACGTACGTATGCGCGTGGCGGAGACCGGGGAAGACGGAGAGACGACGTGGTCCGAGGGCGGGGAGTTCGAGGGCTGGTGCTGCTGGCGGCCCTGCTGGTCCTGCTCGTCCTCGGCGGCGCGGGAACGGCTTCGGCGCACGCGGCCCTCCGGGGCACCGACCCCGACGACGGAACCGTCCTGCGCACGGCCCCCCGTCACCTCACCCTGACCTTCACGGAGTCGGTCGGCCTGCTCGACGACTCCGTCCGCGTCCTGGGCCCGGACGGCAGACGCCTGGAGCTGGACGACGCGGACCACGCGGACTCCGCCGACACGGCCCGGGTGACCATGCCGGACCGGATGGCCGAGGGCACCTACACGGTGGCCTGGCGAGTGGTGTCCGCGGACAGCCACCCGGTCTCGGGCGCGTTCACCTTCTCGGTGGGCAAGCCCTCCGCGACGCCGGTCGCGGTGGACACGGGCCCGACCGAGAACCCGGCCACGGCGGCCCTCCACAAGATCGCCCGCTACCTGGCGTACCTGGCGGCCTGCCTGCTCATCGGTACGGCCGCCTTCATCGTGGTGTGCCGCCCGCCCGAGCCGCAGGCCCTGCGCAGGCCGCTCCGCATCGGCTGGTGGACCCTCCTGGCCACGACGGCGGCCTTGCTGGTGCTGAGGGCCCCGTACGAGTCGGGGGAGGGGCCGGCGGCGGCCCTGGACGCGGAGGCCTTCGAACGCACGCTGACGGGCAGGCCGGGATGGGCCCTGCTGGCGAGGATGGCGTTGCTGCTGCTGGCGGTGCCTCTGATCACGCGGCTCGGAGGTTCCGCCCAGGGGCGATGGCGACGCACCGTCCCACCGGCCCTGCTCGGCACCGCGCTGGCCCTCACCTGGGCCGCGTCGGACCACGCCTCCGCGGGAATCCAGGTCCCCCTGGCCATCGCCTCCACGACCCTGCACCTCCTCGCCACGGCGATATGGCTGGGCGGCCTCATAGCCCTCCTGATCAGCCTGCACCGCGCGAAGCCGACCGCCGCCACCGTCAACCGCTTCTCCCGCCTGGCCTTCGCCTCCGTGACCGTCCTCGTCGTCACCGGCACCTACCAGTCCTGGCGAGGCCTGGGCTCCTGGGACACCCTCACCGGCACGACGTACGGCAGACTCCTGATCCTCAAGCTGGCAGCGGTAGCCCTTCTGCTGGCAGCGGCAGCCGTGTCCCGCCGCTGGAAGGCCCGCCGCACGCTCCGCCGATCCGTCCTCGTGGAAGTCGCCACGGGCGTCGTCGTCCTGGTGATCACGACCGTCCTGACCAGCACCCTCCCCGGAAGGGCCGTGGCGGAGGCGGAGGAGTCCGCACCCCCCACCGGCGGCACCGTCTCGGTCACCGTCCCCTTCGACGTCGGCACCCCCGGTGGGACCGGCAAGGTCGAGCTCACCCTGGACCCCGGCCGGGTCGGCGACAACTCGCTCCAGGCCGTGGTGCTCGGACCGGACGGCGGTCTGTCCGCCGTTCCCGAACTGCGCGTCTCGTTCACGCTCCCCGCCCAGGACGTCGGCCCCCTCGACGCGGACCTGAAGGACCAGGGCGGCTACTGGGCGAACAGCTTCGTCAACCTCCCCCTGCCCGGCACCTGGACCATGAGGATCACGGTCCGCACCTCCGAGATCGACCAGGTGAGCATGGAGCGCCGCATCCAGGTCCGCTGAGACCTCAGTGGTACGCGTGGACGACGGCGTGCCCCTTGCCCCGGCCGATCATCCACTTGTTGACCGGCGTGGTGATCACGAAGGCGACGGCGAAGCCGCCCAGCAGGGCCGACCAGAACAGTCCGTCGTCGAGATGGGCGTCCATGGCCCCGGGGGTGAGGGCGATGATCAAGTTGTCCACGAGCTCCATCACGGCGATGGAGACGGTGTCGGCGGCCAGGGCGACCTTGATGGCGGACTTGAAGTCCAGCCCGGCCCGCCGGACCGCGAAGAGGGTGAACGAGTACCCGAAGAGGAACGCCAGGGTGATCGCCAGCACCATGGTCGGCGCGTTCGCCCACCCCAGCGCGGTGCCGATCACCATGCCGAGGATCTCGCCGATGGCACACCCGGTGAGGCAGTGGAGCGTGGCCTTGACGGCCATGGACCAGGAGGCACCGGAGGCGTGACCGCCGTGGCCACCGTGCCCGGCATGCGCCGCGTGGTCGTGCGCGGCTTCGGTGTGATGAGCGCTGTGATCCATGACCGCGTTCCCCGATCCCCTGTGAGGCACAAGCCCGAGTTCCTGGGCTCACTGCGCTCAACCATATACCCCCAGGGGGTATTCCGGAAGCGCAAGGGAATGACGGAGAGCCACCCCTCTTCACGACCCCGGCCTACTGAGGCGGGCGTAAGCGGGTGGCGCGAGGGCCGCGCGCCGCTGACACAGCGGGATCCCGCGGTCATGCTCCGCCTGGGGACCAGCGCCGCTGGACTGTGAGAGATGGGGGCGGGATGCGGTCCTGTTGGCCTATGACGGGTTCAGCACCCGAACGGGATCTTGTGGCGTTCTCCTCAGCCTGCTCGGCTGACCCCACGGGACGGAAAGCGGGGCGGACAACGTCGAAGGGCCCCCTGTTTCCAGGGGGCCCTTCGACATCGTGCCCGGTGAGGCACTGGCGGAGGATACGAGATTCGAACTCGTGAGGGGTTGCCCCCAACACGCTTTCCAAGCGTGCGCCCTAGGCCTCTAGGCGAATCCTCCGCTCGGAACATTACATGACCGAGGGGAGTGCTCGCGAACTCGTTCCCACCCCCTGACGTCGGGTACTCTGTGCGGAGCCCCTCACGCGGCGCTATCTGACTGAACTCCCCCAGGGCCGGAAGGCAGCAAGGGTAGGTTGGCTCTGGCGGGTGCGTGGGGGGCGCTTGCGTTCCCGTGGGCCGGGATGTCAGTGGGCGCCTATAACCTCGTATGCGTGTCGTCTCTCGCGCTGTACCGCCGCTATCGCCCGGAGTCGTTCGCCGAGGTCATCGGGCAGGAGCATGTCACCGACCCGTTGCAGCAGGCGCTGCGGAACAACCGGGTCAATCACGCGTACCTGTTCAGCGGTCCGCGCGGTTGCGGCAAGACGACCAGCGCCCGGATCCTCGCCCGCTGTCTGAACTGCGAGCAGGGTCCCACGCCCACCCCGTGCGGCGAGTGCCAGTCGTGCCGGGACCTGGCCCGGAACGGCCCCGGTTCCATCGACGTCATCGAGATCGACGCAGCCTCGCACGGTGGTGTGGACGACGCCCGTGAGCTGCGCGAGAAGGCCTTCTTCGGACCCGCGAGCAGCCGGTACAAGATCTACATCATCGACGAGGCCCACATGGTCACGTCGGCCGGCTTCAACGCCCTGCTGAAGGTCGTCGAGGAGCCCCCGGAGCACCTCAAGTTCATCTTCGCCACCACCGAGCCCGAGAAGGTCATCGGGACCATCCGGTCGCGGACCCACCACTACCCCTTCCGGCTCGTCCCCCCGGGCACCCTGCGGGAGTACCTCGGCGAGGTGTGCGGCAAGGAGAACATCCCGGTCGAGGAGGGTGTGCTGCCGCTCGTCGTGCGGGCCGGCCAGGGCTCCGTGCGTGACTCCATGTCCGTCATGGACCAGCTCCTCGCCGGAGCGCGGGAGGAGGGTGTGACGTATGCCATGGCCACCTCCCTCCTCGGCTACACCGACGGCTCGCTCCTCGACTCCGTCGTGGAGGCCTTCGCCACCGGTGACGGCGCCGCCGCCTTCGAGGTCGTCGACCGGGTCATCGAGGGGGGCAACGACCCCCGTCGCTTCGTCGCCGACCTGCTGGAGCGGCTCCGCGACCTCGTCATCCTCGCCGCCGTCCCGGACGCCGTGGAGAAGGGGCTCATCGACGCCCCCTCCGACGTCCTCGAGCGCATGCAGGCCCAGGCCGGCACCTTCGGCGCCGCCGAGCTCAGCCGCGCCGCCGACCTCGTCAACGAAGGCCTGACCGAGATGCGGGGCGCCACCTCGCCCCGGCTCCAGCTCGAACTGATCTGCGCGCGCGTCCTGCTGCCCGCCGCCTACGGCGACGAGCGGTCCGTCATGGCCCGGCTGGACCGGATCGAGCGTGGTGTGAACTTCTCCGGCGGCGGGGGAGCCCCAGCCATGGGGTACGTCCCCGGCCCGGAGGCCCATGGCCCGGGAGCCGTTCCCGCGGTTCCGCAGGGCGGCGGTCCGGCGGCGGCCCGCGCGGCGGTGCGCGGAGCGGGGGGCGGGGCGGGGAGCCCCGGGAGCCCCGGGAGCCCGAGTGGACAGCACGGGCAGCCTGCGCCGCCGTCCGTGCAGCCCATGCAGCCCGCCCCTGTCGCCGAGCAGCCCCCGGCCCCGGCCCCGGCTCCGCAGTCCGCTGAGCCGACCCCGGCCCCCCAGCCCACGCCTGCCGCACCCGCTGCACCTGCCCCCGCCGCCGCGCCCAGCCCCGCCCCCGGCGCCTGGCCCACCGCCACCACCGCCGGCAGCGGTCGCCGTCCCGGCGGCTGGCCCACCGCGACCCCGGCCGGCACCGGAGGCCAGCCCGCGCCCGCACCGAGCGCCCCGGCCCCCGCTCAGGCGCCCGCCGCCCAGGCGCCGGCGCCCCAGACCGCCCCCGCGCCCTCCGCCACCGCCCCCGCCGGCGGACTCGACCCCCGCATGCTCTGGCCGAACATCCTGGAGGCCGTCAAGAACCGCCGACGCTTCACCTGGATCCTGCTCAGCCAGAACGCCCAGGTGGCCGGCTTCGACGGCACGACCCTCCAGCTCGGCTTCGTCAACGCCGGCGCCCGTGACAACTTCGCGAGCAGCGGCAGCGAGGACGTCCTGCGCCAGGCACTCGCCGAGCAGTTCAACGTCCAGTGGAAGATCGAGGCGATCGTCGACCCCTCGGGCGGCGGCTCCGCACCCCCGCAGGGCGGCTCCCCCGGTTACGGCGGCGCAGGCGGCTACGGCGGTGGCGCCACGGCGTCCCCCGCGCGCCCGGCACCTCCCCAGCCCGCCCCGGCCCCGGCCCCGTCCGCCCCCGCGCCGACGCCCACCCCGTCCGCCCCCGCGGCACCGCCCCAGGCGGCCCCCGCCCCTGAGCCGTACCCGGTCCCCGTCGCCCCCGAGGACGACATCCCCGAGGACGACGACCCGGACCTCAACGAGTCGGCCCTCTCCGGCCACGACCTGATCGTCCGGGAGCTGGGCGCGACGGTGGTCGAGGAGTTCACGAACGAGTAGCGGGCCGCGAGCGACCAGCAGGGGGCGTGGCAGGCAACCGACGTACCCCCGTCCGCCCCGCCGTCGCTCCGCACGCTTCGTACGAAGACACAACCCCCGCCGCCCTCCCTCTTCAGCAGCCCGCACAATCCCGCCACCCCCGCTCCGGTTAGGCTGACCCCGTGAAGGTCCTCGTCATCGGCAGCGGCGCCCGCGAACACGCCCTGTGCCACTCCCTGTCCCTCGACCCCGACGTCACCGCGCTGCACTGCGCCCCCGGCAACGCCGGCATCGCCGAGGTCGCCGAGCTGCACCGGGTCGACGCCCTGGACGGCGCCGCCGTCGCCGCGCTGGCGACCGAGCTGGGCGCCGAACTGGTCGTCGTAGGGCCGGAGGCGCCGCTCGTCGCCGGTGTCGCCGACGCCGTGCGCGAGGCGGGCATCCCGGTCTTCGGCCCCTCCAAGGAGGCCGCGCAGCTCGAGGGCTCCAAGGCCTTCGCCAAGGACGTGATGGCCGGGGCCGGGGTCCCGACCGCGCGGTCGTACGTCTGCACGACGCCCGAGGAGGTCGACGAGGCCCTCGACGCCTTCGGCGCCCCCTACGTCGTCAAGGACGACGGTCTCGCCGCCGGCAAGGGCGTCGTCGTGACCGCCGACCTGGAGGCCGCGCGGGCGCACGCCAACGCCTGTGAGCGGGTCGTCATCGAGGAGTTCCTCGACGGCCCCGAGGTCTCCCTCTTCGCCATCACCGACGGCGAGACGGTCGTGCCCCTCCAGCCCGCGCAGGACTTCAAGCGGGCCCTCGACGGGGACGAGGGGCCGAACACCGGCGGCATGGGCGCGTACTCCCCGCTGCCCTGGGCCGACCCCAAGCTGGTCGACGAGGTCATGGAGACGGTGCTCCAGCCGACCGTCGACGAGATGCACCGCAGGGGCACCCCGTTCTCCGGGCTGCTGTACGCCGGTCTCGCCATCACCTCCCGCGGTGTGCGCGTGATCGAGTTCAACGCCCGCTTCGGCGACCCCGAGACCCAGGTCGTCCTCGCCCGGCTGAAGACGCCGCTCGCCGGGGTCCTGCTGGCCGCCGCCAAGGGTGACCTCGCCGATCTGGCGCCGCTGCGCTGGAGCTCCGACGCCGCGGTCACCGTGGTCGTCGCCTCGCACAACTACCCCGGCACCCCGCGCACCGGCGACCCGATCACCGGCCTCGACGAGGTCGCCGCCCAGGACGCCCCGCACGCGTACGTGCTGCACGCGGGCACCAAGTCCGACGGCGACGCCGTGGTCAGCGCCGGCGGTCGTGTCCTGTCGGTCACGGCGACCGGCGGTGACCTGGCGCAGGCCCGTGAGCGCGCCTACCGGGCCGTCGCCCGCATCGGCCTCGACGGCTCCCAGCACCGTACGGACATCGCGGCGAAGGCGGCCGCCGAGTAGGCCTCGGCAGCCGTCCCCGATGAACCCTCCAGGCCCCGGATCCGTCTCAGGAACCGGGGCCTGATGCTTGCTGTCCGTCATCCACCTTTCCCCAGAGCCATTCCATCGAGTGACCGCTGCCCCATCCGGCTGACGGGGCCCCGCACCCCAACTAGGGTGCGGCGCAAGCGTTCCGGCACTTGGCCCACCGGCATTGCGATGTCGGTGGCGGGTGCCACAGTGGGGGAGTGACCAACACCAGGACAGGTGGGACAGACAGTGCGGCCGGCACGTGCGGCGCATCGGGGAGGGGGTGAGGTCCGGTCGTGACCGGTATGGGTGTGGAGGCGGGCGCGCAGAGCGCGCGTGCGCGGGCGCTCGCGGTGCTGCGGATCCGCGGCCGGGCGCTGGCCGTGGCCCTGCTGCCCGCGGCGTTCGCCGTGGTGCTGCTGGCCGGCGGTTCGACCGGCCACCTCGTCGGTTCCGGCTGGGACGCCGCCCGCTGGGCGGTGACCTGTGTCGCCGTGCTCGTGCTGCTCGCCGCGGCCGGGATCGCGCTGGTCGTCGCCCGTTCGAGGCCGGCCGTCAGTCCGACGGTCGCGATCGCGGAGGACTCGGCCCCCGACCTGTACCGGATGGTGCGTGACCTGGCCGACCGGCTCGACGTACCGGCGCCCTCGGCGATAGCGCTCACGCCGGACTGCGACAGCTGGCTGGAGGACCGTACCCACCCGGCCCACGGTCCGCCCGCGCCGGAGGGCCGCGACGAGCTGACGGGCGGCCTGCGCGGCCCCCACCGCCGGGCCACCGCGGCGCCGGTCCTGGTCATCGGCTCGCCGTTCCTGTGGTGGATGCGGGTGGGAGAGCTTCGCGCGGTCCTGGCCCCGGTGGTGGCGGGCACGGGCCCGTCCGCCCACCCGGACATAGCCGCGGCCCGCCGTTTCGTACGGGGTCTGGACGCGGCGGTGGCGGTGACCTCGGCGCCCCACCACGGACCCGTGACCCGAATCGTCCTCTCCGGCGTCGGCCGAGTGTCGCGCCTGCTGCTGCGCAGCTGCCGGGAGCACGCGGCGGAGATGGAGCGAGGAGTGGCCGCCGCGGCCGCGGAGCGTGCACAGGCTGTGGATTACGGGCTGCGGATCGTCGCCCAGGAACAGGTGGGGCTGGCCTACGCGGGCTGGGACCGCCTGCTGACCCGGGTGGCCCTCCCGGCCTGGCGGATGGGCCGCTGGCCGTCCCGCCTGGACGCGGGCGTGGTGGCGGCCCTGACGGAACTGTCCCGCCGGGACCGCCTGGCCGAGGGCTTCGCCTCCCGCCTGGGGGAACGCCCGGCCTGCGACCTCCTGGAGGAACCGGGCACGGTGGACGAGGCGGCGTCGCTCCTGGCCGCCCGCCTGTTCCACGGCGGCCCCGCCGAATCGGGTGCGGACTGGTCCCCCGTGGGCTGGCAGGAGTACCCGGAGGAGGTGGTCGACCGCAAATGGCGTACGGACGCGGCCCGCCTCCACAAGGTGCTGGACACCCTGGGCGTCCGCCGCCCGACCCCCCACCCCGACGGCCCGACCCTCTCCCGAGTCCTGGACCACCTATCGGCCACGGACGCGCCCGCCGTCGAGAGGCCGACGGAAGGGGAGACGGCGAGTGCCACGGACGCACCCGCGCTCCCCGACCACGAAAGCGGTACGGGCGATGCGGACGCGGACCCGATGTGGGCCGAGGGCGAAGCCGAGGCCGAGAACGAGCGCGCGGCCACCCTCGCCGCGGGCCTGACCGCGGAACTCGCCCGCGAGGAAGCGAACACCGCCCCCAGCACCCCTCCCACCCCCGATCCGGCCTCCCTCTGGGACGACGGCTCCCTGCCCCTCTTCCCGCTCCAGCCCCCGCGCTCGGCGCGAGAGTTGCTCACCGACCACGTCACCGCGATGGTCTGCTGCGCCGCCATGGACACCGCGGGCGCCACCCCCGGCCTGGACTGGCTCGACGGCCCCACCCTCCTCGTCAACGGAGAACGCGCCGCCGACCTCACCCCCCGCGTCCTCAGCCTCATCGAGGACGGCGATGCGGCCCCCCTGAAGGCCTGGCTCGTCGAATCCGGCATACGCCCGGAGAAGCCGGTTCGCCTCGTCTGAGGGCCCCACGCCCCCACGCTCCCCCCAACGCCCCTCACGCCCAGCTCTTACCGGAGCCGCGAGTTCCACTTTCCGTCAATTCGCAACGAATAGTGACAGCATGCGTGCGCAATGTGATGTGCTGGGACCGATCGCGCACATGGCAAGGGCTTACGACATCCGGCCGTCACCATCACGCCATACGCGCCACGGCCAACAGGCGATCAGCACGCAGGACCACGGGGGCAAGAGGGAGGGGAGCGACCATGGAGTCGGAGCGGATCCGCCGCTGGGAGTCGGGAGCACTCGCGCACGCCGTCACGGACCCCTTCGGCCAGGGCCCCGTCCCCTGGCTCCGCGGCACGGAGACGTACTTCGACGACACGGGCCAGGTGGTCCCCTGGTACGTGGACACCCAGGACGCCCCGACGACGTCGTACGACCGCCGTGTCCCCCACCCCCGCGACGGCGCCCGCCGCACCGAGGGCCCCCGCTCCGCCGACGACGTCAACCGTCAGATCAAGGGCTTCACCTCCACCGGCGCGGTCGCCCCCGGCGAGGCCGTCGACTTCCACATCACCGTCGACCCGCCGCAGCAGTTCAGCGTCGACATCTACCGGATCGGCCACTACGGCGGGGACGGCGCCGCGAAGATCACCACCAGCCCTCGGCTCTCCGGCATCGTCCAGCCCCCACCCCTCACCGCCGACCGCACGGTCTCCTGCCACCACTGGTGGCTGTCCTGGCGGCTGCAGATCCCGTCGTACTGGAGCATCGGCGCGTACGTGGCGGTCCTCACCACCCTCGACGGCTACCGCTCCCACATCCCGTTCACCATTCGCGACGACCACCCCGCGGACCTGCTGCTGCTCCTGCCCGACGTCACGTGGCAGGCGTACAACCTCTACCCGGAGGACGGCCGCACCGGCGCCAGCCTCTACCACGCCTGGGACGACGACGGCCGGCTGCTCGGCGAGGCCGACGCCGCGACGACCGTCTCCTTCGACCGCCCGTACGCGGGCGCGGGCCTGCCCCTCCACGTGGGCCACGCCTACGACTTCATCCGCTTCGCCGAGCGCTACGGCTACGACCTCGCCTACGCCGACGCCCGCGACCTGCACGCGGGACACGTCGACCCCACCCGCTACCGCGGCCTGGTCTTCCCCGGCCACGACGAGTACTGGTCGCCCCACATGCGCCGCACGGCGGAGCTGGCCAGGGAGAACGGCACCTCGCTGGTCTTCCTCTCCGCCAACACCATGTACTGGCAGGTCGAGTTGGGCCCGTCCCCGTCCGGCGTCCCCGACCGTCTGCTGACCTGCCGCAAGCGCAGGGGCCCGGGCAAGCCGGTCCTGTGGCGCGAGATCGACCGCCCCGAGCAGCAGCTGGTCGGCATCCAGTACGCGGGCCGGGTCCCCGAGCCCCACCCCCTGATCGTCCGCAACGCCGACCACTGGCTGTGGGACGCCACCGGCGCCCACGACGGTGACGAGCTCGCCGGCCTGGTCGCGGGCGAGGCCGACCGCTACTTCCCGCGCACCGCGCTGCCCGAGCACGAGGAGCGCATCCTGCTGGCGCACTCCCCGTACGCCGACAGCGAGGGCGTCCTCCGCCACCAGGAGACGTCCCTCTACCGTGCCCCCTCCGGCGCCCTGGTCTTCGCGTCCGGCACCTTCGCCTGGTCCCCGGCCCTGGACCGCCCGGGTCACGTCGACGCCCGCGTCCAGCGCGCCACCGCCAACCTCCTGGACCGCATCTGCAAGCGTGACTGACCCCACGCCAAGGCCGCCGCGCAGACCCCAACAGGACCCCAAGTCCAAGGTCAGCGGCTCATACGGGACAATCGACCCGTTGGACAGAACCACGGGGAGGAACCGTGTCCGGATTCGTAGAAAAGCCCGAGCCGATCCAGGTTCCGGGCCTGGTACACCTCCACACCGGCAAGGTGCGCGACCTGTACCGGAACGAGGCGGGCGACCTCGTGATGGTCGCCAGCGACCGCATCTCGGCGTACGACTGGGTGCTGCCGACCGAGATCCCCGACAAGGGCCGGGTCCTCACCCAGCTCTCCCTGTGGTGGTTCGAGCAGCTCGCCGACCTGGCCCCCAACCACGTCCTGAGCACCGAGCTGCCGCCCGGCGCCCCCGCCGACTGGGCCGGCCGCACCCTGATCTGCAAGTCGCTCGACATGGTCCCGGTGGAGTGCGTGGCCCGCGGCTACCTCACCGGCTCGGGCCTGGTGGAGTACAACGACACCCGCACGGTCTGCGGCCTCGCCCTCCCCGAGGGCCTGGTCGACGGCAGCGAGCTCCCCGCCCCGATCTTCACCCCGGCCACCAAGGCCGCGGTCGGCGAGCACGACGAGAACGTCTCCTACGAGGAGGTCGCCCGGCAGGTCGGCGCGGACACCGCCGCCCAGCTGCGCCAGGCCACCATCGCCGTCTACTCCCGGGCCCGGGACATCGCCCGGGAGCGCGGGATCATCCTGGCGGACACCAAGTTCGAGTTCGGCTTCGAGAACGACACCCTCGTCATCGCCGACGAGGTCCTCACCCCGGACTCCTCCCGCTTCTGGCCGGTGGACCAGTGGGAGCCGGGCCGCGCGCAGCCGTCGTACGACAAGCAGTTCGTGCGCGACTGGCTGACCTCGCCGGCCTCCGGCTGGGACCGCAAGAGCGAGCAGCCCCCGCCGCCGCTGCCGCAGGAGGTCGTGGACGCGACCCGCGCGAAGTACGTGGAGGCGTACGAGCGTCTGACGGGCACGAGCTGGGCGTGACCGCCACAGGCCCGTAACGCCGAAGGCCCCCGGAGAACCGGGGGCCTTCGAAAGAGAGCGGACGACGAGGCTCGAACTCGCGACCTCAACCTTGGCAAGGTTGCGCTCTACCAACTGAGCTACGTCCGCACTGCGCCGTGGCGCGAGAGCAACTATACCCAACCTCGCTCGCGGGCGAGCCGCACCGCCGCGTGACGGTTCTCCGCCCCGAGCTTGGAGACGGCCGAGGAGAGATAGTTCCGCACGGTCCCCTGGGACAGCGCGGCCCGCTCCGCGATCTCCGCGACAGGGGCGCCGTCGGCGGCCAGTTCCAGCACCTCGGCCTCCCGGGCGGTCAGCGGGGAGTCCCCGGCGGAGATCGCGTCGGCGGCCAACTCGGGGTCCACGTAACGGTTTCCGGCCCGGACCGTCCGAATGATCTCGGCGAGCCGCTGGGCGCTGACGGTCTTGGGGACGAACCCGCGCACACCCGCCGCAAGCGCCCGCTTGAGGTGCCCCGGGCGGCCATGGCTGGTCACGATCATGACCTGGCAGGACGGCAGTTCCGCCCGCAGCGATGTGGCGACCTTCACACCGTCCGCCCCGGGCATCTGGAGATCCAGCACGGCGACGTCGGGCCGGTGGGCCCGTGCCATCGCCAGCGCCTCGGGTCCGGACGCGGCCTCGGCGACGACGAGCAGGTCGTCCTCCAGCGAGAGCAGCGCGGCCAGCGCCCCCCGGATCAGATGCTCGTCGTCGGCGAGCAGTACCCGCAACGGCTCGCCACTCACGCCACAACCACCCCCAACGGCACCTCGGCCACCACCCGGAACAGGGCCCCTTCGGCTCCCGCCTCCAAGGTCCCCTCCACGGCGGCGAGCCGCTCCCGAAGCCCCGCGAGCCCGGACCCGGACCCCTGGGCGGCGCCTCCCGCCACCCCGTCGTTCTCCACCGTCAGCACCACACGCCCCTCCCGTACCCGAACCGACACCGAACACCGCTCCGCGTTCCCGTGCCGCAGCACATTCGTGATCGCCTCCCGGACCACCCATGCGAGCACCGACTGCACCTCGGCCGGCAGCCCGTCGACCGGCCCGCTCACCTCGCAGGTGATCCCGGCCGCCGTCAACACGCCCTGTGCCCCGGCGAGTTCGGCTCCCAGGTCGGCCTCGCGGTAACCCCGTACGACGTCGCGCACCTCGCGCTGGGACTCCTGCGCGATGCGCTGCACCTCGATCATCTGCTCCACCGCCTCGGGCCGCCCGCGCCGGGCGAGCTGCACGGCCAGCTCGCTCTTGAGCGCGATGACCGCCAGATTCCGGCCCATCACATCGTGCAGATCCCGCCCGAACCGCAGCCGCTCCTCGGCCACGGCGAGCCGGGCCCGGGTCTCGCGGGCCTCGTCGAGCTCGAAGACGGCGTTGAGCAGCCAGACGGAGAAGGCGGAGGTGAAGGCGACGAACCCGGCGCCGAGGAGCACCACCAGCGCGGTGACGAGTCCGGCGCCGACCGGCAGCCCCAGGGGCCAGGTGACGACCCACGCCCCCGCCGCGAAGCCGCCGACGACGGCGAGCACCCGTCGGCGCTCCTTGACGCCGAGCGCGAGGGTGCCCGCCCCGAAGGCCGTCACCCCAGCGAAGACGACCCCGGCGGCGGACTCCTCGTCCTTCCCGCCGGGCCCGTGCTGCGCCAGCGCGAGCGCGGCCACGGCGATCACCGCGGTGACCGCTGCCAGCGTCCACAGCAGCCGCACCGGCTGCTCCCGCTGCCCGCGCGTCCAGTCCAGGGCACGGGAGGCGGTCAGCATGGTGAGCGCCGCGTGTCCGCACACCGCGAGCAGCAGCCAGAGCCCGACCGCCGTACCGGTCTGGCCCAGGGCGGCGAGGCCGATGGAGAGGATCTCGACCACTCCGAAGAAGTGGAACGACCAGCGGGTGTACGTCTCGACCTTCGCCGGCGTGCTCTTGCGCCGCCACCACCCCACGGCCACGTCGGACTCCCCGTTCTTCTCGTACGTCAGCGCCGTGGCTCCCAGCGGAACCACCGCCGTACAGCAAACACGGCCAGCGCGGTCCAGGCCAGGGCGATCAGCACCGGTCCGGCCGTCTCGGACACCGACAGCTCACCGGTCCAGCCACCACGCACCAGCGTGATCACCGGGGTGAGCGGCAGCAGCTCGCACACCGACGCCACCTTGCCGGGCAGCATCTCCAGCGGAAAGGTCATGCCGGAAGCGAGCATCGAGACCAGCAGCAGCGGCAGCGTGGTGACCTGGGCGCTCTCGGTGGTGCGGGTGAACGCCGAGGTGAGGGCGGCGAGCGCGGCACACAGCACCAGACCCAGCAGCAGGGCCAGGACGGCGAGATGGGGGGCGCGGGGCGCGGGGACGTCCAGGACGACCGTGCAGCCCGCCACCAGCAGGAGGGACTGTCCGAGGCCGGTGGTGACGGCGGGCAGGGCGGACCCGGCGAGGATCTCGCCGTCCCGCAGCTCACCGGTGCGCAACCGCTTCAGCACGAGTTCCTCGCGCCGGGCGGTGAACACGCCCACCAGCGAGCCGTACACCGCGAAGAGCAGGGAGAAGCCGACGGCGGCGGGCAGGACCACGGTGCCGGCGGTGAGGCCGTACTCGTCCAGGTCCATGTCCTTGGTCGCGGACCAGACGCTGAACGGCAGGACCAGCGGGACGAACAGGGCGGCGACCAGGGTGCCCCGGGTGCGGCCGAGCAGGGTCAGCTCGGCGCGGGCCAGGGCCTTCATCCGGCCGGCCGGGGTGGTGACGGTGCCGCTCATGCCGCGTACTCCTTCGTCTCGTGCGCGGAGGCCTCCCGCGCGATGCCCAGGAACGCCTCCTCCAGCGAGGCCGACCGCACGTCCAGCCGCCGCAGTTCGACCCCGGCCCGTCCGGCCCAGGTCAGCAGCTCTGTTGCGGCCCGCTGGAGCTCGTGGGTGCGCAGCCGTACGAGGCGGCCCTCGATCTCGTGTCCGGTGATCTCCAGCTCGTCCAGCGGGGGCAGGTCGCCCAGGAAGTAGTTCTCGGGCAGTTCGAAGGAGATCCGGGCGGGCTGGGCCGCGGTCACCTCGGCCGGGGTGCCGGCAGCGGCGATGCGTCCCTCGTGCAGGATGGCCAGCCGGTCGGCGAGGTCCTCGGCCTCCTCCAGGTAGTGCGTGGTCAGCAGCACGGTCGTGCCGGCGTCGCGCAGCTCCCGCACCAGCGCCCAGGTGTCCCGCCGCCCCTCGGCGTCGAGGCCGGTCGTCGGCTCGTCGAGGAACAGCACCTCGGGGTCGCCGAGCAGCGCGAGCGCGAGGTCCAGCCGCCGCCGCTCACCCCCGGACAGCTGCTTGACGCGTACGCCGGTCTTCCCGCCGAGCCCGACCCGCTCCAGTACCTCCCGCTCGGGCCGCGCCCCGCTCACACACCCCGCCCACATCCGCGCGGTCTCCGCGACGGTCAGCTCGGAAGGGAAGCCGCCCTCCTGGAGCATCACGCCGGTGCGCGGCCGGACGGCCTCCCGCTCGGCGAACGGGTCGTGCCCGAGCACCCGGACGTGCCCCCCGGCCGGACGGGCGAGCCCCTCCAGCAGTTCGACGGTGGAGGTCTTGCCCGCGCCATTGGTGCCGAGCAGCGCGAAGACCTCACCGCGGGCCACCGAGAAGGTGATTCCGCGCACCGCCTCGAACCCGCCCCCGTACACACGCCGCAGGTCGGTGACCTCAATCACGTGTTCGTGTTCGTTCCTGTCCATGACGTCAGCGTCCCGGCCTTCGGAGTCCGTCGGCAGTGCGCGCTGTCATCACCCGGCATGACAAATGTCAGAAGCAAGGGTGCGGGAGTCAGGGAAACGCGAAAGGCCCCCGGAGAACCGGGGGCCTTCGAAAGAGAGCGGACGACGAGGCTCGAACTCGCGACCTCAACCTTGGCAAGGTTGCGCTCTACCAACTGAGCTACGTCCGCATTGCCTCCGACCGGCTCTCACCGATCGGCGCGAGCACCAGCCTACCTGATCCAGAAGGATGCTCGGTACGGCGGTGCAGAGCGGGTGACAGGAATTGCACACTGCGCCTTCCCCCTGGAAGGGGGATGTTCTACTACTGAACTACACCCGCATGTACTCCGTGAGCTGGGCTTTTCGGCCCCGCCCTCGGCGTGCTCCAGACTCTAGCCGACCGACAGGGGTGCAGCGCAAGTCGGTTGTCCTCAGGGCCCGCTGACGCACCCTGAGGACGATGACCCCGGGGACGGGTCACTGCGCCGCGGCGAACGCCTCGTAGACCTTCTTGGGGATTCGGCCGCGGGCCGGTACGTCCATCTTGTTGGCCTGGGCCCAGGCCCGGACGGCCGCCGGGTCGGGGGCGACCTCGGTCTGCCGGTACGCCTTGCCGGAGCGCGAGCGCTTGCGGCCGGCCTCCACGTACGGCTCGAGTGCCTTACGCAGTTTCTCGGCATTCGTTTGGTTCAGGTCGATCTCGTACGACTTGCCGTCGAGTCCGAAGGCGATCGTTTCCGCCGCTTCCGAGCCGTCGATGTCGTCAAAGAGGGTGACCACGACCTTCTGCGCCACGAATATCGGTCCCTTCGTGCGGCCAGCTGACAATTCATTTGTACAGTGCCCGACATTGCATTGTGAAGTTCGACTAAATCCCCCCGCGTGTCCGAGCGCAATAGCTATCAGGTGTCGATCTGGGATCTTTTCCCGAAGTTTTCATGGACGGCCGTCGTCGCCCCCGCTCGTGACGGCCCTCACGTAGATTCCTACAAGTCGACGCGCGTAGAAATTTTGTGCAGGTAGTCTGAAACCACCTTGCAGGAACCAGCTCAGCACCACACCACCGGGAGTGCACGTGGCACGCGTCGTAGTCGACGTCATGCTCAAGCCGGAGATCCTCGACCCCCAGGGCCAGGCGGTGCAGCGCGCACTGCCGCGGCTGGGATTCGAAGGCATCTCGGACGTCCGTCAGGGAAAGCGATTCGAACTGGAAGTTGACGGGCCGGTCGACGAGGCCGCGCTCGCCCGCATCCACGATCTTGCGGAATCCTTCCTCGCCAACACCGTGATCGAGGACTTCACCGTCAAGGTGGAAGAAGTGGCGGAGGCGGCCAAGTGACCGCTCGTATTGGCGTCGTCACTTTCCCGGGAAGTCTCGACGACCGGGACACCCAGCGCGCGATCCGCCTCGCGGGCGCCGAACCGGTCGCCCTCTGGCACAAGGACAAGGACCTCCGTCAGGTCGACGCGGTCGTCCTCCCGGGCGGCTTCTCCTACGGCGACTATCTGCGCGCCGGGGCCATCTCCCGCTTCTCGCCGGTGATGGAGACCGTCATCGAGCAGGCGAAGGCCGGCCTTCCGGTCCTCGGCATCTGCAACGGCTTCCAGATCCTCACCGAGGCCCACCTGCTCCCCGGCGGGATGCTCGGCAACGACCACCTGCACTTCATCTGCCGTGACCAGAAGCTGCGGGTGGAGAACGCGTCCACGGCCTGGACCAGCGACTACGAGAGCGGGCAGGAGATCCACATCCCGCTCAAGAACATGGACGGCCGCTACGTGGCCGACCAGTACACGCTGGACAAGCTGGAGGCCGAGGGGCGGGTGGCCTTCCGCTACCTGGACTTCAACCCGAACGGCTCGCTCAACGACATCGCCGGCATCACCAACGAGGCCGGCAACGTCGTGGGCCTGATGCCGCACCCGGAGCACGCCACGGAGCCGCTCATCGGCACCGGCCGCACCGACGGTCTCCCCTTCTTCACCTCGATCCTCAAGAAGCTGGTCAACGCATGAGCCGGACGCCTCTGGACACGGTCGAGCACGCGGCCGAGACCCCCGACGTCGAGCTGCCCTGGGCCGAACTCGGCCTGAAGAAGGACGAGTACGAGCGGATCGTCGAGATCCTCGGCCGCCGCCCGACCGGCGCCGAGCTCGCCATGTACTCGGTCATGTGGTCCGAGCACTGCTCCTACAAGTCCTCCAAGGTCCACCTGCGCCAGTTCGGCGAGAAGGCCCCGCAGTCGGACGCCCTGCTCGTCGGCATCGGTGAGAACGCCGGTGTGGTCGACGTCGGTCAGGGCTACGCCGTGACCTTCAAGGTCGAGTCGCACAATCACCCCTCGTACGTGGAGCCCTACCAGGGCGCGGCCACGGGTGTCGGCGGCATCGTCCGCGACATCATCGCGATGGGCGCGCGGCCGGTGGCGGTCGTGGACCCGCTGCGCTTCGGCGCCGCCGACCACCCCGACACCAAGCGCGTGCTGCCCGGTGTCGTCGCCGGCATCGGCGGCTACGGCAACTGCCTGGGTCTGCCCAACATCGGCGGCGAGGTCGTCTTCGACTCCTGCTACCAGGGCAACCCGCTGGTCAACGCCGGTGCCATCGGTGTGATGCGGCACGAGGACATCCACCTCGCGAAGGCGTCCGGCGCGGGCAACAAGGTCATCCTCTACGGCGCCCGCACGGGTGGCGACGGCATCGGCGGCGCCTCGATCCTGGCCTCCGAGACCTTCGACGACGCCAAGCCGTCGAAGCGTCCTGCCGTCCAGGTCGGCGACCCCTTCCAGGAGAAGCTCCTCATCGAGTGCACCCTGGAGGCCTTCAAGGAGAAGCTGGTCGTCGGCATCCAGGACCTCGGCGCGGCGGGCCTGTCCTGCGCGACGAGCGAGCTGGCGTCCAACGGTTCCGGCGGCATGACGGTCGTACTCGACGACGTACCGCTGCGCGACTCCACGCTCTCGCCCGAGGAGATCCTCATGAGCGAGTCGCAGGAGCGCATGTGCGCGGTCGTGGAGCCGGCGAAGGTCGACCGGTTCCTGGAGATCTGCGAGAAGTGGGACGTCATCGCCACCGTGATCGGTGAGGTCACGGACGGCGACCGGCTGGAGATCTACTGGCACGGCGGCAAGATCGTCGACGTCGACCCGCGCACGGTCGCGCACGACGGCCCGGTCTACGAGCGCCCGTACGCCCGCCCGTCCTGGCAGGACGAGCTCCAGGCGGACGACGCGGGCAAGCTGCCGCGGCCCGCGACGGCCGAGGAGCTGAAGGACCAGGTCCTGAAGCTGGTCGGCTCCCCGAACCAGGCCTCCAAGAAGTGGATCACCTCGCAGTACGACCACTTCGTGCAGGGCAACACCGTGCTGGCCCAGCCGGAGGACTCCGGCATGATCCGCATCGACGAGGAGACCGGCCTCGGCGTCGCCATCGCGACGGACGGCAACGGCCGCTACGCCAAGCTCGACCCGTACGCGGGCGCGCAGCTGGCGCTGGCGGAGGCCTACCGGAACGTGGCGACGACCGGCGCCAAGCCGCTCGCCGTCTCGGACTGCCTGAACTTCGGCTCGCCCGAGGACCCGGCGGTGATGTGGCAGTTCGCGGAGGCCATCCGCGGTCTGGCGGACGCCTGCCAGCAGCTCGGCACCCCGGTGACCGGCGGCAACGTCTCCCTCTACAACCAGACCGGCGAGGTGGCCATCCACCCGACCCCGGTCGTGGCCGTGCTCGGCGTCATCGACGACGTCGCCCGCCGTACGCCCGTCGCCTTCCAGGAGGAGGGGCAGCTGCTCTACCTTCTCGGCGACACGCGTGAGGAGTTCGGCGGCTCGGCGTGGAGCCAGGTCGTCCACGACCACCTCGGCGGCCTGCCCCCGAAGGTCGACCTGGAGCGTGAGCGCCTGCTCGCCGAGATCCTGATCTCCGCCTCCCGCGACGGCATGATCGACTCCGCGCACGACCTGTCCGACGGCGGTCTGATCCAGGCGGTCGTGGAGTCGGCGCTGCTCGGCGGCAAGGGCGCCCGCCTGATCGTCCCCGACGGTCTGGACGCCTTCACCTTCCTCTTCTCGGAGTCGGCGGGCCGCGCGGTCGTCGCCGTCCCGCGCTCGGAGGAGGTCCGCTTCAACGACATGTGCGGCGCCCGGGGCCTCCCGGTCACCCGCATCGGCGTGGTCGACGGCGACACCGTCGACGTCCAGGGCGAGTTCGCCCTCACCCTGGAGGAGCTGCGCGAGGTGCACGAGGCGACGATCCCGTCGCTGCTGGCGTAACCGAGCCGTGCGAGGCCCCCGTCCGTTCCGCCGGGCGGGGGCCTCGCCATGTCCACCGCACCTACGCTTGACCGCATGCCTCCGGCCAAGAAGCGCACCCGCAGCTACGACCCAGCGAAGATCCGCACCGCGGTCCTGGGCCAGTTCACGCACGTCCAAGACGCCGTACGCGGGCTCACGCCCGACCAGTTGGCGCTGCCGACGCGGCTCGGGGAGTGGACCGTGCGGGAGTTGGTCGCGCACATCGGGATGGCGCTGACGGCCATCGGGCGGGCCCTCGACAAGCCCGAGCCGGCACGGCCGGACGCCGTGCTGCTGGACTGGCCGTTCGCGACCTCCGCCAGCTCCTCGGCCATCGACGAGTTCACCAGGACGCTCGTCCGGGACCATCCCGACCTCGACGGCTACCTCGCGGACATCGCGCGCGCCCTCGAGGAGCAGCTCGACACCCACCCGGGCACCCGGCTGCTGGACACCAACGCCGGTGCCCTGCCGCTCGCCGACTACCTCGTCACCCGTGCCGTCGAACTCGTCGTCCACACCGACGACCTGAACGCCGCCGTACCGGGTCTGGAGGTGCCGTACGACCGCCAGGCCCTGGCCGCCTGCACCCGGCTGCTCGCCGACGCGCTCGCCGTGAAGGCGCCCGGGGGCTCGACCGAGGTGCGGATCCCGCCGTACGCCGTGGTGCAGTGCGTCGAGGGCCCCCGGCACACCCGCGGCACCCCGCCGAACGTCGTCGAGACCGACCCGCTGACCTGGATCCGGCTCGCCACCGGGCGGCTGGAGTGGAAGGACGCCCTCCAGGAGGCGAAGGTCAGTTCGAGCGGGGAGCGGGCCGATCTCGGCGCGTTGCTGCCCCTGATGGCCTGACGACACAACGGACCGATAACGACCCCGAACCCAACACCCGCCTCGTGCGTCCAAGGGACATGAAGCGGACGACAAGTGTGAAGTACGCCGCCGCGGCCCTGGCCGGCACCGCCGTCCTGGCCGCCTGCGGCACGGAGTCGGGCAGTGACAGCGGCTCGGTCGGAGACGGCGGGAAGACCACCAGGAGCACCAAGGCCGCCGACATCGCGGACACCCGCTGGGTGCCCCGGAAGGTCACCGTCGACGGCAAGACGTACGAGCTGCCGACCGAGGACAAGCGGTTCCGGGTCGACCAGGCGCACATCGTCTTCAAGCCCGGCACCACCAAGCCGGACGAAGGCGGCGGAGAGTCCGGCGGCTCGGTGGGCTGCAACGACTTCGGCGCCGATGTCGAGATCGACGGCGACACCGTGAAGATCACCGACCTCTTCTCCACCGCTATGGGCTGCCCCGGACCCGTACAGGAGTTCGAGGAGCGCTTCCAGAGTGTCTTCACCGGCACCCTCAAGGCCGCGATCGAGGACCGCGACGGCACCAAGACCCTCACTCTGACCAGGGGCGACGGCGACTCCATGACCCTGACCGAGGGACCGGCGAAGGGCGCGGAGCCCGAGCCCGCCCTTCAGGGCACGAAGTGGACCGTCGACACCCTGCTCTCCGGCAAGGGCGACGACGCCACGGCCCAGTCCCTGCCCGAGGGCGCAAAGCCCCACCTCACCCTGTCCGAGGACGGCTCCGTGAGCGGCAACCTCGGCTGCAACAACTTCCGGGGCAAGGCGACCGTCAAGGACGGCACGATCCGGTTCGGGCCGCTGTCGACCACCCGCATGCTCTGCGAGGGCCCGGTGATGAAGGCGGAGCGGGAGCTGACCGAGATCCTGGCCGGCAAGGTGTCCTACCAGCAGAAAGACCAGGAGCTGACCCTCACGGCGGCCTCCGGGGACGGTCTCGTCGCCCGTGCGAAGCCATCGGCGAAGTAAGAAAGCCCACTCTCCACGAATTCGGACCAGTGGTCGATCTCGCCTACACTCGGAGCCGTGCCACGTGGTGACGGTCGACTCAATCACGATCTGCTCCCCGGCGAGAAAGGCCCCCAGGACGCGTGTGGCGTCTTCGGTGTCTGGGCTCCGGGCGAAGAGGTCGCAAAGCTCACGTACTTCGGGCTCTACGCCCTCCAGCATCGGGGCCAGGAATCCGCGGGAATCGCGGTCAGCAACGGCTCCCAGATCCTCGTCTTCAAGGACATGGGCCTTGTGTCCCAGGTCTTCGACGAGACCTCTCTCGGTTCGCTCCAGGGTCATATCGCGGTCGGACACGCCCGCTACTCGACCACCGGGGCCTCCGTGTGGGAGAACGCCCAGCCGACGTTCCGCGCCACCGCGCACGGCTCCATCGCGCTCGGCCACAACGGCAACCTCGTCAACACCGCCCAGCTCGCCGAGATGGTCGCCGACCTGCCCAAGCAGGAGGGCCGCAGCCCGCGTGTGGCGGCGACCAACGACACCGACCTGCTGACCGCGCTGCTCGCGGCCCAGGTCGACGAGGACGGCAAGCCGCTGACCATCGAGGAGGCCGCCCACCGGATCCTCCCGCAGGTCCGGGGCGCCTTCTCGCTGGTCTTCATGGACGAGCACACCCTCTACGCCGGCCGCGACCCGCAGGGCATCCGCCCGCTGGTCCTCGGCCGTCTGGAGCGCGGCTGGGTGGTCGCCTCGGAGTCCGCCGCCCTCGACATCTGCGGCGCCAGCTTCGTCCGCGAGATCGAGCCGGGCGAGTTCGTGGCCATCGACGAGAACGGCCTGCGCACCTCCCGATTCGCGGAAGCGAAGCCCAAGGGCTGTGTCTTCGAGTACGTCTATCTCGCCCGCCCGGACACCGACATCGCCGGCCGGAACGTGTACCTCTCCCGCGTGGAGATGGGCCGCAAGCTCGCGAAGGAAGCCCCGGTCGAGGCCGACCTGGTCATAGCGACCCCGGAATCCGGCACCCCGGCCGCGATCGGCTACGCGGAGGCCTCCGGCATCCCGTTCGGCGCCGGCCTGGTGAAGAACGCGTACGTCGGCCGTACGTTCATCCAGCCCTCGCAGACCATCCGGCAGCTCGGTATCCGCCTGAAGCTGAACCCGCTGAAGGAAGTCATCAAGGGCAAGCGCCTGGTCGTCGTCGACGACTCCATCGTGCGCGGCAACACCCAGCGGGCCCTGGTCCGCATGCTCCGCGAGGCCGGCGCGGCCGAGGTCCACATCCGGATCTCCTCGCCGCCCGTGAAGTGGCCCTGCTTCTTCGGCATCGACTTCGCGACCCGCGCGGAGCTCATCGCCAACGGCATGACGATCGACGAGATCGGCACCTCGCTGGGCGCCGACTCCCTGGCGTACATCTCCATCGACGGCATGATCGAGGCGACCACCATCGCCAAGCCGAACCTCTGCCGCGCCTGCTTCGACGGCGAGTACCCGATGGAGCTCCCGGACCCCGAGCTGCTCGGCAAGCAGCTCCTGGAGACCGAGCTGGCCGCAGGGCCCGCCGCCACGGCCGCGGCCGACGCGATCCGTCGCCCCTAAGTTCTGCCGTACGACACGAAAGTTCTCACCCCATGTCTGAGACCACTGGTGCCAGCTACGCAGCCGCGGGCGTCGACATCGAAGCGGGCGACCGCGCCGTCGAGCTGATGAAGGAGTGGGTGAAGAAGACGCAGCGCCCCGAGGTCCTCGGCGGCCTCGGCGGGTTCGCCGGCCTCTTCGACGCCTCCGCCCTCAAGGGCTACGAGCGCCCGCTGCTCGCCTCCGCCACGGACGGCGTCGGCACCAAGGTCGACATCGCGCGCCAGCTGGGCGTCTACGACACCATCGGCCACGACCTGGTCGCGATGGTGATGGACGACATCGTGGTGTGCGGCGCCGAGCCGCTGTTCATGACCGACTACATCTGCGTCGGCAAGGTCCACCCCGAGCGGGTCGCCGCCATCGTGAAGGGCATCGCCGAGGGCTGTGTGCTCGCCGGCTGCGCCCTGGTCGGCGGCGAGACGGCCGAGCACCCCGGCCTGCTGGGCCCGGACGACTTCGACGTCGCCGGCGCCGGTACGGGCGTCGTGGAGGCCGACCGGCTGCTCGGCCCGGATCGCATCCGTAAGGGTGACACCGTGATCGCCATGGCGGCCTCCGGTCTTCACTCGAACGGGTACTCGCTGGTCCGCCACGTCCTGCTGAACCAGGCCGGCCTGGCCCTGGACGCGCGGATCGAGGAGTTCGGCCGCACCCTCGGCGAGGAGCTGCTGGAGCCGACCAAGATCTACTCGCTGGACTGTCTGGCGCTGACCCGGACCACCGATGTGCACGCCTTCTCGCACATCACCGGCGGCGGACTCGCCGCCAACCTGGCCCGCGTGATCCCGGACGAGCTGCACGCGATCGTGGACCGCTCCACCTGGACCCCCGCTCCCGTGTTCGACCTCGTCGGGAAGACGGGATCGGTCGAGCGCCTGGAGCTGGAGAAGACCCTCAACATGGGCGTCGGCATGATCGCGATCGTGCCCGAGGAGTCCACGGACGTGGCTCTGGCGACCCTGGCCGACCGCGGGGTCGAGGCCTGGGTCGCGGGTGAGATCACGGACCGGGGTGAGCACACCGAAGGTGCCGCGCTGGTGAGTGACTACGCCTGACAGGCAGCACGAAACCCGGTCCAGTGCCGAGGCCCCGGACCGGGTGAAGTGCAGTCGTGACGGAAACCGCGAAGCGAGCTACGTCAAGCGCCGCGACGCTGCGACGTGGGACCGGACTCTTCGTCCTCGTCCTCGTCGTCGTCGTTGTAGAGATCCGCGTACTGGGCGTACGGGTCGTCTTCGTCCTCGTCGTCCTCGAACGGCTCGCCGTTCGGCGGCTGGCTCGAAGTCGAAGCGCCCAGCTCACTGGCCAGACGCGACAGGTCAGTCCCGCCGCTGTTGTACTTCAGCTGGCGGGCGACCTTCGTCTGCTTGGCCTTGGCCCGGCCGCGCCCCATGGCTCGACCCCCTCGGTGACGGGGCTCGACGGCCCCAGAGTCTCGACACGCGTTCATGATCTGAAACGGGCTCTCCGCAGAGAGACCGGTCCGTAGGGCTTCCACGGTACCTGAGCCCGCGCCCATACGGTACGTCGCCCGCAGCACGCGCGTGTGCACAGGACCTTCGAGGTGCCCCGTCCTCGCTGGTCAACGGCGATTTTAACCACTTATCGCCGGTCGACCCGCCGGTAGAAGTGAGAGTTCTCTCTAAGTGCCCACCAGCGGGTACCGGTCAAATTCGGGGCCCTTCGTGGATCAGTGCGCCCGGCGCGCCGCGGCGGCCTCGTGCATCCGCTGTTCGGCGATCCGGTCGGCGGCCGCGGCCGGAGGGATCCCGTCCGCCTTCGCACGTGCGAATATGGCCAGCGTGGTGTCGTAGATCCTGGCCGCCTTGGCCTTGCACCGCTCGAAGTCGAAGCCGTGCAGCTCGTCGGCGACCTGGATGACACCGCCGGCGTTCACCACGTAGTCGGGCGCGTAGAGGATCCCGCGGTCGGCGAGGTCCTTCTCCACGCCCGGGTGGGCGAGCTGGTTGTTGGCGGCACCGCAGACGATCTTCGCGGTGAGCGCGGGCACGGTGTCGTCGTTGAGGGCGCCACCGAGCGCGCAGGGGGCGTAGATGTCGAGGCCCTCGACGCGGATCAGGGTCGCGGTGTCGGCGACGGCCGTCACGCCCTCCGGGTGCGCCGCGAGGATCCGGCCTACGGCCTGCTCGCGCACGTCCGTGATGACGACCTCGGCGCCCTCGGCACGCAGGTGCTCCACCAGGTGGTGGCCGACCTTGCCGACGCCGGCGATGCCGACCTTGCGGCCGCGCAGCGACGGGTCGCCCCACAGGTGCTGGGCGGAGGCCCGCATGCCCTGGTAGACGCCGAAAGCGGTGAGCACGGAGGAGTCGCCGGCGCCGCCGTTCTCCGGGGAGCGGCCGGTGGTCCAGCGGCACTCGCGGGCGACGACGTCCATGTCGGCGACGTACGTGCCGACGTCGCAGGCGGTGACGTACCGGCCGCCGAGGGAGGCCACGAACCGGCCGTAGGCCAGCAGCAGCTCCTCGGTCTTGATCTTCTCCGGGTCGCCGATGATCACGGCCTTGCCGCCGCCGTGGTCGAGACCGGCCATGGCGTTCTTGTACGACATCCCGCGCGCGAGGTTCAGGGCGTCGGCGACGGCCTCCGCCTCGGTCGCGTACGGGTAGAAGCGCGTACCGCCGAGGGCGGGGCCCAGCGCGGTGTTGTGGATGGCGATGACGGCCTTGAGGCCGCTGGCGCGGTCCTGGCAGAGCACTACTTGCTCATGACCGCCCTGCTCCGTCTGGAACAGGGTGTGCAGTACATCAGCAGGTGCGCCGGTTACGTCGGTCACTGTGGTGACTCCTGGGTAAGTAGCGGCGGTTGGGAGCAGCTCCCGTGCGGGTGGCGGGAACTGTGAGCACGAGATTAGAGCCTGGGGCTCGCCGCCACCTCGACGTGCTCAGGATCACCTACTCCCGGAGTACCCCCGTGCGACGATTTGCATAGTTTTCCCGTGGCTTTGTGAGCGGGTTTCTCAGGTTTTCCTGGCAGACGGCGGGGGATGGAGCAGGCGTGCCCAAGGTGTCCTCGGTGATCGTCCCGTACGCGACCTACTTGCGCGTGTACGAGCCGCTGGCCGCCTTCCCCGAACCCGAGCGCAGCCACTGGGCGCGCTACGCCCGCCGCGCCGACCGGCCCTCGTACCAGGACGAACTGCGTCGTGCCCTCGCCGACTTGCTGCCCACCCCGCCGGTCCCGGTGCCCGTGCACGAGAGCCCGGACGCCTTCGTGCTGACGGTGGACGGCGTGGTCTGCGTCTGCCCGTGGCGTACCCGGCTGCGCGGCTGGCAGGCGCTCGGCGATCTGGCCGAGGAGCTTCCGGCGTCGGTCCTCGACGCGGTCCTGCCGCCCGTCGTACGGCGGCAGGCGACGCAGGACTACGAGCGGTGGCTGGAGCGCAATCCGGACGCCCGGCCCTGGATCCGCACCTCGACGTGGCAGGTGCCGCTGCACTGGTTCGTGCTGGTCTCGGACGAGGAGCGGCGCTACGAGAAGGGCACCGGCGAGGTCCCCCCGCTGCTGCGCTACCGGACGCCGATGGTGGAGGCGCGGCGCCGGGTGGCGCGGGCGCTGCGGACGCTGAAGGACACGATCGACGAAGGGCCGCTCATCGACGGCCTGGTGGACGTGGGGCGCTGGCTGGAGGAGTTCCATCCGCGGTCCCGGGTCGAGCTGGACTACGGCGGCCTGGTGCATGTCCTGCCGGCCGGTGAGCTGGAGGACGACCACTCGGCCGCGGACGTGGCCGAGGGCATCGCTGCGCTGCGCTCCGGGGACGGGACGGCGGCGGGTGTGGCGTACGGCCGGCTGGTGGAGCGCTGGCGGTCGGTCCGGGACCGGCGCTCGGCCAACTAGCCGCCATGTGGCGCGCGTCACTGTGGGTCAGGTCACGAACTGACGTTTGACCAGACGCCCGTTTTGGGGTTTCGTCCTCCTTCTGACACGCCTGACGTTCCTGAAGTTTCGTCAACATGGGACGTAGGACCCGATCCGGGCGTTCGCCCCAAGGTGTGTCAAGCGTGATGGACCGCACTTACGCGGCCCTTGCGTCTCTTGCCCTCCCTCATGCCAAAATAGGACAAGGAGTCCGGGGAGGACTCCGCTCGCATTGCACGCTTTGGGGGGTCTGGTGACTCCTGATCGCCCTGTGACTGATCGTCACAGTGGCGTGACTGTCCGCTATGGCATGGTCCATCGGCTTCCGTCGCTGATGAACACCTGGAGGGGCAATTCCATCGGTTTGGCCGACGCGGCTGGACAGATGGTGTAGTTGTAGTGCCGAGGACAAGCCGTTCGTCCTATAACCGACTCGACTCGCGTCCGCCATTTCGGGCAACGCGGGTCAAGGTGCAGAATTTAGAGGAAAGAACCGAGAAGGTTCGGTTCTCCCGAGGAGGCCGCTCATGACCGCTCGCACCCCTGATGCCGAGCCGCTGCTGACCCCGGCTGAGGTCGCCACCATGTTCCGCGTCGACCCCAAGACGGTCACGCGGTGGGCGAAGGCCGGAAAGCTCACGTCCATCCGTACGCTCGGCGGGCACCGCCGTTACCGCGAGGCCGAGGTCCGCGCTCTGCTCGCGGGCATCCCGCAGCAGCGCAGCGAGGCCTGAACAACTTCATAACCGGGCATTTCGGCAGGTCCCCCAACGTGCCGAGGCGTTCGGAACCCACAGCTCCAAGCGACGCGGGTCCTGCCCCAACAGGACCCACGCCCAAGGCTTCAGGCAACTGACAGGGTGTGTCGTGGATCGCGCTGGACTCCGCCGGGTCCAGCGCGATCTTTTTTGTGTGCGGAACCCATGCTTGGCGAGGGCTCTGTGTGTGGCCTTGTCGGAGCCTGGGGAGGGGTGTCGGATCTCCTGTGGACGCACCCTCATGGGGGGTGCAATTGCACATATTAAATTGACCAGTTGTAGGCGGGGTGTAAGTACCGCGGTTCCGGAAACTCATGCGGTGACACCCGTCACATGCCAGGGAGCTTGTTGCCCCTGGCGTATGTGCGCTAGTGGAAGCACGCGTTCCAGCGTCCCACGCGCGTACGGGTGTTGGGGCCGGCGAGGGTCACGCGGGCGAGGGACTCTCGTCCTGGGCGGACTCGTCCTCGGCGGGCTCCGTAGGGGGCGGCGCGGAGTCCATGGCGAGCCGCAGGAGCTGATGACAGATCGGACAGTGCCGAGTGAGATGCCGGTAGGAGGAAGCGGCCGCCAGATGCGCGCGGAGCAACGCCCGCGTCTCGTGCCTAGCCGAAGCCGCCATACGCCACCTCCAGGGCCCTACGGAGAAGGGGCCCTGGTTTCTGGGTACCGAGCGAATGTGACGCCGTCAAGACGGCGAGCGGCGCCGCCGGTTCGGCTGCCCCCTGGGGGTCTGCCGCCCCCTGGGGGCCTGCGGCCCCCAGACCCCCTCGCCTGGATGAAGCAGGCCCACACACGAAGAAGGCCCACACCGGATGGGTGCGGGCCTTCTTCGATCTATGCGGTCCTGACGGGATTTGAACCCGCGGCCTCCACCTTGACAGGGTGGCGAGCACTCCAAACTGCTCCACAGGACCAGGTTTCGCGGCGCTTATTGCTGCGTTGCGCTGCGAGAAGAGACTGTACAGGAGGGTGGGTGTCCTGGTCGAACTCACCCTCCGTACAGGATCCGTCACGGTGCCAGCGTGTCGATCGTCTTCACGATCCGCTTGTCCGAGACCGGGTACGCGGTGCCGAGCGCGTGCGCGAAATAGCTGACCCGGAGCTCCTCGATCATCCAGCGGACGTCGAGAACCTGCTGCGGGACCGGACGGCCCTGCGGCATCTGCTCCAGCAGCCAGGCGTACTCGTCCTGCATCTCATGGACCTTCTCCATACGGGTGGTGTCCCGCTGGACGTTCGTCGGCATCTGCTGGAGCCGCCGGTCCGCCGCCACCAGGTACCGCATCAGGTCCGGCAGCCGCCGAATGCCGGTGCCCGTGACGAAGCCGGGCTTCACCAGCGCGTTGAGCTGCTTGCGGACGTCCGTCAGGTTCGCCAGCAGCGCCGGGCTCTGTACGGCCTTCAGACGGCGCTCACAGGCCTGCCAGGCGGCCAGCACCTGCTGCACCTGCCCGACCGCACGGACCGTGGTGTCCACGATCTCGGCGCGCACCTTGTCGTACAGCTTCCGGTACGACTCCTCGTCCCACGCCGGTCCGCCGAAGTCACCGATCAGCTTGTCCGCCGCCGCCATCGCGCAGTCGTCGAACAGCGCCTGGATCGAACCGTGCGGGTTCGCCGACAGCGCCAGCTTCTGGGCGTTCGTCAGCTTCTCGGACGCGAACTTCGCGGGGTTGACCGGGATGTTCCGCAGGATCAGGCGGCGCGTGCCCTTCCACATCGCCTCCGCCTGCTCCGCCTCCGTGTCGAAGAGGCGTACGGAGACCGTGTCGCCGTCGTCCACCAGCGCCGGGTACGCCTTCACCGGCTGACCCGCCCGCCGCGTCTCGAAGACCCGCGTCAACGTGCCGATCGACCAGTCCGTCAGGCCCTTGCGCTCCAGGGACTCGCCGCCCTCCCGGGACGCGGTGGCCGCGGCGGCCTGGGACAGCGCCTGGCGCGCCTTCGGCTTCAGGCGGAGCTTCAGCGCCTCCAGGTCCTTGTCCTCGGCCAGCTTGCGTCGCCGCTCGTCGACGATCCGGAAGGTGATCCGCAGATGGTCCGGGACCTTCGTCCAGTCGAAGTCCTCGGCCTCGAAGGGCACGCCGACCATCCGCTTGAGCTCACGGGCCATGGTGACCGTCAGCGGCTCCTGGAGCGGGACGGCCGTGGCGAGGAACCGCTGCGCGAAGTTCGGCGCCGGCACGTAGTTGCGGCGGATCGGCTTGGGCAGCGAGCGGATCAGCTCGGTGACCACTTCTTCCCTGAGCCCCGGGATCTGCCAGTCGAAGCCCTCGTCCGTGACCTGGTTGAGCACCTGGAGGGGGACGTGGACCGTCACACCGTCCGCGTCCGCGCCCGGCTCGAACTGGTAGGTCACCCGGAACTTCAGCTGACCCTGCCGCCAGGAGTCGGGATAGTCGGCCTTGGTGACCGCCTCCGCCGACTCCCGGATGAGCATCTCCCGCTCGAAGTCCAGGAACTCCGGCCGCTCCTGCCGCTTCCGCTTCCACCAGGAGTCGAAGTGGGTGCCGGAGACGACGTGTTCGGGCACCCGCTGGTCGTAGAAGTCGAAGAGCGTGTCGTCGTCCACGACGATGTCCCGGCGCCGCGCGCGGTGTTCGAGCTCCTCGACCTCGCTCAGCAGCTTGCGGTTGTCGGCGAAGAACTTGTGGTGCGTGCGCCAGTCGCCCTCCACGAGGGCGTTGCGGATGAACAGCTCGCGGCTGACCTCCGGGTCGATCCGGCCGTAATTGACCTTCCGCTGGGCGACGATCGGGACGCCGTACAGCGTGACCTTCTCGTACGCCATCACCGCGGCCTGGTCCTTCTCCCAGTGCGGCTCGGAGTAGGTGCGCTTGATGAGGTGCCCGGCGAGCGGCTCGACCCACTCGGGCTCGATCTTCGCGTTGACGCGGGCCCAGAGCCGGGAGGTCTCCACCAGCTCGGCGGACATCACGAAGCGCGGGGTCTTCTTGAACAGGGAGGAGCCCGGGAAGATCGCGAACTTGGCGTTGCGGGCGCCGAGGTACTCGTTCTTGTTGCCGTCCTTGACGTCCTTCATCCCGATGTGGGAGAGCAGGCCGGCGAGGAGGGAGACATGGATGCGGTCGCCGGGGGCGTCCTCCTCGTTGAGGTGGATGCCCATCTGCTTGGCGACGGTCCTGAGCTGGACGTAGATGTCCTGCCACTCACGGATGCGCAGGAAGTTCAGGTACTCCTGCTTGCACATCCGGCGGAAGGAGCTGGACCCGCGTTCCTTCTGCTGCTCGCGGACATAGCGCCAGAGGTTGAGGTAGGCGAGGAAGTCGCTGGTCTCGTCCTTGAAGCGGGCGTGCTGCTGGTCAGCCTGGGCCTGCTTGTCGGCGGGGCGCTCGCGCGGGTCCTGGATGGAGAGCGCGGCGGCTATGACCATGACCTCGCGGACACAGCCGTTCCTGTCGGCCTCCAGGACCATCCGGGCGAGGCGGGGGTCGACGGGCAGCTGGGCGAGCTTGCGGCCGGTGTCGGTGAGCCGCTTGCGTACGTCCTTCTGCGTGGGGTCCAACGCGCCCAGTTCCTGCAGCAGTTGGACGCCGTCGCGGATGTTGCGGTGGTCCGGCGGGTCGATGAAGGGGAACTTCTCGATGTCGCCGAGGCCGGCCGCGGTCATCTGGAGGATGACGGAGGCGAGGTTGGTGCGCAGGATCTCGGCGTCGGTGAACTCGGGCCGGGCGAGGAAGTCGTCCTCGGAGTACAGCCGGATGCAGACACCGTCACTCGTACGACCGCAACGGCCCTTGCGCTGGTTGGCGCTGGCCTGCGAGATCGCCTCGATGGGGAGCCGCTGCACCTTGGTGCGGTGGCTGTACCGGCTGATCCGGGCGAAGCCGGGGTCGATGACGTACTTGATCCCGGGGACGGTCAGCGAGGTCTCGGCGACGTTGGTCGCCAGAACGATCCTGCGGCCGGTGTGGGGCTGGAAGACGCGGTGCTGCTCGGCGTGGGAGAGCCGGGCGTAGAGGGGCAGCACCTCGGTGAAGCGGTACCGCTTCTTCTCCAGCGCGTCGGCGGTGTCCCGGATCTCCCGCTCGCCGGAGAGGAAGACCAGGATGTCGCCCTTGCCCTCGGCCTGCAGTTCCTCCACGGCGTCGCAGATGGCGGTGATCTGGTCGCGGTCGGCGTCGTCGGAGTCCTCTTCGAGGAGCGGGCGGTAGCGCACCTCGACGGGGTACGTACGTCCGCTGACCTCGATGATCGGGGCGTCGCCGAAGTGCCGGGAGAACCGCTCGGGGTCGATGGTGGCGGAGGTGATGACGACCTTGAGGTCGGGCCGCTTGGGCAGCAACTGCGCCAGGTAGCCAAGCAGGAAGTCGATGTTGAGGGACCGCTCGTGGGCCTCGTCGATGATGATCGTGTCGTAGGCGCGCAGCTCGCGGTCGGTCTGGATCTCGGCGAGCAGGATGCCGTCGGTCATCAGCTTGATGAAGGTGGCGTCCGGGTTGACCTGGTCGGTGAACCGCACCTTCCAGCCGACGGCCTCGCCGAGGGGGGTGTTCATCTCGTCCGCCACCCGCTCCGCGACGGTGCGGGCGGCGATCCGGCGGGGCTGGGTGTGCCCGATCATGCCGCGCACACCACGGCCGAGCTCGAGGCAGATCTTCGGGATCTGGGTGGTTTTACCCGAACCGGTCTCACCGGCGACGATGACGACCTGGTGATCGCGGATGGCGGCCGCGATGTCGTCCTTCTTCTGGCTGACGGGCAGCTGCTCGGGATAGCTGACGGCCGGGACCCGAGCGCGCCGCTCCCCCATCCGCTCCTCGGCCCTGGCGACCTCGGCGTCGATCTCGCCGAGCACGGCCTCGCGGGCCTCCGGCTTACGGATCTTGCGCGCACCCTCGAGCCGCCGCCCGAGCCGGTGCGCGTCGCGCAACGACAACTCGGTCAGACGGGAGGCGAGGGCGCCGAGGGCGGGGGCAGAGTGCGTAGACATACGCGATCCAGGATCTCATCCCGGCCAAAATCCTGGCGAACGCTTTTGCCCGCGGCGCCGGAGCAGGTCAGAGCGTTGCACCGAGGTGCGCAGACGGAGTGGGGGAGAAAGATCAAAGGCCCCGACCGGGTGGTCGGGGCCTTTGGGTTGTGGCTGGGGCCGGGGTCGAACCGGCGACCTATCGCTTTTCAGGCGATCGCTCGTACCAACTGAGCTACCCAGCCACGAAGCTTCCGGGGAAGCTTCAGCGGTCCTGACGGGATTTGAACCCGCGGCCTCCACCTTGACAGGGTGGCGAGCACTCCAAACTGCTCCACAGGACCAAGCTTTGTGGGCGACCACTAGTGTCGCACACGGTTTTGCGTGCCCCCAACGGGATTCGAACCCGTGCTACCGCCTTGAAAGGGCGGCGTCCTAGGCCGCTAGACGATGAGGGCTATCGGCCCGCCTGGGCGCTTCTCAGCGCGTCGGGGACGTGAGAAGCATATGGGATGGCGGGAGGGATCGCCAAAACGGTTTACGGGGAGGGGGACGGGGGGCTGCTTCCGCCCGGTTGGTTCTCCTCCGGGATGTGGCGGCTGACCTCGGCCGTGGTGAGCCCCAGACCGCCCAGTTCGATCTCGTCCCAGGCCTGGAGGCGCTGGCTGTCGCGGTCGAAGTACAGGATCGAGGTCTCGATCGGGTCCGGGTACTTGCCCTCGATCGCCCGCAGGCCGCTGCCGCCCGTCGACCCCTCGATGCGCAGGCGCGTCCCCCGCTCCAGGACCTCCATCTCGTCGTGGTGCAGATGGCCCGACAGGACCAGCGGCACCTCGCCGTCCACCTCGCGCGCCGCCGACGGTTCATGGGCGATCGCCACGTCCACCGGGGTGCCCGCCGCCCGCTGGTCGCGCAGGGCCGAGGCGAGGCGTGCGCCGGCCAGCTCCTGGGAGGCCTCGGCGCCGTTCTTGTTCGTGCGGTCGGGGGTGAACTGCGGATCGCCGATCCCGGCGAAGCGCAGGCCGGCCACGGTCCGGGCCCGGCCCTCGTCCAGGACGTGCACGTTGTCGAGATCCTCCAGATACCGCTGGGTGATCATCGAGTCGTGGTTGCCCCGGACCCACACGTACGGCGCTCCCAGGTCCTCGATCGGGTCCAGGAAGCCGTTCTCCGCCGCCGTACCGTGGTCCATCGTGTCGCCGGAGTCGACGATCACATTGACCTGGTACTGCTCCACCAGCGAGGCGATGATCTTCCAGCTCGCCGGGTTGAGGTGGATGTCCGAGACGTGCAGGACCCGGATCGTCGTCGGGTCGGGCTGGTAGACCGGCAGCGTGGACGTGGCGTCGTAGAGCTTCGTCACGTTCGTCACCAGCCGCGCCAACTCCTTCTGGTAGACGTCGAATTCGGTGACGATGCTGCGCGCGTCGCCGACCAGGGAGGGCGCGGAGGACAGCAGGCCGGAGAACTTGGGTTCCAGGACGGAGTTCGGGTTCCAGGTCGCCGCTGCGGTGCCGCCGGAGGCCGCCAGCAGGGTCAGGGCCAGGCCGCCCGCCGCGAGGGCGCGCCGGGGTCGGCGGTAGACGGCGAGGCCGAGTGCCGTAGCCCCGGCGACGACGGCGACGCAGGAGCGTACGGCGAGGTCGAGGGTGCCGTCGGCGACGTCCTGGGCGACCTCCTCCTGGAGGCCGGAGAGGCGCTCGGGGTGGTCGACGAGGGCCTGGGCGCGCTCGGGGTCCAGCTGGTCGACGTTCACGTCGAGGCGGACCGGCGCGACATGGCTGTCCAGCTCGAGCGCGCCGAGCGGGGAGACGTTGATCTTCGTGCCGCCGCTGACCGACGGGCGCAGGGTCATCGTGGTGTTCATGGGGCCGACGGACACGCGCACGTTGCCCACGATCAGCAGGCCGAGCCAGGCGCCGAGCAGGACGACGGTGATCAGGCCGAGGGCGCGGCTCCACGGGTGCGGCTGCGGGACGAGCTGGATCGTGCTGGGCGCCTGGCGGGCGCGGTAGTGGCGGGCCAGGGTGCGCGGGGCCTTTCGTATCCGGTGGGCGACGGTCAGGACTGCGGCGGGGACGCGAGCCATTGGTCCCGTATGCCCAAGTGCGCGGGCGGATATGCCGGGTGCGGGCGGCTCTCGTACGGCCGTCCCGTGCCGGACAATGGGCCTGTGCTGGAGATGACGCGCGAGGAGTTCGAGGAACTGGTCGCCGAGGCGCTCGACCGGATCCCGCCGGAGCTGACGCGGCTCATGGACAACGTGGCGGTGTTCGTCGAGGACGAGCCGCCCGCCGACGATCCCGAGCTGCTCGGGCTGTACGAGGGGACGCCGCTGACGGAGCGCGGCGAGTGGTACGCGGGTGTGCTGCCGGACCGGATCACGATCTACCGGGGGCCGACGCTGCGGATGTGCGAGTCGCGGGAGGACGTGGTCGCGGAGACCGAGGTGACGGTGGTGCACGAGATCGCGCATCACTTCGGGATCGATGACGCGCGGCTGCACGCACTCGGGTACGGGTGAGCCCTGGCTGATGCGGGTCGCGTGTCCTCTTGTGGGCGGCGGGAGTTGGGCAGGTTGACTCCTTCATCCTCCACCGGAGGTGGCTGCCCGTGCGCCCCTTGCCCGTACCTGTCCGTCTGGCCGCCACGGTCGTGGCCGCCGCCGCAGCAGCCGGTTGTATGAGCGTGGGTGACGACGGTCCCGCCGGGGGCGCGAAGCCGTCGCACTCCGCCGGGCGGCACGGCGGGGAGGCGCCGGACGGGGGTTCGGCGGTGTCCGGCGGCGGCTCGGGGTACGGCGCCGCGGCGGCGGACGGCAAGCGCGGGAAGGACGGCAGGAAGGACGGGAAGGGCCGCAAGGGCAAGGACGGGAAGCCGGCGTCTCCGTCGGCGTCCGCGTCGGACGAGCCCAGCGGCGGTCCCGCTGCGCCCGGAAAGCCGGGGAAGACCGAGAAGCCGGGGGAGCAGCCCGAGCCGACGAAGGCCCCGCCGACCCCGACGCGCACCGAGGACCCCACTCCCACCCCGACCCCGCCCGAGCCCACGGTCACGCCCGAGCCGACGGTCGCGGAACCGTCCTCCTCGGCGCACGGGGAGGCGGAGCCGCAGATGTTCCAGCGGGAGCCGGCGCCGGAGGCGGGGGCTCAGGTGTGACCTACGTCTAGCCGATTCGGTTTGCCTTCACCGGGGCAGAGTGCGTATGGTGGTAGATCGTTTGATCCCATTTGCCCGGCGCCAACGCAGAGCGCGCCGTGTGGCGCGTTCTCTCCCTTGCCGTGGCTGACCGCATAGAGGCGGTCGTATTGCGAAATCACGGAGTTGACGGGCGCGTGCCGACGAGACTCCGGAAGGTTTCGCATACGCATGTCCATTTCCAGTACTGATCACGTCGTCGTGCCCGAGAACGACGAGACCAACGACGAGACCAGCACCCCCGAGATCACCTTCGCGGATCTCGGCCTCCCCGAGCCCGTGGTGCGCAAGCTCGCGCAGAACGGCGTCACGACCCCCTTCCCGATCCAGGCCGCGACCATCCCGGACGCCCTGGCCGGCAAGGACATCCTGGGCCGTGGCCGCACCGGCTCCGGCAAGACCCTCTCCTTCGGTCTGCCGACCCTCGCCCGCCTCTCCGGCGGTCGTACCGAGAAGCACCGCCCGCGCGCGGTCATCCTCACCCCGACCCGTGAGCTCGCGATGCAGGTCGCGGACGCGCTCCAGCCCTACGGCGACCAGCTCGGCCTGAAGATGAAGGTCGTCTGCGGCGGTACGTCCATGGGCAACCAGATCTACGCCCTCGAGCGCGGTGTCGACGTGCTGGTCGCCACCCCGGGCCGGCTGCGCGACATCATCAACCGCGGCGCCTGCTCCCTGGAGGACGTCCAGGTCGCCGTCCTCGACGAGGCCGACCAGATGTCCGACCTGGGCTTCCTGCCCGAGGTCACCGAGCTGCTGGACCAGGTTCCGGCGGGCGGTCAGCGGATGCTGTTCTCCGCGACGATGGAGAACGAGATCAAGACCCTCGTCGACCGGTACCTCACGGACCCGGTCCTGCACGAGGTCGACGCCGCCCAGGGCGCCGTCACGACCATGTCGCACCACATTCTGATCGTGAAGCCCAAGGACAAGGCGCCGGTCACGGCCGCGATCGCCTCC
Organism: Streptomyces sp. NPDC043726; assembly: GCF_056436565.1. Taxonomy (NCBI): domain Bacteria; kingdom Bacillati; phylum Actinomycetota; class Actinomycetes; order Kitasatosporales; family Streptomycetaceae; genus Streptomyces; species Streptomyces sp. NPDC043726. The sequence continues at coordinate 701,690 of NZ_JBWKCI010000003.1, forward strand.
CGCAAGGGCCGCACGATCATCTTCGTCCGCACCCAGCTGGGCGCCGACCGCATCGCCGAGCAGCTGCAGGACGCCGGTGTGAAGGCCGACGCGCTGCACGGCGGCATGACGCAGGGCGCCCGTACCCGCGTGCTCGCCGACTTCAAGGACGGCTACGTCAACGCGCTGGTCGCCACCGACGTCGCCGCCCGCGGCATCCACGTCGACGGCATCGACCTGGTCCTCAACGTGGACCCGGCCGGTGACCACAAGGACTACCTGCACCGCTCCGGCCGTACCGCTCGCGCGGGCCGCTCCGGCACGGTCGTCTCGCTGTCCCTGCCGCACCAGCGCCGCCAGATCTTCCGGCTGATGGAGGACGCGGGCGTCGACGCCTCGCGCCACATCATCCAGGGCGGTGCCGCCTTCGACCCGGAGGTCGCCGAGATCACCGGCGCCCGTTCGATGACCGAGGTGCAGGCCGAGTCCGCGGGCAACGCCGCGCAGCAGGCCGAGCGTGAGGTCTCCCAGCTCACCAAGCAGCTGGAGCGGGCGCAGCGCCGCGCGGCCGAGCTGCGCGAGGAGGCCGACCGGCTGGTCGCCCGGGTCGCCCGCGAGCGCGGCGAGGACCCGGAGGCCGCGGTGGCCGAGGCGCAGGCGGCGGCGGTGGCCGAGGCCGCGGCGGAGATCGCCGTACCGGAGCAGCCGGTGGCGCGGGACGTCGAGAAGACGGAGCGCGCCGAGTCCTCCTCGTCGTACGAGCGCCGTGAGCGTCGTGACAACGACCGTGGTGGGTTCCGTCGGGACAACGACCGTGGTGGCCGTTCCTTCGAGCGTCGTGACAATGACCGTGGTGGGTTCCGTCGGGACAACGACCGCGGTGAGCGTTCCTTCGAGCGTCGTGACAATGACCGTGGTGGGTTCCGTCGGGACAACGACCGTGGTGGCCGTTCCTTCGAGCGTCGTGACAATGACCGTGGTGGGTTCCGTCGGGACAACGACCGAC